>DASUHD010000051.1:0-82597 GCA_036273675.1 Ktedonobacterales bacterium | reverse complement strand
GTCGGAGCTGCACAACGACCTGGTGGCAGATAATGACCTTGCCGCGACCGTCTCGATGGCTCTCGCGCTCGACTCGCGAACGGCCGGGCAACACATCGGCGTCTATCCACGCCTCGGCGAGATACATCTGCGCGGGAGTGTCGGGACGCGCGCCGCCTATGAGGGGGCGAGCAACGTTGCCAAGGCCGTTCCAGCCGTGATGCGGATCATGAACGAGTTGCGCATCGACCCTGATGCCAATGAGATTCCAATGCTGGCTGGCGTCACCAATCGCGAGGATATGGTCCCCGGTGGCCGGTAGCCAACCCTGGTGTGTTGCCTCTGCCGCTAGCCCGGGTTTGCCTCCGTACTGTCTGTCTCCGAATCAACAGCGTGGCCGTGCTGGCGCAGCCAGGCAAGCAATGTGCGCACGCTTGCGGTCGCCAGCGCAATGCAGGTGTCGGCTGCCCCGTAATACATAAACAGGGTGTCACCGTCCTCAGCGATCGTGTACCCACACGGGAAGACAACGTTGTCGACATCTCCGGCGCGCTCATAGGGAGCTTCTGGCCCGAAGACCCACTCGTCGCCTCGGAGCAAACAGCGTTCCGGCTGCTGGAGATCAAAAAGGGCCAGGCCGAGTCGATAGAGTGCTCCTGACGCAGTGACGTGCACCCCATGATAGATCATGAGCCAGCCGTCAGATGTCTCGATCAACGGACAGGAGAGGCCGACTTTGTTGGCGTCCCACCACGCCCCTTCGCGCGCCGCCAAGATGCGCCGATGATCGCTCCAGTGCTCCAAATCCGACGAATACGACAGCCAGATATGCGCACCGTCCGGTCCCATGGGCCGATGGATTAGCGCCCAACGGTTCCCAATGCGATAGGGCATGAGGGCTGCGTCTTTGTCTTCGGGCGGCATGACGGCCCCAAGCCGTTCGAACTCGGCGAAATCGGCGGTCCTGGCCAATGAGACCTCCGGACCAGCACGCGAATACGCGGTATAGGCGATGTAGTACGCCTGGTGTTCGGGCACATAGGTAATGCGCGCGTCCTCAATGCCCCAGAGCTCCTCAGGATGACCGGAGGGATCCGGCTGCAATGTTGGCTGTGGATCAATCCGCCAGCCATTGATGCCGTTACGAGAGCGTGCGGCGCAGAAGTGCGAGAACCCACGACGATCTTCCACGCGGCAGAGCAGGAGCGTTGAGCCATCTGAGAGGCGCGCTACCCCTGGATTGAATGCTGTGTTGATGGGGTACGGCCAGTCCGATGGTCGCAGAATGGGGTTGCGCGGATGCCGGTGGAAGAGGACCTCGTGCAGCGTGTTCTCAAAAGGCATTGATGTGCTCCGGCGGCATTGTAGGTCTGTGAGGGCGTAGTCCCTCCACGTCAGGCGGGGTGCGGTCATGCATGAGCGGGCATCCCCTTCGCCAGTAGGAGTCGCTCGGCCTCGCGGGCGGCTTCCTCCGCGAGGAGCTCGGCCTCCGTCGCGCGCAGTTCCAAGAGCGCAAGCAAGAATGCCAGGGTCGATTCGGCGCCCTGATTTTGGTTGACCCAATCAGGCTGGAGGCCGTCGTAGCATGCCCCAGTCGCGGGATCGACGAGCGAGACGCCGAGATCATTACGTCCGAGGAACCAATCGAAGACAGCTTGGGCCCGTACATGCCAGTGTATGTCTTCCGTCTCTCGGAAGGCAGTGAGGCAGGCAGCGATTGTCGCGTAGGCTTCTATGGGTTGTTGATCAAAGCGCGCACGCTCTTCGTCACGCCGGTAAAAGCCGTGGCAACCGATGGGTATGAAGTGTCCCTCTTCGCCAAACTGGAGTTCCATCAGCCATGCCAGCGCAGTGACACCTGCCTGAGCATAGGCGGCATTGTTCATGTCAGCGCCAGCGAGCAGCAATGCACGGGGCAATGTGGCATTATCGTAGGTCAGAATGTCCTCGAACCAGGGCCAGTCCTGCGCACTATTCACATTGAATGCTTGCATCAGCCGGTCAGCGAGATCGTCGCGTACACGTTGTACGCCGCGATCACTGGCGAAGCGTTTGAGGTATTCATGGATGCCGAGCAGCGCAAATGACCAGGCACGCGGAGCGGTAAACTCAGTGACGGCGAGAAGCGCGCGATTGAAGAGTAAGCTTGCCAGTCCCACATGTCCTTCGTCGGTCGAGCGCCCGATAACCATGCCCAGCGCCCACATGGTGCGCCCGTGGCTATCCTCCGAACCAACATCCTCCAACCAGCGGCGGTCGAAGGACAGCAGGTTGCGAAAGCGGCCAGCGTCTTCATTGAACGCGTGCGCAATGAACGCCAGATAGCGTCCTGCCAGCGCGGCGACCTCTTCAGGTGAACCCAGCCCCAGTTCCTCCAGCAGAACCGTGGCGATCAGTCCACGGGCATTATCGTCGATGGAATATCCTTCTCCATAGTTTGGGACAGAGAAGGTGGCATGCTGGAGAAGTCCTGTGTCGTCAGTCATACGTCGGAGATGACTCAGGCTAAGCGGGGGAAGCGAATGCGCGCGCAACAGACGCCGCGAGACGCTCCCAGCTTGAGGCACAAGGAGGCGTTGCTCACGCACCTGGTCGAAGAGTGACATGTAGCGTTGGGCAACCTGCGACCACGTCATCTCGCGGCCAAGTTCGTACCCGCGCTTGCGCATGGTGTGACGCTCAGCGGCATGATCGAGCAGCCAGATGACTTGCTCCGCGATCGCGGCGGAGTCGCGGAAAGGCACGACCACGCCTCGTCCCTCGCTGAGCAATTCTTCGGCGTGCCAGTAGGGCGTGGAAATGACTGCCTTGCCCGTGCCGACAGCGTAGGCGAGTGTGCCAGAGACAATTTGCTCACGGTTAAGGTACGGTGTGACATAGATATCAGTCGCGCCGATGAACTCCACCAATTTCTCGAGCCGAACAAACTGGTTGTAGAAGACGACCGCGTGCTCGACGCCGTGCTCTCGGGCAAGCCGCTGGAGCATCAGACGATAGGCTTCACCTTCTCGCCGCCTGACGTGCGGGTGTGTTGCACCGAGGACGAAGTAAAGGGCATCGGGATAGCGCTTCAGAATGGTCGGCATAGCGGCGATGACATGCTCAATGCCTTTGTTCGGTGAGAGCAGCCCGAAGGTCAACAGCACCACCTTCCCTGCGGCATCAAACTCGTCCTTGTAGAAGTTGGGATCGACGAACGGAACATCAGGAATGCCGTGGGGGATGTAGCTGACCTTTTCGCGCGGTACCAGGTACAGGTTGTGCAGCACGTCGAGTGCGTGATGGCTCATGACCACCAGGCGGTCAGAGAGACGCGCAACCTCGTCCAGCACCTTGCGCTGGTTGCGATCAGGCTCATCGAGAACCGTATGCAATACGGTGACAATCGGCATGCGTAGCTCGCGCAGTAATTCTAAGATGTAGCTGCCAGAGGGTCCGCCGAAAATGCCATATTCGTGCTGAAGCACAACCAGATCCACGCGATTGATGTTCAGGTAGTCCGCGGCCTGACGGTACGACTCGATGTCGCGCTCAGCGATCTCAAACTCCACACGAGCGGGATAGGGATAGCCTTCGCTGGTATCGTTTACTGGAATGGCGCAGATCGCAGCTTCCGGGTATTGGGCGCTGAGTGCCTCGCAGAAGTCAGTGGTGAACGTGGCCACTCCACATTGGCGCGGCATATAGGTGCCGATCACCGCAATCTTGCCAATTTGGAACTTCTGCACTCGATTCATCCTTTTCTCGCATAGCCATACAAGGTCATGCACAGCTACGGCAATGCCGCGACCAAGCAATCGCTCAGCGCATGGGAAGGATTGGAGTCATGGCCCGTGACACAGCATCGAGCGCCGAGCTCATGGGCGCCAATCAAATACGTGTAGCAGGCTGCCTAAACCGCAGCTGCATCTGAGACTTGCTGTCATGTGCTGCAAAGCGACGTGGGTCATGTCGCTTGTAAAACACGGCACTGGTTCAGTGGGGAGGAGGGCAGGTTTGCTAGAGCTACGCCAGCGCCAACACCGAAGAGATGCATCCATGATGATCGGACAGAAGGAGCATACCACATTCATGTCCCTATGCGGAGCGATGGTGGCCAGTCTCGAGAGGACGATTTGAATATCACCGTACGCTATGCCGGCGTTGAACACAATGAATTGCTTACCGCCGAAGCGCAGGCCGCGCAAAGGTCGTATCTGGTGGCATGTTTCCAGCTCCTGGAACAACGTGCCGCAAGCAGACTGAACCTTCACGATTGATGGCTATCCTGTCATCCACAAGTCGCTCGACTATCGGCACACCAAGGAGCCGAAGCGCCCGCTACGTAGCGATGAAATAAGTTACCTCAGCGAATTGATCCAGTACATCGCAACAATCCCGGAGCTTGACACAGTGCTTGACACAGTGCTTGACACAGTGCTTGACGCAGTACATGATGCCAACTATCAGACCTACAAAGGCAGTACTCTCAATTCTCTGGGATGATTGTTGGCGATGCGTCTGGTGGCGACGAAGAAGACGGTAGGGCGGACAACCGATCGGTCTGTAAAGTGGCTAATGGTGAGACGACATTTCATTTCAGCTACCGCACGCCGGATAGTTTCGTGGGAGACACTATACACTTTCGCCAGCGCACGCAGACTTTCCCTGCTTGCGTGTGCAAGAATGGCTCGTTTGTGTTGTGTAGAAAGCCGTCTGGGTCTCGTCCCTCCAGAGCGGTTAAGTGAAGGAGAAACAGACACTCTGATAGGAAAGTGGGTAGGAAGCACAAGGGTGGTCCATCACGACTGGAAGCGCTCTGTAAGCCTGTGTTGTAATCGCGTATTCTATCCCGTTCCATGCCGCGCTATCCACTGACGCACCGTCCCCACACACGTGGGGGCGAACCGAACCCTGCGATGTGACCTTCACGCCGCCTGCGATGTCCCCACGCCTGTGGGGGTGAACCGTCATCCAGCGGGTTATGGTCGAAACGTCCGCATCGAATATCCTTCTCTCTCAGGACTGCATGGGTCTCCGAGGCACGCCTGAGTCTACCTAAGTATATGGTGTGCAGCAGTTCGGAGATTTGAGCGTCCTCAACGCTGTGTCCAGCCTGGATCGTTGGGAGGATCGAGGTCCACAGTGGGATGCTCCCAGTCAATGGTGCGGTAGGTCACCGGGCTGGACAGCACGATAGTCGATGTCAGCGGCCCGTGTGCTCCTAACCGCTCATTGAACGCCTCCAGGTGGCGCATCGAAGAGAGCGCGACTTTGAGCAGCGCGCAGTGACTGCCGCTCAACTTATGCATCTCCAGGATTTCTGGGAATTCGTCAGCGCTGCTCGTCTTCAACAGGCACTTGCCAGCAGCGCAACGCAACTCGATCATGGCGAGCAGCGGCAGCCCCATCTTCGCTGGATCTACCCGCGCCCCGTAGCCAGTGATCACGCCGGCGCTTTCCAAGCGGCGTACACGTTCGGCCGCCGCCGGAGCCGATAACCCCACGCGCCGCCCCAACTCGTTGTACGAGAGACGCCCATCCTGCTGCAACTCGCGTAGGAGGCTCCAATCGGTGCTGTCGAGCGGTCTTTCTAGCTGATAAGCCATCTGTCACTATTCCTTTCTATTTTCGGGAAGATTATAGTTGAATACTTTGCATTTCGCATTCACTTCTGCCGTTCTGGCAAGGTACCATGAATGACAACAGAGATGATGAGGAGATTTGCCTGACGGCAAGCAATACGAGCAATACGAGCAATACGAGCAATACGAGCAATACAGGCAGTACAAGCAACAAAGGAGGGGAGGACGGAATGTCTCTGTCTCCATATCGTATGCATGAGATCGTGATCAGGACGGGCATCGTTGGCGGCATGGTGGCTGGGTGCCTCGGGGCAGTGCAGTTCGCGCTTACTCCACTCACCGCAGGCAGTCCCGACACGGGCGCCCTGCGCAATCTGGGCGATGTCTGCATGCTGGCAAGTTTCGCGATCTTCTTCGCTGTGGGCTTCCTTGTACGGCGATGGACAGGATGGGTGGACGCCGCTATACGGGCCGGGTTCGTAGCGGCAGTAATCGCCTGCCTGCTGTCCTGTCTGGCTGTAGCCCTGCTTGGCGCATTCGTTGCGAGCGCGTCTGCACCAGAAACCGTACAGGCGGCGCTAGGAGCCGACGAGCCTAGCGCTGGTGCGAGCGTTCTCGTTGCCCTCGCGACACTTGTCGTACAGGCTGCGGCTGGCTTTGGGCTCGCGATGGCGGGCGCGCTCGCCGTGCGACCGAGAACGACCAGCGACGACCGGCGGGCGGGTGCACAGCTTTCCAGAAGGCGAAGGCGAAGGCGTGCTAGAAGCCAGGCACGTGGGCAGACCGAGTCGCCAGGGAATGCGCATCGTAGTGTCATACGGGGCTGACCGAGCATGAGTAGGTTGGGGTCAGCGCCCCCTGGCGCTGTCCCCACGCCTGTGGGGGTGAACCGCTATGCCAGCCTGGATACAGCGCTTTTCCGAATAACATGCCAAAATGGGGAGTGAGCAGAGCGGTTCGTAACGCTTGGCCTGGTACCCAGGAGTGAGAAGCGATGTCGTGCGCCCAGAGCAACGTGTGGAGGCGCATCAACTTAGCGAGAGTGAGGGCACACCATGTTCAGCGGCGCCCACGTTGTGCTCTTCAGTAGCGATCCAGAGGCCGACCGGGTCTTCTTGCACGATGTGCTGGGATTTCGGGGAGTCGATGCAGGAGAGGGCTGGCTGATCTTCAAGCTGCCGCCAGCCGAGACCGCGGTGCACCCCACTGAGAGCCAGCCGAAGCAGGAACTCTACCTGATGTGCCCGGACCTCGAGATAGCACTCGCGGACCTGGGAGCCAAGGGCGTCACGATCTCTCACCCGGTAAGAGATTTGAGCTGGGGGCGGTGGGCTACCATCAAGCTTCCGAGCGGTGCTGATCTGTCGCTCTATCAGCCCCGTCATCCCACGGCCTACCACGTGTCGGAATGTGCAAACAAGATCACCAACCTCGAGCGCGAGCGCGCACGCCCAATAACCAGACGACTACTGGATTTCGGATCTCGGATCAACTCTAGGCCGTGTTTGAGCCGCTGTTACCCATCCGCGTCAGTACCCATCGCTTTGGCAGAGGACGTCCGCGCGTGCCGGATCGTACCTGCGCCGACGCGGTCTTCCCTGTGGAATGCACCGGCTGCCAGTGGCAAGCCCTGGATCAGACCGAACTGTGTACCCATGCGACAGCGCATGATCGGTTCCAAATCTGGGTGGAAGCGGGCGTCTTCCTCCAGTTATGGCACACTTGAGCGGCTTGTGAGTAAGTGGCGCCCTCAAGTGCGTTTTCCGGCAGGGGTCCATGGCTAAGAACTAGTACGCGGAGCGCCTGCCAATTCCAGCACAGGCGAGAGCATGGGCGCCCTGGACTAGGACGATTCCACATGCTACACTCCTCACATAGCAGCGTCTCAGTACAGTCGCATCTTATAGCATCCAGTGGCAGAGTAAGAAAGTCAACTGGTGCGACCTTGCGAGCTTGGGATCGGATGGCCTAGACAGACTGTATCGCTCCCTAAACCAGGTGGACCAGACAAGGATAGACCGATGCGCATCCTATTGGTTCTGTTCAAACGAGACAAGGCGCTCGCAACACAACAAGCGTCTACGCAAGCCATTACATTCCCCTTGCGCCGCTCATTTCGGTTCCACCCCCAGCCCCTAATGGACTGAATGAACCACTGGGGCCAGGAACTCGCCACCCTGTCAACCCTTCCCGAGGCTACTGCAGCGCTGCCAGACGCATCGTAGGACGTGAACACAATGTCAGAAGGCCAGGAGGTGATCAACCCATGGCGAATGAAGACGAAGGAGTTGCGGTCTCCGAGGCACAGATCGCTGTGCACTGGCGGGAGGAAGAGTACTACGCTCCCCCGCCACGGTTCATTGGACAGGCGAATGCCAGCGACCCGAGTATCTATGAGCGCTTCACTGAGGAACACTTTCCAGAGTGCTTCAAGGAGTACGCGGATCTGCTGAGTTGGGATCACTATTGGCATACGACGTTAGACACCAGCAATCCGCCGTTTTGGAAGTGGTTTGTCGGTGGTCAGCTCAATGCCTGTTACAACTGTGTCGATCGCCATTTGGCGACCAGTCGCAATAAGGCGGCGCTCATTTGGGTGCCCGAGCCCGAATCAGAACGCACGCAGGCCATCACCTATCAGGAACTGTATACCAGAGTCAATGAGTTCGCCGCGCCACTAATAGAACTGTGCAACAAGTTGATGCGAGAAGGCTTCTTTGCCCGTGTGAATGGCCGCGAAATTGGCGTACGACTGACTCAGGTGGTGCAGGAAGTTACCCGTGTGCATGGCTATTCCTGACCGCGTTTCGGCCAGTGCTTGCAAGCGTATGAGCGCCAACAGGCGGAGAAGATCAGCCAGTTCGATGATGCCGAGGCCGATTTGGTGCGGCTCAACGATCGGGTCGCTGCAGTGCGTGTGTGCTACGAGCTATTCGAAGCGCGAGACGCTGACGAGTTGTGTCGCAAGATAGAAGCGCTTTTGATAGCGAGCGACCTGATGTGATGCTCAGCACGGTGCATAAAGCCAAGGGACTGGAAGCCGATCGCATCTTCCTATTGAACCCAGACGAAATGCCATTGAAGTAGCTCAACCAGCAGGAGTGGGAATTGCAGCAGGAGCGCAATATCAAATATGTGGCGCTGACGAGAGCGCAAAGCGAGCTGTATTTCATGCATATGCAAACGCAGTGAGGTGGCAGAGTCGCCAACTAAATCCAACAAGATAAGGGGACTCAGGCACATAATCACCGGAGCCTAATCAGCCGTATGATCAACATTTGCGTATAGAGGAAGACGACACTGTTTACGCGACTATTCGGGAGATTGCGTCGGAGCGTCCTCGGCCTCATCAGAGACCGGCGCCAGATAGAGCCTGGGTCGCCGCGCTGCGCGCTGCAGCCAGTCCATCAGGCGTTCCGCCTCGTCAATTGTCCGCTGGGCCTCAGACAAATGTTGACGGCTGACGAGCATGTGCCATCTAGTTGCTCATCAACATATCAGCGTCGCTGAAATAACTCCAAGTCAGCATATCCGCCAACACATGACGATGCTGTGAATCAGTTCAACGCTGTCACCTGGCGCGGCGTCTCTCTCACAACTCGATCTGCGCCACCGAGTCGAACACCAGCGTCGGGCGATACGGGAACCGATCAACCTGTGCGCTCTGCGTTACGCCACTCAACACCAAAATCGTGCGCATGCCAGCCTCCGTCCCCGACACGATGTCCGTATCCATCCGGTCGCCAATCATCACCGCCGTTTCAGAGTGCGCGCCTAGTTGTCGCAAGGCTGAGCGCATCATCAACGGATTCGGCTTGCCCACGAAGTACGGTTTGACGCCGGTCGCCGCCGCAATGAGGGCCGCCACAGCCCCCGTCGCGGGTACCAGCCCCTCTTCCGCTGGCCCCACCACGTCAGGATTCGTGGCAATGAACCGGGCCCCTGCCGCCACCAGACTGATGGCCACGGAAAGCCGCTGGAAGCTATACGACAACGTCTCACCCAGCACCACATAATCTGGTTTCCGGTCGGTAAGCACATAGCCCACATCGTGCAGCGCGGTCGTCAGACCCGCCTCGCCTACCACATAGGCGCGTCCACCAGGACATTGATTTTTCAGGAACTGCGCGGTGGCCAGCGCCGAGGTATACAGATTGTCAACTGCGACATCCAACCCACTATGTACTAGCCGCTCCTGCAAGTCACGTGGGGTATAGACCGAGCTATTGGTCAGGATCAGAAAGGGCCTGCCCGCCGCGCGCAGCCGTGTGATGAAGTCCGCCGCGCCGGAAATGAGCTGCGCCCCGCGTACCAGCACGCCATCCATATCCATCAAATAGGCCTCAACGCCCTCCAGGGCTGAGAGACTTGCCATGCATCACTCCTCCGCCTATCGCACGTCCATCGCACAGCGATGCCACTCCCGTCCACTACGAACAGGTGACAACACCCTTCCCAAAAACGTCCATCAGAACGTCGCCGCCCTCTATCGTAACACGCAGAGACAGCACCAATCTGCATGCTTGATGTGACCGATGCGCTAGTGAGTTCGTGTTGTGGTACGGCATTTTGAGATGATACAACTCCTTGCGTGTGCTTGCGTGTGCTTGTTGCGTGTGGCCAGTCAGCTAGTTCACCTTCACTCACCGCTGACGTTATATCTTACTGCGTCACGCTCGGTGCAGCAGATGCTTCGAAGGAGAGTCCCGAACGCCATCAGCGAATTCGTAAATCAGGGGGCGTTGTGAGATAAGAAGCAACCGGACCGAGGCAGTGCCTGTCCCGTCCCGTGTCAGACAACGAGACCCCACGGTGGATCCTGTCTCCTGACCCTTGGTGGGGAAGAGGTTTCACCGCGTCGGGAGCGCGGGCTGTTCAGCCCAGCGTGACTGCGAGCTTACCACAGACAGGCGTCCACCGTGACGTCTGCAAACACTTGCGGCGCCCGCTTAAGGGTACATACTCCCTCAGAAACGCCTCCGCGGAAACCTGTGTTGCCAGTGGACCATCGCTGTACCGTGGTTCGTGCGGCTATTCTGGTATTCTGGTATTCTGGTATTCTGGTATTCTGCTCGTCCGCCCCACGCTTCGGGGTGGCATGACAACGGCATGTTCGATGCGTCGACGACAAAGAGTTGCCCCGTCCCGCACATACGCGCAGAGACATCCACCACCCACCGCTTCAGCCTCTGGCTAGGTAGGGATTCATGGCACACGTCGTGGTCACGTTCGGCAGTGAGTACATGTCCTCTGCCGGATGGTGCGGAGCAATTCTTGTGCCGACCGCCTCACACGTGAGCAAGTTTGTCGGGGTTGGCGACAATGCGCACGCTATGTATCTGTTGCGCCCATACCTCGATGGTCAGCACAAAGTACGCGCGTCCCGCGTCACGAATCACGAGGGCTGGCTCACCGTTGACCTCCTCCACGTCAACACGGTACTCCGCTGGCAAGAAGCGCCGCGTCGCACCAATGCTGAACCGCGCTACCGCCAACGCGCCGGAGACCGGGCGTGTCGCTGCTCCCTTGACCTTTCCGCCACCATCCGCCCAGAGTGTCACGTCTTCGCTGAGCATATTCATCAGTGCGTCCATGTCGCCAGCCTGGACCGCCCGCTCAAATGACAAGAGCATGTTGCGGTGGGACTCGTCCGAGGCGGAGAAGCGTGGCCGATGGTCGGCGAGATGCTTCTTGGCGCGACTAAACGCCTGCCGACAGGCCAACTCGCTCTTGCCGAGGAAGCTTGCGATCTCTGCATACTCGTATTCAAAAACTTCGCGCAGCAGGAAGACAGCGCGCTCTACGGGTTGCAGCCGCTCCAGGAGTACCAGGAACGCCAGCGACACCGACTCTTCCACATCGACACGCTCCGCGGGGTTCTCCACCTGCAGGGCCGCCACGTCGCTGATCGGCTCGGGCAGCCAGGGTCCCACATACGTCTCGCGCTGGCGGCGTGCCAGGTGGAGCTGATCGGTGCACAGGCGCACCACGATCGTGGTCAAGAACGCCTTGGGCGATGCGATGGCGTCCGGCGGTGTGGCGCGATAGCGTAGGTAGGTTTCTTGCACCATGTCTTCGGCGTCCATCGCGCTGCCGAGCATGCGATAGGCGATAGAGAACAGATACGCTCGATAGGATTCGAAGGGGTCCATCACATTCTTCCTTGTTTAGCGGCCCAGAGCGCTGCGCCTATGAATGACTGCTGGTAATTGGGGTTTTATACGCGCCAACGGGCGTTTGGGAGCTGACACGGACGTCACTGCCAGGATCGCCTGCGTCCGCGCGCCGCACGCGCACGTAGCGCGTGATGCCGACCAGTGGCGCCACGATCCGCTCTAGAGGGCTGAATGCCTGCCGTGCGGTCGGCCAATCGATGACCACCGGATCAACCACCGAATAGGTAGTCCCATTCCAGCGGATCTCACAGCCACGCGCGGCGTGTACGTTCCGGAACCAATCCGCTCGCTCGCCGAAGGCCAGCGGGATCACGAATCCGTCGGCTGTTGGCCGCACGACGACCGGTGTCGTGTACGTGCGCCCAGAGCGCCGACCCCGGTGGTGGACGACCCCGTACAACCGCAGATAGCGGCTGCCAGCAAATCGAAGGACGAATGCGTTGAACGGGCGCCCAGCAACGCCCATGATGGCGCGGAAAATGGGGCTGCCTTCACTCGGTTGTTCACTCGCTTGTTCACTCGCTTGTTCACTCGCTCGTTTGCCACTCGTGAGAGGTGATGATGGACCTGTTTCTGTCATGTGATTCTCCTCCGTGCTCCCGATCGGCTAGAGGCAGAGGTCGTACCTCTCTCTGACGAATGGGAGCCACAACTAGCCCCTCCCTGGTCGGCTGGTCGTCTGTCCTACCTCGATCAAGTGTCCGTCGGGATCTCGCACGTAACACCGAATCTCAGCCGCGTGCACCTGCGGTGGCGTCAAGAACTCCGCGCCGCGCTCGCGCCAGCGCGCATACACTTCGTAGATGTCGGCCACGCGCAAGTTGAGCGCGCTGGTAAGTGAGCGACCATCGCTCGGCGCCACGGCGACAACGTCCGGTTTGTCGTCTGTCGGGCCGCCCTCCTGCGAAAGGATCAGCCAGCTATTGTAGAACTGCAGGATAGCTGGTGGACCTTCCATGAGCAGCTTCGCGCCGAGCGTGTCTGTGTAGAACCGACGCGAGCGGTCCACATCGCGGACGATGAGCAGGTGCGTGACCACAACATCTGTGCCAACACCGGGGCGTGGCCGCGGCCATACGGGCTGCTCCGCCGCGCCAGACGCATCATGCGTTTCTGCCCGCGGATCCATGTAGATACCCTCCTCACTGTATTCGTCACACTGAATTCGTAGTACGCTATGCGGCGCCCGCCCTGGCGACGGCGCGAGTCGCGGATGCCGCTGGACATCGCGCCGTCGTACGAGGGGAAACGACCGCTCCTTGCCGCCTACATCACCGGGACGATGAACACCCGCCCGACGATGACGAAGAGCGACAGTAGGAGCAGTATCGCGTTTGCTGGCAGGCTCTTCACCTCACCGCGGGATATGTGAAAAAATGTGGCGCACACCTGCAAGACAGCCAGGCCCATTGCCGCGGCCACCGTCAGCCAGGGCAGAATACCGGTGAGCATAGGAAGGATGAGGCCGATTGCTCCCAGCAACTCGGCCACTCCGATGAAGCGCACCAACGCTGCCGGGACGGCACCGATCCAGTCTACACGCTTGCTCAGCGCCGTGATAGGCAAACTTGCCTTCGGCGCGCCGGCAAGCAGATAGGCCACGGCCAGCAGGCATTGAACGATCCACAAAATGACGTTCATGACAGTGTGACCGCTCCTTCTAGCCAGCTGCCTGGAAGAGGCGTGTGAGGCCCACAAACGGCGCCAGTGGAATCACGTCGAACTCGATCAGATGCAGCCGCGCAAACGGTAACGTCGCAAGCGCGTCGCTGGCGGCCCCTACGCTCGCGCACTCCAGCATCAAGACTACTCTGCCCGGCTCCGCCGCGCGCACATAGAACTCGCGCACGATGCCCTGCGCATACAGGTCCCACACGGCGCGAATCTCGTCCGCGGCGTACTCCTCCAAGGACTCCCGACGAATGCCTTCGATCGGCTTTGGCAACACTAGGATCTTCATCGCACTTGCCCTCCGATATGTTGCATACATTGCATAGGTGTGCACACTTCCCTCTGTGAAGCTTCGTACTGTTAGTGGGTCGAGAGGTCGTATTTGTGACACACTCGTCCCGTCTCGAGTCCCGTCTCGAGTCCCGTCTCGAGTCCCGTCTGAAGTGCCTCACTGCCGCGGAGCCGAGCGCCATCGTCTATGTTGTTGGTGGCAGCATCTGGTTAGTGAGGGTGACTCAGAATACTGCTCCTGGCATCGATACTCAGTTCCTGACGTCGGAGACCAGAGCTTCTCATGGAGTGGGCGTATGTATGTCAACCATCGCCATAGCGGAGCGGCCCGACTCTCGTGACGCTATCGCCTTGACCACTGAACGGGAAAATAGTGTTGCACGCCCTGGGGGTGTGACGTTCACCATGAGCCGATAGATTTGCGCTATGCCTTCGAGAGCGGCGCACGCACGCCACCGGCATCTTGTGGTACGATGTGCAGGTTCTAGCAGCTTCATAATGGGGCTGCAGAACTGCAAGACCGGCAGCGTCATCACGTCGCACGCTCCGTCGCATCGCACGTGCCTCCTTGTCACGCCCTCGCGTTTTGCGCCTCACCACGGACGGGGAGGCTTCCGATGAAACACTCGTTGCTCACGACGTATCGTGTTGGCTGGCAGGATGGCTGTGACGCCGCGCGGGCCAACTGCTTTACCAAGGCGCAGGCCATGCAGGACGCGCACTTGTACATGGATCTCGCTGTGCTGATCTGGGGCTTGACGCCGCGCGCGGGGGTGCGTCTCTTCGACGCCTACCATCGGGGATTCATCCGCGCTGGCGCCTGTAAGGAATGTGCTCCCCATGCAGTCACGCCACCGTTGTTACCACCGTTGATATAGGGACGTGCTGAGCCGAAGTCATACCCAAGCCGTCTAGGTAGACGCCGACAGACGAGATTACATACTAAATTCGTGGGATTCGGGCTGCCACCAAACTTCAAGTACTGCGGCGAACATGGTATCACAGACGGAATGCCTGTTGGCGGTTCTTCCTGATGGAAGTGTCCGCAGCGGTCGACTCTCTGGGCAGCGAAACGCCCCACCAGCGCATCAGGTGATGGGGCGTTTTCTTGGGCCAGTTTGCGGATGGCCTACCGCACCTCTCCATGCCGAACACGGCTGAGTGGTGTCGGCTGCCACAACAGATCGCGCTCGATGGCCAGGCCCATCGGTCCACGCACCGTGGCCAGATCGTCCAGTGAAATGTCTACCAGATCTTCCTGGCCACGCACGAAGCCAACGCCCCGCTGCCCTACGGGATCGTATTCCGTGATGTACCACATCCAGCCCGCATCAGGCATAAAGAGCTTGGCGTAGACCACAGGATCGAACTCATGCTCAGTGGCGAAGAGCGCCGGGACAGTTGCCGCCAGCCAGGGCGGCATCAGGTCGTGGGCATCCTCGTGCGCGAGATCGGGACGTGTGCTTTTGTGAGTTCCATGTGTTTCGGTTGCCATGACTAACTCCTTTTGTCATGACCAACTCCTCTTTATCGGTTGATGCATAGTCTTCTGCATAGTCTTCTGCATAGTCTGTGCCTGCTGCGCCGCTCTCTCTGAGACCACTGGTAACAATTGGCTCGCGGAGATGTAAACATGCCACTGCACAGTATGCATCCCCGGCAAACCCACATTGACGGGCATGAAAGGCCAGGACGGAACAGTCAAGAGCAGGCCCCGACCAGTGATGGTCAGGACCCTGTTGTGGCTGCATGACAGTGATCAATAGCTGGTCGTCGACACACGTGCTACAACATACACTATCTCAGCCACTTATCAACCCCTTGTAGAGGCGACCACTCGATGATCCGTTGACGGTTGCGTGGCATTGGGGTCGTCCTCAACGCGTTCTACGCGTTGCGCGCGATCTATTCGCTCCATCCACTCCATGCGGTACATACGGGCAACATCCGGTGAGAGGACGCGATTGCACAGACGTACCGCTTCGATCCAGTCAGCGAGGATGCCCTCAGGCGTTTGGCCGCGTGCTGCGCCCTCCTTAAGCAAGGACTGCATACTGGTCCTCAGTGAGGATGGTTGTCCGGCTCATGGAGCCCTCCTTTCGGGCAATATTCCTTACCCGATGGCACTACACGGCAACATGTGTGCCAGCCAGACGGCGCAGGTTTATTCAACGACATTGACTGTTCGCAGGCGGGTAGTGGCATGTACCATGCAGTGCTTGCCTGTATGTGGCACGTTCTGGCCACATGGACGCAATCAGGAGGAAGTATGGCAGGTTATCGCGTATCGAGTGTTGACCTGACCCCCCGATGTTCTCTGGGCAAAGAGCACATTAACCGCGCCTACGTCGTTAGTATTCCCGAAGGCGGCGACGAAAAGGCGGGGAGTGAGTTGCAGGAGATGCAACGCAATGGCGACGTCTTTGTCCTGATCGTCGGTGGAAGGAATGAACTTGATTGGCCGAGTGTTACATTTGACGATTGCGAGTGTACGAAGGGCATCGTCATGACGCTGGGCAAGAGCGCATACCAGCTTGCAAACGAGGCACGGGCAACAAGCCGATAACAGAGTGTCGCTGATGGTGCAAGCCCGGAGGCGCAACCTCCGGGCGATTTCTTTGTATGGCGTGCGCGCGCGCGATAGGGTCACTCTCGTCGAAGCGACGGACCTAGGCACAGGCAACAGCGCATCTGGTGAAGCGCCCGATGTGCCACCAGCTCTCCCCGCTGAGAAAACACCCCAGCGCAAGCGTTGCTGGCCCTGGCAGCGAAAACCTGCGCAATGATAACGGCGGCGCCCACCACTTCGCCGCTCGTCTCCCAACCCCCCTAAACCGCACGTGTTCCAGGCGACCGCATGCATCGTCTCCGTCTCCCCCTCGGTAACTCCTATAATTCTCAACAAGTCCCACCCACCCCCAGCACGCGACACCTCCCTCACGACTTTTCGGCTACTTGAGGCTTCCTACAGACATCTCGTCGCCTCTGTCGGACTCTGTCGCTTGACCGCCATCCACCCATACCGATACTCTTGTGGAACGGACGTTCTTATTCAGCGTAGTGGGGAGGGGACTACATAATGCCGATGCCATCGATGCCTGGGAGTACTCCTATTTCGCTGCCCGTCCAGCCATCTTCATCGCCAGCCACCGTGTCCCGCCACCTAGCCTGGGTTCGCTGCCTCTCGCGGACGAAACACCGTGGCGATGCTCAATGTGATCAATGGCCCACGTGGCTCACCGCCTGCTATCACCTGACGCCCTACCTCCAGCGGTACGGCGTACACAGCATCCTCCTCGACCTCGGACCCTGCACTGATGCCGAGGCCGTCGCCGTCGTGCAGGCGCTCATCGCCCGCCTGGCCCACCAGCAGATCACCCTTCGTGCCGCCATTGCTCTTAGCGGCATCCTCGCCCAGTTCGCCCTGTTTCGCCTGCTGCACACACCCGCGTCTTCACAAGCGCCATTGACCATACTGACCCCTGAGCAGGCCGCTGACCTGCTGCGGAGCCTACCCATCGCCGCGCTCACCCGTCTCCAATTCCCTGACCCGACAACGATCACTACACGCACGCTCGCCCAGGCCGTCTCCCGGCTTGAAGACTATGGCGTCCGGAGTCTCCAGCATCTAGCGCGGCTCGACAACGTCTCTCTCCGTCGCCAGTTCGGCGCGCGCGTTGGCCCCCTGCTCGCCGCCATCGCGCGCGGCGAAGACCTCTTGCGCTTCCAGCCAACGTCTGCGCCGCTCCGCCTGCGCTTCCGTCTTCGTCTGACATCTCCTGTCACCCCGGACCGCCTGCTGCGCGGCCTGGCACCCTTCGCCTGTGAGGTCGCCTCCAAGTTCGCCCGGCGTGGCCTACATGGACATACGCTGGAACTGCGTCTGCGCTGGGAGAGTGGATCACCGGGCAACTCCGCACGAGGCGCTGAGCGCATCACCACCATCATCCGCACGCTCCCTCAGCCCCTCTCTGGTGGCCGTACCCTGCCCGAGACGCTGGAGCGCATGCTTGCCCCACACCTCCAGGCCCACGCGCGTGCCCATCATGCCCATGAAGCCATCGAGGATCTCCACCTCACCATCTCGCATCTCACGCCGCGCTATCCCGCGCACCATGCCTTCTGGCCCCAGCGCGCCCGCCGTCTCGCCGCCACCCAGGAGCTTGCCGACCTCCTCGCTCGCCGCCATGGCAAGCCCCTCCTTTTTCAGAGCCTGCTCACCGCCCCCGACGCGATCTTCGACCAGGATCGCTCCCACCTCGCGCCCCTGAATGCCGACTTGGCCGATGTGGCCGATGTGGCCGATGTGGCCGATGTCACGGAGGGACTGGGCCATCCTGCGCGCCCCGCCGCCGATGTGGCTGACACCAAAGCTGCTACTGACGCTGAAGATGCCTCGGACGCGATCCAACACGGCATCCACTGGTGGTGAGAGACAATGCGCTACGAGGTGCTATGCCTATGACCCACGTCTATTACCAGCCCATCCGGGTGACACTCGCCGACGGCAAGCCCGCCACCATCCACTGCCGCGGCATCACGTACCGCGTGCTGGAACTCAATGGGCCGTGGCGCCTCATGGACCGCTAGTGGGAACCAGCAGGCCAGCCAGGAATAGCAGGCGGTCGTAGTGGTGAGCGGCCACCGGCGAGCTGGCGTTGTTGGTCCGCGAACGGAGTCGCCAGGATGATTGACTGGTGTTCGTCGAAGCCTGGGGCCACCTTCGGCCTCAGGCGCCCAAGCTCCTGGTATGAGATAACGCACTGCCCCATCATCCTAAGCAGGTCCAGGAGGCCGCCACGGCTGCACACATTACCATTGCCTGGTTTCCCTTCCGCGCACGAGTTGATGCCCAGCGACGACCTCTGGTGACAAACCAAAGCGCTGGTCGCCGCCAATCAGGTCTACGACCCGGTGCAACAGCTGGCTGAGCGGGCGGTTTTCCTGGTTAGAGGCGCTTCCTCCGTTCGAACGCCTCCGTCAAAGCGGCCTGCTCAGCGCAACGTTTGAGTGGTTAGCAACTTAGGCGTTCAGTTGAAGTTGGCAATGCCGGTGCCGCACCCTACCCCCTGGATCCAGATGGTCTGGATGCCCGTGATATTAGGTGCGAGGTCGGTGTCCGAGACCGCCATTTTCGCGGTGAACGACTCGTCGTTGCCGTCACCCTGCCGATAGAAATCTGCCATCAACACCACCGTGGTGTCGCCGGTTGTCGCGGTTGGCTCAGAGTCCACACCAGTGCAACTCAACGTGGTCGACGGCAGCAGCCCTGCCGTATCCCAGCGGATGCCTTCACCGGCAAGACAGGGTACGCCGTCTTTTATGCTGATGGAGAGTGGACCTTGCAAGACCGACTCGGTGCAGTGGAAATGACCGCCCGCGTGGGCGAAATCCGTGCCTGGCACGTACGCGCCGCCTCCGGTGAGGATCACCTTGCCATGGGGAAACCCGGCAATGTCCGTGCTGTTAAAGCCGAAGGCGTCTCGCGTTTGCGCCGCAGATGCTACCGGAACGCCGAATCCTCCCACTAGAGAGATGGCAAGCCCTACGAGAACGATCAGGAAAGGCGCATACTTCGCTGCAGAGTGTTTCATCGCGTTCTCCTCGTTCGCTGTCACCCCATCAGGGTGAGTGTGGGACAGGGCGGGCATGTGTACGCCTTCGTCGAGATTGACGAAGGCAAGCTGACCCAACCGGGCTCATCTGGCCGCCACTGGGCGCTGATTGAGCAGAGGAAGCGGCGTGGAGCAAGATGCCCCCTCCTCAAGACAACCCTGAGAGTCAGCCGACCATCCCCGACCAGGACCCGCATGCACCCGCGTTGGGCGGCATGCGCGGCCTTGGCCAGAATCATCAGTGTGCTCCAGAAGTGGTACAGAACGCCCACGACTGCCCGATGAACAGCCTGTTGGCCGTGAACGCATTGACCGTCGCGATGGCCCCCAATCTGATCCAGCGTCGGGCGAATGATCGCGCACTCGGGCAGACGCTCGCCGCTGAAGTCGCGCGCTCGGGCATGATGAGGTTAGCCTGCAGGAGCGGATCTGTACCCCCCCCGCCAGGGCGGGAAACGTCAACGTGAATCCATTGAGGATCGTGGCCAAGGCAGGCGTCGACGGTTCCCGCGCCGACCGCGAGTCCTGTTCGCAGGAAAGCACAACGGCTGGTGGTAGCTCCCGACTGAGCCTCTCCCGACTGGTGCGGTGTCCTTGCTATGGACTCCACTTTCTGTGTGTGGCCAAATCCACCCAGCGGTAGATGCACGTCCGGCGTGCTCCGTGCTCACCAGCTGTGCGTGAACGCTGGGCACACTGCCACCCCCTATCCAACCCTACCCTCTGCCGCGCCGGCGCCGCGCACGGACTGGCACATGCAGCCGCAAGAAGCGTACCCGAATACTCTCTGCCTGTCACGCGTCGTACGTATCGCAGGGTGGCCCATCTCTGCCCAGCGTCCACCTACGGCCCACGGTGTCGGCTTCGTCGTGCTAGAAGACGAGACGCGACGCTTGCCGCTGGCAATGGCTCCCGCCCTCGCCGCCGAGTTGCGCGCCACCCTGCGTGATGCCCACTACCTCGTCGCCGTTGGGCGGCTCGATCGCGTCCGCTGGTATCGCTCCCTCTGGGCGTTCGAGCTTATTGGCATACCTGCCATAATGGAACGTGAGACGATCCATTCTACCTAAGTAACCCGATGTGCAGGTTTTTCTAAGGCCATGCTTGAACTCGGACATCACTTACGAAGCGAGGCGCCTATGCTGCTAACGACCGGAACACTGTATACGGGTACCGGAGTGAATGGCACACATGCTCCCAAAGAGAAACATCCTCCAAAATGCAGTGACTTATTTAGGAGCGCAATAAGACCGACGCCGTATCAAGCAGACGGTTGACACATGTGTAACGCAGCCAGTATAGTAATGAGGAATGCTGTTACATTGTTTTTTTGATGTCTCTCTGCCCAGGAAGGCTGCTGGGCATGCTGTAGAGCCGGTGGGCGCTTCGCAGCAAGTACCTGCTCACTCGGCCAGTCAAGGTAGCTTCTCGCACATCCTGCTTTCCCGGTTGACTGATTCACCGTGTGGCCCTTTAGCGTCGCTAGATGGATCATTCGCTCTCACGTCTTGCATTCGCCAGTGTTGACCTGCGTCGCATCGTGCTTACGCGGGCGCCAATGTTGACCTGCGCGTCGCATCGTGCTTACGCGGGCGCCAATGTCAGGCGCGTCAAGTAGTGCAGCGTTTGGCCATTCTGGCTTGAACGGTACAGTGTCTTGTCCACGCGATACTAGCTATGCCGGGAACCGGTCCGCATTCTGAATTCTGACCCTCGCTTGTCGCAACTCGTGCCTAACAGGCGCCAGGATACTCCGTGTGTGCACAAGAGACGCTACGGAGTGCAGATAGGTCCTGGAGCAAATGGCTTCACAAAGGTGTGAAGCCACGATCAGTCTCGTGTTGAGCAGAAGGAGTCAACGCGCATGCAGCATCGTCGAGCCATTCTAGGAGGAACCGTAGCAGCCATCTCGGCTGTCGTCCTCGCGGTCGCGCTCTCCGCCGGGGCAACCCTCGGCGTCCACGCAGCGGCGCCATCGAGCCCGGGTACGGAAGTCAGAACCGGCACATACTATGGTGTCTCTCGCCCGGCGCGCGACCTACCCTCATCGGCAACGGCATTCCGCGGTTCGCCCGATCGCCCGCTCCGTAGCCCAGGTCAGAACACTGGTTCGCTCTCGCCTGATCCAATTGCGCAGACAACCACCGGTCCCCTGGTGTCGACCACAGCCGGCCTGAATTTCAATGGCATTGGCGATACCAGCAACACGCCTTCCAATCCCTGTAACTGTGCGCCCCCGGACACCAACGGCGCCGTCGGTACGACGCAGTACGTCCAGATCGTCAACACCGCCTTTGGGGTCTATGACAAGTCGACCGGCGCGCTCGCTGCGGGCTTCCCGAAGGCCATCAATACGCTGTGGTCTGGGTTTGGCGGCGGCTGCCAGACCAACAACGACGGCGACCCGACGGTGGCGTATGACCAGGCAGCCAACGTCTGGATCATCAGCCAGTTCTCGGTCTCGACCACGCCATTCCTGCAGTGTGTCGCCGTCTCCACTACCTCGGACGCCACCGGCAGCTACCATCTCTACTCGTTCAATTATGGCAACACCCAGTTCCCGGACTATCCGAAGTTGGGTGTGTGGTCCAATGCGTACGTCACGACGTACAACATCTTCAACAATGGCCAGACCTTCGCCGGCCCCAAGGTCTGTGTGTGGGATCGCAGCGCCATGATTAGCGGGACTACGCCGACAGAGCTGTGTAACCAATTTGGCACCAACGTCAACAGCATCCTGCCCGCGGACATCGACGGCAGCATTCTGCCCGCAGCCGGTCAGCCGATCCCAGCGGTCAGTCTCGGAAACAATGCGCTCAACTACTACACGTTTAACCCCAATTTCACCGCGAAGACGCTCGCTGTCACCGGACCGACGAGCATCCCAGTTGCGTCGTTCAGCCAAGCATGTAGCGGCGGCACCTGCATTCCGCAGCCAGGCACCAACAACAAGCTTGACTCGCTGGCTGACCGCCTGATGTACCGCCTGGCCTATCGCAAGTTTGCCGATGGCCATGAGTCGCTCGTGGTGACTGACTCGGTGCTCGTTAGCGGCAACAAGCGCAGCCAGGTAGACGGCATGCGCTGGTATGAGTTGCGCAATCCGAGCGCTGGCACCCCCACACTCTTCCAGCAGGGTACCTTCTCGCCCGACAGCGCCAGCCGTTGGATGGGCAGCATTGCCATGGATAAGAATGGTGACATCGCGCTGGGCTATAGTGTCTCAAGCAGCAGCGTCTTCCCATCGATCCGCTATACGGGCCGTGTGCCGACCGATGCGCCAGGGACGATGGAAGCGGAGAACACGATTTTCGCCGGATCGTTCTCGCAGACGGGCTCTTTGCACCGCTGGGGCGACTACAGCGCGATGCAGATCGATCCTGTCGATGACTGCACCTTTTGGTATACCAACGAGTATCTGCCGGCCACCGGCAGCTTCAACTGGGCCACCCGGATCGCGAGCTTCAAGTTCGCGGGCTGCGCGTAGGTGCCGGTAGGTGTAACGCCATCTCCGTCATGCACGTAAACATGCATGTAGCGTTCTAAAAGCCACGGGCGGTCTGGTCACCCTTGATCGGGTGTGGTCAGACCGCCTATTTGTGTGTCCGCGAACTGCTGGCACTCACATTTCATAGCCTCAACTAGCAACTTGATAGAGCATCTCGCAGACCTTTCCCAGTAAAGCGGCGACCTGCACGGGCCAGTAAGGCGTCTTTGCGTCGCGCCCCACCGATCACCGCCACGATGCCCAGATGATCCAGGCGTTCAACTCGCATGTCCTGTATGAGCCTGCATGCGGCCCCCTCCTCAATTCAGAGGAACTCATGCTCCTAGACACACCCAACACTCATCACCAGCCGCTGTGGCATGCGGGTTTAAGGGCGCTCTGAAATTCCTGCCAATTATCGTTCAATTGGGCAGATACAGGGGAAGATTGTCTGCATATCTTGACAGGCTCCAAAGTCGCTGCTAGCCTGAAAAAGCTGTCGGTAACGCATTGCCAGCATTTATTCACCAGTGAGGACTGTGAGAGGTCATGGCGCAGAGATCGCGCGGCAATCACCCTCCCCAACCTATCCAAACCGCGCACGCGCGTGCATCACATGGTAACACCGCGCCAGTGATCATAGGACCACTCATCGCTCGCTTTCTGGAAGAGGATGATACTGACTATCTCGTAGGTGACCCATGGGGCAATCGCACAGCGCGAGTCCCGAAACGGCGGGCCTTCACGGATCCATCCACTCCAAGGCCGCGGCGTCGCACCTCAAGCGAGCGTCTGGTGCGCTGGTCAGTGTACGCGCTAGTCGGTGCTGTTTGCGGCGGTATCGTTGGACCTGCTCTTGGCGCCGTCGTCGTACTGGCAGCGCTGATACGATTAGCGCGCCTTTCACGCCGCATCCATCGGTGGCAACGACGCCAAAAGGCGTCAGGAGATTGGAAAGCGCTTCCAGCGGAGGTATCCAGGGAACGGATGCAGATGCTCGCGGCACTCGGGCAGGGTGTTGTGGCGATAGTGGTTGGCAGCGCGGTGCTGTATGCCATCCTTCTGTTGCGATAGTGGGAGAGCAGTGGTCTGGGTCTGCGCGACCACATACTGTCTGTGAGGGTGATGATGCTCTTTCATGCGCTCATACTAGCACTCCTCTGGCTGATCCTTTCGGTAGTGATCCTCCTCACCATTGGACGTAAAGCAGGTGGCTCGGCGCCGTTCGTCTCATTGCTGCTGGCGCTTGCTGTCGAGAGTGCCGGCGGACTGCTGGCGGTCAAACTCGGCATCCCACGCAATGAGGTAATCGTCTGTGTAGCGATTGGGATTGTGCCCGCTCTCGCCATCATCGCCCTCTTCCGAGACTGGAATCCGGTGGGCCACGTCGCCTGGCTGTTCCTTGCCGAGGCGAGCGTGCTTTACCTGGGTGTTGCGACCGTCATTACACTCTTCGTGCCTGCCAGTTTGGCAGGCCACCTGCTCGGACTGGTGCTGCTGGCCATGCAATGCGTCGCCATTGTCCTGACCCTTTCTTATTCACACGAACTAATCGATGTGGTCTGTCGCCGTCGCTGGCGTCATCCAGAAGCGCGTCCTCAGCGGCTCATTCCACTCAAGAAGTCCTCATCGCGTGGCGCGGCGCACGATGACCGTGATCAGCACTATTCAACTATTTGGGATGACGCCTCAGAGGTGGGTGCGCTTGATGGGCCACCGCTAGTTGCGCTGCATGTTCCCTGTCATGAGGAGCCGCCAGAACTGGTCGAAGAGACCTTATGGGCACTGGCGCGGCTGGAGTACCCGCGCGATGCGTACCAGGTCTTCGTGGTCGATAACAACACACGTGACCCCGAGGTCTGGGAGCCGCTGGAGGCGCTCTGTGATCGGCTCGGATTCACCTTCCTCCACCTGGAGGACTGGCCGGGATTCAAGTCCGGCGCGCTCAATTATGCCCTGGCGATGACTCCAAGTGAGTTTGAGTTCATTGGCGTGATCGATGCTGACTATGTTGTCGAGCCTGACTATCTGCGTGATCTCATCCCCTACTTCGCCGATGAGGCTGTCGCGTTCGTCCAGACGCCTCAAGACTATCGCGACTACCGACCAGAGAGCACGCTGTATCAGCGTGCCTGCTATCATTCCTACCGCTATTTCTTCGATCTCAGCATGCCCAGTCGCAACGAGCGCAACGCGATTATCTTTGGCGGCACGATGGGTCTTATTCGGGCTGATGCCCTGCGCGAGATTGGTGGATGGGACGAGTGGTGCATCACCGAAGACGCCGAGGCCAGCCTGCGACTGCTGATGCGGGGCTATGAGGGGCGCTTTGTGAATCAATCCTATGGGCGCGGACTGATGCCTCTCGAGTTCGACGCCCTCAAACGACAGCGTTTTCGCTGGTGCTTTGGTGGTATTCAGATTCTGCGGAAGCACTGGGCAGCGCTGCTACCATGGGTTCGCCGCCCACGCGACCGCCAGCACTGGGAGGCGCCTGGATTGACCGGGGCGCAGCGCTATCACTATCTGCTGGGCGGGCTACAATGGTATGGTGATGCTCTCACCTTCGGCTTCGCGACCATCCTGCTGTGTACTGGTTGGCTGTATCTCCTCGGACGTCCTTTGCATCTGCCGGTGTTGGGCGGCCCGTTGCTCCTCTTACCCCTGGCTTTCTGGATGACGAGCCTGTTGCGAACGCTCTGGGGTTTGCGCGCCACGCGACGCTGTACCTGGCTCGAGGCGTTCAGCGCAGTCGGCATCATGTGGAGCCTGGGTTGGGTGGTGACTCTTGCCAGCGTGCAGGGGCTGGTGCGTAAGCGTGGTGTCTTCCTGCGCACGCCGAAGGAAGGACGCACGCATCTTTTGCAAGTGTTACGAAGCACCACGGTTGAAACCGCGCTGGCTATAGCGTGTCTGGCGCTCAGCGCCGGACTGTTCGTGGAGAATCTGCCAGGCATCCTAGCCCAGTTGAGTCACGGTGAGAGCGCGACAACTTTGGTGCGCTCTGCGCTGGCAACGCCCTGGTGGCTGGTGGGTACGTCGAGTTTTGGACTGGCGTTCCTGGCCCTATTACAGGGGTTAACCTACTTGACTGCACCGAGCTTCTGCCTGCTGAGCTTGCAGAGCGAAGGCCAGGCGCGCGAGGCGCAGCGGCGCGCGCGTGCATACGACGTAGGAGAAGGCGTCCTCGAACGCAGGCTGATGACGGGTACCATCGTGGCGGCGGCGCTGGTGGCATTACTCCTCGTTGGGAGTAACCTCCTGCCACAGTCCAAGAGCGCGACGACTGGACAGTCAGGGACATTGAGCAGCCTGCTTGGTGGGTCGAATCCGTTAGCGGACCCAACCGCGACGTCATCTCCCAACGCAGGGAGTGGGGGATCGCAACCAACTGTTCCGCCAGCGAATGGCGCAACGCCAACAGGGACGGCAGCAGGGGGAGCAACGGCCACGGCGACAGATACACCCCATCCCGGCGCGTCGCCGTCACCACGAGCGACACCGCAGAATACCCCACCCGCGCATGGCACACCCACGCCGCGTCCACACCCCTAACGCCGAGCATATTGTTCTTGCATAAAGCTGTAGAGCCCTGGCGACGTACAGCCAAGGGGGTGGTCTGTAGTTTTGAATAACCACCCCCTTGGCTAACGCAGTGACGAGCGCAGCGGGAGTCACCTATTGTTTCTTGACTGTGATCGCTGCCGTGTACGTTTCCTCGAAGCCGTCCACTGTTCCGCCGTCGCGGCGATCCGTCCAGATGGGATGGACGACCCCGCCGAATGCTGCGATCCCTTCGTAGTCGCCATATTGGTCGCCCAGGTTCGCGCCACAGCAGGTCTCGTTGGTCGACGCCGTCGAGACACGCACATTCGCAATGAACGTGTGGCCGCCATCCGTTGACCGGCTGAAATACTCGTCCGTGCTCAGGTGCGAGGAGTCGTTGCGGGTATCGCTCCAACTGACGTTCACCGAGCCATCGGTTGGATCAACGGCGAGCCACTGATTGAACTGATCGTTCGCCACACCCACCGCATCGTCGTTCACGCGCTGCGGCGCGCTCCAACTGGCGCCACCGTCGGTCGAGCGCGCGACAAAGACATCGGTCGCGTTCGAGGCGGTCTGGTCCATCCATGAACAATAGAGCGTGCCGCGATTCGGGCCGGTGCTGCGGTCCGCGTCGCAGGCGGGATAGAGTAACGCGCCACGTGAACTCTCGGCGGGCACCGGGAAGTCGAAGGCGATCTGCGTCGGGCTGACGGTATGCTGCGGCCCGAAGCTGTTCCCGCCATCGCTGGAACTGCTCTCGACGATCGCGCTGTTCTGCACATCGTGCCACGCGACAAAAAGCGTGCCATTGGGGCCGACAAAGGGATCGGCGGCGATGACGGCTTTTGGCCCAGAGGTGATATCGCTGGCGACCGTCGGGGCCGAGAAGGTGACACCATGATCGGTCGAATGGCTCACCAGCAGGTTGTTGCTGCTCGACGAACTGCCGGTGGCGTTGTCCCAGGCAACATAAATCGTACCCTCATGTGGGCTGCCAGCATTGTTGTCCACCGTAATCATCGGCTTATCATTGAACTGCGCTTCACCTGACTCGAAGTTGAAGTAGGTTGGGGTCCACGTCTGACCGCCATCCGAGGAGCGTGAAACGGCCATCTCAGTGCCGTTGATCGCGCCCCCATTGCTGAAGAAGACAATGATATAGCTGTAGTAGACGTTGCCATGCAAATCCCAGGCGACGCCGGGATCAGAGCCAAAATCGAAGCCGTTGTTGGTGACAGGTGGCGGCAGTGGCAAGTCGACGCCTCCCCAGGTGGCGCCGCCGTCGCTCGAGAAGTAGCCGCGCATCGGCAGGCGGAAGATTTCATTGGCGCCGCCGACCAGCTGTGACGGGTTGCTGGGATTGATCGCGATGGAGGTTTCGCTCTGTGGACCCGGCTCGTGACTCACGTTGACATTCGTCCCCACCTTGACGCTGTCAGACTTACCAGGCGCGGTCGGCGTGAACCCAGGGGCCGAGACAATCTGGTATTTTGCCCACCAGCGGGGCTTATTGTACGGCGAACTGTTCTTCGAGCTCGCGGCGTGGGTCAATGCTCCTGCATGGAGCATTGCGACGACTAACAGCGCAAGGGTTACAACCGCTGCTCCCGCGCCCCAGAATCCTCTCTTGCGTGTCATGGGTGTCATGGGTGTCATGGGTGTCATGGGTGTCCCTTTCCCTTTTCTCCTCATCCCGCTCAGCACTCCCCACCGCCATTGGGGGACTTTGGTTGGCAGACCATACTAGAGGTTCTACAAAAATCTACGCCGCCAATTACAACTGTGTTGTGTCTGTTTGCTTCATCCACCAGTACAGCTGATGCGGGCCATTGTAGCAGGGGGGCATACTACGGTCAATGGTCCGGGGAAGGGGAAGACGCATTCTGCAATGCGGAGATCTACGCGGCTGGCGCCGCCTCCAGCAACTCATCAGGGTAAGGCCGCAGGTAGCTCGTGATCACCTCCACCTCGATCATATCTGGGTCGAGCCAGGCCTCTTCATCCTCCGGCAGCAGGATCACCGGCATCCGATTGTGGATCGGGGCCATCACCGCATTGGGCGCGCACGTGATGATGGTGCAGGTCGTCACCTCGTAGCCACCGGGACTCTTCCAGACGTCATACAGCCCCGCCAGCCCAAACATGTCGCCATCCTTACGCCCAATGCGATACTTGGTCTTCGCGCCTTTCGTGGCCCCTTGCCACTCGAAGAAGGCTGAGGCGGGCAGTAGGCAGCGCTGGGTGCGCAGTGGTCTCTTGAAGGAGGGCTTCGTTTCGATCCCCTCAGAGCGGGCATTGATCATCTTGTTGCCGATGGACATATCCTTAGCCCAGGAGGGTACCAATCCCCATTTCATCAGCTGTAACTGGTGATCTGTCAGCAGGACTGGAACTTGCTGCGTCGGTCGCACATCGAGATTCGCCAGCATCTCTGGTATAGCGTTCGCCACGCCGAAGCGCACAAAGATCCGTTTACCATCGACAATCTCATATCTGCCGCACATGAGGTGTCTCCCTTCCTGCATGACTGCGCGTACTGTTTTGCTTGTTCTGAGTAGGTTCTGGGTTTGTTCTGATTCCGCTCCGCAGCCGCACGTCTTCATCCATTCACGGTTGATAACCTTATGAGGGCGTTTCCCAACCCCACTTCCGGCATTATCGAGCATCTGAGCGGCCCTCGTCACGCTCGTTGGTACGCATTGGTGCGCATTGGTACGCATTGGTACGCATTATCAGCATGGCAAGCGGCGCTGTCCGTGCCGAAGTGTGCCTGCAGACGACCCTTTGTGTCCCCTAACCGGGCTCGGAAGCGCCTGCGGAGTACCCGACTCGGTGGGCCGCTTCGAAGGGCCGCGTCAGGTGGGTTCCGTCGCAGAACGGCTTGGTTCCTGAGCCGCTGCAGCGGCAGAGGAAGATCGCCGTCTGCTCCGAGAGGTCGTATGCGGTTCCGTCGGCATCGAGGATCCTGACGGGCCACTCAACGAGATGGAGGCCATTGTCGGTGGGCGTAGTCGTGAAGTTGGTCATAGGGTCCTCTTGCTTGGGGCGACCGCGCTCGGCGTTGCCTGAGTCGCACGTCAGCAGCCCACCCGCTCGCGGCAGGAGCGGGTGGGCTGCTTGGTCCTGGCGGGCTAGTGCCCGGGAGGGGGGCCTGGAGGGCCGAGGATCTCGAACCCATTGCGCTTGGCGATCGGGGCGAGCCGCGCCATGTCCGGGTGACCCTCAAGCGGTGGCGGCAGGACGCGAGCGGGCGCTGGCTCGCCGACCTCCCGGAGGAATCCCTCGAACTGCGCTGGCGCAAACCCCACCAGCGCCTTCGCGCCACCTGCCTCGGCGTAGAAGGTGTGGGGTACCCCCATGGGGCCGAACGCAAATGAGCCGGCCGTCAGGGACAGTTGCGTCTCCGCGACCCAGAAGGTCATCGTGCCCTCGAGGACGTAGAACCACTCGTCCTCCTCGGGATGGACGTGCCAGGGCGAGCCAATGCCCGCGGGCACGACGATCTCGATCAGGCCATAGCGCCCGCCCGTGTCCTGCCGGCTAATCTTGATCGTTTGCAGCATCCCGAGCAGCCAGAACGCCTCGCCTTCGTTCTCGTCCAGCAGGTATCCCAGCCTGGCTCGCTCTGAAAACAGGAGAGTCATTACGCCCTCCCTTCCCGACCTACGCACCAGTCTCGACGCGTTGACATGGTCTCCTCCTCTGGTACGGCGCCCGTTGCACGGCGCACGCAACTCTGATATACTCATACTATAAGGCCACTAACTACATTTGTCAAGAGGCTAATAGTAAGGAACCTAATCATGAGCTCGTCCATCCGTATCGCACCCGATTTCGACGTGCAGTATCCGACCGCCAGCGCCACCGCCACCGCATGTGCGATGAACCTGGTGTTCACCGCTGACCTGTTGCAAAAGCGCATCGCCACCCTGCTCCAGCCCTTGCACCTTACCCCTACCTCCGGGCTAGTGCTCAGCATCCTGGCAAACGCTGAGTCGCCCTTGCCGCCCAATGAAATCGCTGACCGGCTGATCATCAGCCGCGCGACGGTCACGGGTTTGCTCGACTCGCTCGAACGCCGGGCGTATATCCGCCGACGGCCCCACCCCTCGGACCGACGGATGATTCTGGCGGAAATCACCGACGCGGGGAGGCAGGCCGCGAGCGCCTTTCGCCCGATCGTCCATCAGCAGGAGAAGGAATGGTTTGGGGTGCTGGATGAGACGGAACAGCAACAGCTCCTCGTCGTGCTACATCGGGTACAGGAGCGCTTGCGGGATGCCGGCTGAGTACCGCTGCTGCCTTTTCGCACGAACAAGCTGAAACAGGTCCCCTTGTGCGCTATTGTGGCGGCGCCACAATCACTGAGGTGAAGGCGGCACGGAGATGTCGGACCTTTCTTCGGCCTCTTCTTCGAACAACTTTATTCTCTCCTTTCGAGGGGAGGGCGTCTTATACCTCCACCCCCTCCCAGACATGGGCCAGGACCAGGCGTGGTGAGCGGATGAGGTCGGGCCGACCAGCCTGCCATGCGGAAAGAGCTATCACCCAGACGGCGGCATAAGTGAACGCCACCTGCGTCTCGACCGCCGACCAGCCAAAGACCGGTGGGCGCTGCAGGCGACAGAAGACCAGGACGCGGCCGAAGAAGCGCTCGATACTGGTGCGTTTGCCCAACTCGGCGGCGGTCCAGGTGGGCGGCAGGCCATCCCGCCGCTTCTGCCGCTTGGGATTCCATGGGATGACGGCCTGCGCGCCGAGCACGGTGTGGATCCAGGCGATCAGCTTCAGCCCCCAATAGCCAGCATCCAGCCGCCTCCCTTGGCTGCTTGACGCCGCGCCGTGCGGTGGGCCGTGGGGTGGATGGAATGGCTCCGCGTCCTGACCGCTCGACCTCCCTTGCGGACTACGGCTGGATGACGGATTCGATTGGTCGAGGCGTCGTGATCGGGTCAGCGTGGCGGTACACCACCTGCCAGGTCCCCTCTTCTGGCCGGAAGATTGTCGTCACCCGCAGCGAGTATGGGGTGATATCGTCCCGTCCCCCGAGCTTGGTCTGCATGTGCTCGATCTCGACGATGTATGCCAGTTCCGCTGTCATGCCAGTGACGATGCGCTCAAAGCCCGAGGCCGCGCCATCGCGAAACTGGGATTCGGCACGCTTGAGCGTCTGATCCACCTGCTCCCAACCGCGTGCCGGAGGACCGAAAGGGTTGGCCAGGGTGACATCGCCGCGACGCGAGTATGCGTGCCGATAGCCATCAGCGCTCCCCTTCATAATCTCATCCAGTGCTTTAGGACTACAACCAGTACCGCGCTCGTGATAACTGACATAGAAACCGGGGTTTTCTCCTGTTAATGGTCATTATGCTCGTGCAACTGAGGGTGAGGATCTGGTTGGGATGACCTCATGATGGCGCACTCTCCAAAGCGAGGGAACAGTATCGTGCGATGGTGATAGTCTACGCCTTTCTTGGTTCGTGCGCCAATGGGAAGTTGGGAAGCCACGGAGGGCAGCATTTGGGGATTTCAGAACCTTCCTGTCGTAGCAGAGTTCTGGTGAACGGGTTTTTCGCGTTGTGGTGTCGCGCAAGTAGCCTGGATTTCTGCACATCTTGGGGGGCTGATTTGCAGCAGGTTATGCCCAAAACGCCCGCGCGGCATGGCCTTCTATTTGAGGCATACCTGCGTCTCGTAAGCAGTCTCACCTACATACCTAGCCATGCAGAAGGCATACATCACGAGCTCCTGTGGTGGCTCCTCGCTTGAAGGAGTACTCCCGATAGACGCCTTTTTCGACCAATTTGTCCATTGCAATTTGCGACCTTCTTGGGTAAGGTAGTGGCGTCTTGTGGTGTGGAGCATAGATGCAATGCAACATCTCCTCGTCTGGTAGGTTACATTGAACGTCGCTGGTCGAGCCTCTGTCGAGCGGTACCATAGATGATAATGGCAGTGGTAGTAGTGGGGTTCCTGTGTTCGTAGGCTGCGCCCTTTGAGGCGGCACCATGTGTCTTGTTTATCAGTCCACAGGCGTGCAGTAGGCGCGCAGTCTATCCGCTTCCCTTGATCGGGTCAGGTGAAGTCTCCGGTTTGGCGAATGGGTGCAGCGCTGTGCGTTGGTTCGGCAATCTTGTGTATAACCTCCATCTCTCGCAGTTCTTACACAATCCCGCTTTTGCTAACACCTTCGTGCCGCTACTAAGGCGTTGGCGTTGGGGCATGTGACATCGACATAGCACTGCCAGATGGCCAGACCACAGATGCCATGCCCCTGGATATTCCTGTCTGCATAGAGAGATGGAATGCCACTATGGGGAGAATCGGGAGCCTTGCGCCAAAGCAGCCTCGAGTCATCTATCGTCCGTTTGCTCCTAGGGCGGTGACGGCCCATGGCAGGAGGTGCCGCTGCAGTTGCCAGCGCAGGTGTTGCTGTCGTGGCCCACCTGCCAGGTATCGTAGTGAGCCCAAGCGGGTTACATGCGGATACAGGCGGTTACAGGTGGGTACAGGCGGCAACCGTCACGTACTCATGAGAGGTCTTGAGAGACCGCCTGCCAACTTCGCCACGCTCGACTGCGTGACTGTGTGACGCCCCTGGCAGGACTAGTTCGCCGTTCACGTTCCCAGGCAGCGGGCAGCGCACATAGCGTGATGTGATGTATGGAACATAGAGCGCATTCCGCTGTCCCACATCAAGCGTCAGTCAGATGGTGCACAGACCCGTAGTGCAGGGACGCATGAGGTGACGTACGAAACACCGTTGTGTTCGGAATCGATCGAAGGAGAGACACATCATGCGACGAGTCGTGCGACGACCATACCTCAAGCTGAGCGCCATGCTGGTGGCGGCGCTGCTCACGCTGGCGTTAAGCGTCTCGGCAGCCTTTGCCGACAGCCCGCACTTCATCAGTGCCAGCGCCAAACTGAGTGGAGCCAACCTGACTGTCTCCTTTAAGGAGGCGGGACTGGGGACCAACCAGCTCATCAACTACGTAGCCAGCGCCGACGCTACTGCCGTCTACGTCTGCGTCAATAATGGCGGCGCAAACCCCAGCGCGAAAAACAAGACGCAGGTCTCTGGGCCAGTCAGCGCAAGTGGAACGTTCTCCTCGGGCAAGAACGGTAACGTCAATGCTAGCCTGACGCTGAACCCGCCGAGCGCGGGCAGTTTCAGCTGTCCATCGGGTCAGGACCTGGAGTTGGCGTCTGTCAGCTACACCAATGTTGCCATCAGCGACACCACAAATGGCGTCACGGAGTCTATCGCAGGGACATTCTCCACAGGGTGCCTCCTGCCGAACGTCCGGGGAGCCTGCTAGGGCGTTGCGCAGAATGCTAATCTCATCACTCGCGGAGACCTTTTGCGGAGCACGCAAACGTGCTCCGCATGCTTCACAAATGAGGCCTGTGTCTGGCGCGAACGGGCGGTGAGGTTCCGGGTGAGCCGCTCCTCTCGTGTCAAGGGAGCGGCTTGCCTGCATCGCTGCAGCTAGCGCGTTTGCACGAAGCAAGAAAGGCCGCGCCAAGGCCTATAGCGACGAAATGCAGTGCGGCGATGGAACAAACGGCTGCACCACAGTTTCTCTTCAAAAGCACTTAGTGGTACTTCCGGCAAGTTCAGGCAACAGAGCGTTGGAGCGCGATATCGGGTGGGCGACGCGGGTGATGGCGACGTCTGCGGCCCCAGACAAAGGGATAGTTGTGGGCGTTGCAGTACCGCATCGCCCGGGAGGGAGGGTCTCCGGCTGGAGGCCCTCCCGTCGTATCGTGACGCCTCGCGCCACACGGCCTCATGCATGGCGGCGTCCCGCGCCGCTGACGACACTCGTTGGAAGCTCACGCGCTCAGGCGAGCACCGTGAACGTCTGCATCATGTCGTTGTCCTCGTGCTCGACGATGTGGCAATGATGGACGAACTTCTGCACAGGCCCGGTCGCTGTGCTCGGCAGGTCGAACTTGGCCCGGATAGTCGTGAAGTAGCCGGGGTTAGTCTTGACCGTGTCCTTGAAGCCCCGCTCCTCCGGGGCAGGCGGGACCATCGGGCCGGTCGCGAAGGGGGTCGGGTCGTGCCCGCCGGGGACGCCGTCCTGGCCACCAAATGCCGCCTGGTAGGCAGCGACGTTGAACGGTGTCCGGCCGATCACCTGGAAAGTGACCAGGTGCACGTGCATCGGGTGCGTGTCCGGGGTCAGGTTAACGTAGACCCAATCCTCGACATCGCCGACGGGGATAGAGATGTCCGTCGAATTCGGATCGAAGTGCGCAGCGTCGATGTTGAGGAACCAGTTGGCCGTCCCCGGCGCGACCTCGTTGAGCGTGAAGAAGCGGGTCCGGACCGGTGCGGGCAGATTGGCGTCCTGCCCCCCGGCCAGCGTCGCCGGCACCGCGCTTGGGCCTGGTTGGGTGACAATGACGCCGACCCGCAGCTGCATCACCTGGGCCAGCGCCGGCGCCGGGGTCACCACCGGCTTCTGCGGCGCGCTGTTCTTTAGGAGCAACGTCTGTCCGGCGAACGCACGGAAGTCGACCAGGACATCGGCCCGCTCAGCCGGGGCCAATACCAGCCGCGACATGGGCGCCGGCTGGGCGAACAGGCCGCCCTCGGCGCCGATCTGCACCATCTTTGCGCCACTCATATCGAGGTTCAGGATCCGCGCGTTGCAGCCGTTGAGGATCCTGAACCGATAGAGTCGCGGCTCGACGTTCAGGAACGGCCAGACCTTCCCGTTGACGAGCATGACGTCACCGAAGTACTCGCCAATCCACGTGACGCCGGGGATGGCGCTCCTCGGGTAGAGGAATGTGCCATCAGGGTTGAACTGGCGGTCCTGGATCACCAGTGGGATCTCGTAGGCCCCGCCGGGAATCCCGATCGGGTTGGGCTCGGTGCCAGTGTCGAACTGGTCGCGGAGGATGTAGGCGGCGGCTAGGCCCGCGAACACGTTGAGCCGCGTGGTACCCAGGCCGTGGTCGTGGAACCACATTAGCGCCGCTGCCTGCTCATTTGGATAGGCCACCGTCTGCGTGTCGCCGAGGCCGAAGCCGTTCGGCGTGACGGCTGGATTGCCGTCACTATCGGCGGCGACGAACCCTTCGTGCAGGTGAGTCATCACCCGCACCTGGTTCCCCAGCGGCGTCAGCCGCGTGTCGACTGGGATCCAGGCGGGGTAGGTAAATGGCAGATCGTTGGTGTAGGTGACGCCAACAGGCGTGCCTTTCTGCGCGACCAGCGCCAGGCCGAACGAACCGGCCTGGCCCGCGAGCCCCGATCCGTCGTCGTACGCCCATAACGGCGTCGGCGGCAACTGCGGGTGCAACTGTCGCATGATTTCTCGTTGCGTAAACGCGTACTGGTTCGCGCCGCTCGGGGTCGCCACCACCAGGCCGTTACCCGGCAGCGGCAACGGCTGCACGTACTTCGCCAACTTGCCGCCCATGGCGGCGGATGCCACAAGCGGTTGCGTCACCCACGGCAATGAGAGCGCCGCGCTCGCCGCCGCGCCGTACTGCAGCAGGCGCCGCCGCGAGATCCTGGACGAGGCGATATCATCTGTCTTCATGGCTCACACTCACTTTCAATTTCAGCGCCCTCGCGTGGTGGCCTGGTAGTTGCGCATGCCCGATGCGCCCGCGCGTGCACCTCCGCAGAGAGAAGAGTCAAAGGCCGCCAAGTATGAGCTAGCTATGAGCTACCTATGAGCTGGAGGGTCCCGCTTGAAGGGGAACCGCCTGGGGCTGGCCGGGCCCTCGGCAAGCCGCTCTCGGCGCTGCGCGACGCAGCACATGGCCTATGTGACGATGGGCCGCACCACCTCCACCCAGTTGCCACTCGGCGAGGCGCCGAGCTCACCCAATGCACCGCATTCGAACCCTAAGAAAGAAGTGATCGGCGAAACTATAACCACGAGCCGAGGACCGCAATATGGCAAGGGCCGCCAGCGGGTGTATGCAGTAGCGTGTAGAAGGAGTTTCCGGAGTGTTTGCGAGGACACGGTCACGCAGGTGTTGACTCCTCGGCAAAAACTGCGACGAAGGTGTATGCACGCACCGTCCCTACCCCACCTCACCTCACCGGCTTGTCACAAGGTTACAGCGAGAACTTTCACGAGGCCATCATATTGTCTGGGCAAAGGGCCACGTCGCTTTCACGACTCGACGATGGCTTGCTCCGTCAGGAGACAGTCTGCATGTAACACGTGGAGATGCCGTCGCAGGCGTCGAGGGCTGCCCATATGCCTCAGCTGCACAGTGCCCAGCCCTATCTCCAATTCGATTGCGGTCGCCTGCAGTCGCGGCCACGGCCCTACTATGCACACATCATGGGGGACGGCGTCAGGGGGTCAAATTCATGAGATTTCGTGTACTCGACCTCTTAGTACCTACACCTAAATACACCATGAAACACCACGCATGCAATAGACTATTGTGCTTATCGGCGCGGCGCCTCATTGTGCCGAGTCGGCTGCGACATGAGTCGAGGATGTGGCGTCGTGACGATGACCTTGTCGCTCAGTTGCTGCGCCAGCTCGATGCTCCGCTCGAACCGGGTGGCCGTCTCCTTGGCGGTCTTGGCCCCAGATCGGTCCATCGCATGAGCGTGACGTACGTCGGCATCGTTTGCCCCTTTTCGGTCACTCGTCAACGCCCCGCGCAACGTTACCATGCTCCTCTTTAGCCTCATCCATGGGTTACTGAAATCACATTCTCTGCCACTTGTGGCGTCGGTCACCGTGACATGATAGCGCAGAGCAGCTGCAATGAGATCCCAAATTGAGTGCGCCGCGGGATGAATGTGGTCCGTCGTCGGGTAGAGCGGTTTGAAGATCGTGAGGAGGTCCTCGTCGGCATCTGTGTCTGCTATGTCTTGGCCAGCACTTCAAAACTAGCGTCGCGGTGGAACAAACCGCCACACTGCGTTCTAAGTCGCACACTTGTGATTTGTTGGGTACCCATATGCGCAGCTATGCGCAGCTCTTCTGCGGGTTCTCGCTTTCCATCGGGACACGGGTAGGGCCCTGCCGCATACCGGTCGGCAAATGCGGTGGGCTCCCCCGTTTCTCTTTCTAAATGATGCAGATCTGTACAGACGTTGTCGTCCGCACTCCACGTAGCCTAGATCTGCCTACTTCAAATGGACCGCGTGAAGCGACTACCCACCTGCTAGTCGCGGTGCTTACTCCCGTTATTGTCGACAACGTTCCAGAGGCTGTTGGCGTTGCCACCGCCCGTGCCGCTGAAGAGCACCGGGTCGTTGGCGCCAGAGGCGGATCCGCCTGCGGCGAGACCCGAGGTGAACGTATCGGTTGGCTCGTTGCAGTTGTCGAGCACCGACGAGCAGCTCGTGCCACTGGTGGGAGCCGACGCCGTGGCGAAGACGCCATGGGCCAGGTTGTCCGAGCCATACGAGGTCGAGATGTAGTCACCAACCATGCGGCCCTGACTGGTTGTGGCTACCCAGGTCGAGGGCATACCACTGCTGATCGTCTGGGGCGCACTCCAGGTGCTTCCGGCGTTGGTGGATGATAGGAAGCCGACGCTGAGCGAGGTGCTGCCAGACGGGTAGAAGTAGTAGGTCAGCCCAAGTTGCGCCGAGGCGCCCGTGGTGGCCTTGTTGACGGCAAGGCCAGGAATGAAGTGGTCGATGCCACTGGTGGTGGCGTCAATCGGCACGCGGGTCACAGATGACCAGGTGGTGCCAGTAGCGTTCGTGGACTTGACGAACACGATGTCGTTGGACCGGCAGGAGCGGCGGAAGCGGCAGTCGGCCCAAGCAACGAAGACATTGCCAGCCCCGTCAATCTCGGCCGAGGGCAGTGGCCCCTCACGCAGGCTTCCGGCAGCCTTGTGGTGCGAGATCGTGGCGATGGTTGTGACCGCACTCCAACTGACGCCACCGTTGGTGGAGTTAAACGCGCCGACGGCGGTCTCGTTGGCGTTGTCGATCGGCACAATCACCGTGCCGTCAGGGCGTACGACAGGTTGTCCGCCGATGACCCCAGCATTGTTGGTCTTTGCCGCACCCCAACTCTGGCCGCCGTTGGTCGAAGTGCTCATGTGGAGTAGGTTGCCCGCGCCATTGTCGTCCCACTCGGTGTAGCAGTTGCCGAAGAACGGGCTGGTCGCGGTGTCGTCACAGACGATCCAGTTCTTGTCAGGGCTACTGCTGGAGTTCTCGGTGAGTACGGGAGTGCCCCAGGTGAGACCTCCATCGGTCGAGCGGCTGGTGTAGATCGCTACGCCCTTGACGCCGCCTGCCTCGCTGAGCACGAGCGACGAGATGAGCCAGGCGTTGGTCTTCGCGTCATAGGCGACGGCTTCGTCGGTGACGCGGTCGAACGTGCCACCGCCAGTGTACTTGGTCAGCCCTGGAAGCAGCCCGCTGGTCCAGTTCACGCCGTTGTTGGTGGAGGTGGCGAAACCGGCGGCGCACGCCCCGCCGTCGTAGATGCGCCCGACCTGGAAGGCCGCGACGATGGTTGAGCCGTTGGAGTACGTGTCGGGCTCGACCTCGGTGTGATGGTTGGTCGTGGCGGAAGCGGCGCACGTGGCCTGTGTGAAGGGGTCGGTGCTGATGTGGAGCGTCGCCGCCAAGGCGGTTGACGGCGCTAACAGCGCCACTGCGAGGGCGCCTACGAGGCCAACGATACCCGAAAGACCGAGGAATGTGATGCTGCGCCTCCAAGCGCGACGGGGGTTCGCCATGAGCCTTATCTCCTTTACTCTACGTTGTGCTCTTCGGTAGAGCACGTCTCCACCCCATGGACAAGCAACTACTACTGACAGCCACCTATTGAGAAGCGCCCATGCTTCTCGGTAATTCTTCCGACCGGCACACAGAGGTGTATCATACTTCGCTTGCCAATGCAACACCCATACTGCAACCAGGCACGCCCGTCTCCCGGCAACGGGTACCATCAAGTGATTTGCATGAGGAAGCGCGAGGTCCAGGTAGGGGAAGGTCAGCCAGAGACGATCGTCCCACGCAAATGGTAGTGGACGTTGAAGGGGGCTGATCTACACCTCACAGGCAATCCAGTTCAGTAGAGAAACAAGTCGCTAATCGCATCATATGTTGAGTACCCGCTAACTATGTCCTAATTACCAGGCGAATGATTGAAACTCGCCTGCACCCAGCATTGGAATAGCCCCGCAAGCAACGGCCACGGCTCACCCACTACGTACATGGGTACATGCAGGTGGAGGTGAGCGCCACGGCGCGGCGTGAACTGCCTAAGGCTCGCGCCACGCACTTTCGTTCCAGCTCGGCCCGCTCGGCCCCTACCCCTACCCCAGCTCCGACGCCTGCGCCAGGAAGTCCTGAAACAGGCGGTTCTGCTCCTCGCCGATGAACGCGCTCACGATGCCAATGTTCTGCACCACCAAACCCGCCCTGGTTCGTCAGGCGCAGGAACTCCTCGCTGTAGCGCACCCTAGGGGGCCGCGGAAATCATGGCGCTTTCGACCCCAGGAGGCGATTCACCGCTTTGTCATCAGCGGCCCGCACTCCGCGTCGCTAACCCGATATCTTGCCTCTTGACGCTCCATGCAGCAGGCGCAGGGCTACTACGAGCAGGCGCTCGCCATCGCGCACGAGGTCGGCGACCGCGCCGTAGAGGGAACCACCCTCAACAACCTGGGCGGCTTGGCTGACGACCTGGGCCAGCCGGAGCAGGCGCGCAGCTACTTCGAGCAATCGCTGGCGATCTTCCAGGCAGTCGGCGCTGTGGATTCCGCCCGTGTCGTCGCCGAGAACCTCACCTATTTCGACGGTGCTAATACAACATCTGGAGCAGCGCCCAATGTACTGCCAGCGATCCTTCCTGAGAAGGCATCGCCCCCAAAGCGCCGCTGGCCCTCGCAACGAAAACGCACCAGCTAAGCAATCAACTGCACTGTCCGCGCGCTGCATCCCAACCTCAGACCTACCCCTGAACCAGTGTGAGCGCCTCCGCCAACTCCATCACCGCAGCCAGCGCCTCCACGACCTTCGGGTCGAGAGGCGTTTGTACTGGCATGGGCCTCTAAGGCTCAATAGATCGCAAGAGAGCATCGAACCTGGCACTATAAAGCTGGCACTATAAAGCTGGCACTATAAAGCAGGTAGCGGCGACAGACTCAAGGACCGCGTGTTACCACCGCCAGCGCTTCTACGTGAGGATCAGGCGATCAGGCACTATACATCTATGCTACACTACAGCCAGGCAGCCAGAAATAGAAATGCCTCGGCATCTGGAACCGAAGCGACCGGGCATTGCTCTCATTGAAATAGCCAAGCCGACGTACATTGCCGCGCTGCGTCATTTGCTGCAGAGGAGCGCATCATGAGCAAGACATCGTACATCGACGAATTCGAGGCGAACCTACGATCGCACATCGCTACCCAGCCTACTTCGGACCAAGAGACGCCGAAGGCGCCAGAATCCTCCGAAGAGACATTGTCTGGCAAACCCGTTGGCATGAGACAACGGGTCGTTATACAGCGTCCCCTCGATGCGCTCGCGGCTGTCTTAGCAACAACTGCTATCCTGATCGTGCTCATCCTTCAGGGGATCAGTTTGCCCGCACGCTTGTTATTAGTCTTCGCGGCAGAGATGGCGCTCTTAGGGTCCAGAGGGATCATCCCTTTCTCTCCCTCACGTCTCTGGAGTCGTTTGCTGATAGCCATCGGGTGGATTATGCTGCTCGCTATCGCGGGGCTGCTTGTCATGCTGGGTGTCCAGACTGTGACACCGGATGTGCAGGCAGTGCTGACTGGAGATGCAGACGCAATGTCTCTTCTTGCGCTCGTCGTTGGCGAACTCGTAGTCATGGGGATTCCTCTGGTTCTCGGTCATAAAGCCCTCATCACACTTTTCAACGTCTCCTTCCGACACACGACGGTGTTGCGTTCCACCGGGCGCTCGCAGATCATTTTCGGGCTCGCCATTCTGGTCTTACTCACTGCATCCCAAGCCATTGTGGCCGCGATTCTCTCCAGGCAAACCACTGACGCCTCGTTTTCGGTTGCAGATCCCAATAATGCCTGGGTGAACCAGCTCACGTACCTGACCCTTCTGTCTTTGACATGTGCTGGATTGCTGCTAGTGCATCTCACCCTGTGGGACGCTCTTCAGGTCCGGGATGGCGTGCAGGCGCGCACCTGGGAATGGGTGGTCGAAACCATTGCGTTCCTGGTGCTTGTCCTGGTCTCCCTGCATACACTGAGTCGGCCGCTTCTATCAGTCATCCCTGTTGTGTTGATTGTGGTGGCGGCATTGCTACAGCGGCGACAAGTACACAATCAACATCTCGTGCATATTGTTGCTGTCCTTGCCTTCATCCTGGTGATCGCGCCTATCCCCATTTGGTATGCTGGATTCATGTGTCTCCTGTGGCTTCCAGCGGTCTTGACACGGCAAGCCAGGTTGATAGGGGCAACCGAGATACTCCTATTTTTACTCCTTGTCCTGATTACTCAGTATTACTACCTCTCACTCGATCCACGTGTCGTATTTGCGTTCGTCGTTGTCACTTTCGTGCTCGCCACCGCACAAGGGGTCTTGTTGATCTCTCTCCAAGCACAGGCGGGCGGCGATAGCGCGAACCAGCGGAACACTCCCGCGACCATTGCCGTCGTTGTAGCCTTTTGCCTGCTGACTTTGGTTGTGCTAACCGGCGCCGGATTCCTCACCTTTACGGGGATAACATCGAGCTTTGTAACAGGACCGGCGCGGAGCATATTCCTCCTTCTCGATGTCTTGCTCTTGATCCTGGAGTTCACTCTGGTGGTGCTGGCAATTTCGGCGTTCAGGCGTCTGATTAGACGCGGCCGGACGCGCCACGATACGCGCGAGACTCAGGTGGCGCCCTTGGCCGTGAACTCACTCCATACGCAGCAGCAGCGGCTTTCTACACTCACCGCATGGCTGACTGAGGATCCTGCGTTACGCAACCTGGTCGATAGAGCAATTGGGCAGCAGGTGGCGTCGTTCGAGCGGCGCCAGAGAACCTTCTCGGCTATCCTGGGTATTGCCTCGCTCATCATTGGCTGGCTGTTGTCACTCTTCGCCACCGGCGATACGCTTGCTCACATCGGTCAATCGCTCTTTCACTGAGACATTGCGCGGTCGCACATGCTGGCAGTGGGAAGGTGATCAGGGGAAGGTGGAGCGCTCGGGAGCGGGAGATCATATCTCCCTGCTGATGCTCCAACGCTACTATAATGCTCCACTCCAACGCTATTATTTGGAGCAGCGAAGCGCCGCTACGCAGCTACCAGTTTGAGCGCCTTCGCCAGTTCCAGCAATGCAACCAGCGCTTCACTCGCCTTCGGGTCAGCAGGCGCGGGGACGGGAGCGGGCATGCTGGCAAGCTGCGCCTCCAGTTGCGTAACGTGGGCATTCGCCGCGGCTAACTGCTGCTCCAGCGCGCGGATGTCCTGACCCGCGTAGATCACGTAGACATTTCGGCTCTCTGTCCAGCCCAGCGCGGTCAGCCGGAAATCCTGTCTACTGCCCAGCCCAATCGTCGCGTTCCCGGGCTCGATGCTGCCGCTGGTTATCACCTGCTCCGCGGCCAGCGGCCAGTTGTTGGCGTCCCAACTCCTCGCCATGATGTACTCGCGGAACCCTTTGACCACCGGCACACCATTGGGCGCTACCAGTGTCTTACCGTCATCCTTCCATCCCGTAGGAACGTTGCTGCTCACTACCGTGCTCACTTTCTCTATGGCAATCATGCCATTGATCTCTGCCGCCGCCAACTGATTCCAGCCGTACCAGCGGCAGGGGATGATTCCATGCCCACCCAGCGCGTTCACGTCATCGCCATTGCCAACCAGGCAGCCCAGGTCGGTGTCGATCCCACCCAGCGCCACAAAGTGGCTGTAGACGCCTTCCTCGTTGTAGGGCAGCGAGAGCGCATGACCCAGGTAGGTAATCACCGTCTGGCCCGCTGTGGCGCGATAATTGAGCAGACGAAAGTACACAAGATGTGGTACAATGTGGGTAATTTTCAGGACTGGCAGCATTCATACCGCTATTGCTTCTACAGCTTTGTTTGCCAAAGCTTTGTTTGCCAACTTAGCTCTCCAGAGGAACCAAACATGTGCGCTAAGCCATCCACACAGCAACTTTCATCGGACGTACATATGGTTGCCATCATCTATAGTCGAGTGAGCACTAAAGGACAGCAGAAAGGCGCAGGTTTGGAGACACAGGTTGAGCGTGCGCGCCGCTACTGTGCTGAACAAGGCTATTGTGTGTATGCGGTAGAGCAGGATATACACTCCGGGGCCAGTTTGGATAGGCCAGGACTCCAGACGGCTCTTGAGGCCATTCGGCTGCACCAGGTAGGCATATTGGTGGCCGACACGCTCGATAGACTCAGCCGCAATCAGACACACCAGGCAGTGATACGACATCAGGTTGAAGAACAATCAGGCGGGCGTATCGAGTTTATCACTGAAAGACTGGATGACACTCCACGCAGCCGTTTTCTGCGGAGCACGCTTGGCTTCGTGGCAGAGGTCGAGCGCGAGATGATTATGGAGCGTACGGTGCGTGGCAAGCGGCGGCGAGCCGAGAACGGCGCCCTGTTGCCGGGCGCAGTAGCCCTCTATGGCTATCAGTGGGGTCCAGAGCGCAATCATGAAGGGCGTCTCGCCAAAGTACGTCTTATCCCTGACCCTGAGACGGCGCCTATTGTGCAGCGGATATTTCGCGAATACGTGGAAGGCAAGAGTGTCCGTGCTATAGTGCGTGACTTGGCAGCGGATGGGATCCCCACTCCCTCGCAGTACCACGCACTCCGTGGAGAAAATGGCGCTCGCATGATAGCACCCGTTTGGAATCGGGAAAGCATTCGTAGGATACTCGACAATACATTCTATAAGGGTGAACCCGAAGCCTATCGCCACTATGACTTCAAGGAGCAGCACGTCGACGCAGAGACAGGCATGCCACGCATCGTCAAGCGCAAAATGACTCGCGCCAAGCTTACACGCATTGCAGGGATGGAAGAAGTTGCCGAAATGGCAGGCAGAGCCATTCCGCTGACGAGTGATGCTTGCCCTCCGCTCGTAGATCAGGCAACATGGCAAGCAGTTCAGGGTCAAATTGCGCACAACACTCGGGTGGCTATCCGTAACGACAAGTATGCCAAAGATCAGTTGCTTCGTGCGGGCTTCGCGCGCTGTGCATACTGCGGGCGCACTATGCTTGCGCGACGTAACGGCAAAACGATGCGCTATGTATGTAGCTCCCGCTATGGCAGCTTTGGGAGTGCTGAGAGATACTGCCCCGGTCGGGCTCCCACTGTGAGCGTGCATATTCTCGACGCCGACATCTGGAGCAAGGTACTCGTAATGATCCATACCAATGCCCTGCTGGCCAAGTTCAAACATATTGCTTGCCAAGGTGCAACCGACGCTGCATACGTCGCTCTCCACGCCCGCTTGGAAGGCTTTGATGCTACGCTTGCCGCGCTCGTCCGACGGCGGCAGAACTTGCTATGCATGCAGGCCAATGCCCCCGACAACGAGACCTTTGAGGAATTGGACGGCCAAGTGAAGGCATGTACAGAACAACTCTCCAAGGCAACCGTGGAGCGGGAAGAGCTAGCCATACGCATCGAACAGCTAGTGACAGCGAGTGCCACACAGCGATTTCTTCCAGGCTTACTTGATACCAGCGATCGCAGCAATCCAGCAGGAGGTAAACCGATTGGTCCGTCGCATCGTGTGCAGCTGACACCTACGGATCAGGCCAAGCAGGACGCCGCCATGCGCGCGTATGAACTGTGGGCCGCTCCGTTGCGTGCTAAAGGGCAAGACTTCAACTACGAGGAAAAGCGGGGTTTGCTGCGATACTTTGGTGTGCGGGTGGATGTTTACCGAAAGAATGACAAGCGGCTTGACGGTACTCACTGGGAATTGCATACATCGCTGGAGGATATCGACGACTTCCACTAACTGGGTGTTGAAACTGTTGAGCATGTTGCACCGCCTGTTAGACATACCGGGCACAGTGCGAATACTACAATTAGCGGAAACCACATACGGAAGTTATCCAGGGCAAATAGTGCCAACCTAATGTCGTGATGTGTATACCCGTCATAGACCGGCGTAAAGGTGTTGGCCGGATGATCGGGCAGGACGGCGGCGAGGTCGCCATCGAGGGCGAGATAGCTGGCGCGGCGGGCGAATTCGGCGGCGATGATATCCTGGGCCGTGGTCGCCGAGGTATAGGCCGCGTCGTCGGGATCGTCGCGCAGCGCCACACCGCCGCCCAGCGCCGAGAGCATCACATACTCGCCGCGCGCGCTATCCAGCACCAGCGTCGGATCGCTCCACTCGCCCGAAAAACAGGTAAATAGGCCATCGCGCAGCGCCACCCGCGAGAACAGCCCCAGCTCTGGCCGGGGCAGCCGCGCATCCGGCAACTTGAGGATGCAGGAGAGATCGCCGAAGCCACCCGGCGCGACGGTCGTGAACTCCAGCGCCTCGATGCGCGCGCCGTAGTCGGTCGCCACCAGCGGCCAGGGAGCGCCCGGCGGGGTATACGCCCAGAGCGCCAGCGTGTCGCGTGTCATCGATTCAGCCTCCCTCCCCATCCCATCTCCATCGGGCGACGCGCATTACAGGCCAGCGGGCCGCGCCATCCCGCCGGGCCGCCGCCACGCGCGATTGGCCAGGCGATCCTGTTCGCGTTGCCACGCCGCCAGCGCTCCGTGCAGGGAGTCGCCCTCGGCGCCCATGATCTCGATCAGCGGACCGAGCAGCCCACTAGTCGACCCGCCTGATCCAGTGTCCAAAGCGGGCAACGCGCTTCCTTGCGCCTGCCCGGACGTGCCGAGCGTATCGAGTACCCGCGTTTTCCCAGAAGTCTCCATGTCATCCTCCATCTCTCCATATACCGAATAGAACGTGCGTTCTCTATGATGGCGGGCAGCGCAGATTGGCGTCAAGGCGGCAGAGCGCGCCATATCGCTACAGATGGGGCGGGAGGGTGTATAGTTCGTGTTGAAGGTAGGGGCGAGAATAGCGGGGCGAGAGGCGGGTGCCTATGTATGAAGAGTATGACCCAGAACTCTATTGCAAGCTATTCGTTGATGCCGACGATATCTCGCGGGAAGATCTGCAAGCCCTGTTGGTAGAGTGTCTGGGCGACCAGGTGCAGCGTGCGGATCGGTGGTCAATCGACGGCTCACGCTTTGCGATTGGTATTGTGCGTAATGACGAGTTCGATATAATTCGCCGCAATGAACCAGACAGCTTCTTGTATTATCGGTGCTATCTGGATATCGATGCTGTACCCAGCCAGCCGCGGGCTGACCAAATATCGCTTGTTACGCAAATCCTTGAATGCTTGTGGAAACATGGCTACGCGGCTGTCGCCGCCTGCGACTTTGAGGATGAGTTGCCCCGTCGTGGTGGCTACAATCCTGGCAAATAGCTACTGCCATGTGTTGTGCTTATTTCAGGAGTGTTAGTTGCATAAGTCGCACAACCACTGGCTAGCACTTCGGGACGGACTTGGAGGTTGTGAATTGTCTGGCATTCAATGTCGCGGGAATCATTGCCGCACGATGCGATGCCATTAGCTGGGCTACTTCACAGGAAGATTACCTGTTATGGAAAATATCTCGCCCTTGCAAATCATCGTCGGCGAAAAGTTGAGTTCCGTTACGTTCGTCATGGATTATGTTCAACTTGGATTCGATGGCCCTCTCCTGACGGCATACAGCGGACCGGAGGTCTCGTTCGGCGGCAAGGTGTTTGCCTGGGGAGAGCCGGGCTTTCGAGATGTCCTGTGTGATCGCATTGGCGCAATTGTGCGCCAAGCCGAAGCAGTCGACGACGATGCAATTCGCATTAGCCTAGGTGATGGTGGTCTTATCTCCATTTCATTGAAGCCGGAAGATTATGTTGGCCCGGAAGCCGCTGAATTGACGGATATCTCAGATAAGGCGCCAGTGATCGTGGTGTTTTGACAGGAGCTTGATATCAGCCACCGATGACAAGGGCCACGAGGGCGAGCACTACACCGCTACCTGTGACGCCAGCGGCAGCATGGCCCGTGGCACACTCGCTCGATAACGTGTTCGTTAGAACAGGCCGAGTTCGCGGGCTTTGAGCGCGGCCTGCGTGCGGTCGCGGACCCCCAGCTTGCTCAGGATGTTGCTGAGGTGGTTCTTGACGGTGCCACCGGCGATGTAGAGCGTCTCGCTGATCTCGCGGTTGGAGGCGCCTCGCGCTAACAGCGCCAGGATCTCCCGCTCGCGGTCGGTCAACTGCGTCAGGCCGCTCACCCCGACGGATGCCGACATGGCCGCCACGGGTTCGCCGGACGCTCGAGCAGATGCCTGGGCGAACGAAGCCACGACGGCGCTGGCGACATCGGGATGCAGAAGAACCTGCCCCTGCGCGACTCCACGAATGGTGGTCGCAAGCTGCTCGGCGGTGATGTCTTTGAGCACATACCCCGACGCCCCGGCTTGCAGCCCGGCCTGAATCAACTCACGATCGTCGAACGTCGTCAGGATGACAACGCGGATCGTGGGCCAGCGCTCTTTGAAGATCCGCGTCGCCGCGATGCCATCGAGACGCGGCATACGCACATCCATCAGCACCACATCGGGCGCCGTATCCGCCGCGAGGAGCCGCTCGGTGGCGACGAGCGCCTCCTCGCCATCCCCCGCCATGCCCACTACCTCCAACTGCGGCTCGATCTCAATCAATTTGCGAAAGCCCTCGCACAGCAGGCGCTGGTCATCGACGATCAACACACGGATACGCTCTACCATTGCTACCCTATCCCTCTGCCCGTGCTGTCCGAGCAACGACCTTGGCTTGCTCTCGCTGCTGGAGCGGGATCAACACCGCCACGCGCCAGCCGCGCTCCGGCTCGGGGCCAGCCCGCACCGTCCCGCCCAGGAGCGCAACGCGCTCACGCATACCGCGCAAGCCAAAGCCATGTGTTTGCTCTTGTTCCTCCGTCGTGGCGCCCTGGCCGTTGTCCAGCACAGTCAGTTCTACCTGCCCCCCTGGCTCGTCGCCCGTGCTCAGATAGAGCAGCACCTTCGTCGCGCGCGCATGCTTGCGGATATTGGTCAGCGCCTCCTGCGCGCAACGATAGAGCGTCATGGAGAGATCGGAGCTCAGCACGCGGGTCGCCTCGTCGAGATCGAGCGTGATCGCCGTCTCGCGGCTGGTCGCGGCAAATTCCGCCGCCAGTCCTCGCAATCGCTCCCGCAGTGATCCGTCAGCGGCCTCATCGGGGCGGAGCGCTTCGACTGAGTGCCGCACGTCCGTCAGGCAGGCGCTCGCCACACGTCGCGCCTCGCGCAATTCCTCATGCAAGCCGGGATCGCCACGCGTTTCGTACTGCGTTGCCGTTTCGAGTTGCACCGCAAGGATGGTCAGCGAATGGCCCAACGTGTCATGGATCTCACGCGCGATCCGGTTGCGCTCGCGGATGGCTGCCATCTCCTCAACCTGCGCGCTGTACTCCTGGAGCTGAGTGTGTGCCTCCGCTAACCTGGCGTTCGAGTCCGCGAGCGCTCTGTGGGCCAGCGTGAGTTGGTGTAAAGCCATCGTGACCCCCACAAACGAAGCGAACGAGACCAGCAGCGTCAACTGGGTATTGAGATCCCAGGCTTGCATGCGGAGACTGAATGCGAGGCTGGAACTCAGCCAGAGGATCACCGCCGCACTCAGGCCGACATAGCGTGGGGTGGTGACAACGATCAGGCACGCAGTGGCCGTTGTCAGGATCGGGAGCCAATTGAGGTTGGTGTTCCCCAGGGGAATGAATTGCGAAGCGCACGCCAGACCGATCAGGCTCATGGTCCACCAGAGGGGCGGCTGTTCTCCGCTGCCGTTTCCCACGCCGAGCCGCATCCCCAGATGAAGGACCACCAGCCATGCGCCATAGATCACCGTGAGCAACAGGAAGCGGGTCAGTGTGAGCTGCCCGGTACCCAAGAGATTGGCGAGATAACCCACACCGACGACGATATCATAGATCCCCCATCGGCGAACCCTCCGCCGAGAGATCCTGAGGGGCGCTGGCTCGGAACTGGTTGCCATCTGCGCTGGTAATTGTGTCATATGTGTACCTGCTTGTGGACGTGATTTGTTTCTTCCCATCATACGTGTCTGCCCATCGCTCTCGCCAGTGCTTGCGGTCACGGTTTCCAGCGGCCGACCTATGACTCTGATCATAGGCCGTTGCGCCGCCATCCACGCCGTGAAATAGGCCCTGATTCGTGACCGCGGGGACATGTGTCGCCCCACTCTCGCCAGCTATTCTTAAGCGCAGCGAAGATACCTCACGCCCCGTCGCCTGTCTATCTGGCGCCACGGAGACGCATTGAAATCTATCGCACACAGATGATGGCCATCATCGTTCTTCTGAATCAATCACGTCATTGAAAGGACCCTCTCATGCAAGCGCAAACTATCGTCGAAACAAAGGTACAGCATCCACGGAGCCAGGCGGCGTTCCGCGCCGTAAACATGCTACTCGGCAGCTATCTCGGCATCAGCGCGCTCACCCTGGTGGCCGCCATCCTGTTGCGCGGGAATGCCGCCATCGCGCCCATTGGCGTTTTGGTCCGTGGGACCATCGTCGTCGCCCACGCCTTGATCAACTTGCTCTTCGCCGCCTGGATGTCTCGTGGCTCGCGCGTTGGCTACCGTCTGCTCCGGCTTTCGTCAGCAGGCATGGTCGTCGCCATCGCGGTCATCATTGCGATACCCGGCGACTTTCCCGTGTGGTTCAAGATCGAACAGGGATGCTGCGGACTGCTTCTACTCGGCGTCGTCATTGTGGCCTTCACCAAGCCGGTACGTTCGGTGTTCGCCAGCAAAGCAAAATAGAGATACCTGTGCCGCCATCAAAGCGGGCGGACGAGCGTGCGCTTCATCGTGCGATAGCCCAGCGCCTCATAGAAGGGCAGTGGACCCTCGGCGAATTCCCAGCAGGCCAGGCGCGTCTCGCTGGCGCCGTGCTCGCGCGACCACTGCTCGGCGGCGGCAACCAGCTGCCGCCCCAGGCCGCGCCGCCGTGTGGACGCGGTGACGATCAGGCTCTGGAGGTAGCCGTATGTGTACTCGATGGCCGCTGGATGGGGTATATCTCGTCGCAGGTAGACCTCGGCCAGACCAAGGAGCCGCCCAGCTTCCTCGGCGACGAAGAGGGCCGACTCCGTGTTGTGGAGGATGCTGAGCAGCGTCTCGCGCGCCGCCGCGTCGTCGTATGGATGGGGGACGCGCAGCCGGTCCGGCACGCCGCGTACGTGGAACTCATGGAACTCGTGGAAGAGCGCGAGCACTTGATCGAGGTCAGCCTCAGCGGCCCGGCGGATCCTCACAGAAGTCCTGGTGGACATGATGTCCTCCCTTCACCCTTACATGAGCGGCTCCTTCAGCGCTCCGGTATGCATGGGTTACACGCGACTAGTAAAGTATAGTCACCGCCGAGGGCATTGTGTGTTAGAACGTCAGTAGACCAACGTTAGACAGTCGTTGGCTACATGTAAACATTTCGCTAGAACAGCATCGAGCATCCGCTACAGCCACATCGTCCGCGCATGACCTCCGCACAATCTCAGACGAACTTTCCACTGGAAAATTCAGTGTTGACGCGTCTTCGTCGTCGCTCCTATACTGGACGAAACGGGACGGGGGCAGTATACTGATGGCAGCACTGACCCTTCTCAGCTTCAGCGCTCCCCGTTATTGGCAACGGCGCCTGTAGCGGTGGTCGAGACAGAAACGATTGTTGACCATGCACATCAGCCTGATTGGCGTTCCGATGTACCTGGGCGCGGGGCGTCGCGGCGTAGATATGGGCCCCAGCGCCATCCGGTACGCAAACATCCGCGAGAAACTGACGGACCTGGGCCATACCATTGAGGATCTCGGCTCGATTCCCGTCCCCGAACCCACCGCGACTCCATCTCGTGAGGATCCGCTTAAATACCTGGAAGAAGTCGTCTGCGTCGCCAACGAGCTGGCAAAGCGCGTCGAAAGCGTCGTGCGCGCTGGCTCAACCCCCATCATTCTCGGCGGCGATCATAGCATCTCGCTCGGCTCTGGCAGCGGCGTCGCCAACGCGGTCAAGTCGCCCGGCGTCATCTGGTTCGACGCCCACACCGACTTCAACAACTCGAAGACTAGCCCATCGGGCAATATCCACGGCATGATCCTTGGCGCGCTCTGCGGCTACGGCGATCCTGCGGCGTGCGATCCGGCGCTAGTCGGGGTGGCTGGCGGCGGCCCGCATATCGACCCACGCCGCGTCGTCATCGTCGGCGCGCGGGATATCGACCCCGGCGAGCGCGAGCTGCTCAAGCGGTCCGGCGCGCACGTCTTCACCATGGCCGATATCGACCGTCACGGGATGGATCGTATCACCCACGACGCGATAGCCCTGGCGTCCGAAGGGGCCTCGGGCATTCATGTCAGCTTCGATCTCGATGGCGTCGATCCCAAGGACGCCCCCGGCGTCGGCACACCGGTCCCTGGCGGCATGACCTGGCGCGAGGCCCATCTCGCGATGGAGCTGGTCGCCAGTTCTGGCAAGCTGCTCAGCCTCGATCTGGTCGAGGTGAACCCAATTCTGGACGAACGCAACCGCACGGGTGATCTCGCGGCGCAACTGGCGCTCTCGGCCACCGGCAAACGCATCATGTGAGTCATGTGAGTTCTGTCATGTCCTGTAATGCGGCGTTGTATGTGTAGGCATCTGGCCTGCTGATTCGTCTTGACACTATGGATAGTCTGATGGTATGGGGCGCATGTTCGCCACGACTTCGAGTGAGATGGGGCTGGCCGCTATCTGGCGTAGCGGTCTGAACATAACGATGCGGCAACGAGGCCGCATAGGAGGCGAGTGAGCGTGTCTATTCCTCTTTCCCAGCGGACCGATATGACGGTCTTCATGAATGGCGCGTTTGTGGCCGCCAATGAGGCGCATGTCGGTGTCATGAGCCATGCGCTCTCGTATGGCACTGGCTGCTTCGAGGGAATCCGTGCCTACTGGAACGACCAGACCGAGGAACTCTATATCTTCCGGCTGCGCGAGCATTACGAGCGCCTGCACCGCTCCTGCCGTATCGTCAATATCGAGTTGCCCTACAGCGTTGACGAGCTGATCGCCATCACCATCGACCTGGTGCGCCGCAACAATCTGCGCGAGAACTGCTACATTCGCCCGTTCGCCTACAAGGCCAATGAGATTATCGGTGTCCGGCTCAACGACCTGGAAGACGCCTTCCTGATCTACACTGTGCCGATGGGTGACTACGTCGCCACTACGGGCCTGCGCTGTGGCGTCTCGTCGTGGCGGCGGGTGGACGACAACATGATACCCGCCCGCGCCAAGATTTCTGGCGCCTACGTCAATAGCGCCTTCGCCAAGTCTGAGGCGCTGATGAACGGCTTCGATGAGGCGATCATGCTGACCAGCGAGGGCCATGTCAGCGAGGGCAGCGCCGAAAACATCTTCATGCTGGTCAATGGCGAGCTGGTGACGCCGTCCGCCTCCGAGAATATCCTGCTCGGTATTACCCGCGAGACCATCATGCAGCTTGCTCGCCGCGAGTTGGACCGCATTACCCGCGAGCGCCAGATCGACCGCACCGAGCTGTATGTGGCTGATGAAATCTTCCTCACCGGGACCGGCGCCCAGATTTGCCCCGTCATCGAGGTGGACCATCGCCCGGTGGGAACGGGCAAGATCGGCGCGCTGACCGAGACGCTGCAGCAGACGTATCACGAGGTGGTGCGCGGCATGCGGCCAGAGTATCGCGACTGGCTCACACCGGTCTATGCGAAGAGCCATGCTAAGGCGGATCACGCGGTCACCGCAGGCAAGGCCGCCAGCAACGGCAACGGCCACAACGGTCACGCGAACGGCCATGCCAAGGCGCGCAGCGGCGCCAAGTCGCGTACTCGCTAACCCGCCATAACTGGCATTACCATGGCACGCTCGTACAGCCCCTCCCGGACAATGGGAGGGGCTGCTTTTCGTGATTTACTGATTCGTGTCTGAGAGGAGTTGGGGCTGGCGCTCGGCCTGGATGCGCTCTTGTTCGGCACGCTCGATCTGCTGGATGGATTGCTCTGGGGTGGGTAGGTCTTCGGGCATCGTGCCGCCTAGATCGGCGATGGTCTCGCGCACCTTCTTGCCGACGACATAGTGCGCCGAATTGGCGTCATGCTTGTTATCGATCTCCTCGCGGCGTATCTTGGCCTCGGTCTGGGTGATGCGGAACCAGTTCGCGGCGAGTTCCTCGCTCTCCATGTGATCGAGAATATGCTGCCCCTTTGCAAGCCCTTTGCGCGCGGCAATATCACGCGCCTTCTCGCCGTTATAAAGGCCCCGATAGCCAAAGTCTTGGAAGATGGCAAAGTCGCTTCGGGTGACGACACCGGCAGCGGAGACAGTATCCGCGAGGCTGCGGTTCTTCTCGGCGATCTCTCCCCGCAAGAGCAAGCGGCGCTGATGCTCAGTAAGTCCGGCAGCGATCTCTTCCAGACGCTTGGCGCCCTCCCGTGCCAGCCATTGCTTGATCGGTTCAGCCTTCGGGCTGGGCACGCTCTGCACAATTCGCAGCATCGTTTCCGCGCCTGCGGCATCAGTGGGGCGCATCTTGCCATCGATGGCGCGCATTTTCAACCTTTCACATTTTGTGAATACTTCGGTGAACCCCTCCTCTTTAGCTAATCGCTGCTTCATCATGCCCCAATAAGTGCTAGGCGCATCACTATCGGTCAGCACCGCGATCACGTCTACAACGCTGAAATACCACTGCCCTTCATGCCATTGTCGGCGAATGAGGCGTCCCATGCTGCCATCGTCGAACGGCAGCATCGCCTGTTCGTCATTCGCGTCACTGGTGTCGCTGGTCTGGTTGATGTCGTTAGGATCGTCGCTCATGACCTGAACCTCCTGCCTGGCGGGACGCACTACATTGTTTGCATGAATGCAATAGTGTATGCAAACAGGCAAGTTGTCAAGCGACTCCTCGTGGATTTACCCCGACACGTGCGGACAAACGCGGACATTGGCTGGCAGAAAGGCCAGGGGGTGCAAGCGTAGGAGAAACATTGGTGGTTGCTGCGTAGCAGGGCATGGGCGCGTTATACTTTTCCTGAATAGACTATTCTCGCCGATGTCCGTGTGTGCGTGATGCCTATGAGTTCCCTGAGAAGGTACACCCGTTGAAACAGCTTCGCTCCCTGAGCCAGTTAGAGCCTCTTGCCCGTGTCCAGACCATTCTGGCTCTTGTCTCGTTCGTCCTCTGCCTGCTGGCCAGCGCCTACCTGCTCATCAGCCTCTTCGGCGCGCATGAGATTTGCTATGGCGTCTCCAACCAGGCGGTGCTCTGCAAGCCCATCGCGCCCAGCTCCCTGGAGTTCGCGCAGCAGGCGGCGCGCATCGTCTTTGTACTCAGCACCGTCATCGTGCTGTTCCTGGCGGCGACGCTCTCCGCGTGGTGGCAGCATCACACGGCAGAGCCATCCAATCGCAGCGTCGCCTGCGGCGTGCTGGTGACCTGCGCCTTCCTCATCGTCGCGATCACCGTACCCGCCATCGGGGGCGCGGGCTTCTACCTTGCCCCCGCCACCATCCTGATCTCCGCCGCCGCCGTGCTGGGCCTCATCATCCTGGTTCGCGACTGGCGGGCCTCAACAGCGCGGTAGGAGGCAGTAGCACACGGTAGCACAGGTGAGAACTGGCGAAAAATCACCCCCATATCCCGACACCCTATCCCTTCCGCACCAGATTGGCTATTGACGGATTAGAAAATTTGTTCTAATCTAGAAAACAGGATGCAGCCTGCTCTCTACTCGCGTGCGCGCTGCATACCTTCTCAAGAATGGAACAGGGTTTAGTGGTAGTGGTACGAGAAGGGGGACGACGATGATGAATCGCAATGGTCAGGGGTACGTACAGGCGGGGTGGACCAGCCAGAGCGGCTATGGCAGGCCGCAGTTGCCCGACGTCGAGACGGAAGGCGAGCTTGATAGCGAACTGGGGGATGTAACCTCCGCCGACTGGCAGCAGCGGGCGTATACACGACAGATCATCCGCGAGTTTCTGCGGGCGGTGCCGCGTTCGGAGACCGAGACGACGCTGGTGATCGTCAGGACCGATGGCGAGCAGCGTCTGCTCACCCGCGCGCAGCTTTCAACGGCGATTGACCGCCTGCGCCCGCGCCAGCGGCAGATCGTGCGCCTGGCGCTGGAAGAGCGCTGGCCGCGTCAGCGTGTCTGCGAATACCTGCACAACATCAGCATCAAGACTTTGGAGCGCGATCAGGTTGAGGCGCTCGACATCCTTGCCGAATTGTAAGAAATAGGAAACGCGCGTAGTGCCACCGATTGTAGAACAACCTTCATGCAGCCGATAGCCGGGCGTCGTCCCCCTCGACGCCTGGCATATCGTTCTTTCCCCGTTTCGCCTCTATTCCACGTCATGCGCCGCGAGCGCCGCCCGCATCACCGCGATGGGCGCGGATTGTCCTGTCCATAGCTTGAACGCCGCCGCGCCCTGTTCCAGCAGCATCTCCAGTCCCGCCGCCGTGAACAGCCCACGCGCGCGCGCCGCCCGTAGTAGCGCCGTTTCCGGTGGCGCATAGACCATATCGAAGACCAGCGCCGACTCCGGCAGATACACGAGCAATTCGGCGAACAGCGGCGATGCCAGCGGATCACCCATGCCAACGGATGTCGCGTTGATGAGGACGCTGCTCGCGGCCAGCGCCTTCGCCAGTTCATCGGGCGCGTCCAGAACAATCGTTTCCGCTGAGGTGAGTCCGAGGGCGCTCAGCGCCTCCCGTGCCGCCGACGGATGCCGCGCCGCCACCCACAGCGTCATCCCGCGCTCGTGGATCGCCGCCCAGACTGCCCGCGCCGCGCCGCCCGCCCCCAACACCAGCGCCGATTGCCCAGCATCTCCCGCTCCGTGAGCATCAAGCACGCGCAGCACACCGGTCACATCGGTGTTGTGGCCCGTCAGGCGGCCATCCGCGCCGCGTACGATGGTGTTGACTGCGCGCCCAGCTTGCAGCGCGCTCGGCGCCAGCGCATCCAGCAGCGGCACGACCGTCGTCTTATGCGGGATGGTGACGTTCGCGCCTAGCACATCCGGCGCGCGCAGGCTCGAGATCCGCTCGGCCAACATCTCGGGCGGCGTCTCCCAGAGCACGTAGCGGGCGGGGATGCCCAGCGCGTCGAACGCCGCCTGCTGCATCGCGGGCGAGCGCGAGTGGCCGACGGGATAGCCGATCAGCCCGACGTGGCGCATTGCTGGCATCACGCGCCGCCTTGCGCTGTGGCCGCCATCTCCACCGTCAGGCGGTGCAGCGCTACCAGCCGCTCCCGCAGGAGCCGTGGGCTGACGTAGCCGCCCGCCAGTACGAACGCCACTGGGATCGTGTGCGCGCGACACCAGGCGAAGACCAGCCGCTCGCGCTCGGATAACGTCTCCTCGGTGATGCCCGCCAGCCCACCCTCGGCGCTGCCCTCGTGCGGGTCCATGCCCGCGTTGTAGAGGCAGAGATCGTAACTGCCACTGCTTTCCAGACGTGCCAGCAATTCACGGACGGCGGGCAGGTAGCGCGCCGCGTCGCTGACTAGCTCGAAGCTGTTCTCTGCCGTGGGTGTGTAATAGTCGAACGGATCGACGGCGATATCGGCGTGGCGAATGCGCGGCTCGCCTGCCACCAGTGAGTGTGTGCCACCACCACAGTGGGCGTCCAGATCGAGAATGAGCACCGAGTTCGCGTCGCTGGCCAGCGCCTGGAAGGCCGCCAGCGCGAGTCCGTTGAACGTGCAGTAGCCTTTGCCCTGATAGCGCCAGGCATGGTGCAGCCCGCTGGAGAGCGATCCGGCACACCCAGTGCGTAGCGCCACCTCGGCGGCGGCAATCGCTCCCCCGGTCGAGGCGCGGACACTCGGCCAGAGCAGGGCGTCCCATTGGAAGCCCTGGGACTCGGCCAGCGCGCGCGGCTCGCCGGTACGTACCGCCGCGACATACGCCGGGTCGTGCAGCTCACAGAGCGCCGCCTCGGTCACTGGCTCCGGCGCGACGAACTCGATACCCGCGACGGGCTGCGCCTGAAGAGACTCGGCCACCCAGCGCGCCTTCCGTGTCGTATCGAAGGCGTATTCGGTCAGCGCATAGTCGGGACTGTAGAACAGCTTCATCCGCGCCTCCATCAGCCGTTATCGGTGTTCGTCTGCAACGGCATACAGGCATATTCCCTGCCTGTATCATACGCCATCGCCGCGAATGCCCTGCGGTATGTGCGCTGTTTGCAGTACCATGTGCGCATAGCCTGGCGCGGAGTGTTGTGGCGCCCGCTAAGCCAGCCCGGAGAACCGGTCGGCAATATAGGCCTGCTTCGCCGTCTCATCACGCCGGGATGAAAGGAAACACATCCAGGCGTTGCGCTCATGCCAGATCGGGCCAAGCTCCCAGACACAATACGTGCCTCGGTGGCTCGTCTCGTACATTGTCGGCGTGAAGAGACCTCCCAGCTGCGTCAGGTCTTTCGCGTAGACCGATTCCCACAACTCATTGGTATTGCGCCAGGTAATCAGCAGCAGGAGCAACGCTGGCCCGCACGCATGCAGGAGCACGAATCCCAGCTCATCATCCAGCTTCAGCCGCTCCACCTCAGCCGCCACGAAATCGCGGCTCTCGCGCACATGCTCCGGCGCGATCTCGCTCTCGGGGGGATAGATGTCGTACCACTTGAGATAGGCGCGCGGCAGACGCAGAACGTCGCCTGGCGTCACCAGCTTCTGCGAGTAGGTATATCCCTCAGGCACAACGTTCCCATACCGTCCAAGGCTCGTGTCAATCGGTGTCCCCGTCATCGAATCGCTCCTTCAACCACTCGTCCAACCACTCGTCGGGCAAGCGCCAGCGCATAGTTATCCAAAAACCAGCATACCGGCATATCCGGTCACATGCTGTCCTGAGCAGGGCATCGTGTGGAATTGGACACAGATTGCGCTTGCATGGGAACCTTTCGTTCTGCTCCAGCGTCAAGAGTGCCAGGCAATCTCTAAAAGACCAGAGCGCAGATTCATTCCAGACACTGGCGATGAAAGGAGACCCCGGCATGATCCGTAAGTTGTGGAAGCTGATCCCCGTCCTCTTCGTCCTTGGCGTCTTCGTGACCCAGGCAGCCACCGCCGCCGCCTGCGGAGGCCTTGTCGCCCCCAACGGCTCCGTCCGGCTGGAGCGCGCCACGACGCTGGTCGCCTGGCACGACGGCATCGAACACTATCTGACGAGTTTCACCTATCAGGGCGACTTCAACGATGTCGGCTGGATCGTGCCGCTGCCCGCGATTCCAACCAGCATCCAGGAGGGCGGCGCCTGGACGCTCCAGCGGCTGGAGCGCGAGACGCATCCGCAGCCAACGTTCGCACTGGATGATAGAGCAGCAGGCGCGGCGGCCCCGAGCGCGGCCCAGGTCATCGAACAGGTGAAGGTCGAGGCGCTCAACATCACCGTCCTCAAGGGCAGCGGGCAAGAGGTGATCCAGTGGTGCGCGACCAATGGCTTCGAGTTGAACGGCGAGACGAAGGCGCATCTGCTCGGCTATGCGCAGGGCAGCCCGATCTTCATGGCGGCGAAATACGACACCTCCGCCGCCCGCGCGCGTGGCCAGTTGCAGGGCGACGGCGCTCCCGTGCTCATCACGATGAAGACGCCGCGCCTCTGGGTGCCGTTGGAGGTGCTCGCCGTCGAGGGGCAGCAGGTGAACGCCGACCTCTACCTGCTGACCGATAAGCCGGTGAATACCAGCGCGGTGGGCGCGACCATCGGGCAGTCCGCCGTCGGCAGCGCGGTGCCGGGCGCGACGGGCTTCCAGGTTGCCTTCCAGGAGCATATGAACTCCTCGCTCTACCACGACCTCTCGACCGACCGCAACATGGGCTGGGTGCCGTCTGACGCCTGGCTGACATATCTGACGCTGAATGCGACTGAGCCGCAGGTGACTTATGATCTCTCGCTCACCAACGCGGGTGTCATCCAGCTCTCACCTTTTGGCACAGCGCTGACCACGGCCGCGCGTAACGAGCACAGCCTGCCTGGCTGGCTGCCGCAGCTACCCATTGGGACGCCGCAGGTGGCGCTGCTGGTGGCGATCATCGCCGGGCTGGTGGCGCTGCTGGTCGTGGTGAGTCGTCGCGGCGACCGCACGGCTGTAACGACAACGACGACGACCGAGCGCACGCCGGATACGGTGGGGTAGCGGGCGGTTGTTGATGTAGGTTTGCCCGTGCCTGGGAAGCTGGCGGCTGAAGCCGCGCCTATGGGCTTCGCCGCCAAGGCCGCCTGCGCGGCCTCCCAGACACCTCACCGCGCGAAGAACCAAGTGAGATGCCTTCATTCTCCCTTCACCACGTCATCATTTGGTCTTCCGTGCTCGTCAAAGAGGCCCCTGCGAAGTTCGTAGTTTATTTGCTGCTGAGCGCAATCGATGATGTCGATCTCACCGCGTGCCCAGTCGTCGAATAACGCTGTGACGTGAGCATCGTACTCGTCATCATAAACTCCCATGATGGCGGCTACCAGCGACCCTTGCCAGCGGCCCAACAGGTACTCCATTGCCACCATCTTGTCTTTCCAGAACGGCGGAAAGTCAATTCCCAAACGTGCTGAGACGTATTCATCGGGTGTCATTTCACGCCCCTGAAAGGCTGGCATTGTAGTTTCTCCTTTATCATCTCGGTTCTAATTGCTCTGAAGTTGGTATGATTCTCGATCTATCCCGCGAAGAAGCGCTGTTAGAAGTGTAGCCCGTGTGCCGCATGATGTGTTGCGATGAGTGTTTGCCGATGGAGCGGCCAGCCGCCATAGCCCGTGGTAATATCTCCTAGTAGAGCTAATTTGGCGGGACAGGGTAGCACGGCGATGTTGCCGTGTGAAAGCATTGTCTGCCGCAGACTCCAGTAACATCAGGGAGCTGAACACTTGAAGATTCATGAGTACCAGGCGAAAGAGATTATGCGCCGGTACGGTATCCCCGTGCAGCCGGGCAAGATCGCCACGACGCCCGAACAGGCTGAGGAGATCGCCCGCGAATTTGGCGAGCCGGTCGTCATCAAGGCGCAGGTCTACGTCGGCGGACGTGGCAAGGCGGGCGGCATCCAGTTTGGCGATACGCCCGAGCAGGCGCGCGACGCCGCGAGCCGTGTGCTTGGGATGGACATCAAAGGGCTGACCGTCGAGAAAGTCCTCGTCACGCCCAAGATCGCCATCGCCGATGAATACTACGTCGGCATCGTCCTCGACCGCGCCAGCCAGGCCCCGGTCGTCATGGTCAGCGCGGCAGGCGGCGTCGACATCGAAGAGGTCGCCGAAACGACGCCTGAGAAGATCATCAAGCACGCCATCGACGTCCGCTGGGGACTGCCCGCGTGGCAGGCGCGCGAGCTGCTCGCCCGGGCGGGTATGCCCTCCAACGTCGTCGCCAAAGGCGGCGCGATTCTCGCCGCGCTGGCCCGCGCCTATGAGGGCAGCGACGCCACCCTCGCCGAGATCAACCCGCTTGCCCTCACCGCCGACGGCCAGGTGCTCGCCGCCGACGGCAAAATCCTGATCGACGACGCCGCTCTGCCGCGCCAGAAGGAGTATGCCAGCTGGGCTGAGTCCGAGGAGTCGAATCCGCTGGAATACGAGGCGAAGGCCGAGGGGCTGACCTACGTCAAGCTCGACGGCGATGTGGGCATCATCGGCAATGGCGCGGGCCTCGTCATGACCACACTCGATATGGTCGCCCGCGCGGGTGGCAAGCCCGCCAACTTCCTCGATATCGGCGGCGGCGCCAAGGCTGAGGTGATGAAGAAGGCGCTGCTCTTCGTCGCCCGCGACCCCCAGGTGCGCGGCATCCTCGTCAACATCTTCGGCGGCATCACCCGCGGCGAGGAGGTGGCAAAGGGCATCATCATGGCCCAGCAGGAGCTACCCAAAGGGATGCCTATCGTCGCTCGCCTCGCTGGCACAGGTGAGGAAGAGGGACGCGCCCTGCTGGCCGACGCTGGCCTCAACTGGGGCGCCGACATGCGCGATGGCGCGCAGAAGATCGTTGCCGAGATCAAGGCCAGGAGCTAAGAGAGCACTATGAGCATTCTGTTTGACAAGGACTCGCGCGTCATCGTGGCGGGCATCACTGGCCGCGAGGGGCTGTATCACACCAAGGGTATGCTCGCCTCCGGCACGCAGGTCGTCGGCGGCGTCACCCCCGGCAAGGGCGGCCAGACCGTCGAGGAGAAGCCGGTCTTCGATACCGTCGAGGAGGCGAAGGCGAAGACGGGCGCGACCGTCGCCTGCGTCTTCGTTCCGCCGCTGGGCGCCGCCGACTCGATCATGGAGTGCGCCGCCGCCGGGATGGAGCTGGTCGTCTGCATCACCGAGAACATCCCGGTGAATGATATGACGCGCGTCGCCGCCTTCCTCAGGGAGCATCCGACGCGGCTGATCGGGCCGAACTGTCCCGGACTGGCGACCCCCGGCGCGGGCAAGGTTGGCATCATGCCGTACCACATCTTCCGGGAAGGCGATATCGGCTTCGTCTCGCGCTCCGGCACGCTGACCTATGAGGTCGTGGCGCTGTTGACCCAGGCGGAGCTTGGCCAGTCATCGTGCATCGGCATCGGCGGCGATCCGATCATCGGCACGACGTTCATCGACTGCCTGCGGCTCTTCGAGGCTGACCCGAAGACGGCGGCGGTGGTGATGTGCGGCGAGATCGGCGGCAGCGACGAGGAGGACGCGGCGGCCTACGCGGCGACAATGAGCAAGCCGGTCATCGGCTTCATCTCGGGACGAACCGCGCCCGCGGGCAAGCGCATGGGCCATGCGGGCGCGATCATCTCCGGCAAGACGGGGACGGCGCAGGGCAAGGTCGAGGCGCTCCAGGCGGCGCATGTGCCGGTGGCCGACACGATCTTCGATATCCCCGATCTGGTGAAGCAGGCGCTCAACCGATAGGCGGCGCCTGGCTTTTGGCAACCCTCCCCGCTATGGGGAGGGACTGCGCTGCCGTCGTTTCGCTGCTGCTTGCCCACAAGAAGGATCCGAGTGACGCGCAGTGCGGATTATGAGGCCACTTCCCATATGCTGACCATCACAATCGATAGCGCTACGGCCCGCCGCTTCATCCTCGGCAAGCAGGGCCTGTGGCCCGGACGGCGCTGGCGCGGCATCGCGGGCGCCGAGCAGGCTATACGCGCGATGGAGTATCTGCAACTCGACCCGTTGCAGATGATCGCGCGCAGCCAGGACATCACGCTGCATAGCCGCGTCCTCGACTACACGCCGGAACAGTGGGAAGAACTGGCCTACCAGCAGCGTACGTTCTTCGACTGGGGTGGCTGGTTGGCGGTCCGCCCGATGGACGAGTTGCCGCACTGGCGCGTGGTGATGCGCCGCGAGCGCGATGGCGAGACTGGCGACCCACGCATTCACCGCATGGCGAGCGAGCACGCCGAGGCTATCGCCGAGATGCGGGCCATCTTGCGGGAGCGTGGGACCGTGAGCAACCGTGACTTCGCCATGGCGAGCCGGACACGTACCCAGAGTTATCGCGGCCGTAAGGACAGCGCGTTAGCTCTCTATTATCTCTGGCGCACGGGCGAGGTGATGACGCACCACCGCGAACGCTTCGAGCGCGTCTATGCCCTCACCGAAAACGTTGCCCCCGCGCATCTCATCCGCGAGAGCGACGAGGCCGAGACGGACCGCTTCCTGGTCAAGAAAGAAATTGGCTTCTACGGCCTGGCGCGGCTGAACCGGATGGCGGAGTCCTTTCATGGGCGCGGCGAGCCAGACCGCGCCGCGAAGCAGTTGCTCGGGGCGATGCTGGATGAAGGCGAGATCATCGCGGTGCAGGTGGAGGGCTGGAAGGGGAAGGCAGCGTACTATGCGCTGGGGAGTGATGCGGACGCTCTGCGCGACCTGAGCGCCGGGCGCGTACCCCAGGCGTGGACGCCATTGGAGACGAGCACACTGGACGAGGTCGTCTTCCTCGCGCCGCTCGATCCTGTCAGCGCGCGTGGGCGGGCCAAGTTGTTGTTCGACTTCGACTACGTCTGGGAGGTCTATAAGCCCGAACACCAGCGCAAATTCGGCTACTACACCTTGCCCATTTTGTGGGGCGACCGGCTGGTCGCACGCTTCGACAGCAAGCGCGACCGGGCAACCAACACCTTTGTCATCCTGGGCTTCTGGTTGGAGGATGAGGCGTTAGCCAGCGATGAGGCATTCGCGGAGGCACTGGCGCGCGGATTTGCGCGGTTCGTGACGTTTCTCGGCGCGAGCACACTGGATGCGACGGCCATGCGCGAGCCGCTGCTCCGCCGACAAGTAAAGGCTGCTCAGGGAGTGCTGTAATGCTGGCGTTCGCAGCCGCTGACCTGAAGCAGTGCTCAAATGCCTCATAATAAAACGAAGGCCCAGGAGTGAATTTCCTGGGCCCTTTTTGGTGGAGATGGGGGAGAGTCGAACTCCCCGTCCAAACAAGCGCGATGAACGATATGCTACAGGCTTATCCGGCGCTTTGATGACGTATCACTGGCCCCCACCGGCGGGGTTCAGCGACACCTGCCCACTGGATCTTAGCAGCGCCTAGCGGGTGTCCGCGCTACCCAGCCTCATTGTGTTACACCCGTACCCGGCCCATGAGGCACAAGTCGGACGGATGCGCTTCGACCGTTTTTAGGCGGCGAGAGCGAGTTGTGGCTGCTTGTCGGCAGTCATAGTTTTGCCGGTTGTTTTACGAGATGTGCGTACCGGCACCTCGGCCTGCAAACGAACACCCCTCCTGCCTGTCGAAACCCGACATCCCCGTGAGGTGGCGCGCAGCATACATAACATGCACATTACCGCGTGCCTCTCAGTATATCATATTTCGTCCGCTTTCGTCCGCTTTTGCCGCATCACGACGCTAGGTACCTCAGCCGATATCCCAGTCGCTCGCGTACCACTCGGCATGCGGCATCCCGCTCGCTCGCGCCGCCGCCAGCAACGCCACCACGTCGAACCGCACCCGCCGTAGCTCGATGCGCAGATCGCCCTCGCCGCACGTCAGCACCGCGAACTCCGCCCATGCCGGATTGCGCGTTCCGGGTCCTGGTGGTACGCGGTCCATTGGCAGGCCAACGCTCCCAGGATTCACCATCAGCGCCTGATGATGCCGCCGCAGCATCTGCTGGTGGGTATGCCCGCCCGCCAGCACCGTCGTCGTCACTCCGCCCAGCAGCGCATCCAACTCCTCGGTTGGCGTCGTTGGCAGCAGAATATCGTTATACGAATGCGGCGAGCCGTGATAGCCGAGCAGGCTGCCACCATCCGCCAGCGGCAGCGTCACCGTCGGCGCGAAACTCGCTACGAACGCGCGCTCGTCGGCGGATAGCTGCGCCGCACTCCACTGGTCGATCTCGCGGATGCGAATAGTATTCTCGTCGTCGGAGTCTGGCGCGGGCGGCGTCAGCACGTGGTCGTCGGTGTTGCCCATCACCACCGGGCAGTGCAGATCGCGCAGCCGCTGCACCACCTCGCGCGGCTGCGGCCCGGTCGCGGCAACATCGCCCAGGCAGACGAACCGCTCGATGCCCTCGGCCCGGAGCGCCGCCAGCACGGCGTCGAAGGCGACGGCGTTGCCATGCATATCGCTGAAGATGCCGATGCGCTGGTCTGCCATGATGTCCTCTCGCTTCTCGCTATACCGCTTCCTGCTGCCGATTGCGCCATGCGGCCAGCACCTCGGCCTCGCGCTCGGGTGTCAGGCCCGCCTTCCAGCTATAGTCGGCGGGTCGGGTGGCAAGCCAGTCGAGCGTGGCGCGAATTGTCTCGGCCAGCGGGCGGAACGTCAGCCCGGCGGCAATCGCCCGCGCGCAGTTGACGTCGCCGACGCCTGGCCCCTCCCGTTCGGGGATCCAGAGCGGCAGCTCCACCCATTCGCCAACCTGCTGCTGCTCCAGAAAGTCGTCGGGGATCCAGGCGAATGTCGTCTTGCTACCGCTAACCCGTTGCGACTCCATCAGTAGTTTGGCCATCGTCAGCGGATAGTCTGGCCCGGTGGCATGATAGGTCCCGGTGACGCGCTCGGTCGCCATCCGCAGGATCCATTCGGCAAGGTCGCGGGCGTCGATGACCTGCACCAGCCGTTCCGGTCTGCCCGGCGCCAGCATCTCGCCACCACGCGCCACACGATACGGCCAGTAGCTGAAGCGGTCGGTCGGGTCGTATGGCCCGACGATCAGTCCGGGGCGCACGATCAGGGTCCGCCCCGGCAACGTCTCCGCGACGGCCTGCTCACAGAGCGCCTTTAAGGGACCATACGTCTCGCCGTTGACCTCCTCGACGGTGGGATCGGCCAGCGTGCCGACGGGCGCCGTCTCGTCGATGTGCGGCGCCTCTGGCCAGCCCGAATAGACCGAGATGCTGGAGACAAAGGTGTAATGCTCAACGGCCTTGGCCAGCAACTCCGCCGATGCGCGCACGACGCGAGGCACGTAGCCGCTGGTGTCGATGGCGACATCCCACGTCTGCCCGTGCAGCGCGGTCAGGTCACCGTCACGGTCGCCGCGCAGATGCTCCGCCCCGGGAAACAGCCCCTCGCTCTTCGTGCCACGATTGAAGAGGGTGACGCTATGGCCCTGCGCAAGCGCGGCTGCGGCCAGATGCCGCCCCAGAAACTGCGTGCCGCCGAGAATCAGTACGCGCATGGCTTGCTCCTTTCATATCTAACGGACAGGCGTGGATCATATCTATCGAACAGGTGCGGGCGGAGGATGTGGCGGGCGGGCTTCAGCCTGTGGCCCGCTCGCCCACCTGTAACGCAGCCCCCTGGCACTGTGTTCGCGCCAGACAGCTACCGCTCGCTGGCTTTCAGGCTCTTCGTCCCGCGGGCGTGCCAGTCCTCCAGTTGCAGCACTTCGTCCACGATACCATAGTCGCGGGCGGCCTCGGCGCTCATGTAGTAGTCGCGCTCGGTGTCGTGCTGGATGCGCTCCAGCGGCTGGCCGGTATGCATCGCCATGATCTCGTTCATCACCTCGCGGGTATGCAGCATCTCGCGCGCGTGAATCTCGATATCGGTAACCTGACCGCCTGGGCCGCTCTGCGTCCACGGCTGGTGAATGTGGATGCGCGCGTGTGGCAGCGCGTAGCGTTTCCCGGGGTCGCCCGCCATCAGCAGGACCGTGCCGAAGCTGGCGGCCAGGCCGACGCAGGTGGTGGCGATGGGGCTGCGAATCGAGCGCATGGTGTCGTAGATCGCCAGCCCAGCGGTGATGACGCCGCCGGGCGAGTTGACATACATGTTGATTTCGCGGTCGGAGTTTTCGGCGGCGAGGAAGAGCAACTCGGCGATGATGAGGTTGGCCATCTGGTCCTCGACCATCCCGTTGACCAACACGATGCGCTCGCGTAGCAGCCGTGAAATGAGGTCGTAGGCGCGCTCGCCCCGCGACCCCGACTCGATGACGGTAGGAATAACCAGGCTCGCGGCGTTCGCTGCGTGGGGCGCTGGTACCTGATAGGGTTGATACGGCTCATACGACATGATGGGTCATCCTCCTGCCCGCGCATCGGCGGGTGAATATTGGGAACGCTATTTGTCGGATTGGCGCACGAAGTAGTAGTAGATGCGGGAGATGGTCTGGCCGTTGGGCAGCGACAGGATGTTGGCGAGCAGCCAGCCATCGCTCCCCAGCGCCGCCAGCGCCTGTTCGTTCAGTGGCTCGTCCTCACGCGGATCGATCGCGACGACGTGATACTCCCACCGGGCGGGGTCGGCGCGCTCGAAGACGATGGGCGTCGGTGGCGGCGAGGCAGGCTTGGCCTCGTTGGCCAGATAGGGCTGAAAATGCATCATCGGTGATATCCCCCTGCTAACACTCTCTGGGAATGCCAGAACGCTGCGGTCTATGGCGCGAATCTCGCTCCGGCGGTACGATCTTGCTTGAACGGTACCCCGGTCTGACGTAGAATTGAAGGGGAAAGCGATGCTCTCAGCATAGGCGCTGAGCTAAGGTATGCTGAGAGCATAGATAGCGGACTCCTCCGGGATTCGACAGGGCGATTGTGATGGTCAGGAGGCGACCACATGGCTGACTTGCAGGAAACCGTTGGCACGGTCGTCCGGCGCGAGCGTTCCGCGCGCCACCTGACGATGAAGGAGCTAGCCGAGCGCTCGATTATCTCGGTGGTCTACCTGGGCGAGATCGAGCGCGGCAAGAAATATCCCTCGCCGGTCGTCTTGGAGCGGCTGGCCGAGGCGCTGGAGATGGATGTCTCCGACCTGCTCTGGCTGGTCGCCGAGGAGCTACGTGCCGCGCAACAGCCGCAGATGCTCAAAGCCATCGGCTTCACCACCCGCACGCCTACAAACTCCGGAGCTGGTGGCGGCTCGCGCATCGTCAACATGCTCGACACCGGCGAGCCGATGCTCTCGCTCGTCCGCCCGCGCGGCGCCGTAGCGTAACTCGCGTATCTTCAGTACGAATACGCCATGTCGACAAAACCTGCCGAAAAGCCAGGAAAACGTGCACGCCGGATAGAACAGCTACTTGCTATCTGGCTCATCGTCCTGGCCTCGGCCACGTTACCAGTCATGCGAAGCGTTTCGGCCACTGAGATACCCGTCATCGTTATATCTGCACTTGGCATTGTGATCGTAACAATTGCGATAGTATGGGGTACTCGCTGGAAGCTCGTCTGGATGGAAACAGCATTTGTCATTGGATTTATTTACGTTTGTTATACCGTTGCTCAATTCATCTTGGATGATCAGTTCTTGCTGGCTCTCGGCGCATTCTCGCTAATAGTTACGGATTTCGTGTATCCTATTGTCCGCAGACGATTTCGACAGCAGATCCGCAATTGAGCAACCTACAATCTCCACTATCCCCACGATAGATACGGAACCGTCGGCGACAAGGCTTATAAATCATTAACCTCAACTCCTCTTACCTCCACTTCTGCGCTTCCCGCCCCCACCGCGCAGTAGCACCGTCTGCTCGATGCGGCTGACCACGTCGAAGAGCGTGCGCAGTGGGTGGCGTGAGGGCAGCAGCAGATTGGCGACGAAGATGCCGTAGACCAGCGCAATCGCCGTCAGGAACATCTGGAAGGCCGCCTGGATGCCCACCACCGTTTGCGCGGTGAAGAGCGCCTGGAAGCTCTGCAGGCCGATGCTGCCCGGCACCAGCACGATCAGCCCCGGCACCTGCATCACCGCCGCTGGCCGACCCGTCGCCATGGCGAAAAGGTTGCTGGCGAGGCCAACCGCCAGCGCCGCCGCGAACGCGCCAAGCTGCTGCCCCAGCACCATCACACCCGCCCGCGCCGCCAGCGCACCAATCAGGCAGGCAAGCACCACCCAGACGATATCGCGCCGCTCGACCTGAAGCCAGAGCGTATACGCGACCCCGGCCACCAGCGCCGCCAGCAGATACGTCCACGCGGGCAGCGCATTGGGAGCCACCGGGCTAACCGGGCCAAACACCCGCTCGCCAAACTGATGCCCAAGCGCGACGCCCAGAATCAGCCCGAAAAGTGTGATGAAGGCCGAGGTCAGGCGCACCGTGCCGGAGATGAGGTCGCGCGATGCCAGTTCCTCCAGCGCCACGGTCAGCGTGAAGCCAGGCAGCAAGATAAAGAGGCCCGCCAGCGTGACCAGATCGCCCGCGACTGGCGTCACCCGCGCCGCCCACGCCGTGACCATAAAGCTGGCGACAAACGCGGCCAGCGGTGGAAAGATGAGCTGGAGCCGCGCGAAGAGGCGCCCGACGACGGACAATGCGCCCGTCACTCCGCCCACCAGCGCCGCCACCAGAATCTCGCGGATGCCTCCTCCGAGCGTCCGGGCGAAGGCCGCCGCCGTCAGCGCGTAGGCGAAGCCAACCAGCAGCGCGCTATGTAGCGGTGGCGCGGCTGAGAGCGCCTCCAGCCGGGCGATGCCGTCACGCGGGGTGAGCTTGCCAGCGGCGACGGTGCGGGCAATGGCGTCCAGCTGGGTGAGGTGACCGAGGTTGATGTCGCCCGGCGTCGTGACGAGCAGCGCGCGATGCTGGTGAGTCAGCGGGCCGATGGTGACCTCGATGACGGTCGGCGTCACATACACCTGGGGCTGGGGCAGGTCGAGCGAGTGCGAGAGCGCCAGCAGCAACTCGCCGATCTGGTTGATGGGGTAGCCTGCCTGGAGCAAGGCATTGCCCAGCCGCAGGACGAACTCCGCCGCCTCGCGCTGTTCCTGCTGGGTAAACGAACGATTCGCTGCGCTTACCTCGGCGCCAGTCTCCGCCATGCCGCTCCCTTTGCACGCTACCACGTACGCCAATTGCCCGCTTCCCTATGGTAGCGTATGGGGCAAGACGCCGGATAGATTTCTGGCTGCCGCGTCGTGGCTCTGCGCGGTATCATGTACAGGGCGCTGCCCAGTGGGCGTTTCGGGTGGCATAGTGTGAGATGGGTTTTGAGATGGCGGACACAGCAGGATCGGAAAATGGGCAGCGCGGCGAGCGGCTGCAGAAATACCTGGCGCATGCGGGCATCGCCTCCCGTCGCCATGCCGAGGAGTTGATCGAGGCCGGGGCTGTCTCGGTGAATGGCGTTATCGTCCGCGAGCTGGGCGTGCGCGTGGACCCTGCCAGCGATGAGGTGCGGGTGCGCGGGCGGCTGGTGCGTCCCACCGCTAGTCATCTCTACATTCTGCTCAACAAGCCCGCCGAGACGGTCACCACGGCGCACGATCCCCAGCGGCGGCGCACGGTGCTCGATCTGCTGCCCGCCGAATGGGTGGCGCAGCGCGTCTATCCGATCGGGCGGCTGGATGTGGACACCGAGGGGCTGCTGCTGCTGACGAACGATGGCGAGATGGCGCTCCGCCTGACCCATCCACGCTATGCGCTGACCAAAGAGTATGAGGCGCTGGTGGAGAATCGCCCCTCGGCGGCGGCGATGACGGCATTCACGAAGGGAATGATGCTCCCCGGCGAGACGCGCCCCACTGCGCCCGCCCGCGCATGGATTATTGATGATACATCGGAGGAAGGTATCTGGCTCGGCATCGAACTGCACGAGGGCCGCAAGCGCCAGGTGCGGCGGATGCTGGCGGTGGCAGGGCTGCGCGTGCTGGAGTTACGTCGGGTGCGCGTCGGGCCGCTCAGGCTGAAGCTGCTCAATCCGGGCGCGTCGCGGCTGCTGACCGACGGCGAGGTGGCGGCGCTGCGCAAAGCGGTGGGGATGGAGTAGCCATGAAATCGGCGCTCGTAAGGATTTTTGCGAGGTCTTGTGTTGTTCGGTAACAGGATGCCGAGTGATCAGGCGACATAAAGCTGACCCAAGGCGGTATTGCTACGGATGTCACCTGGCTACCGGGGGTACAAAGAAGGAACGTGTGAAAGAAAAAGGAGCGCTTCTATGATCACCCAAAACAACGAGGCACTTGTACGCAGCTATATTGAGGAAGTGTTCAACAACAGAAATCTAGCCGCTATTGCTGATTTCCTCGCCCCTGACGAGGTGGATCATACCCTTCCTCCTGGCATGCCGACTAATATCACTGGCACTACACAGGCAATCAGCATGTTCCTGAAGGCTTTCCCTGATCTGCGCATTACCATTGACGAGTCGGTCGCGGAAGGGGACAAAGTAGTCATCAGGTATACGAGTCATGGAACACAGCGAGGACCCTTTATAGTTATCCCTCCAACGGGCAGAGAAATCGCGGTGTCGTCCTACCTCACTGCTCGTATTGCCGATGGAAAGATCGTAGAGTTCTGGGGGCTCGATGATCAGCTCGGTATGCTCCAGCAGATTGGCGTGATTCCCGCGATGTTCGGTCTTGCGTTGTTTGTAGGTCTGGGGGCAGGCATAGGGCTGACCGTTCTCTTGAGAAAGCTATTCTCGTAGTTGCGGATATGAGGAGCGTTCGAACTGATGTCGTCTGATTCGTCTAATTCGTCTGATTCGTCGGCTGTGCTCGCGCCGACCATCTGGGGTCGCCACACACTCGCCTGGGGCGCGAAGACCTGGGTGATGGGGATTCTCAACATCACCCCCGACTCCTTCTCACAGGATGGCCTGGCAGCCGATGGCGTCGCCAGTGATGCCGTGGTCGTGACGGCGGTCGCCCGCGCGCAACAAATGGTGGCAGATGGCGCGGAAATGCTCGACATCGGCGGTGAGTCCACCCGCCCCTCCACCACCGGCGAGCCACCACTAGACGCCACCATCGAACGCGGGCGGGTCGTCCCGGTAATCGCCGCCCTGACCGCCGTATTACCGCCTTCGGTCATCCTCTCGATTGACACCTACAAGGCGAGCGTCGCCGAGGCCGCGCTGGATGCGGGGGCGTCGCTGGTCAACGATATCACCGGGCTGCACGGCGATGCGCGGATGGCAGGCGTCGTGGCCGCGCGGCGGGTTCCTGTCGTCATGATGAGCAACCTGCGAGGCAAGCCGCGCCATGACCCGGTGAGCGATGTGCTGCGCCAGCTTTCCATCAGCATCGAGGTTGCCCTGGCCGCCGGGATTCCCTGGGAGTACCTGATTCTCGACCCCGGCTTCGGCTTCGGGCTGGCGGGCGCCGAAAATCTGCGGGTGCTCTCGCGGCTGCGTGAGCTACGCGCGTTGGGGCGCCCGCTGCTGATTGGCACATCGCGCAAGGCGCATATTGGGCTGGTGCTCGGCACGCCAGTAGATGACCGGCTGGAGGGTACAGCAGCGACCGTCGCGCTGGGCATCGCTCAGGGCGCGGACATTGTGCGTGTTCACGATGTGCGGCAGATGGCGCGGGTCGTCCGCATGAGCGACGCGGTCGTGCGCGGCTGGCAGGAGAGTCACCAATGAGTGATACTAGCGATACCGGCGACGAGTCACTATCTGGCTGGCCCGCGAGCTGGCCTGAAACCTGGGCCGAGGCGCTGGCCTGGATCTATGGCTTCAGCGACACCGAGCGCACCGGCGTGTTCGTCCACGACCGCGAGGACAACCTCGCCCGCGAGCGCGCGTTGCTGGCGCGGATAGACGACCCGCAGCGGGCGTACGGCGTCACCCATATCGCCGGGACCAAGGGCAAAGGCTCGACCTCGGCCATGCTGGAAAGCATCCTGAGCGCCGCGGGACTCCATACTGGCCTCTACACCCAGCCCGATCTGCATACCTTCCGCGAGCGCATCCGCGTGGATGGGCAGGTCATCTCCGCCGAGGCGCTCATCGCGCTGCTGCCGCAGCTTCGCCGGGCAGTAGACTCGCTGGGGACGACCTATGGCTCCTATATCACCTACGAGGTCTCGACGGCGCTGGCCTTCCTGGCGTTTCGCGCGGCGCGTGTGGACCATGCGGTGATCGAGGTGGGGCTAGGCGGTCGACTGGACGCTACCAACGTCGTCGAGCCAATGGCGACAGCCATCACCAGCATCAGCTACGATCATATGGCCATCCTCGGCAACACGCTCGGCGCGATTGCGGGCGAGAAGGCGGGCATCATCAAAACAGGCATTCCTGTCGTCTGCTCGACACAGGCGCCCGAGGCGGTGGCGACCATCGAGCGAGTGGCCGCTGAGCGACACGCGCCGCTGGTGCGCGTCGGCCCGGAGGGCAGCGGCTGCGACTATACCTGGTCGCCGGGCGCGGCGGAGCAGAACCGCCAGTTCTTCGATGTGACGACGCCGACGGGCCGCTATGAGCAGGTGGAACTGGCGCTGCTCGGCGAGCATCAGATCGAGAACGCGACGGCGGCGCTGGCCCTGGCGGAGACGTTGCGCGCGCGCGGCCTGCCGCTGGATGAGGCGACGATTCGCGCGGGGTTGCGCAGTGTGCGCTGGCCGGGGCGGCTCCAGATCGTCGGGCATGAGCCGCTGGCGATTGTGGATAGCGCCCACAACGCCGACTCGTTCGCCCATCTTTTTGCCGCGCTCCGCCGTCACTTCGTCTGGAACCGCCTGCTGCTGGTCATCGGCCTGATGACTGACAAAGACCTGGCGGGCGTCGCCGCCGAGATTGCCCAGTCTGGCGCGGCGCGCGTCTACACCACCGCGGCGGCGATTCCGCGAGCCGCCCGGCCCGATCAGCTTGCCACGATCATACGCGATGCCGCGCCCGCGCTCGATATTCGCCCGATTGACAATACGGCCCAGGCGCTAACCGCCGCGCTGGCCGACGCGGAGCCGCGCGACCTGGTCTGCGTCGCCGGGTCGGTCTATCTGGCGGGCGAGGCGTTGCGCTGGTTCGCTGCGCGTCCAACGGATGAGGCGCGGACCGTCGAAATCGCGGGCATCGACCATCCGTGAAGAGTAGGGATAACACCGTGAGTACCGCCGAAACAACAACAATACTCTGAACCTCAGCGCCTCGGCCACCCTTCTTCCATAACGGTGAAGGGCAGCGACCCTGCACGTCTATTTCCTGTTCCAATGAGCAGCGCCTCTACATCTCACATCGTATAAGGAGTCTCACAATGACTGACTTCACTATCCCCGGCGTTACCATCCGACCCTGCTCGCCCGACGACCGTGATGCGATTATGGCGCTCATCGCCATCTGCGAGACTGAGGAGATGGGCAGCCCCGACCCCGCCATGCTCGATGGTGTCAGCATTGTCTGGCAGCGCTCCGATTTCGACTGGGGAAAGAACGCCTGGCTGGCGGCTGCCTCCGACGGAGGACAGGCGCTGGGCTATGCCCACCTTCAGCCAGTTGAGCGTACCGATCTCCAAGCGTTCGCCAGCGTCTTCCCCGACGCGCGCGGGCGTGGCATCGGTACTGCGCTGCTGGCGCTTATCGAGCGGCGCGCCAGCGAGGCGATGGGGCGATTTGCGCTTGGTGATCGCGTCGTTCTCCAGCAATGGGTCGCCGCCGCGAATGAGCCAGCGCGCGGCCTGCTGGAGCAATCCGGTTATCAGGTCGTCCGCCGCATGTGGGGGATGATCGTCGAGTTGAGCGAGGAGCCTGTGGCAGTCGTCTGGCCGGACGGCATCACCGTGCGCACGCCCCTCACCGACGCCGACCTGCGCGCCACCCACGCCGCAGTTCGTGAGGCGTTCCAGGACCACTGGGGATACGCCGAGCAGCCCTACGAAGACTTCGCCCGCGCGAACATCGAGATAGACACCTTCGACCCATCGCTCTGGTTTATGATGATGGATGGCGACGAGGTGGCTGGCGTGGCGATGGGCGAGATGCTGCCGGATCGCGGCTGGGTCAACGATCTGGGTGTCCGGCGGTCCTGGCGCGGGCGTGGCCTGGGCGAGGCGCTGCTGCGCCATACGTTCGGCGTGTTCTATCGCCGTGGGCTGCGCACCGTCGCGCTGGGCGTGGACTCAGAGAGCCTCACGGGCGCGACCCGGCTCTACGAGCGCTTGGGCATGCGCGTCGAGCGGCAGTATGATATCTGCGAGAAGGCGCTACAGGCAGGGACCAGGGCATAGGCGTCCGTGCGCGTACGAGTCGAGGGCCACATTCGTGGTATGCCACCTTCGCGGCATGAATGCCGCGGCTAATCCTACCTGCTCATGAACGATGGATGGCAACGGAGACACCCATACCGGGATTAGCCATAGGTCTTCAGCCTACGGCGCGGTAACCCCAGACATATGCTGCCCTTCCGGCGTCGCGTCGCCAACTCTACGCGCTAGCTCGATAGGAGATCCGCACATGCTGCTCTGGCTGGATTGCTTCTCTGGCATCAGTGGCGATATGCTGCTCGGCGCGCTGATCGACGCGGGCCTCGATCTCGATGCGCTACGGACGGGGCTGGCGCCACTGCCGCTCTCAGGCTACGCGCTGGAGGCGGAGACTGTCACCGAGCATGGCATCAGCGGTACGCGCCTCCACGTCCGGTTGGATGAGCGCGCGCCCCACACGCATCGGCGGCTGGCCGACATCATCGCACTCCTGGACGCCGCCTCGCTCCCGGAGCGGGCGCACGGGCGGGCGCTGGCAGTCTTCCAGCGGCTGGCAGAGGCAGAGGCCACCATCCACGGCACGACGCCCGATGAGGTTACCTTCCATGAGGTTGGCGCGGTGGACTCGATTGTGGACATCGTCGGCGCGGCGCTCGCCCTGGAAATCATGGATATCACAGACATCTATTGCTCCGAGTTGCCGCTCACGTCGGGGCGGGTGCGTTCGGCGCACGGCGCGTTGCCGGTCCCCGCGCCCGCCACGCTCGAACTGCTGAAGGGAACAGATGCCGTCTGGCGTTCCGTCCCCACTGAGGGGGAGCTTGTCACCCCAACGGGGGCCGCGCTGGCGGCGTCGCTCGCCCGCTTCGAGCGTCCGGCGATGCGGCTCAGCGCTGTCGGCTACGGCTTCGGCACACGCAAGCTGCCCTGGGCCAATTGTCTGCGCGCCGTCCTGGGCAGCGCGCCAGAAACGTCGCGGCGGAATGAGGCGGGCTTCGAGCGCGACGAGGTGACGGTCATCGAGGCCAATATCGACAACATGACCGGGGAGGCGCTGGGTTGGCTGATGGAACATTTGCTGGCAAGCAGCGCGCTCGACGTGAGCTATACTCCTTTGCAGATGAAGAAGAATCGGCCCGCCACGCTGCTGACCGTCATCGCGCGCCCCGAGGACGCCAGCGAGCTTGCGGCGCGAATTCTGCGCGAGAGCGCGACGCTTGGCGTGCGGGTGCACCACGCCGAGCGGCTTAAGGCGGGACGCGAGGTGCGCGAGATCGAGACACCGCTGGGGCCGGTGCGCGTCAAGCTGAAGACGATTGGCGCCGACGTGATCGCCGTGACGCCGGAGTACGACGACTGCCGCGCGCTGGCGGAGAAGCTCAATCTGCCCGTGGAGACGGTGATGGCGCGGGTGACACATGCCGCGCGCACACATTTCCATCTGGATGCCGCCGAAGCCGATCAGGAGGGATGACGCATGCGCGACACGGAGCCGCCTGATTCATTGGCAACGCCTACCAATGTCACGACGGCCGACGATGAGCGGGAGGAGCAGCCGCGCGTCTCGTCGCTACGCCCGACTTCCGTTCTCTTTTCGCAGCGGCGCCTGCTCAATATCGCCTCGATAGGTCTGGTGGCTATCGTCGTGCTGGCGCTGGCGATTCACTGGCTACCGGATGTTCTGCCGCGCCAGCCAAACGTCCAGGCGACACGCACATCTCAAGCGTTCAACGCATCGCTCCCACAAGCCCGCGGCTCTGGCTGGAAGCCCATCGGCCCTGACTGGGCGCAGGATATCAGCTTCACGGCCAACGGCGCGCTCGGCTATGTCTGTGGCGCATACCCACCCAATCCACTGCTGTTCGTCTCCGTCTATGATGTCTACCAGAACACCTGGACTGATGTTCCATCGCCTGGTATGGGGAATACCTGTCGCATCTTCGTCTCGCCAGCCGATGCTAACAATATCGCCCTCATCACCTACAGCCACGCCACCTCCACCGGGCAAACGCTCACGACGCGGGTGTACCGCAGCCTTAATGGCGGCGCCACGTGGTCGCCGCTCACGCTGCCGCCGTCCGACTTCATCGTCGACATTGCCTGGACCTACGGCTCGACGCTCTTTCTGGTGACCGAGCATACGGGTCAGGCCGATACATCACTTCCACCCACCTTCTCGCTGTTCGTCAGCCGCTCGAACAGCCCACTCACCGAGATTCCCGCCCGGCAACTGACTGGACACCCGGGAGAACTTGGCCCTATAGCGCTCCAATCAAGCGGCGCGACACTGTATGTTTCCTTTAACGTGGCTCTATGCACACGGGCCTGCCTCAGCAACGTGCGCTCCAATGATGAAGGACGCAGTTGGACGCCACTTCCCGCAAGCTATCAGGGCAACCCGCTCGTCATTGCCGCTGCGCGCCCCAATAGCAATACCCTGATAGGCTGGGCGCGTCTGTCGCAATCCAATGCAACGGTGATGCTGCGGTCGGACGATAACGGTTCGAGTTGGCGAGCGTTACCGACACTGCCCAGAGACCCTGAGAGTGGGGGCGTGTTCGCCTTCGCTCTGCCAGATAACAGCGTCTATGCCTTCTGCTACGGGAATGTCAACGTCGTCTATGCGCTGCCCGACGGGGCGAACGAGTGGCGCCTGGTTGCGCCACTGCCGACCGGTATTCCCGTGACGGTGCACTATGACGCTGGCGGTCATGCGGTCGCGCTCTGGGGGCAGGCGCATGACCTGAATGAGAACGGCCCGACGCCCGGCCTGGAATACTATCCACTCACAGCCAGCGCGCCATAGCTCATCACATAACTCATACTAGTTTCGTCTAGGTCCTTGTCGTTTCTTAACCCGTTGCGGCCACCAGTGGAATCAGGTGGCCGCAACGGATGAGATCAGGACGTGCCTGGAGGGCCACGCATGGCATCGGCGTCGGGCTGAGCGAGGCGGAGGCCGACGATCTGGCGCGCACGCTGGCGCTGGCCGATATCCTCGAATACGCCGACGCCGTCCACCAGAACCTGTTGGAGTGGCTGAGCGCGATTTCTGACGACGAGCTTTCGCGCGAGCCAGATGTCCCCGCGCAGCTTCAGCGCTATCCCGTCTACCTGGAACCTGCGATGCGTGAAGAGGTACCGTGGATGTTCCAGCGCCCGCAGGTCTGGCGGTGTCTTGCGCCAGCCCTCGGCCACGCGCGCGACCACCTCGCCGAGATGGATATGCTCAAGCGCCAGCTCCGCGCCCGGATGGCCTGAGCGCTTCGACGAATCGCGCGGCCCGCTCTCCCTAACCCCCACCCCTAAAAGGGAGGGGGACCAGACCCCGATCAATAAGGTAATCGCTATAAGGACAGGCTGAGTACTATTGCTATGCCTGCGCCAGCCGGAGCAGGGCCGCCACGACCTCGGCGTGGGGCGCGCTGGTGTCGATCTCATGGTCCGCGGCGCGGCGCAGTAACGGCTCGACGGTTTCTAGCAACTCCAAGGTGCGCGTGACTTCTTCGGGATCCTTGCCGTACGAGTTGGTTGTTCGCGTACGCAATCGCTCGACGAGGACATCGGCGGGCGCGCTCAGCAGGACGACGTGATCGAACTGGGGCAGGAACCCGCCCATATTTGCCGCGCACCCGCTCACGAAGAGCACGTCGGCATCCTCGGTGGAGAGGAGCGCCTGTATGCGGTCCTCGCGCCACATCCAGTCTCTTGCGCCCCAGGCTGGCGACCCGAGGGCGCTGGTGTCGCCGACGACCTCTACCCACTCGGAGTACTCGTCGGTGTCCGTGTCAACCGCCTTATAGCCGCGCACGGCCAGCTCGCCGATGACCGTAGACTTGCCAGTTCCAGACATCCCCGTCACCAGAATCCGCTTCACACAATGACCCTTCCGTGCTGGTTTGCCGGTTTATCGCAGTATGGACAGAATGGCAGGCAGGGCGCGCTGTGTAAGGCCGCCTGCTTCCAGGTGGTACAATACCGATGCCAGACGCCATCGGTCTCTCATCAATTCTACATACCACACCATGCCGACCATTGCCGGAACCATCGAGCGCATCGTCTTTCGCAACGAGGAGACGCACTTCACCGTCGCCCGCCTGCGACCGAACGATACGGGCCGCCTCTTCCGCAGCGAGCTAATAACACTGGTTGGCGCGCTGCCGGGCATCAGCGTGGGCGAGTTGATGGACGTGACGGGCGAGTGGGAGTTGCACCCACAGCATGGCCGCCACCTGCGCGTCGTCTCGTTCACCGCGCACGCCCCCGTCACCCCAGAGGGCCTCAAGCGCTACCTCGGTTCAGGCGTCATCAAGGGTATCGGGCCTAAGACGGCGGAGCGCATCGTCGAGACGTTTGGCGAACAGACGCTGGCCGTCCTCGAACTGGAGCCGGGCCGGCTGACCGAGATATCTGGCATCAGCGCCCACAAGCGCGACCTGATCGTGCAGGGCTGGGCGCAGCAGCAGGATATCCGCGAGATTATGGTTTTCTTGCAGGGCAATGATGTCTCGCCGGGCCTCGCCACCAAGATTTACCAGCAATACGGCAAGGAGTCCGAGCAGGTCATCCGCGAGAACCCGTATGCGCTCGAACGCGACATCCACGGCGTCGGCTTTCGCACCGCCGATGCGCTGGCCGTCCGGCTCGGTCTGCCGCACGACGCCCAGCCCCGCCTGATGACCGGCATCAAGCACGCGCTCTCGGAGGCCGCCTCCAGCGATGGCCACTGCTATCTGCCGCACGCCGAGACGCTGACCCGCGCCGCCGCCCTGCTGGATGTGCCGGTGGAAGCGCTCGAACCGGCGCTAGAGGCGCTACGCAAAGAGCGCGAGGTCTTCATCGATGAGGAGCCGGATCGCATCTACCTCGCGCCGTTCTTCTACGCCGAGAGCGGGACGGCGCGCTGGCTGCGGCTGCTGCTCCACGCGCCCGATACGCTGCCCCCGGTCAGCGATGCCGCCTGGGAGAAGGCGTTCGCCGCGCTCGAACGGGAGCGTGGCATCCGGCTGGCGGAGCGGCAACGTGAGGCGGTGCGGCTGGCGTGGGAGTCGAAGGCGATGGTGCTGACTGGCGGCCCCGGCGTCGGCAAGACGACGACGCTGCGCGCGCTGCTGGATATGCTCGACGCGCGCGGCATCCAGTATGCCCTGGCCGCGCCCACCGGACGCGCCGCGCGCCGCATGACCGAGGCGACTGGACGCCCCGCCAGCACGCTGCACCGCCTGTTGGAGTTCCAGCCCCATAACAACGACTTCGGCTACAACGAGGAGCGTCCGCTGCCGCAGCGCTACATCATCGTGGATGAGGTCTCGATGCTCGATATTCTGCTGGCCTACCGGCTGGTGCGCGCGATCCACCCAGAATCGCACCTGCTGCTGGTGGGCGACGCCGATCAACTGCCGTCGGTCGGGCCGGGCAGCGTGTTGGCGGACATCCTCAAGAGCGAGCAGGTGTCACAGGTCCACCTGACCGAGCTATTTCGCCAGGCGCGCGAGAGCGCCATCGTCGTCACCGCGCACGGCGTCAACCGGGGCGAGATGCCCCCGCTCAAGTCGGCGCCCACCAGCGATTTCTTCTTCCTGCCCGCCAGCGACCCCACCGCCGCGCAACGGCTGATCGTCGATCTGGTGGCCCGCCGCCTGCCCGCGAAATACGGGTTCGATCCGGTGGCCGATATCCAGGTGCTCGCGCCGATGTATCGCGGGCCAGCGGGCGTCGTCGCGCTCAACGAGGCGTTGCAGGCGCAGCTTAATCCCTCGCCCGCGAGCCAGGTGGCCTTTGGCGATCACACGCTGCGTACGGGCGACAAAGTGATGCAGGTGCGCAACAACTACGACAAGGGGGCGGGTGGCGTCTTCAACGGCGATCTCGGCCGCATTCTCGATGTGACCGACGAGCGGCAGGTGGTGGTCGCCTTCCCCGATGGGGCGGGTGCGGGGCTGCTCCCCGTCACCTACGAGCCGCACGAGCTGGATGAACTGACGCTGGCCTACGCGTGCAGCATCCACCGGGCGCAGGGTAGCGAGTATCCCTGCGTCGTGTTACCATTGGTCGCGCAACACTATCTGCTGCTCCAGCGCAACCTGCTCTACACGGCGATGACCCGCGCCCGCAAACTCTGTGTGATCGTCGGCGATGCCCGCGCGTTACGTCGCGCCGTCGAGAACAACGCCCTGGCCGCGCGCAACACGGCCCTGGCCGAGCGGCTGCAAGGGCCACGGCTGGGCGGCGAGACCTCTCCTGGCTCTGCGCCACCTCCCCTGCGCCAAATTAGAGGTGGCCAATGAGTGTCTCAGCGACCTGTGTGATCGTCTCATCAATGGCTCCGGCTGTCATCGCCGCTGGCAGGAACACCAGCCGCCGCACCCCCAGATCGGCATAGCGACGCGCCGTGTCAACGTCAATCATGCCACGCGGGGTGATGCTGATTTCCAGTGCGCCAAGCTCCGACGGGCCCTGATACCGCGCGGCGGCCTCCCGCAACTGCGCCAGCGCTTGAGCCGTCTCATCGAGATCCAGCTCCCATCCATACCAGCCGTTCCCTGACTGGATGGCGCGGCGATAGGATGATGGCGCGTGTCCTCCGATGATGATCGGGGGGTTGGGGCGCTGGATGGGACGAGGATGCTCCACCACGCCGTCAAACGTGACGAACTGCCCGGCAAATTCCGACGTGGACTCATGCCAGAGCGTGCGCATCGCGGCCAGATATTCGTCGGTGCGTCCCCCTCGCTCCGCGAAGGAGACACCTAACGCCTGCATCTCCTCGGCGACGTGGCCCACCCCAATCCCCACCGACAGGCGACCGTGCGACAAGATGTCAATGGAGGTGAGTTGCTTCGCCAGCAACACGGGCTGCCGTTGCGGGAGCACGATCACGCCAAATCCCAGCCGGATCTGTCTGGTGACGGCGGCGAGATAGGTGAGGGCAATCAAGGCTTCGAGGCGTGGTTCATCGTCTCCCTGCGCGGGCAGCGCGATGTGATCGCCCACCCAGAGCGCTTCAAAGCCTACATCCTCAGCCCGTTGGGCCTGGCGTGCAATGGTAGCGGGGTCGGTGTCTCGATACCAATGGAGACCAAATAAGGCCATCTTGAGGCTTTCCGCCATGCCTTTCTCTCCTTCTGGCGCCATGTATATCTCTTCCTCTTTCAGGGGCATCATGTTCAAGCATACGATTCGCCAGGAACGGAAGGGAACCCTGAACGCGAACTATCATTTCATGAATGCTCTCGTGCAATCATCGTACATCCCGGTGATGTCTCCACAGGCGCAGCGTGATCAGGAACAATCCTGTCACGTTGCCAGAGCCGTCAAGGTGATCCAAACCGGCAATGGCGCACACTACGCAGCCAGCACGGAGAGGTGGACGCGACAAACCTCTACATATGCTGCCCGCGTCATCTACTCAGCGATACTCCATAGCCAATAACGGTCCGCCCGATTTCCGTTCACCCATGCGGGGTGGAGAATAGATGCGCATGTGATGCGGGTTCTCCAAAATGCTGGGAGTAGCGCGATGGCTGACGAACTGCGAGTGATGCTCGAAATCGGCCCGAAAGGCAAGCGGGTGGTGGCGTTTGCGCCGGATTGGCCCGGCCTCGAACGCGGCGACAAGACCGAGGAAGCCGCGATTGCACGGTTGCAGGCGTACATTCCCCGCTACGCGCCGATAGCGACATTGGCGGGAATGGGCGCGGAGTTCGCGGCCAGTTCGGCCAGCGCCACCGTTGACGTGGTCGAGCGCTATCCAGGCACAGGCTCTACGGACTTCTGGGGCATCTCGTTCGCCTTCTCGGACTTCGACCAGCAGGCCATGTCGAGCGAAGAACT
>DASUHD010000050.1:0-16829 GCA_036273675.1 Ktedonobacterales bacterium | reverse complement strand
CTGGACAGCGCGCTTCCGCCGGTTGGCCCGCGATTATGAGCGCTTGCCCACCATGCTGGCGGGTTTGCACTTTCTGGCCTTCGCCTGCCTGATGTTGCACCAGTTGATCCATCCTGTCTGGAGTCCCTAACACGCTCTAGGGTCATTTTGCAGCGTGCAGACCGTGCCTACGATGTTGCACGAATCTGCTCGATGGCCTCTCTGAGGCGGTCAATCTCCGCTTCGGTATTGTAGAAGCCGATCGAGATGCGGTTGGCGTCGGGGTCATGCGTATCGCGAATGAGGATGCCAGATGCGCCGAGCTTCTCGGTCAACTCGGGCGGCGCGATGCCCTCCACGCGGAAGTGCAACAGCCCAGCCATCCGGTCCCGTGGGGTCATCATCGTCACACCATCGAGCGTCGCGAGCGCCTCATAGCAGTAGCGCCCTAGCGTGGCGATCCGCTGGTAGACCCAACCCCATCCAATATCTTCGCCGATCCAGCGCAGACTCTCCCGCAATGCCCTGAGTCCACCGGGATAGACCGTGGAAACATCATAGCGCCGCGCCGTATCAGCGGGGACATAGTTGCCGTCGTGGTCGCTCATCCCGAACTGGATGCCAAAGAAGCCGATGAAGGTCTGCTGGATGTCTGCCCAGCGATCCCTGCGGACGAACAGCGCGCCCGTGCCATCAGGACCGCAGAGCCACTTCTGCCCCGAACAGGCGTACGCGTCCACCCCAAGCTCGTAGACATTCGACGGAACCATACCGGCGGATTGCGCCGCATCGCAGATGAAGAGCGCTCCCACACTGTGCGCCAGATCGGCCAGTTCGCGCACCGGGAGGACCATTCCAGTCGCCCAGCTGACATGCGAGAGGACCACTGCCTTCGTTCGCGGGCTTAGCGCCTTTCGCAATTCCTCGACAGGGTCACGACCTGGCAGGGCAATCTCCGTCTGACGGACCTTCACACCATAGCGCTGATGTAGGAGATATGCGGGGTATAGTCCACCAGGGTGTTCGGCGACCGAGGTGGCAATCTCATCGCCCGGCTGCCAGCGCAACCCCATGATAGCGATATTCATCCCCTCGGTGGTGTTATGAGTCAGCGCAATTTCGGCGGGATCACACTGCAACAGGGTCGCCACCGCTGCACGCGTCTCGTCGAGATTTTGGAACAGCCGGGTGAACGCTGCCAAACCGATACGCCCTTCGTCCAGTTCCAGCGCTGAGCTAGCGGCCAGCGCATCGTGGCTGCGCCGTGGCAGCGGGCCGTTCGTGCCAGCATTGAAATAGAGATAACGCGCGGTAACCGGCAGTTCGTTGCGAATCGCCGCAATCTTCTCAGCCTCGCTCTGTGGCGCGGATTGGCTCTGCCCCTGAGGTTCCGTAGACTCCGTCGTCATATCGCGCTCCTCATGTCGCAACATCGCAACATCGCAAACACGTCAAGCGCCATAATGCTCGTCGCTCGCCGTGGATTGGAGACAGCCTGTGGCCCAATACACACTATAGCAGCATGCATGGTCGCGGCGCCTGTGATGAACGCCAGCTTCCCGTCGAAGTGACCCGTCGGGGCGGTCTCAATGGGAGATTCAGCCATGGGGCGCAAGGTTAGAGAAGAGGCAGGCTACCAGCTTCCGGGCTGGCTTGGTCAGTCGTGGGCCTGCCGCGCCGCCATCCAGGCCGCGCCAATGATGCCGGAGTCATCGCCCAGCCCAACTTCGACGATAGTTAGCGAGCGTGTCGCCGCAGGGAGCGCAGCCTCATGGGCGCGCAAGGTGGCGCGTTCGAGCACAAGTGGCGCCGCCTCGATCAACCCACCGCCGACGACGATGCACTGAGGATTATAGAATGTCGCCAGCGAGCCGAGGCCCGCGCCCAGGTAGTCTGCCGCTTCAGTCACGGTTTCGATCACCAGCTCATCGCCATCGTCAATGCAGCGTGCGATCATCTTTGAGCGTATCGCGGTATCCCCTTCCTTGAGCAGATCGCGCAATTTCGAGGGGCGACCCCGCGCCAGTTCCGCCAGCAGCACGCGCGTCACCGCCGAGCGTGAGGCGTAGGCCTCCAGATGGCCGCGGCCGCCACAGCCACAGATCCGCCCACCATACTGGACGATGGTATGGCCGATCTCACCTGCTATACCGGTGAAGCCGCGCCGTATCTGCCCGCCCTGCATAATCGCCGAGCCAACCCCAGTGCCGACGAAGACGCAGACGAAATCGTCATAACCGCGCCCCGCGCCGAACTGCTGCTCGCCGTAGGCCGCGACCTCCACATCGTTGCCGACGACCGCCGGAACGTTGAACTGCTTTTGCAGCAGATCAGCCAGCGCGAGATTCCTCAACCCCTGCGCCAGATTGGGCGAGGCCAGCAAGACCCCTTTCGCGCGGTCCACCTGGCCAGCGATGCCGATGCCGATAGCGAGGAGGGACTCGCTTTCCGGCAACTTCGCGGCGTCCAGCGCCTCCTGCGCGACAGCGAGCAGCCGCTGCGAGAAGAAATCCACACCACGCTCGGGATGGGTGCGTTTGCGGGCGGTGGCGAGCACCTTGCCGGTCTCAGCGTCCACAATACCTGCGTAGATTTTGGTGCCACCAACGTCGATGCCCATCACATAGCGTGCTGGCATTGCTGTGTACTCCCCTCGCTCATGCATTCCTGAATACGCGATCCGCGCAGCACATTATATCGCGCTGATCGAGGCGTCACGACATCATGAAGGTATCGGAGCGGGTGCGCCATCGACGATGATCGGCGGCGCCGACGATTGCAGGATGAACGGCGCCTGCGGGTCAGGAGCCTGGTGGCCCTCGCTGGCAAACCATGCCTGCACATCAAAGGGGCGCTCGCCACGCGGCGGCTGGAGCCGCCGATAGGTGTCATCCGGCAGCAGGATGCGCGCGTTGGCGGTATCGCGCAGGTAGGCGGGCAACACATCATGGACAATGTGATTGCGCAGCGTGATATCTTCGATAGGGAAGAGCAACTCGATACGGTGGTCCAGATTGCGCTGCATCAGGTCGGCGCTGCCCATCAACACCTCTTCCTGGTCTTCGCCGCCATTGGCGAAATAGTAGATGCGGCTGTGCTCCAGAATGCGCCCCACCAGGCTCACCACGCGAATATGCTCGCTGACGCCGGGAATACCTGGCCGGAGCGAACACATGCCGCGCACGATTAGATCGATCTCGACACCGGCCTGTGAGGCGCGATAGAGCGCCTGGATCATCGCGGGATCGACCAGCGAATTGATCTTGAAGATGAGCCGACCGGAGCCATTCTCTTTGGCGCGATTGATTTCGCGCTGGATGCGCGCGAGCAATCCGGCGCGCAACGCCCCCGGCGCGACCAGCAGCTTATGGTAGGTGACGCCGCGCGCGTAACCCGTCAGCGCGTTGAAGAGATTGGTGACGTCCTCGCCAATGTCTTTACGACAGGTGAGCAACGCAAAATCTTCGTAGACGCGCGCTGTCGAGGCATTGTAGTTGCCGGTGCCGAGGTGGATGTAGCGGCGCAGCCCGTTCGTCTCCCGCCGCACGACCAGCGCGACCTTCGCGTGCGTCTTCAAATCCACCTGTCCGTAGACCACATGGACGCCCGCGCGCTCGAGCATCCGCGCCCACTCGATGTTGTTTTCCTCGTCGAAGCGCGCCTTCAGCTCCACCAGCACGGCAACCTGCTTGCCAAGATTGTTGGCCTCCAGCAGCGCCTGGACAATCTGCGAGTTCTGGCCAACGCGATAGAGCGTCTGCTTGATCGCCAGCACCTGCGGATCGTACGCCGCCGCCTGGATGAAGTCGGTCACCGTGCTGAAGGCGTCGTAGGGATGGTGCAGCAGCAAATCGCCGCGACGAATCGCCGCGAAGGGGTCTTGTCCGCGTCGTAGCTCTGGCAGCGGGCGTGGAATCAGCGGCGGATTCTTCAGGTCGGGGCGGTCCAGATCGGTCAGTTCCGCAACATCGCTCAGGCCCAGCGGCGCATCCACCTCCCAGACATCTTCCGGCTGCATCTCCAGATTGGCCCGCAGCAACTCGCGCACCCGCTTCGGAGTTCCCGTCTGGATGGTCAGATTGACCACCGAGCCAAAACGGCGCTGGCGTAGCCCCTTCTCGATACTTTCGAGCAGATCACCCGCCTCATCACTCTGAATCTCGATATCGGCGTCGCGCAAGACACGGAAGGGGTACGCGCCCGTCACCTCCATGCCGGGGAAGAGCAAATCAAGATGGGCGGCAACCAACTGCTCCAGCCAGACGAAACTGCTCGAAGGCGGCTGTGTCTCGCCGTGATTGCGGCCGCGGTTCTTTGGCGGCACAGGCACAAATCGCCGGATTGTCGCGGGCAGCTTGATGCGCGCGAAAAGCGCCGCCTCCACCGGATCGCGCATGGTGACGGCGAGATTGAGGCTGCGGCTGGAGATGTGCGGAAACGGATGCGCAGGGTCAACGCCGAGCGGCGTCAGCACGGGCATGATATCGGAGCGGAAGTAGAGATCGGCGGCCTCGCGTTGCGTGCGCGTAAGCTCCGAATAGTTCAACAGATGTATACCCGCCTCGTCGAGGCGCGGCTGTAGCTCGTTCTGGAAGTAGCGGCGCTGTTCCTGAATCAGATCCAGCAGCAGCGGGCGCAGTACCTCGATCTGCTGCCCGGGCAGCAGACCATCCGGGCCGGTCTCTTTCACCTGCGCCGCCACAAGATCGTAGAGTCCCGCCACGCGCACCATCAGGAACTCATCCACCTGGCTGCCGACAAACGAGAGAAAGCGGATGCGATCCAGCAGGGCGTGCCGGGGCGATTCGGCTTCTTCCAGCACGCGGCGAATGAACGCCACCGTCGCCACTTCACGATTGATATAGAGTTCGGGTCGGGCGAACTGGCGGTCTTTCCCTTTGTGCGCATGTCCGTTCCCGTTCCCGTTCAGGCCATGGTCGGTGATGGCGACATGCTCGGGTTCGTCAGAGGCTGTCGCCAGTTTTGCTGAGGCTTTGTGCGGCATGGTACGGTCCATTCCGATGAAATGGCGAGTCGTTCTATGAGTCGTTCAATCAGGGTTGGGGGAACCTTCTTATACGTTATACAACGTCTGTGCGGGTGTGAATGCCACGTCTTTTCGCAATGTGATGTTGATATGCGAACCATGAAATGCTGGCGGAGAGCCGTGAGCGTGGCCCGAGATAGCCCTGATGCTTGCCTGGGCCTCGCCGCCATGCTACACTCTGCACTAAGAACGGTAATCTGGCAGTATTGCGCCTGGCGCGCTCCCATCATACGCAACAGCCGTGCCACCGCTTCGCCAAAGGACATCGAGGACGTATGCAACCATCCACTTCCACCACAGAATTTGCCGAGGTCAGCAAGTATCGTTTCGGCGCGCCTGTGCTCACCGATGATGGTGACGAGGGTTCGCTCGATTCGCTCATCGTCGACCCGCAGACGCACGCGATCACCGGCATGCGTGTCCGGTTTGGTCTGTTTGGCCGTGAGCTGTATACGCTGCCCATCGCCGTCATCCGCCATGCCACGCCAGAGCGCGTCGAGCTGCATAAGACACGCGAGGAGCTGAAGCGGGACTTCAGCACGGTGACGTCGGTCATGCTGCTGACCTCAGGCACGCAGGTGGTCGTGGCAAACAAGTCGGTTGGCAAGCTGACGCAGGTGACGGTCAACCGCGCAACACAGGCGCTGCGGCATCTGGTGGTGGAGCATGGCCTGCGGTCGGAGTCAGTGGTCTCCGCGCAGAGCATCAGCGCCATCGAGGGCAAGCGCATCATCATCGGATCAGCGCCCAATACAACTGTGCCGATGCTCACGCCGTATCGCCCGGATGAAGAACTGCACGAGGGGATTCGCTCGGCCATCTATGACTATCCGCGCCTGCGCGTCGATCTGCCGGGCATCGGCATCCATGTCATTGATGGCGTACTCTGGCTACAAGGCCACGTCTCCAGCGACCTCAATAAGCGACTGGTGGTGGACCAACTGACGAATATCCGCGGGCTGGGTGAGACGCATAACGAACTGATCGCCGATACCGACCTTGCGGCCGCGGTTTCGATGGCGCTGGCAAAAGACCCGCGCACGGCCCGCGAGCCTATCGGCGTCTATCCTGCCCTGGGGCATATCCACCTGCGTGGCCGCGTGCGCACGGGCGACGCTCGCACGGCGGCGTATGCGGTGGCGCGCGGCGTGCCGGGCGTCAAAGATGTGGAGAACGCGCTGATCATCGATCCGAGCGCCGAGGTCATTCCGATCATGGCGGGCATCACCAACGAAGAAGACCGCGTCCCCGGCGGGAACTGATGCCTAAGTGAGCGGCCAATGACATCTTGAAGCATCAGCCCTGGACCTCACCCCCCAGCCCCTCTCCTGTGGGAGAGGGGAGCCAGGAAACCAGCATGTACATCGCGCGCTACTGGACTGCGCTGACGTACATGCTGGCGTTTTATGTGCAGTAGTCCGGTGGCGGGGGACTACGTTGTTGTCATATCTCCGGCGCTACATCGCCGCCTGACGTATCGAGCGGGTGGCCCAGTAGATGGTCAGGATGGCCAGAACGCCGATGATGATGAACGCCTTGATAACCGAGTCGGCGCCAAAATCCCCGGCAACCAGCGCCCGCGACGCATCCACCGCGTAGGTGAACGGGTTGAACTTTGCAATGTTCCGCAGAAGCTCCGGCGCCAGCGTCAGCGGCAGCATGATGCCGGAGAGCAGCATCAGCGGCAGCACCAACAGGTTGACTGAGGCCGCCAACCCACCTTCATCCTTCACCAGCAGCGCCAGCGCATAGGAGAAGCACGCCATCGTCATGCCTGTGATGAACAGCAGCACTGCCAGGAGCGCCATGCCGCCCACACTCGGTCGGAAACCAAGGAGCAGCCCAACCACCAGCAGCAACGCGATCTGGATCATGAACAGCAGCCCATCCACCGCCAGCGAACCGAATATCATCGCGATGCGGCTGACAGGCGTGACACGCATGCGTTCGATGAACCCCGAGCGCAGCCGACTGATGATATTGAACCCGGCGAATCCAGCGCCGAAGATCGCCATCATCACCATCAGCCCCGGCGTAAAGATGTTGTACGCGCCACCCGGCGGGAAGCCGGGAACGCCAACCAGACTCTTGAGCAGGGGCGCAAAAAGCAGCATGTAGCAGATCGGCTGGAACAGGCCGATGAACACCCAGACCGGATTGCGCTTGGAGACGTTGAACTGTGACTTGAACATCAGCCAGCTATCGCGCAGAACCTTTCCCATGGATTTTCTCCGTTTTGCTTCTATCGCTTCTATCGCATCTATCGTGTGTTGTGTGGATGACGTTAGCTGTTGCCGTTGGACTCACGCAGCGAACGCCCGGTGCGCCGCAGGAAGACGTCATCCAGCGTTGGCCGCGCCAGCATGACCGAGCGAATCGCGATATCCTGGGCATCGAGCGTGCGCAGCACCTCTGGCAACACCGTTTCGCCCTGCGAGACATAGAGCTGCACGCCATCAGCTGTCGGCTGAATCTCGCGCACAAACGGCCGCTCGCGCATCAGATTTGTCACCTGCTCCACAGCGTTGCTCTGGGTATCCAGGCCGAGCGAGACGATATCGCCCGCAATCTCCTGCTTGAGCGTTTCGGGGCTGCCCTGGCTGACGATCTGGCCGTGGTCGATGATGGCCAGGCGATTGCAGAGTCCGTCAGCCTCGTCCATGTAGTGGGTCGTCAGGAAGATGGTCATCCCCTGATCGTGCAGCGCCCGTACCTCGTCCCAGATGCGGGCGCGGCTCTGCGGATCGAGTCCGGTGGTCGGCTCGTCGAGGAAGAGCAGGCGCGGCTGATGCATAATGCCCAGCGCCACGTCGAGCCGCCGCTTCTGGCCGCCGGAGTACGTCTTGACCAGCCGGTCGGCAAAGTCATCCATGTCGAGCCGGGTCACCAGCTCAGTCGCGCGCTGGCGGGCCTCTTTGGCGCTCATGCCATAGACGCGCCCCTGCAACAGCAGGTTCTCGCGGCCAGTCTCCATCGGCTCCGCGCCGCCCACCTGGCTAACGTAGCCGATCTGCCGCCGGACCTTGGCGGGATCGCGCCGCAGATCGAGGCCACAGACGGTCGCCGTGCCGCCGCTGGCGGGCATCAGCGTCGTCAGAATGCGCATCGTCGTCGTTTTGCCTGCGCCGTTGGGGCCAAGAAAGCCGAAGATTTCGCCCTCACGCACCTCCAGGTCAACGCCACGCACCGCCTCGACGGTACCCTTGCGCGACTTGAAGGTGCGGACCAGCCCGTGTGTCTTGATGAGTGCTGTGGCGTGCGGCGATCCGCTGTTGGTTGCCTCAGCGGAGGTGTGAAGCTGAGAAAGAGTATCCACGCGCATATCCTCCTGGATGTTGGTTATCAATTGCGCCATGCCGGATTGTGTCGCCGAACGTCGGCGCCTGCCCATAGAATGCCCCATTCTTTTGGCTGGCGCGTCCATCGGAAGGTGGATTGCGGGGTGGATTGAGAGGAGATTAGTGAAGGTGAGAGCCAGCCAGCTTCATGTGTCTGAGGCATGCGCGCCACAGGGCTTCAGCCTGCGGCTAACTCTGAGTTTGGCGCCTTCACTAGATGGCGAATGGGTACGATCACATGAGGATTAGCCGCAGCATTTATGCCGCGAACCGCCTATTACCACTCACGCCTTGATGCTGAGCCGACCAACGGCATCGAGCATTAGACTCGCGGGGTTGGGACCATCGCGCTTGATATGCGCCCTGTTCCCCTTCGTGCGCACATCGTAGCCGGGCATCTCCGCGGTGATTGGCGGATGGGTCGTCTTGCCGCGCAGGTCCAGCCCGCCGGGCGCATGGATACCGACGACCTCGATGTTGCCGGGACTCGCGGTCACCGTGTGCGTTCTGCCCGGCGCCAGCACCACCTGCTCCAGCCGCACATTGCCCGGCGTCGCAACAATCTTTAGCTCACCGCCGCTGTTGACCACTCGCACGTCGCCAGGCGTCGCCACGATGTCGAATGTGCTGGTGACCCCGTGGACGACGACGCGCCCATGCACCGCCCGCAGCTTCACCTCGGCTGGGTTGCTCGCGCGCACCTCGATGCCGCCATGGACTACATTCGCTGTCAGCGAGCGCACGTCGCCACGCACGCGGATATCGGCGCTAACATTGGCCAGCTTCAGCGCCAGATGATCGGGGAGCCAGAGGCGGAAGCTCACGCCGTTGCCCATGTAGAAGAAGCCGCGTTTCTTACCGACGAGATAGAGTAGCGAGCCGACACGCTCGACCGACCAGGTGGCGTTGCCATAGACGATGGCCTCCACACGCGGACTCTGGGCGCCCGTGACGACACTCAACTCGCCGCCGAAGGTGGCCACCTCGACAGATGTAATACCCGTCAGATCGAGCGCGCTGCGGTCGGTGCTGGCGGTCATGGTAGCCTCCCCAGGCGAGTTGCGGCGCGCCCATCACCATCGCCGTCGAGCAGTCCCAACGCGTGCGCGCGCGTCACCGCACGCAGACGATCCGGCGTCTGTAGCTTTGCATAGAGATGGTGCACATGGGTCTTGACGGTGCTGAGCGCAACCACCAGATGGTCGGCGATATCCTGATTCGAGTAGCCCTCGGCCAGCAGGCCAAGCACCTCCATCTCGCGCGCGCTCAGCGGCTCAGGCAGATCGGGATGCGTCGGCGCCTGCCGTTGGGAAGCTACAGATGCGGGATATGTCTCGTACGTCTCCGCGCCAGCCAGAACCAGCAGCTTCGTACAGTAGCCAGCCACGTTCGTCCGAATCGAGCGAGATGCGCGCAGATGCCGGAGCAGCGCGATCATTGGCTCGCCCTCATTGAGGAATAGCCGCAGATAGCCTTCTGACATGCCCTGCGTGATTGCATGCTCCAGCGAGCTCAGGGCATTGGCGATCTCGCCCAGCTTCTGCCACGCGAGCGCCTGAAGCATATGCGCCTCGATTTCATAGGCCATCTCGCCGCTGGCCACGACCTTCGGCAGCAGCCCATCCAGCAGCGACTGCGCCTCGGCAATATGCCCCAGCGCCAGCAAGACACGCGCGCCGGTTAGCTCCTCCAGCGGACGAATGGCCACGTTCTGGCTGAATTCGCCGTGGATGGTTGTCATCCAGCGCTCTGCGTCGGCAAGATCATCCCGCATGAGCGCGAGTCGCGCCGAGGTCGCGGCGATCAGTGGGGGCAGCCACGGAAACGACTGGCCCTCCCGCTCGGCCGCGCGCAGTTGTCCATCGGCGCGCTGGAGCGAGGCGCGCGCCTCTTCCGGCCTACCCTGCGCCTGATAGACGAAGGACAGCCAGAGGCGTCCATTCACCTGATCGTCTGTATCATTCCATTGCTCGCCCAATGCCAGCGCCTTGAGGAAGGCGTCTTCCGCTCCAGCGAGGTCGTTCCACTCGTAAAGCTGCCACCCCAGATTGTTCCAGGCGCTCCCGGCCATCGCGCGCGCCGCCTCGCCCCGCGATTCAGCCAGCGCGATGATCTGCCGCGAGAGGTCTGCCGAAAGATGCAGCTGACCGCGTGCGTTGGCGAGCAGCGTGCGCATATCGGTTGCGAGCGCCGCCATGAAGGGACTGCCCGCCGCAGTGCTGAGCCGCGCCGCCTCGGAGTAGGCCTCATCCGCCGCGGCAAGGTCGCCCTTATGGCGCCAGGCATGCCCCAGCGTGACGGCCACGCCACAGCGGCGCAGTATGTCATCATCCGTAAGGCATTCGTGCGCCATCTGGGCATAGACGAAGGTGGCGTCCGCGTCGCCATGCATCGAGGCGAGCACCGCGCGGTCGGCGGCGATCCGTCCGACAAACAGGCGGCGCCGCCGCTGTTCGTCGTCGGTTGCGGTCGGCATCTGGGCCACGGCCTGCTCGGCGCTCGTGATGTGGCGGTCGGAGGCGGCGAGCTCGCCATGCGCGAAGGACGCCTCGGCGAGCGAGAGGCAGAGCGCGGGCCGCTCAGCCAGAATCGCTTCGGGGATTTGCCGAAATAGCCCGATCAGCGCGTCCACATCGCCGCGCCGCATCAACTCGTCGGAGATACGCTCGAGCAGGTCTGCGGCAGCGGCATAATCAGGAATGGCGAAGAGATGATGGGCGGCCTCAGTGACCTGTCCATCGCCTTCGAGCCAGCGCGCCGCCCGCCGGTGCAGATCGGGCGGCAACTCGGGCGACTCCTCGCCCAGATGGTGGCGCAAGAGGTCGGCAAAGAGATGGTAGTAGCGATACCAGCGCCCCTCATCATCGAGCGCGACGACGAAGAGATTGGCCTTCGCGAGCCGTTCGAGCATGGCGCGGCCCTCGGCGCGCCCGGTCAATGCGTCACAGAGCGGCGCGCACATGCGGTCGAGCAGGGATGTTTGTAGCAGGAACGCGCGCACGTCGGCGGGTTGAGCCGCGAGCGCCTCGTCGCCCAGATACTGCATAACATGGCGGTGGCTGCCGCTGAAGCTGGCGACGAACGCCGACGGGTCGGGATGCTGCTGGAGCGAGAGTCCGGCAAGCTGGAGTCCGGCGATCCAGCCGTCGGTGCGCTCCGCCAGCGCCAGCGCATCCTCGAAGGGCAGCGGCGCCTCCATCACCTCGGCCAGAAACTCGGCGGCCTCGTCCAGCCGGAAGCGCAGGTCATCAGCGGTAATTTCGTTGACCTGATCGCGCGCGCGCAGACGCGCCAGCGGCAGCGGTGGCTCGCGGCGCGAGGCGAGGTAGAGGTGGAACCGCTCGGCGGGATGTTCGAGCAGGCTGGCGAGGGTCTCGTGAATGATGGGCGCGGTGATGCGGTGGTAGTCGTCCAGCACCAGTACGATATCGCGCGGCGAGGCGACCAGCGCGTTCATCAGCGCACGCAGCACGATGGGCAGCGGTGGCGCCTGCATCGAGCGGAGCATGGCCAACGCGTCGCCAACGACCCCAGGCGATGCCTGTTCGAGGGCGGAGAGGACGTAGACCCAGAACTGGCCTGGCTCATTATCGCTCTCGTCGAGCGAGACCCAGGCCACGGGCGTCTCTATCTGGCGCACCCACGCGGCCAGCGAGGTCGTCTTGCCAAAGCCCGGCGGCGCGGTCAGCAGTGTCAGCGGTCGATCCAGCCCGCGCTGCAATCTGGCGCCGACGTGCGTGCGACTCACGATGCGGGTGGGCGTGCGTGGCATCAGCATGCGTGTCGCCAGCAGCGGCGCCTCGCTGGCCGCCGAGCGAGTCGCGCTGGATGCGCGTGTCCGTTGGCGGTGCGGACGTTCGCCACTTCCATTTGTTACATAACGCGCGGTGGATGGAGCGGCCTCTAATCGCGCGAGGGTCAGGTCGCTGTCGCGTCCCAGGTAGCGCTTGGTCATGCGGCCATCGCGGCGATGGTAGGCGTACCAGTAGGCGCCGCCGCGCTGCACCTTCTCTTTGCGCAGGGTATAGATGTCGCCAGATGCGCGCTGGAACGAGAACGAGGAAATGTCGGCCAGCCAGGCGAACCAGCCAGGCGTATCGGGCTCGACGGGCGGGCGGAGCGGCGCGTTCTGCTGCCACAGCTCGTATGCGCCGCGTTCGGGCGACCAGCGGAGCAGGTTATTGGCGCGACGTGGCATCGGCTGCTCCTCCTGTCCGCTCCTGCTATGCTACCTAACACATCATTTGTTCAATAATATAAATGATGATATTCACTTTTTCAAGTGCTAGTCCATGCTGATTGGCCTGGTAACTTTGGCCGCGAGATATCGACGCTAGCGGCCCAGGAGTATACTCTAGCTTGGAACCTCTACGCATGGCATTGTCATCGTCATCGTCATTGTCATCGTCTCGTTGAACTCATCACATTGCGGGAGCGCCTGTTATGTCCGATATCGCCCTCTTCGAGCTGCTGGCCGCCATCTGCGCGCTGGTGGCCGCCGTCTTCATCTTCGACCAGCATCTGCACCGCCCGCGCCCCTTCAAACTGATGTGGTCGCTGGGCCTGCTCTTCTATGGCATCGCCGCCGCCGCCGCCTTCGCGGGCGCCATTGACCACTGGACGGTGCTCGAATACAAGCTCTGGTACTACTTTGGCGGCATCATGACCGCGGCCTTTCTGGGGCTTGGCTCGTGCTTCCTGCTGGCGCCACGGCGCGTGGCGTGGGGGTTCGCCACTGTGATGATCTTCCTGGCGGGATACGCCGCCGTGCGCATCGCCCTCTACCCTGTCCCGGCGGATGTCGCCGCGCAGATTGCCAGCGCCCCTTTCGGTGAGGTGACCAACGTCAGCAAGCTGCCCGTCTTTCCCGGCGACCTGACCGTCGTCGCCATCGTCATGAATATTACCGGCGCGCTCTGGCTCTTTGGCGGCGCGCTCTGGAGCGCCTGGACCTTCATTCGCAGGCATACGCCCGGCTATCGCGTCATCTCGATGGCGCTGCTGGCGCTAGGCGCGATCTTTCCCAGCATCCTGACGGGGCTGGCTCGGCTCGGCTATAGCGCCGCCGCACCGCTCGGCGAGTTCCTCGGCGCGGTCTGCCTGCTGGCGGGACTACTCATCAGCCTGGATGTCTTCAGCGTCTTCCGCATTCCGTTTACCTCGATTGTGCTGCGTGAGCGGCGTCCCGCCAGCCCGGCCCAATCATCGGCGACGGCCAGCCACCCGTGATCGTTTGTATGATTCGCATGTGCGAGGAGAGATCGACTATGCGGACCCGCATCGCCGCGTCACTGCTGTGCCTCTTGCTGGCGTTCTCGCTGGCCGCCTGCGTCCAGGCTGACCGCACCGTCGCGCTCAACAGCGACGGCTCCGGCGTCTACACCTTTACGGTGGGGATATCGGACCAGCTGGTAAACCTCGGCGGCAGCTCTCTCTCGAAGAGCATGGATGACTTCGGCGCGCGCGCTCAGCAGGACGGCGGGAGCTTCAGCCGCTACGAGGCGAACGGTTTCAGCTACTGGAAGTATGTGCGCCCATTCCGCTCGGTGAGCCAGCTCGACGCCTTCCTGATAGAGTCGCCGCAGACCGGCACTACCACCGGTTCGTCGGGCGTCTCTACGACGGATTCTACGAACGTGCTGACTGTGGTGGATAACGCGGGCTTCTTCAGCACGACCTTCCACGCCACTGGCAACCTGAGCCTCGTGATTCCCAACGCCAACCAGTCCACCGCCGACCTGTTCAAAGACGCGCGGCTCTCAGTCTCCATCACTATGCCCAACTGGGTGAGCGAGCAGCACGGCGGGACGCAGAACGGCAACACCGTAACCTATGCCGTCAAATTTGGCCAGTCCGCCACGATCGATGTCACCGGCGGCGGCTATAACGCGCCGCATATCGCGCTGGTCGCGGGCGGCGTGCTGTTGGCGCTGCTGCTTTTCGCCATCGGGATGTTCCTGCTCTGGCGCGGCGGTCGCCTCCCAGCCAAGCCAGCCACCTACGCCTCGACCTCGCCCTACTATATGCCCTCCCAACCGAGTGGCGAGACGACGTACCCCGCGACACCCGGCTACCCGACAGACTTCCCCCCGCCGACGCTGCCGCAGTCCACAACACCCACACCGGAGTAGCTATCCATGAGCCAGTCTGCCGATCAGGCGCGGACGGTTGCCTTCGTGCACGCCCATGGCACCGCCAGCGAGCGGATGGCGTCTGGACGAGCGAGGATGGGCCAGCCGCCAATATGCATGCGACGCTGGAGGCGCTACGAGCGTTCTTTCTATGCGCAGACCTCTAGGCATCACAGGTAGCGCGCATGTTCCACGGTGACCCCGCACGACCACACACGTCCGCGTGCAACCATCCGCCAGGTATGCTACGCTACCACCAGAGCGTCGGCGTCTCCAGCGGAGGCATGCCTGTATTTGTCCGTAGGCGTAGGGAAACTGACATAAATTTGTGTTACACCCACACCTGACACACCGCTTCACCGCGCTCATCCCGAATTCACAGAGATGACACAAGGAGCCAGCCGTGCAGCGTCCGTTGATTCCGCCGCCGTTCGATACCGACGCCGCTGAATATGCCATCGCCTCGGGTGTGGTGGATGTGCATGACGCGCCGGACGACGCATCTGAGGTGGTGACACAGGCGCTGCTTGGTACGCCGCTCGTGCCGCTGGATGCCGCCGACGGCTGGCGCGCCGTCCAACTGCCCGACTACGCCGGGTGGATACCCGAGACGGCGCTGGCGACACGCGCCCCCGCCAGCGAACAGGTGGCCGTCGTCACCGCGCTGCGGGCGCCGCTCTTTGAGCCTCGCGAGGCGCAGCGACCCATTGACGAGGTCTATGCCACGACGATGTTGCCAGTGCTGGCAGAGGCTGCCGCTGGATCACGTCTTCGCGTCGCGCTGCCCGGTGGGCGCTCCGGCTGGCTCGATGCGGCGGATTGCGCCGTGCAGCCCACAAGCGAGCCAATTCCACCACGGACGATAGACGAGATGCTGGCGTTTGGCAAAAACCTGCTCGGCGTGCCGTATCGCTGGGGCGGCGGCGCCGCGCGCGGACTCGATTGCAGCGGGCTGGCGCAACTCTGCTACCGCTATGCGGGCGTCACCATTTTGCGCGACGCCGACCAGCAATACGCCAGCATCCCGTATGTGGTCGAGCGCGGCGACCTCCGTGCAGGCGATCTGGCGTTCTTCGCGCGCGATGGGCGTATCGTTCACGTCGGCATCATGCTCGACGCCAGCCACATGCTACACGCCGACGGCTCGGTGCGCCATCAGGTGACGATCAACGCGATCGACCCCGACCGCGAGGACTATAGCGCCCGCCTGGCGCAGCTCTACGCAGGCGCGCGGCGTCCGCTGCCAAAGGCGGAACCGTGATGTCCGAGACGCCCGAAACACCAACAGCTACTGACGCGCTCGCCCAGGCGCTCGATGCCATCCTCCAGCCGCTCGGCGGGCGTACCGCGCTGGCCGCGCAGAGCCTCACTGGCGAGAAAGCGGCGATTCGTCTGCGCGCGGATGAGGTCTTTCCGGCTGCCAGCCTCGCCAAGCTGCCAATTGCCATCGAACTGGTGCGGCGGATCGACCTCGGCCAGTTTGCCCGCGACGAGCGCTTCGACACCTCTGATGAGCCGCGCGCGGGTGGTGGTGGCGTGCTCGATCAGCTCGATCCCGCCACCGCGCTGACGCTGGACGAACTCTGCACGCTGATGCTGATTGTCAGCGACAACACCGCCGCAAACTTCCTGCTCGGCCTGCTTGGCATGGGCGAGATCAACGAGACGATGAGCCGCCTCAAACTGGCACATACCCGGCTGGCGCGGCGCTTCATGGATATGGAGGCGCGGGCGGCCCACCGCGACAACGTGACGACGGCGGGCGAGATGCTGACGCTGCTCACGCTGATTCGCGGCGGCGCGCTACCCGGCGGCAGACACATCGCGGAGATGCTGGCACATCAGCAGCTCTTCGACGAACTGGTAGACTGGCTGCCAACGACCGCCCAATTGGCGCACAAGAGCGGCTCGCTCGACGATACCTTCGCCGACGCCGGAATGCTCAGCGGGCCAGGTGGCGCCTGCGCCTATGCCATCCTAACGACCGAGCAAGGCAATATCCCCGCCGCCCGTGCCGCCATCTGCTGCGCTGTGCAAGCGCTGTGGGACGCCTGGTGCGCCGGATGATATCTGGTTCCCTCTCCCAACGGGGAGAGATTAGGGGAAGGGGCAGCAACCTTGATATTGCCCTATCGCGGGGTCTGGCCGCGCATCGCTGAGGATGTCTTCATCGCGCCAACAGCGGTGATTGTCGGCGATGTGACCATCGAGTCGGGCGCGAACATCTGGTTTGGCGCGGTGCTGCGTGGCGATACCGCGCCCATCCGCATCGGGCCGCGTACGAATGTGCAGGATGGCTGCGTGCTGCATACCGATGAGGGCGCGCCCGCCACC
>DASUHD010000049.1:0-33806 GCA_036273675.1 Ktedonobacterales bacterium | reverse complement strand
AGCTTGAGAGCGCGATCCGCCAGCGCGACCAGCGCGAGGCCAATCGCGAGGCGTTCCAACGCGCCGGGGCTGCTTTTTGCCATCCTGAATTTCCCTGGATTCCTTTGCCATGCCGCACGGAATAGCGACCATCCATCCGTTGGCAGCTACTTCCGGTCTCTATCCGAGTCATCGCAAACGGTGTTCCAGCGGCGGGAGCAGATGAGCGAGGAATTATGAGGAGGAGCCATTACGAATAAATGCTGACACATGATATGCAGACGTAGTGTTCCGTAGCGCCAGCTTGCGTACTAGCTGCCATTGGGCTATGCTGTCACTACCAGCTAGACAGCGCGAGATGGCACATTTCAGGACTGCATGATTCCCCCAGGAGAGAGAAAGGACACACTGATGTTAGGCGGCTTCCACTGGTGGGACTTGATTCCCGTGCTCTTCATTGTCATCGTAGTGGGCGGCGGGCTGGTCGCCCTCATCCGAGTCTTCGGGCGAAGTATCGGCGAGGGCTATGCGCGCGAACAGCGCCGACAGGAGCAGCATCCAGAGCAGCCGTAGCGGGCGAGAGCATAAGCCACAATCGTACTAATCTACCTCAGCGTGTCAGACAAATGCAAAATGCCCCTCATCCCAGGTGTAGCCTACTGTGATACCGTGTCAATAAGCGTTGTTTAGGGCGCAGAGGTATTGCAGAGGTATTCGGGTAGAGGCCAACCGAAGACAGCAATGCCCGCGTCAGAGTGTCTGCCAGCCGCCTGATGCCTCCCCGCCTTTCTTGCTGTGGTTTGGAGCCGTCAAAACGGAACGTCGTCTATTGTCATGAGTAGCGTCGCGGTATCGTCTTCTTTGGCCCAAACAGGACTAAACAGGCGATTGTTTAACGCGATGACCTCGTTGACATCGGTGACGACATCAACAGAGTCCAGCCCTTTCGCGGCTTTGCGCCAGCCATCCACGGTGAGATTCGCTGACCCCTTGAATGCGAGCAAGCCATCAATGATGATAACCTTCTGATGCGGCATGTTATCCCAGTCGAGACGCTTGTCGCTGCGTTCATAGAGGTGAGTCTCCAGATGAGGTGACTCCTTTGCATAGGTCTTCAATTCCTCCGCAATTGCCGGACTGGCGTTCGCAACGATGCCACGTACCGGCACGTGTAGCGCAGCCATACGCAGTGCCCCGACCAACTGTAGGCTCATCCCGTAGGTCATGAAGTGGATAAACGCTTGGGCGGCGTTTAGCGCCTCTAACAAGACTTGCATAGGGTAAATCCAACCAGGCTCGCGCAAGGCATTATCCAGATTCTGCGCTAGTACGGCAAGCGCCCTGCTTTGAGCCATGGTATCCTTGAATTCAATCTTGCGCCCGCCGGACTCGAAATATTGCCTCGCGTTCCAAAATAGGTTGGACTCGGTAGCAAGGTAGTCCACGCCACAGACGGTGCAGGAAACTCTACTAAATTCGTAGTTTATCGGCATGCTCACCAGGAGTGCGCGACACTTCTGACAAAAGAAATTCGGCGGCGAAAAGTCCAGCAGCGATTTGATGTCGAAGCTGCTCACAGTAATGGCTCCTTAGCAGTTGGGGTGTACACACAGTCACAACATGGGGTGACAGCCTTCTAATCTATATACGTGATTCAAGCCACGTGTATCATCACGAATGCTGAAGGTCAGTAAGATTGGTCAGGCGTTCTTGGTATTCTTGCCACCGCGCAGCCACTTCATGACCCACCTGAACACTGCGCCGGACACGATGCCTTTGAGGAGGGAGATGATGAGTAGGCCGCTGACGAAGGTGATGGCGATGTCCCACTGGCCTGGGCCAACCCAAGTCCAGTAGCGGTAGACCTCAAGGCCGACAGCACAGAGCGGCAGGAGGAATAGCATTGTAATGGACGACACTCCGATATATTCCCATGCTTCCCACAGTTGGCGCAGTTCCTCAGCCATTTCCGAGACCGCCCACAGCAGGTTAGTAACTGTTACCACTGCCCAACCAAGGAGCAGGCCAAGCAGACTCATCACGACCGCGACGCCGACGCCCTGCCAGGGCTGGTAGGGGGCGAGCATTCCGGCAAACTCCAGCAGCGCGGGCGCATGCACGGCGCCACCTGCCAACCCAGCGAGCGTCCATGCCCAGCCCGCGTACCAAACGACACGGTGTTTAAGACGCTCGTCATCTGGGCCGGAGTGCTGCCAGGGTGGTTCGAGTACCCACAGCCATCGCAACCACACGAAGTGCAGAAACCTGCTCACGCTCGCCCTCCTCTCCGTTCGCTCGTCGCTGCCAGTATACACACGGAGTCACTGCGTGGGGAGGGAGGGTTCGGTTGGGTCATCACCTTCTGAGAGCGCAGCAATTTCGGAGCTATGCCAGATGAAGGGGGTCCAGAACGGCCACGGCAGCCTACGCAGCGCGCCGATGCTGCCGTCCGATGTCCATCGAGCCGCGCAGGTGGACGCGCGTGTAGATGCCCCCGGCGACAGCCAGTAGTCCCATCAGGCTGAAGACGACATTGACGCCGTCGAACTCAACGCCGAGGAACGTCACGTGGAGGCCGCTCAGCACCGTGGCGACCAGTGACCCCGCAATGATGACGGAGAAGAACGCCGCCAGCCGTCCCACTGGATTGATGACTGCCGTCACGCGCCCGACGAACTCCTTCTCGGTGGCGTCAATCGCCAGCGGCCCCGCCGAGATCAGGATCGCGGTGGCCGTGACGCCAAACAGGAACGCCGCCAGCATCGCCAGGCCGAAGCTCGTCAGGTGCGCCATCGTCGCGACGAAGATGCCCGACGTGACCAGCGAAACCCAGAGTACGCGCACCAGCCCGATCCGCCTGCCAAACACCGTGACGAACGCGGCGCCGACGATGGCCCCGAAGCCGAAGATCGCGCCAAACCAGCCATAGGTCTCTGGCGGGGCGTGCAGATTCTCGGTGATGAAGAAGTAGCCCAGGCTCTGCAGCGCGCCGAAGCCGAGCCAGGTGAGGATCTCGGCGATCAGCACGGTCCGCAGCACATTATGGCCCATTACGTAGCGTATCCCGGCGGCGAACTCGCGCGAGAAGTGGCCCGCCTCGCCGGGAGCCAGGCTGCTGACCGAGGGCGGCGCTTTGATGGCTACGGTGGCCCAGAAGCAAAGCCCGAAGGTGATGGCGTTGAGCAACAGCGCCCACTCGATGCCCAGGCCGAAGACCAGCGCGGCGGCCACAGGCGGACCGATCACCACGGCTAGCCCCTGGATCGCTTGCGTCATCTCGATGGCCTGGTCCTGGCGCGGCTCAGGAACGATATCCTTGATGAGCGCGAGCTGGGCGGGCAGGAAGAACTGCGAGCAGCTGGTGAGCAGGAAGATATCGGCATAGATCACGCCGAGCAGCCAGCCAGGCGCAATGTGGGCGCTGCCAATGTCTGGCAGCGAGACGCCCAGCACTGGCACGACCAATAGCGCGGCCAGCACGGCCTGGATCGCCGTCATCGCGATCATCGTCCGGCGCTTATCCCAGCGGTCCACGAAGACGCCCGCGACCGGGCCAACCACGATCTGCGGAATTGCCGCCGCCAGAATCGCCCCGCTCACCGCCAGCGGCGCCCAGGACTGATTTCCGGCGATGTCGGTGGCGATCCAGAGGATGAGCGCGGTATCCCAGGCAAAGTCGCCGACGCTGGAGACCGTCTGGCCCCACCAGAGCAGCGCGAAGTTGCGGTTGATGAAAGCGGTGGTGAGCATCCGCCGGGGAGCGCGGACGTTGGCGCCTGGAGCGTGCGCCGCGTGTTGCGCCGCGTAGGCGCGTTGCCGCCGCTCGCGCACCGGCACACCATAGGTGCGGAAATTGGGGCGTCGCGGGCCACTGGTAGGGCCGCGATAGCGCCCATTCGCACGCCCCGTCGAGGCGTTGGCGTTGGCGTTGGCGGACGGCGCCTCAGATGGGGGCGTTGGGTGCTGTGCGTCCGGGTGTTCCATGATGTGCTCCGATGCACCAGTGTATCACCAGACGCCGTCACCTCATTTTTTAGACAGCGACCCGCTCCACGTCGGGTATATCCGAGTCCGGCATGTCTGGCATGTTTGTCGTATCAGGCTTCGAGTCGCTGTGATGCGTGCGGTTCTCGCGCACCTTTAAGACAAGAGCCGCGCCCAGCACCAGAAAGACGGTCGCCAGCCCAAAGACGCCACGATAGCCAATAGCGGTCTGTCCGACGTCGCTCGCCACCACAATCACCGCGCTGCCCAGCACCGGCGCGATCACAGCCGGGAGCGTCGAAGCCATGCTCCAGATGCCCAGGTCGCGGCCAGCGGCGTGGCGCGAGGGCAGCGTATCCACCGCGAGCGCGACATCAACGCTCATATACGCGCCGTAGCCCAGGCCGAAGAGCAGACCGAGGGGCCAGAGCGGAACCTGTCCGGGCGCGACGACGAAGATCAGCGCGGCGGCGGCCATGAACGCCGAGGCCACGGCGACGATGGGCGCGCGCCGTCCGATGCGGTCCGACAACATCCCTACCAGCAAGGTACTTGCAACCGCCCCGGCCAGCGAGAGGATGGCGATGACGGCAGTGGCTTGGACGAAGTTCGTCACGTGCGCGACGCGGGCAAAATAGTATTCGATGTAGGTCATGAAGAGCGCCAGCCCCAGCATCACGAACGCGCGCGTCAGGAAGACCCAGCGGAAGTTCGCCTGGCGCCACGGATGCAGCAGCGCCGCCCAGCGTGAGCCACCGGCCTCGGTCGCTGCGCCCAGTTCGTCGGCGTGTTCGCTCGGATGCTGCGCGCCGTGTAGGCCTATGCGATGCGCCCAGGTGTTCTCTTTGATGAGCAGCAGTGGAATCGTCGCGAAGACGGCCAGGACGCCCGCCGCAACGATGTAGAAGAGCGCCGCGCCGTGCGCGATGCCCGATGTCGCCGCGCCGCCGCTGGTGGACTGGCCCAGCAGGATGGACGCCACCGCCAGGCTGCCCACGGTGCCGAGCAGCGTCATCAACCCGACGAAGCCAGAGGCGGTCCCGCGCTGGTGTACTGGCACGCAATCGGGAACCAGCCCCTGTGACGCGGTCGAGCTGATGGTGTTGGCGATGAGCACGATGAACAGCCCACCGATGAAGAGGGCAAGGGCATGCGAGAGCGCCAGCAGCGCCAGGCCAACCAGCAGGCCAGCGGCGCCGACGAGCATGAACGGCCTACGCCGCCCGAAGCGCGTGCGCGTGCGATCAGAGAGCGCGCCGATGGTCGGCTGGAGAATGAGCGCCGTCACCGCGCCAAGGGCCGCCATCGCGCCAAGGAAGAGCGCCTGTTGCGCGTTGCCCGCCGAGCCAGGGGCCACAAAGAGCAGGATCTGCGCTGGAATTACAACGGGCAGCAGCGCCGCGAACTGGAAGTTGAGCCCGAACCAGGGGAGGCTCAGCCCCAGCAATTCGCGCCGCGAGAGGTGAGGTTTTCCGGGCAGGTCAGCGCCAGTCCTCGGCGCGTCTACCTGAATGATCGCCACAGTATGTGTATCTCCTGAATAAATGCAATTGTCTAATTGGAGCTATCTCATTCAGTGTACGTCTCGATGCGCCGCCGCGGTGAAAGCAGGTGAAGCGGTGATAGCGCGCGCGATACACGGCTGGCACGGGGTCTGTGACAAGGCGACGCTGTCGGGCGAATGGCCCATTTGTCTGTTGCGATGTCTGTTGCGATGAATGTCATAGCGCAATGGATGGCGAGCCGGGCATGATGTGTGCGGGAGAACAAGGCCATGGGCAGGCGCCCAGCGCCCTTGCGGACCAGCGCCGCCGCCGCATATGCTGAGAACACATCGCGAACGCTGCTCGTAGAGCCGCTACCTTCCTCTCTGATACATAGCCGCACAGAAGGGGGCAAGCCATGGTACCGGATTCGATGTCGTCTGATGTCCCGCCGCCCGATGCTGGGAACGCCGGGTATGTCGGAGATGCTGGTGATGCTGGTGATGCGCTGCCGCCGCTGGTGGGCCTTCGCAATATCTCGCCGCTGCGCATGGCGAAGATACACCTGCCCGAAGAGTATGTGGACCGGGCGCGCTACGAAATTGCCACGGTGCTCCAGTATTGGGACTACCGGCCGGAACTCTGGAACATCATCGGCTTCACCGCCGCCGCGACCGACCGACTCTCCGCCGCAGCGCCCGTCGCGCATCCCATCGTCGAGGTGGTGATGCGGTCGCCGATCGTGCAGTCGCCGGTGGTGGTGCGCTGCCAGCCGATGAGCCTGTCGGAGCGCGATATCGTCGCCCGGCATGCGTTCATGCGGCATCTGACCGCGCGTGGCCTGCCAGTTCCGACGCTGCTGACTCGCCCCGAAGGTAGCGCCTATGCGGTAGTTCCGGTGGTGCCGCTGACCGATCCACAGCAGGCGGATGGCTTCAGCTACGTGCTGGAAAACGCCATCTACGACGTGCAGGTCTATGTGCCGGGGCGGCGCTTCGTAACGGACGGCCCCTCCGAAGACAGCTATCTAGAGGCGGCGGCGCGCACCCTCGCCGCGTTGCATATTGCCTCGCAAGACTTTTCCGGTCCCACACACCAATGGCCTCAGGACCGTTCGGCGCTGGCGTTCGCTCGGCTCTATCTGGCGCGGATCGCCGCGGACAGTCACGGTGCGGAGGTGTCGCGGGCGCTTGCCACGGGATTGCGGCGGCTGGCCCGCGCGGGCGAGCGGTGGGTCACGGCGGCGGCGGAGCGCATCGAGCAACAGTCCGACCTCCCGCGCCTGCACATCCACGGCGACTACCAGCCGCACAATCTCGCCTTCGAGGCGGATAGCGTCTGCGCCATCTATGACTTCGACGCGATGCGCTGGGACTGGCGCATCCTCGAGCTGGCCTATGCACTGCTGGCCTTCACCGGACTGCGCTGGGAGGACGAGACGGCGGCGTCGGTGGCCGGGGCAACACCGCCGCTGGTCACAAGTGGGTTGGATCTGGAACGCGCGCGGGCATTTCTCGCGGCATATGGGCAGATCGCGAAGCCACAGCCCGGCGAGGCGGAACTGCTGGGCGACGCGCTGCTGCTGGTGTTGCCGGTTATCTTTGTCAATGGCATTGCCGACGATCTCGTCTCCGCCGAGCAGAATGGCCGCTCCATCTATTCGCAGCGGGAATGCCGGGCGCACCTCGAATGGGCCGAGACGTTCCCCGCCTGGGTTGAGGAGCAGCGCGCGACGCTCCGAGACGCGTGGGAGCGATGAGAGACGCGATATAGCGATATAATGGGGCTACCTCTGCCGCGAACATATGGCGCGGTTCGACGACTTGGTTCTCTGTTCGATGAGGAGGATTCTCATGGCGACGACACCGCAGATGCGTAGCATGCCCGTCAAAATCTACCGCACACCATTGAGGGTGATGGCGGCGGTTCCGATGCCGGGGATGGAGCCGGACGACATCACCGTCGAGATTACCCCAGACGCGACCCTCGTGATTCGCGGACGGCTGCGCGGGGAACTAAAGGGTCTCAAAGATGAGCTGGTGAATGAGTGGAGCGCGGGCGACTATGAGCGCGCGATTGTACTGCCCCAGGAGGTAGACGGCGAGCTGGCCAACGTCACCTATGGCAATGGCATTCTGGTTGTCGCCATTCCCGTCGCAGCGCAGACACGCCCTGCTCGCCTGAAACTGACCACCCTCAGCGCGACGCGCGGCCTCCATGCGGGCAACATGGGCCGTCCCATTCGTCCTTACGCCCGCGCATAGCCTCGTCTTGGCGACAAGAATACCGTTGCTCTCAGCCGCCAGTGGGAGCAATCCGACGACGCGCTATCCGTTCAGCGGTCGCGTCGCCTGGCTCGGCGGCCAGTTCGAGATGATCCACCCACTTGATAGTGGTGAAGCACGCGCCGCCTGAGAGCACCAGCCGCCACGGCGCTCCATGCTCCGGGGCAAGTGGCGCGTCATTCAAGCGGTCGCAGAGCAGCGCGCCATCCAGATCGGCGCGCGAGAGCGCGAGCCAGTAGTCTCCCGCGTAGACCCGCAGGTAACGCGCCTGAGGCAGCGGGCCGAGGCGTGCGACAATCTCACGCAGAGGGATGCCTTCCCACACCAACCCATCCACCGACCAACCTTCCTCACACACGAACGGTTCTGCCAGCCGTACCCGTGGGAGGGCGCTGAGGTCCGCCGCTGAGAGCGTCCCTGGCTGCGCAATCAGCCCACTGAGCCGGAGTGTGCCACTGCCGCCATCAGGGCGCTGTTGGTCGTTCGGCCGGGGATGAACCGGCAGCGCGTCACGTCTCTCCATATCCGCTCCTCCCTTGGGGGTGTGTCAGTCCGCGAACAAGTTGCGGAAATCGCCGGGCGGCAGGGCATCCCGCGCCATGCTGGTGAACGTTCCCTGCTCCAGGATTTCTTGCGCGGCACGGCGGATGGCTCCGAGGGCAACGCTCGTGAATCCACCGCCAAAGCTGACACGGGCGACTCCAAGGTCAGCCAGTTCCGGGATCGTTGGAGTGCGCGGGCTGGCCAGAATGTTGATCGGGCCGCTGATGCCACGCGCCAGAGCGGCGATGGTGTCCGCGTCGCTGGCGCCGATGGGGAAGACACAGTCCGCTCCCGCCGCCAGATAGGCGTTACCACGTTGTGTCGCCTCGGCCAACCGGCTCGCCGCATCGCCCACGTCGTGAAGATACACGTCGGTGCGCGCGTTGATGACCAGCGGAACGCCCCACCCAATCGCTGCCGCGCGAATCGCCGCGATCAACTCCACCTGCGCCGTCTCGCTGACTAGCGCGGGCGCGCCGTGTTCGAGCGAGTCCTCGATGTTGACGCCGACAGCCCCCGCCTCTACGACCTGCCGGATTGTGTCGAGCTTCGCGTCCAGGTCGTCGCCATAGCCCGCCTCGATATCCGCCGTGACGGGGCAGTCTACCGCCGCCGCAATGCGCCGAATCGTCTCGATCATCAACGCGCGAGGCATCTGCTCGCCATCGGGATAGCCGTTGGCGGCGGCGACGCCGGAGCTGGTGGTAGCAACGGCGCGAAAGCCAAGCTGCGCGAAGATGCGGGCGCTGGCGGCGTCCCAGGCGTTCGGCAGCAGAAGTATCGGCGGCTGCCGATGCCACTGCCGCAGCTGCTCGGCAAGCGCCTGCTGCGTCTCCTGGGTCTGCCGTGGTTGTGGTGTTGCGCTACTCATCAGTGCCCTCCTCCGTTCATGGCGTCGCCGCTACGCCCTCATTCGGACTTGCGCGGCTGGTAGGTTCCCGGCACGGTGCGGAAGCTAATGGCGAAGCGGTTCCAGCCATTGATGGCGATGATGGCGAGTGTCAGGTTGGCCAACTCCTCTTCGCTGAACTGCGCGCGCGCCTGTTCGTATACGTCGTCGGGTACGTGCGTCTCGGAAACCAGCGTCACCGCCTCCGTCCATGCCAGGGCGGCGCGTTCGCGGTCGGTATAGAACGGCGTCTCACGCCAGGCGCTCAGCGCGTAGAGGCGCTGCTCCGTCTCGCCACGGGCGCGGGCGTCCTTGGTGTGCATATCCAGACAGAAGGCACAGCCGTTGATCTGCGAGGCGCGTGTCTTGACCAGTTCGAGCAATGGCGCCTCCAACCCACTTTCACGGACTTGTCGCTCTAACTGGCTCATCGCCTGCGAGACACCGGGCGCGACCTTCAGATATTCCATACGCGAGTGCATACGATCAGGCTCCTTGTTCCTCACTCATTTACTCACCTGTGTGCCGCCTATCGTATATCACAATAGGCGCGGCGCGCGGGAGGGTCAGCGACATTTGTCGCACCGTGATATGGCCACTGCAGATGATACAGCGGGGCTGCGTAGCGGGCCATTGGCGTGAAATGTGCTGGCGTAAACGGAGGCGACGCGCTATATGCTCTAGTAGTAGCTGTGAGGCTGATTGGATACGGGAAGCAAGGAGCTGACACCTATGAGAATCTTTCTTGATACGGCGGACATCGACGAGATCCGCGAGGCGGCTCGCTGGGGCATCCTCAGCGGCATCACGACCAACCCTACGCTGATGATGAAGAGCGGCGGCAAGAGCCACGAGGCGGTGATCCGCGAGATCGCTGAGATCGTAGATGGCCCCATCAGCGCCGAGACGATCAGCCTGGATACCGAGGGCATGCTGGTGGAGGCGCGCCGCTTCGCCAAGTGGCATCCCAACGTCGTCGTCAAGGTGCCGTCGACGCCCAACGGCTGGGCGGCGGTGAAGCAGCTCAAGCAGGAGGGCATCCGCACCAATGTGACGCTCTGCTTCAGCGCGAATCAGGCGCTCTTCGCCGCACTGGCGGGCGCCTACATCATCAGCCCGTTCGTCGGGCGGCTGGACGACATCTCCGAGGATGGCATGCAGGTCGTGCGCGACACCGTCGAGATTTATCGCAAACACAATCTCCCGACGCTCGTGCTGGCCGCCAGTATCCGCCATCCGCTGCACATTATCGACGCCGCCAAAGCGGGCGCGGACATTGCGACGGTGCCGTTCAAGGTGCTCGAACTGGCTGCAAAGCATCCGCTGACTGACAAGGGCATCGACAATTTCCTGAAAGACTGGCAGAAGTTCACCGAGGAAACAGGCGGCAGGCAGGCCTGAGCGGGCCTGTGCGCGGTTATGCAGGATGTGATGGCAGCGTGATGGCGGTATGGCGGTATGACAAAAGTCGCTGCTATTCGCGGGCGTCTCGCGCCATACTACTGGTGACGATTGGAACTGCCTGGCGCGCCATGCGCCAGCGCCATCTGAACGCAACAGAAGGACGAATAACTGTATGAGCGCCACGACCACGCACGAACTAAGCGCCGCGATTCGCGCGCACCACCGCGCCCTCGCGGATACACTGGATAACTACACGGCTGAGGTGGAGGCTGGAGTCACTGAACTCGATGCCGCACACCTCGTCGAACTGCTCGACGGACTGACAGGATTCCTGAGCGGCGACCTGTTGCCGCACGCGGTGGGCGAAGAGAAGACCCTCTATCCCGCGCTCGATCCGATCATTTCCGAGCATGGCTCGCCAACCGCGACGATGCTTGTCGATCACGAATACATCGGCAACTACGCGCGGCAGATCACTGAAACGGCGCGCGCCCTGCGCTCCGCTGGCCAGAAGACCCGGACGGACCTGGCTCGCACGCTGGCGCGCCAACTGATCCAATTGCAAGGGCTGTTCGACGTGCATCTGGCCAAGGAGGAGCGCGTCTACCTGCCGCTGATCGAGCAAGCGATCTCTGCCGGGGACCAGCAGGCGCTGCTCGCGGCGCTGCACGAGGAGGCGCATGGCGCGGCCTCGGATACAGACGTTGCCGAAGCCGATGCTCTGGAGGTGCGCCATCTGCCACCGGCCCAGCGCCATCAGGTAATCTTCGAGCGCTTCAACGCACTACCAGTGGGCGGGAGCTTTGTCCTGGTCAACGATCACGACCCCAAGCCACTCTACTACCAGCTTGTCGCTGAGTACCAGGGGCAACTGCTCTGGCAATACCTGGAAGAGGGGCCAGAGGTCTGGCGCGTGCGAATGGGCAAGGCGCAATAGCTCGCAATAGCTGGCTGCCGTTGGGGCGGGCGTAGTAAGCGATTCTACTGTCACGAGGGAACCGCTTGCCACGCTCGTCCTCTTTTAGTGCTTCCGCAAGGAAGATAGCCGCACATCCAGCGCATGGAGCCCGCGAGCAAGCAGCACCTCGCGCCAGTCGGGTCGCGCCAGCAGCGCCGCCGCTGGCCCATCGGTTCCCTGCTCCCGCGCCTGGTTCTGGTCTATGGCCGAGAGCCGCCCGAGATCGAGTCGTATATCCAGGAAAGCCACACCCTCGTGCGCTTCTACCTTGAGTTGACACACGCGCAGCGGCGGCGTCCTGTCGCGTAGTGCGATCTCCCACCGCTCGTGGATAACGCACGGGTAGCCAAGCGCGCCTTCGATCACCTCAGCGATGGAGGGCGCGGCAGCTTCACCGAGCAACTCAGGCGTCTCTGGCAGGCGCAGGATCAGTATCGCCCGTACGAGGTCACGGCAATCCTCATGCGCATCCGCCGTATTGCTCAGAACGAGCGTACCCGACGCGGCCCCCGCGCTGGCAAGCTCGCGCGCGATGGCGCCGGGATCGACGGCCCCCGGCTTATAGACCAGTGGATTGCCGAGCCACCACCCATGTAGCCCTATACGTAGCGCCTTGAGGTCGAGGCGGTTCATTCGGCGGTCGGCGTGACTGCCCGCAGGGGAATGTGCTTCTGGCTCCCACTCCCGCTCTCCGCCGTCCGGCTGATGCGCACCTGCCAGACCACCGGACCCTGCTCAAGGTAGTCCCAGCCAAGTTGACCGCTATACTCGAAGTTCAGCTGATAATACAGCGGCTTCGGATCATGATCGTTCACGAGGATGAAACTCCCACCCACAGGCAACGCCACGAACCGCTGGAAGATCATCGGGTGGCGCTGCGCAGGCGGGATTGTTCGCACGTCGAGGGTATCGTTCTGTTCGCTCGTGTCGCTCGTATCGCTCATTGGCATCAAACTCCTTAGAAAGTCTGTGGATGTGAACGCTCTGACGCGGACACACCGTCTATACTATTGGAAGCACGTCGGCGCGTGTTCTCGATGACGAAGAGCAACACGACCGCCAGGCAGAACAATAGCCAACTCTGACATGGGCGTCAGCGACTTTTCTCACGAAGCGTATCTGATACCTGAGCTGTGATGCGATAGATACCTTCCCGCGACGAAACAGAGGTACTATTTGAGTCACAGGGATGGCAGGATGCGCGATGGAAGTATTGGATGCGTCCCACACATCGGCTGTTGGCGCGTCATCGTCACAGCCACGCGTATGCCTCGATAGGGATTGACTTCAGACTTCATCGTAGCAGGCGCATCAGCGCTGATGTGCGAAACCGGCCCAGCCGAATAGAGAATTTTTCCTTCGCGGCCAGTTCCGGCGACATGCAATCGACATGCAATCGACATGCAACATTCACCACGGGCATGCGTCATGCAGATATGAATCGCACGCTCGTTGCGTAACGTCCGCCTTCAAGCGGTTCGCTCATGGAGGGAATGGGTGATGTCCGCGCAGCCACGAAATCCGCTCGTAGAACCAGAACCCCGCGATACGTTTCCACCCCGGTCTGCTATTTCCCGCAACAGCCGCGTGCGCGCCGATAGCGTGGTTGCCCGTATCCGTCGCCTTTCGCCACGATTGGTCGCTTTAGGGGTTGTCGTCACGGTGCAGTGCATCCTGCTGTTAATCGCGCTGGCGCCTCCCAGCTTCTGGGCGGACCATGGCATGCCGAACGGCCCGATTCCCACAGAGCTGGCGCCGGTTGTCGCGGGCCTCTTCTATGTGTTGCCATCAGTGACGGGCATGCTGGCGCGCCGCTGGCAGGTCGCCATTCTCCTCGCGACGCTGCCCGCGTGGCTCGACCTCGGCATCTTTGCGATTGCCGCGGCGTCGCGCATCGGCCCGTACTATCTCGCCCTGGAGCCGCATGCCGTCAGCACTGTCGGCACGCTCGAGCTCTTCGCCGCGCTGGGGGCGCTGGGATGGCTCGCGCGCCCGGTCGTCATCGGAGCGTATGCGCGGCTGCGGCGAGGGGTGGCGCGATGAAACCGCCGCTGCGACGTCCCACGAAGTTACACCTGTCGCCGCGGATGGTGCGGCTCGCGCTCATCCTGGGGCTTGTCGCGCTGGGCGTGCGCGCCGGGCTGGCCAGCGCCGCGTTCATGACGCCGGGCGGCGCGATCCTGGGCTGGAGCGACCGGACAGTCGTCCACTGCGCACTGTGTGGCGTCGCCGTTCCAACGGCCAGGCCCAACCAGACCACTCCCTCGCCGCTGACGCCCGCAAGCTATGCCGCGCTGCTCACCAAACATCTCTCGCTCGACGACGAGCTTGGGCAGATGATGATGGTGCAGATCACCGGGCAAGCGCTCTCGCCCGACGCGGTCCAGATGATTACGACGCAGGGCGCGGGTGGCATCCTCTTCTTCGCGGCCAACATCCAGTCCGGCAGTCAGATTCGCGCGCTGAACCAGCAGATTCAGCAGATCGCATCGGCGCCGATGCTGTTGAGCATCGATCAGGAGGGCGGGACCGTCAACCGCTTCTATGGCCTCGTCGGCCCTCGCCCGTCCGCAGCCTCGCTGACCTCTCCCGCACAGGCGGAGCAACAGGGAGAGCAGGACGCGCAACTGCTCCATACCTACGGCTTCAACCTGAACCTGGCGCCGGTGGTGGATGTTGGCACGCGCAATCCTGAGCTATGGAGCCGCACATTCGGCGCATCGCCGGATCGGGTCGCCGCGATGGCGGGCGCGTATCTCGACGGATTGCAGCAGAGCGGGCTTGTCACCGGCTGCCTCAAGCACTATCCCGGCCTCGGCGAGACTGGCACCGATCCGCATGTCGGCATGCCCGTGCTCCACAGCACGCGCGAAGACTGGATAAACACCGACCTCGCGCCGTACCGCACGCTGCTGGCGGATGGCAATGTGCGGACGATTCTCGTCTCGCACGAGATGATCCCGGCAGTGGACCCCAGCCTGCCCAGCTCGCTCTCGCCCGCCATCGTCGACGGCGTCTTGCGCCAGCAGATGGGCTATAACGGCGTCGTGATTACCGATAGCCTCTATATGGGCGCGCTCAACCAGCGCTGGTCGGTCTCGCAGGCGATTGTGCTGGCGGTGGTGGCTGGCTCCGACATCGTCATCGGGCCATACAACGCGCAGATGGTGCAGAACGCCAAAGACGCGCTGAAGCATGCCGTCGCCGACGGCACGCTGACCCGCGCGCGAATCGACACGTCGGTCCAGCGCATCCTGACGCTCAAGATCGAGATGGGGCTGATTCCCCTGCCACAGTCGTCGGCAACGCCCTAATTCTGGGCGAGGAACGCCAGCACGTCGCGGTTGAACTCGTCCGCGCGCTCGACGATGGGGATGTGGCCAACGCCGGGGTAGATGATAGCCTGCGCGCCGGGGATGTGCGCGGCGAGATAGGCTCCGTTCGGCGTTGGTACCAATGGGTCAGCCCCGCCATGGATGACGAGGGTTGGCGCGGTGATGTGATCGAGCGAGTTGGCCACGTCGTGCGAGAGCGAGGCCCGCAACTGGCGCATGTAGGCCGCGGCGCTCTGGGGACGATAGCGCGCCGTCTCCGCGATGCGCTCCATCTCCGCTGGGTGCGCCGCCACGAACTCGGCGGCCATGATCTGACTATAGACGTGGATTGCCCGCTCGCCCGCTTCTACGCCCGGCGCGGGCGCAAGCAGTCCCAGCGTCTCCTGCGACGCTGGGACGTGGACGCCGCCGCCTGCGGAGGTCGCCACGAGCACCAGCCTATCCAGCATATCGGCGTGGCGCAGCGCGAATTGCAGCGCCGTAAAGCCGCCTAGCGAGATGCCGACGACATGCGCCCGCGCGACGCCCAGCGCCTTGAGCAGGGCGGCGGCGTCATCGGCGAGGTCGGCGATGGTATAGTCGGCGGTCGCCTCGTCGCTATCGCCGGTGTCGCGGTGGTCCATCGCAATGGTGCGGTACTCGCGGCCAAAGACATCAAGCTGCCGCGCCCAGCCCAGTCGCTTCGACCCCAGCCCCGTCAGCAGCAGGATAGTCCCCTTCTCATCAGCGGGATTGGCGGGCCGCGCCTCATCGTAGGCTAGTTTGCGTCCGTCGATCAGTACGCTCGCTGGCGCTTTGACATCCATGGCGGTTTCCTTTCTGCTGCTCGCAATGCCGCAATTTCTTGACAACGCTGCGACCGTGCGTCGATAATAGCGCGGCCAGCCTTTGGCGTGAAAGATGGTCCATGATAGCGAAGGATGACTCGGAGGTTCATGTGCGTTCCGCTCGCTGTGTCCACAGGATAGCGAACGCCGCGCATGGGCGTCAACGCTCGATTTCACATGTGGAGTGGACTGAGGAACTGGCAAAGGCATGTCAAGTTGCAACCACATAGCCGTATTCCGAGACCTCTGCTTTCGGCAATGCTTTCCCTGACGATAGTTATGGCGCTCTGCATGTCAGGCTGCGCGCCATTCGCGGGTACGCCCACGCCTGGCACGCAGCCAGTTCCTGGGGGCCGTGCGATCTTAGGCGGGACCGAGGCAGCATTCACGCGGCAATATGGGCCTCCTTATGTCCAAGGCGCTTATCGCTTTGAGACGCCCACCGATGGCGTGATCACCATTATTCTGGGGACGCGTCACATCTTCTCTGGGCAGCTTTCCGGCCAATTGCGCGTGCAGCTCATCTACCTGCGTTCCGACAGAGAGTGGACGCCGCCCGAGGCGGAAGTGGTTTATCGGGGCTTCCTACCCGAGGATTCCGTGGCCCTACGGAGTGCTCCCCAGGGCGGGGGGACACAGTATCTGTATCGCAGCGCGTCGCTAGCCGCCACATTCACGCAAAGTGGACTGCTCAATGCATCCGGGAAGAATGAATCTCCTGGGACGTTGGAGGTGCTGTGCGGACGTGGGATACTTGTGCGTGGCAGCGATACATTTGCCTGTTTGATACATGGATGATGGTGCGGGCCAGCGGGTAAGTAAGTAACAACTAAATCATGCCCAGTGAGGGCGATGCCAACGGCTGCGGTCTCATGATCGGGGAATGGCCGAGTCAGTAAGGAAGTAACCGCATTGATCGAGCGCCGTTGTTCTACAAGATCGCAGGAGGCAAGGTGGAGTGAGTCGTCGCCACATGATGACGCGGGGATTTGTAGTCATCCTACTTGGCGCTCTATTGGGAGGAGTAGCAGGGTTGGCACTCGTTGAGGTAATCCTGTCGCCTGTGTTCGTTCGTCTCTTCGGCAGTTGGGGTGCAGTACAATTGCAGCAATTCTTACGCCACCCATTGGTTTATCCCCTCTGGCTTGGTCTGATGAGTGGGCTGAGTTTCTACTTCGGCGGGAGGTTGATGCTCTGGTTATTGTGGGATAGACATATGAATAATCAAGAGAACTCACCGGGATGACTTACTGTGATTGAGCTGGGTAACGACGACCGATAGCGTCGTGACGCTGACCACGCCTGCGGCTGCGAGAGGATTGATATGTTAAACTAGGCAGTTTATCTCGCTATGGTTGTGCTCTTTGGTGTTGCTGCATTCCTCGTGCCTATTTTCTACAAGCGCCGCTATCGCTACTTTGCCGTCCGATTTCGCGGCACAACCTACCAGCGGCGATTTCAGGTGGGCTGGCCGCTCATGACTGCGGGGGCCGAGATGCTCTGCATCGGCTCCGCGATCCTCTTCATCTGGCTCCTAAGCTGGCAGCCACTTAGTCAGAACCAGCGGCTGACGCTTTCCCTAGGCATCTTCTCGCTCGGCTGTCTGTGTTTCCTAGTGGGCATATCTCTTGTACAAAGTGGCTTTACATTTCTTCGCTTGAGTTCGCGGCAGACGTCACCTGAGAATTGATCGGACGAGTCAGTGTCGTCAACAACCACTAACGGTTCCATCACCACCCTGAAGTTGGCATTGGTGTAACTGAAAGAACCGTATGCCAACCCTAGAAACCGCTGGTACTGAAGGTATTGAGGAGGTACCGCCACGCGCTTCGGGTGGGGGCTGGCTCGTATAATGGATAAGCGCATCGCCAGGAGGGCCACGTGCGCTAGACATCACCAGCCGGGGAGCGTGCAGCGTGCAGCGGAAAACGTCGCGGCCAGCCAGCGCCACAACTGCCACTACCGCCGACAATGGCGAGAGCGGCGCCAGCGACCATAACGGCGAGGGCAACCACCACAATCATAGCGACCACAGCCCGGTTCGCCAGCAATATCTCAGCGTCAAGCAGCAGCATCCCGACGCCATCCTCTTCTTTCGCATGGGCGACTTCTACGAGATGTTCGACGGCGACGCCGAGCTGGCCGCCCGCGAACTAGAATTGACGCTGACCCGGCGCGACTGGGGACGGGGCGAGCGCACCGCCATGGCGGGTGTCCCACATCACGCCGCTCAGGGCTACATCGCGCGGCTGGTTGGCAAGGGCTATCGCGTCGCCGTCTGCGAGCAGGTGAGCGATCCCGCGCTCTCGAAGGGGCTGGTCGAGCGCGAGGTCATCCGCGTCGTCACCCCCGGCGCCATCGTCGATCCCGCCATGCTATCCGCCAAGCGCAACAACTACCTCGCCGCCGCCGTCCTCAGCCGCGATGCCGTGGGCCTGGCCTACACCGATATCACCACGGGCGAGTTCGCCTGCACCCAGTTCGCCGCCGCCCAGCCGGAAGACGCCCTACGTCAGGAGCTTGCGCGCGTCCAACCTGCCGAGGTGTTGATCGAGGCAACGGCCCCGCAACGGATGACGGTGGGGCGCAACGGTTCAGGCGCTTCTGGTTCCCCTCTCCCCATGGAGGAGGGGGTCGACGATCCCGACACCCTGGCGACGCGGCTGACCAGCTTCATGGCTTCTGGTTCCCCTCTCACGCTGGGGGAGGGGGCCACCGTCATCACCCCGTTCGATGCGCGCAACTTCCGTGAGGATGTCGCCCGCGAGCGATTGCTCGAACAGTTCGGCGTGACCTCGCTCGAAGCGTTCGGCTGCGAGCGGCTGCCCCTGGCGGTGCGCGCGGCTGGCGCCGTGATCGCCTATCTGCGCGAGGTACAGCGCGACAGCCTTCCCCAGATCACCGCGCTCGAAACGTACAGCGCCAGCGGCTTTATGACGCTCGACGCCCACACCCGCCGCAACCTGGAACTCTTCGAGAGCGGGCGCAGCGGCGGGGTCAAAGGTTCGCTGCTCTGGGTGCTCGACGCCACCTCCACGCCGATGGGGGGGCGGCTGCTGCGCCGCTGGCTGGCCGAGCCGCTGCTCGATCTGGCGCGGCTGCGTCGGCGGCAGGACGCCGTGGCCGCTGGCGCCAGCGATATCACCCTCCGCGCCCGGCTGATGCCGCTTTTGGCTCGCGTCGGCGACCTGGAGCGGCTTATCAACCGCGTCGTCCAGCGGATCGCCATGCCACGCGATCTGGTGGCGCTGGCGCAGGGACTCGCCGCCGTGGACGAGCTGGCCGCCTCAGCGCAATCGCTGCCAGATGGGCTGGCTACCATTGCCCAATCGCTCCAGCCGCTGCCAGAGCTACACGCGCTGATCGAGCGGGCGCTGGTGGATGAGCCGCCCGCGACGCTGAGTGATGGCGGCTACATCCGCGCGGGCTACTCCGACGAACTGGATACCCTGCTCGACGCCTCGCGCAATGGTCGCCAGTGGGTCGCCGACCTGGAGCGCCGCGAGCGCGAACGTAGTGGCATCTCCACACTGCGGGTGGGCTATAACAAGGTCTTCGGCTACTACCTGGAGGTCACCAACTCGCAGCTGTCCCGCGTCCCCGACGACTACATCCGCAAGCAGACCCTCACGACCGGCGAGCGCTTCATCACGCCCGACCTGAAAGAGTACGAGGCGCTGATCCTCAACGCCCAGGAGAAGAGCGCCAAACTGGAGCAGGAGCTATTCGCCGCGCTACGGAGCGAGATCGCGGCGCGCTGGGGCGAGGCGGCGCTGCGGACAGCGCGCATCCTGGCCGAACTTGATGTCTTATTAGCGCTGGCGGAGGTGGCCTCGCGCCAGAACTACTGCCGCCCGGAACTGGACGAGAGCGACACGATTCACATCGTCGCGGGCCGCCATCCGGTGGTAGAGGCGAGCCAGCGCGAGGTCGCCTTCGTCCCCAACGATACCCAGCTTGCCACGAAGGACGCGCAGATCCTGCTGCTGACGGGGCCAAATATGGCGGGCAAATCGACCTATCTGCGGCAGGTCGCGCTGATTACGCTGCTGGCGCAGATCGGCTCGTTCGTCCCAGCGGAGGCGGCGCGCATCGGGCTGGTGGACCGCATCTTCACCCGCATCGGCGCGCAGGACGACCTGGCGACGGGCCAGAGCACCTTCATGGTGGAGATGGTGGAGACGGCGAACATTTTGCATCACGCCACCGCGCGCAGCCTGGTCATCCTCGACGAGATTGGCCGCGGCACCAGCACCTACGATGGGCTGGCCATCGCCCGCGCCATCGTCGAATATCTGCACAACAACAAGCGTTGCGGCGCGAAGACGCTCTTCGCCACTCACTACCACGAACTGGTCGAGGTGACGCGACTGCTGCCCCGCGTGCGCGCCTATAACGTCGCGGTGGCCGAGGAGGAGGGCCACGTCGTCTTCCTGCGCAAGATCGTCCCCGGCGGCGCGGACAAGAGCTACGGCATCCACGTGGCGCAACTGGCGGGGATTCCGCGCCAGGTGGTGCGCCGCGCCGAAGAGGTGCTCGAAGACCTCGAAAAGAAGGACGACGCGCGCTCCCGGCGCAAGGTGATGCGCGATGCTATCATGCCGCAGGCGCTGCAACTGACGCTCTTCGCCGCCGAGCCAGACCCCCTGCTCGAAGAGTTGAAGGCGCTGGCGATAGACGAACTGACCCCGCTGGAGGCCATCAGCCGCCTCTATGAGTTGCAGCGCCGCGCGCGTGAGCAGTAGCGACCGGGAAGGCCTACCGCGCTAGCACAAAACGCCAATTGAGCGTTTACCCCCGGAAGACGTTGCCCGCGATGAACATGAGGTTGGCCGGACGCTCGGCCATTCGGCGCGTCAGGTAGGGATACCATTGGGTGCCGAAGGGAACGTAGACGCGAACGTTATAGCCCTCGCCCGCCAGCTTCTCCTGCAGGTCACGGCGGATGCCATAGAGCATCTGGAACTCGAAGCGCGCGCGGGGGATGTCGTGCGACTCGGCGTAGCGGATGGCCTCGCCGATGATATGCTCGTCGTGGGTGGCGATGGCGGGATAGGCGCCGTGTTCGAGTAGCTCGTAGAGGAGCAGCTCGTAGGCAGCGTCTACATCCGCTTTCTTGGGATAGGCAATCGTCTCTGGCTCCAGGTATGCGCCCTTTACCAGCCGCATGCGGATATTGTTGGCGATCAGCAGCTTGACGTCGTCGGGGGTGCGGTAGAGACACGTCTGAATGACCGTGCCGACATTGGGAAATGTCTCGTGCAGGTCGGTCACCATATCGAGCGTGCGCTGGGTATAGTCGGAGCCTTCCATATCCACCCGGACGAAGATGCCCAGGTCGCGCGCCCGCTGGAGCACCCGGGTCAGGTTGTCGCGGGCGAGGGTGTGGTCAATGTCGAGGCCGAGCGCGGTGAGCTTGACGGAGATGTTGGCCTCGGCGCCCTCCGCCGCGATGCGGTCAAGGATCTCGATGTAGCCGTGCGCGGTCTCGCAGGCTTCATGAGCGTCGGCGACGTTTTCGCCGAGATGGTCGAGCGAGACACTGATACGTTCGCCATTGAGCGCATGCGTGACGGCTATCGCCTCGTCGAGCGACTCGCCCGCTACGAACCGCCGCGCCGCCTTGCGTGCCATTGCATTGCGCATCACAAACTGGCGAATTGTCTCCTGGCGCGCCAGGTAGAGCATCGTGTCTTTCAGCATGACCGCTGGCCCCCTCGTCGTCGAGTTTCGGCTGACTCCCCGCGCCACATCATTGGGCGCACGTTATCTCCGATTATACCGCTTTCCTGGCGGAGGGAAAGGGGTACTTCTAGGCGATCAGGCCGCCGGAGACCTGCCATTGCTGGCGGATGCGCCAGATGGCCTCGAAGCAGCGGTACTGGACGCCCGCGACCTGCTCGTAGCAGAGGCCTCGCCCGACGGATGCCTCGGATGCTGTGGCGGAGGCAACGGCGCCGCCAAGTTGCGCATGGCGCAGCAGCATCGGCCAGAGCGCGTCACGTAGCGCCAGAATCTGCTGCTCAGCGGCGTACCAATCGGTGCGCTGGTCCACCAGCAGCAAGATACGGGCGGCGAAGGTCGAGAGCGCGCGGCCAGCGTAGCCCGACAGCTCCACGGTGTCGGCGTTGGTATCGGATGGCAGCCAGATGCAGCACTGCGGCAGGTAGGCGTCGGAGAAGTCTTTGGGCCGCCCGATGAAAACGGCTCGCGCGACCCCATAGCGGCTGGCGTCACTGGCGGAGAGCGCAGCGAACGGTGAGGCGCCCGCCACCAGGCATTCATTCAGGATGAGCGATTGCATCGCCTGGAGCGCACCGAAGGTGTCGGGCTGGGATGGCAGGGTTGGCATGATGAGTTGCTAGCCTCCTACAACGCGCTCGCAGAGCGCCTCCTGGTGGTCGTTCTCGAAGGTCTCGACCTCGGCGACGATGCGATACTTGGCGGGCTGGCTCGTCTCAGGGTCGCTGTTGATCTCGTCGAAGAGCACATCGCGCCGCCGCAGCGGTACCAGCGGGACGCCCTGGGTGGTATAGAGCCAGAAGAGGTCGTACGGGCGGGCGTCGGCAAAGTCGAGATGCTCGCCATCGCCGCTGGCCGACTCAATCTGGACAGACACGCCGCTCAGCACGGTTGTGCCTTCTGGCCGCTCGACGCGGACGGTAGTGAAAATCATAGGTGTCATCTCTCCTCTGCTAGAGCGCCTGCGCGCGATACGGTTCGAGGGCGGCCTTCGCCTGTAGCAGCAGCGTCGAGTCGCCGCTGCGGTCGCCCCAGGGCCGCGCCTGTAGCTCGAACCTGCCCTGGCGGATGCGCGCCGCGCCGGACGGATTCCGCCGCTCGGCCAGCAGTTCGCTGGTGATCCAGACGCACGCCTGCGCGAGGTCATACGGCTGCGCGCCCAGGGTGACGCCGCCAACGTAGCTCACGCTGATCCACGTTCGCAGGGAGCGTGAGAGCGCCAGCAGCGGATCAATGCCGGAGAGTAGCGGGACTTCTATCAGCCGCCCATCCGACGGCAGCCGCACCTGCGCGACATCGAGCGCGAATGCGCCCGCCTCGCCTTGATCGAGCGTGAGCGCGCTGACCGACTGCACCGGGAAGTGGCCGGGCCGCACGACGGCGATCACATCGCGGTCGATCCAGGCGCGGCTTCCTGGCATGCCCCACTGCTCCGTCCGGCTGAGGGCATAGAGCGAGCGGTCGCCAGCCGTCCCCTGCTGGCAGTAGCCCTCCATCCACGCGCTCGCCCGCAAAATCGTCTCGGCCAGCGATCCCGCCGCGCCCGCCTGGCTGACGGAGATGCCTGGCGCGTGCGGCCAGATGGTTCCCGGCGCGGCCAGCGTCAGATGGGTGGAGTCGGCCAGGCCGGTCACCTGAGCCACCTCCGACCATGGGCCATCCAGCAGCCAGATCGGCCCGGCGACCCATCCCGCCGAGGCGGCGACTGGCAGGCTAACCGCGCCCGCCGCGAGTATCGTCGCGCCGCCCAGCGTGGTGTTGAGTCCGAGCAACGACGCCGTCTCCTGATTGGTCGCCGCGCGCAGATAGCCTGGCACGTCGAGATATGCGCTTGTGTAGGTTGTTGTCATGGCTTCCCTCTCCTCCTACCCCCTCCCCTAAAAGGGAGGGGCCGCTGCCAGTGCATACGTGGCTTTCGGTGAACGTTTGATCAGCATGGCGCTCAAAATGCGGAAAACAAAAGAGCGCCTGCCCGACATGCTCCCCATTGGGGGAAAGCAGTGTCGTGCGGCGCCGTATTCCGGCTCACCGTGATGAGATCGCCAGTACGCCGGGATTACATCATCCCGACGCATCCAGCATAGACTGAGATGTTGCGCTTACGCAAGGGGTCGGCGCGAATCCGTGGCCGTGGGTGGCGGGCTACGAGGAGAGGTGGGATGGGAAGATCACATGAAATACCTTACCATTCATTATCCTGAAAGCTGTTCTCTTCGGCATCTCCTGCCACCAGTCGCGCCTCGAATCGGTGGCAATAGAACCGCATAAAATCTTCTTCTGTTTCGTGAACGAGGTAGTTCAGCCGCTCCCATCCCCGATCTCGGATAGAGAATATCTCGATGTGAGTCAGCTGAAAATAGGCTCTTGCCTCCAGGCGCATATCAACGACTTCGTGGAAGACTCGCTGGAGCCGTGAAGTGTCGGGACCGTCCGTGTTACTTGGACGCAGAAGAATGCCAACGGTAAGCCCTATTTGTCGACCCGGCCGAGGTGGCGACTGGCGAATTTCGAGGCTGATGACCTCATTGAATCGCCACGGGTTCAGGGACATGTAATGGCGAATCTCGTTATCTTCTTCTGCAACCATCACGGCCTCCTCGTGACGCTTCATACGGTTCAGTGTGCGCCAGCGGCGACTGTACGGGGCGATGCGGGGGCGAGTGTGTAGGCCAGCGTGACCAGCGGGACAAGCACAAATGGCGTCTGGAAGGCGATCGGACTCTCCACGCTCAGCAAAATCCAGATCATCACGAAGAAGCCCACAAGCGCCAGCAAGCCCGCGACCACCACCGCGATGAGCCAGACGTAGTGCTGCGCCAGCCCGGCGCCTATGATGCCCAGCACGCCGTCTACGGCGGTCAGCGGCAGCGAGAGCATCCCCGCCACGCCGAGAATAGTGACGATCAACGTGAGTGTGGACGGGTTGACGGGCTGCCCATTCTGGTCATACGTGATGCCCTGCGTGACAGTCAGCGCCTGCGCAACCATCGCCGCAACAACAGTGATAAGAGTGGCCAGCGATACAATCTGTACTAGACGTTTCATGGGCTTCGCCTCCTGTTTGTCCTGTGTTCGGGTCCCCCTCTCTCACAGGAGAGGGGGTAAAGGGGGAGAGGTCCGATGCGGTCCGGGTGAGGTCGTCACTTGACGCCGCGAATATAGCGAACCGTGACGGTGCCGAGCACGCAGAAGATGACGAACCAGACGAAGAGCAGCGTGTAGCCGAACTGCTGGCTTACCAGGGCTGTGCCTAGCGCGATGAACCACGCGCCCAGCACTGTCGAGATCACCTGGGGCAGTGTCAGGCCGATGTTCCAGACACCCATGTCGCGGGCATATGTGTTCTCGTCAGGCAGCACGTCGGCTACCAGCGCCCAGTCCACGCTGACGTACGCGCCATAGCCCAGGCCGAAGATGGCGGCCGCAACGTAGGCGAGCAGCAGCAGGTTCCCAGGGACGAGATACGGCGCAAAGACGAACGCGGCGCCCACAACCGCCATAAATGCGCCCGAGACGTACACCATCGCCTTGCGCCCAAAGCGGTCGGATGCGTGACCAGCCACGAGCGTGCTTAGCAGTGCTGTTATGGTCACCAGCACGAAGAAAATCGTGGTTGCGGCGACGGGCTCTGGGGCGCGCACAACATAGAACATGTAGTTGAACATGAAGAACTGCACGATGTAGATGCCCATCATCACCAACATGCGCGTCAGCACCACCCAGGAGAAATCGGGATTGCGACGCGGACTGAAGTCAAAAGCCCGCGCGGCGCCGATGCCAGCGATAACGACAGCAATCAACTGCACTACGCCGAGCGAGTCCGCGTTCAGCCCTGGCCCCACGCCCGCGTTCAGCGCCACGAGCAGAACCGTCGCCACGATTCCAGTGATGAGCACGGTGATTATGAGATCGCGCCAGGTGCGCTTTTCGCCGGCCTGTTGCTCGGCCGTCACTTGTATCCGATGCCAGGGCCGCTCACGTACAGTGATTACCGTCAGAATCGCCATGAGCACGACCACACCAGCCACCAGCATGTAGGCCAGCGCAATGCCGCCTGAAAAAGCGGCGTAGCTCTGCTCTCCACGCGCCAGTCGGCCATTGTCGAAGCCAGCGAGCGCGGGCGCGATGAAGCCGCCAATCTGCCCAAGGAAGAGTGCAATACCCATGATGCCTGAAGCAGTACCACGCTGCTCCGGCGGCACGAGGTCGGGGAGGAGCGCGTGGAACGGCGCGGCGGCGGCATTGTTGGCCGCCTGAGTGATCATCAGGCCCACCATCAACGCGACGAGGCTTAGCGAGAGTGTCTGGCCGCTGTGCTCATGGAGGAAGAGGTTAGGTAGGAAGGCCATCACTGCCAGCCCGAACACATTCACCAACGCGCCAAAGAAAATATAGGGCCGACGTCGGCCGAAGCGTCCAGGCGTGCGGTCGCTCAACAGGCCAAAGAGTGGATTGCCGATCAGCGCGATGATGAGTCCCGGCGCAACGACAAGCGCGATCACCAGTGGGCTGTTGGCGGCTGTCCAGGCCAGCCACTCAGTCGAGTTAGCGCCGGGCGCCTGCTCAAAGAGGATCCCGTTGACCTGTGCAGGGATAATGATCTGCTGGAGTGCGGCCCAGTGAAAGTTGATTGCGAACCAGAAGATGCTGATCGAGATGAGTCCGCCAAGCGAACGCTTCGGCAGCGTTCCCTTCCCGGCATGGTCAGATGCGTCGAGTGATCCAGCGGCGGCTGACATAGTGGCTGCCCTCCTTCTGTCTGCTGAGTCGGGAAAAGTCCGCGTCGTGGGGAGAGTATAGCATGCCCCAAACGACGACGGGATGGGCGAGATCATGACGAGATCATGACGCGATCATACAGAGCGCCCATTGCGATTCAGTGTGCCTCAGAATGGGGAATAAGGCCACGCAGTATTCGCAGTTTCACCCGCAGGATGGCGCGCAGAGGAGGGGGAAGTAGAAACGGCAGATTGGATGCCACAAACAGAAGCTCTGGTCTTATTCTGACGATTAGCCACGGGCATTCGTGCCGCGAAACAGCCATGGACACATCGCGCGTCTACCAGCGATTGCGCCTGCTGCCGGATGAGCCGCCGCGTCGTGGCGAGCCGTCGTCATCATCGCCATCGAACTTGCGGCTGAGCAGGCCACCGCCGCGATTCGGCGTGCGCGAACTGGAGCGGCCGGGCGCGCCACCACCGCTAGCGGGTCGTCCTCGCTGCGCTGGCCCATATGCCGAGGGCGAGTCGTCCGCATAGCCATCATCGTCCCAGCCATCGGCGGCAGGCATATACGCGCTCTCGCCCCCGTAACCCTCGCCATCCCAACCGCCAGCGGCGGGCATGTACGCGCTCTCGCCCTCGTAGCCCTCGTCGTCCCAGCCGCCAAAATCGCCATCGGAGGTGCTCCTAGAGGACGCTTTCGCCGCGCGCTGCTTACGCGCCAGCAAGACCACGAAGATAATGGCGGAAACCACCAGAACGATGCCTGTGCCAAGCATCACTATGCCAACGGGCCAGCCGGGGAACGGCAGCCGCGCCAGCGCCGACGGCAGACCAGGGATGCCCGCGACACCGGCGTAGAAGATCGTGAACAGCACAGCGCCAACGACGCCAGCGAGCGCAACCAGCCAGGTTTCGGCTGAGGCGATGGCCCGGCGCTCGAACCCGGTGAAACCCGCGAAAAGTCCGACGCGCGCGCCAGTGACGGCGAGAGCGTTGAAGAGGCCTAGCAACAGAGCGCAGGCAAGCACCACCAGCAGCATCGAAACCAGCGTCATTGTGGCCAGCGCGAAACCCGTGCCGACTACGCCCACAATCAGCGCCGGACGGCCATAGCCACGACGAGCGATGGTATCGGCGAAGAGCGCGCCCAGCGCCAGACCGCCAGCCTCAGCCGCCACCAATGGGCCAAAATAGAAGCCGGGCAGCCCGAGGCGGTCCTGCAGAAAGAAGATCTCCAACACGGCAAGTCCGCCGCCGACCAGACCAAGTGCGCAGAGCGCCAGCAGCGCCGTCTGGCTAAGCGCTGATCCACCGACCAGCGCCATGCCTGATCGCAACTCACCAAACGCCTGCCTTAGTGTGGAGGGCGCGACCTGATACCACTCCGGCAGCGCCAGTTCGCGGCGCATCTCTGGATCGGTAAGCCGGTCATCGTCGCCATCTTCCTCCATCAGCGCTTCAAGATCATCGTCATCAGGTTGAACATGCAGGAAGGCGCGCTTGGCTTCCGGCAGGGCATCGAGAAAGCCATCGGAGTTGGAGGCGAGCAGGTAGCAGATCGCGGCGAAGACGCTCACCAACAGAATGCGCTCGCCCAGCAGCGTATAGGTCAGGGTGGCGAGGAGCGGCCCGCAGACGGCGACGACCGCGCCACCGATATACAGGTCAGAGGAGACGCGCTCCAGTTCTCCTGGCGCGAGACACACGCGGAAGGCGGCGACCCGTAACCCTTCACGGAGCCTGCCGCAGAGCGAGATGCCAAAGAGGAGGGCGAACACGACAGGGTAGATCGTGTGGAAGTGCATGGGAACGAAGCCGAGGGCCAGCAGAAAGCGCAGCCTGCCGAGCCACGCCAGCCCGCGCCCCGGCTCGGACAAGCGTGTCAGCGGAGCGGCCAGCGGCCCGGCCAGCAGCCAGGGAACGCCCAGCAGCACGAGCGCGAGCGCCACCGCATAGGGTGAGCCAGTCAGGCCGACGAGCCAGATGAGAACGCCCGTAGTAAAGATGGCCTCGCCTAGCAAAGAGGCAACCTCGCCGCGCCAGAGATGCCCTGCATTGCCGTCATGGAAGAGCGAGAAGTGGTGCTGGTGGCCGACCGCCGCCATCTGGGTGGAGGTCCAGCCCGCCTGGTCGTTATCGTTGGGCCAGCGGCCCGACCCGCCAGGAACAGGCATGCGCGTGCTGCCATAGGGCTGGTAGGGGTCGAACGGCCCGGGAGGCGCGGGGTTGCGACGGCTGGAAGCGCCCGGCGCTCCCATACGTGGATCGCGCGCTGGTCCGCGTGGCTCATCATCCCAGCCCATGCCATCCCCCTGCTTGCTGGTATCGCCCTTCACATGCAAAACATGCGAAATAGCCGCTTATCCAGCGGACTGGGCCAGTATAGGCCCGCTAGCAGAGGGCTGTCAAACCATCCACCCGAAAAGCGGATAGGGCCGTTCTCTCATCTGGTAGATCAAAAAGACGGGTGTGGAGCGTCGGCGGTATGGGCGTTTAGCACTCGCAGCAGCGCATCGGCGACCGCCTCGGCCTCGTTCAGCCCGTCGCCGTCGATGGGCGCCGCATCGCCAGGGTAGGTCAGTCGGCAGACGTGACGCGAGGCAGGCGCGGAGGCCGCCAGCACCGGCGCGAACGCCTCGCCTGTCGCGACGCGATAGCCCCGCGCGCGCAGCCACGTCTTGAGCTTACCTGCGGTGGGGAGCCAGAGACAGGTTCCCCGCGCCACCTGGGTCACGGGCCACTGGCCATTCGCATCCGCCAGCGCCAGCGTTCCCGCGCCGGGCGGCACGGCGATCACCAGCCAGAGGCCCGCCGCGCTCTCGGCGATATGCTCCCCGCCCAGCACGGTACACCAGTCGCCAATCTGCGGCTCCCAGCCCAGCCCCTCCGTGACAAGGCGACGGGCGGTGGCGGGCGTGACAAGGTCTTCGCGCATGAGCGGCCTCGCTTCCTTCACTACGCATATACTTTGCATAACGGATGGCGCCACGCGCAGTCTCTGCTCTTGGGAAAGCTGGCGATCATGAACAATCCAATTGGCCCACAGCCATGCCACCTGCTACAGTTTGCGGTGGAGCGCCACATGGGACGGCGCGCATCGCTGAAACCTTGAAGGCAATTCATCTGCAATGCGTCACTGAGACAGGAAGACAGAGCCGCTCCCAACTCAAGCGGGAGCGCCGTCACAGCAATCGGCCAGAACTCCGGTGGTATCACGTGGCTCGTAGAGTCAATGAACCGAGTGTCACGCTGGCGGATATTGTCAGTAGCGGTGTACGGCCCTCAAGCGCGGCAGGCGTCCAGAAAGCGCCTTCCTTCACTGTGAATCCTTCCCCGCTTTCGACGTGGCCCAGCGGGGACTCGGTGGCGATTCTGGCCGCAGTCGTCGCTGGCACGGCGATGGTCACGGACGAGAGAGCCGCGGTAATGCGCGCGTGGGCATCCTGCTGAAGTGTACCTCCGAAGTCGAGCGTGAAGGCGGCCATACCGCCTTCGATCAGGAGCTCGGCAAAATGCGCGTTTGCCAGGTTTCTCAGCTCCGTGCTGCCTGCGCCAGCGCCGATCTCCATGAGGGTCATTGGCTGCGGATTGGGCGCGGAGAAGTCAACAGCCGTCTTGCCTGCGCCGTGCCTGAGAGCCAATCGGCTGAGAGGAACACCGCCCAGGTCAAGCTGGTTCTCGCTTGCGCCGATCTCGACAGTCAGGCGGAAGGATTTCGCCGTGCCGAATGCGAGGTCAATCGTGGGAACGTCAAAGATATGGCCAGCACGAAACCAATCCCCCACGTAGGATGCGTTCGGCTGCTCGGTGAGTGTGACTGCTCCGCCCTCCCGGCTGACGTATAGCGGCCGCACGCCAGATGGATCGTGCTGTGCGCCGCTGATCCAGGCGTCGCCTTTTCCAGGTGTAACCTTGAGACGGCAGGCGCCCTCGGCGATGCGAATGTGCAAATCACCCGCATCAGGATAAGATACCTCGACGGGAGTCACCTTTCCGTTTCCCTGCGAGCCAGATTGTGATGTGGACATAGCGCTTCCTCCTGTGCGGTCACCGCTCGGAGCCTAGGCTTGCTCTTTCCGCTCAATCTCGATGGTACAGTCTGCCACCAGCGCGACGATGGCGCCCACCGCAGCCCACATGGGGGCGAGCGCAGCGCCGACGACGCCTACGGTGAGGGGGAACTCGACAATCACCTGTCCTTCGGCGTTTCTGATAAGGACGCGACGCACGTTCCCCTCATGCACAATCTGCTTGATCTTACTGATGACATCCTCACCTGTGAGCTGGTATTGCTCAGTCGTCTTGGACGCTGTGTCAGGGGTCGCCTGCTGGGGGTCCATTGAGATCTCCTTTCATGTCGGTGCGCAAGAAGCCCGCACTTAACTCAGGATGGCACTTCGATGTCACGGCGGAGTCACGGTTTCTGCAGGCCCAGACGCTCATGGGCCACATCGCGCCGCTGACAGCATGGCGCTTATGGGCGCACCGCCTCATCCTAAAGCAGCCTGGTGCGCGATGTCTTACCCGAAATCCTGCATGGTATACGCCCACTGCACATAAGGCGCCAGTCGAGATAACATTGGGATTGAACCGACGTTGCTTCACCCTTTGCACGCTATGGCTTGGGAAGGATTTCGCCTCGTATACTCTGAATCAGTCACTGGCGTACAGTCAAGCCAGTGAACGAGCCATGAGCCATGAGACCCGAAAGGAACGGAATTCGTGAAGGTTGCGTATATCTTCAGCACCAGCGGGCATACCGCTAGCTATAAGTTGGGCAAGATGATTCTGCCACAGCTCGAAGCCGGAAATCACGGCGTCGAGGTCGTCGGCATGATGTTCTTCGACGATAACACCTATGTATTGCGCAAGGGCGACCCCATTGGCGAGCGGCTGGGCAAAATCGCCCGCGAGCAGAACATCCTGCTGATGCTCTGCGATCAGTGCGCGATGGAGCGCGGGCTGGCCGAGGGCGAGCCACCCAGCTGCACCCCACACAATACTGTCGAGGGCGTGCGTGTCGGCTGCTTCCCCGATCTCTATGGCGCGCTGGCGGGCAACCCGCCCGACCATGTCATCACCCTGTAGCGCGAACTGAAGCAACTAGAAGCAACTATTAGATAAACAGCGACCGGCGGGGAATCGCCTGTCGGTCGCTGTGCCATGACGAGGCAATTCAGCAGAGTGAGACGTGCGGCAACGCTACATGCGCGATTGGCCGACCTCGATGAGATACCCGTCAGGATCACGCATATAGCAGCGGATCTCGGTGCCGTGGTCCTTGGGCTCAGTGAGGAACTCGGCTCCTTTCGCGCGCCAGTCCTCGTAGCACGCCTGTACGTCCGCAACGCGGATGTTCATGAAACTTGTCGCTTCATCCAGTTGTTGTGGCGGATGGAGCGTTACCGTCGGTTTATCGTCGGTCGGGCCGCCGCCGACATTCAGGATGATCCAGCTGTTGGCAACCTGCAGGATCGTCGGCTCGCCACTACGGAGAACCTGGCCACCCAGGATGCGCGCGTAGAAATCTGCCGAGCGCGCGACATCGGCGACTGTCAGAAAATGGGTGAGAACAAAGCCTGTCTTTGGCGGAAGCGAATACTCGCTGTGCTGTATCATTCCCCCTGCTCCTTCCCAATGGATCTCTGTGATGTACTGTGTATGGCCACAATCCGAGTTCTGCTAAGTCCTGGCGCTATCTACCACTGAGAGCTTCCGCGATAGACGAAGCCTGAGAGCTGCCAGGCGAAGCTGCGGCTGACGAACGGGTTCAGCGCGCTGAGGACGACACTGCGGAGCGTCCGCAGGTTCCGGTCCATGATTGCCAGTCGCGTCAGTCCGTTTGTGAGCGTCACGATTTGTTTGGCTACCGACCGCCGCGTGGCACTGTAGACATCGAGCGGGTTGGCAGTACCGCACTCAAGCACAGCATCCGGGCTATTCGTGGGATTCTCAATCCGAGAAGCTCGCCTATGTCGCGCGCCACTTGCAGGCACGTCCATATAAGTCGTTTTCTTTGAGGGAAGCGGATGGGCCTCACCCTTGATGATAGACCTCATTGGCATGGCTATCAATAACGTTTCCGTCGGCTCTTTCACTATTGAAAAAAGCTACTCCGCTCCATGGAGCGGGCGGCGGATGAGCCAGAGCGAGACATGCGCTGGCTCCATCGTCTCCTGCACCATCGCCAGTAAGTCGGTCCGCAGGTCGTTCAAATCCACCTCGTTACGCAGGGCAGCGCTGAATGCCGCCAGCGTCTTTTCGGCATCGTATTTCTGGCGATAGAAGCGCCGGTCAATCAGCGCCTGAAGGCGGCGGCGCACCGGTTGGACCAGCGCCACGGTCACCAGCGTGGCAATGACCAGCACTACTGGCTCATTTTTCACCGGCCCGGTGGTGAGCGCCGCGAGGCTGCCCAGGCCAACGACAAGAGCGGCGTAGACACCCGCCAGTAGCACTGTCAGCGAGCCATAGACCAGCGTCCGGTTGATGATCGCGTCGATATCCCAGAGCCGATAGCGCAAGATGGCGAATCCAAACGAGAGTGGAACGCAGACCAGGGGAACACTACTCCAATTGGCTGCTAGTGAAATGAGAGAGCCCTGGCCGCTAAGCGCCGGGAATAGCAGCGCCAGCATGCTGCCGCCCACCAGCGCTGCGATTGGCGCCGCAAGGCCCAGAACCACCCATTTGGTTTGCTGTCGCTGTAAGGGAGTGGATACACGCCGATAACGATGGAGTTGGGCAAGCGCCACACCTGCAAGCCCGACGAGCGTCACCAGCCAGGCGGGCTGGCTCACCGCGGTACTCGGCATGAGTCCTGTCGTCGGAAAAAAGGTAAGAGGAACTTCCGCAGCCAGAAATACAACTATGGGCCAACGCATCCAGCGCGGCACAAACTGACCAGATGGAAACAGCGCGAAAACAAGAACAAGCAATACTGTCAGCAGAAAGGTCAAACATTGATTGAGTGTCTGCCAGAGAGGGGGACCCGATGATAGGTTCGAAGCCCCTATAATTGGGCCTAGCGCGACGAGCATAAGCGCAACAAGCAGGGCCATCGAGTCGTCGGGCCGACGCCAGACAATCAGCGCGCTGACCACCAGGCAGAGCAGAAACATCGCACAGATAAGCGCGACGGTAAGTGCAGCATAATCGCCAACAGATAGCCCTATTCCCTTCAGCGTCTCCGCCTGTCCAGGAGTGAGCTGGTTGTACTGACATGAAGATCCGAAGCAAAGGGTTTGCAGTTGCGCCAGGTACAACGGGAGGCTGGCGAAAAACACTGTCGCGATGAAGGCGACCATGGCGAGCCAGAGACCACGGGCCAGCAGAACACGCCGACGTGCGGATGACATGTCGGCGGAATCGGGCATGTCAGTATAATCACTGGGCATTTGCACTGACAGCCTCCTCCACGCGATGAGCATACCCTATTTTATGTGCAATGATAAGCTGTCCCCGTCCCCCAGGCGTTACGAATCGCGTTACAAAATGCTGGATCATAGGCGCTTCTGGTATGCTGTGAACGTTGTCCCAGTCGTCCCGGTTGTCCTGCCTGCAACGCGCAGGCGCGGGTAAGCGTACAATAGGCACTATGAGCACGACAGACCATCCCGTGCGTTCCAGCACGTCACTGCAAATGACCGTCG
>DASUHD010000048.1:0-13496 GCA_036273675.1 Ktedonobacterales bacterium | reverse complement strand
ATGAGGCCGGAGCTGGGTACCATCGTGGCCTCCTCCAGTTCAAGGCCGGTCGGAACCCGGTCTCGCGACAACGAGAATGCGCTCCGCAGTCTGAAGACAATGCCACAATCACCGTCGGCATTATACACCGGGCGCATAGAGTTCGACGGGGATATCCAGTCTGCCAAGCGCGTCGTGCAGCACGGGGCCAACCACATCCCATGCGAGTTGGCCCGCGCCACAGCCCAGCGCAGGAACCGCCAGCGACGTGATGCCCCACACGTGATAGTGCGCCTCCAGGTACGCCAGCCCGGCGACGATATCCTCCAGCTTCGCGGCGGACCGCCAGTGATTCTTGGTCGGGAAGTTCAGGATATATGGCAGATCTGAATCGCGATAGAGATACGGCTCGCCCAGGCGCACGCGATCATCCTTGCAACGCGCGGCATAGTCCGCGAACATCGCTGGATACCGCCGCTTGAACGCCAGCGCGATGCCCTTGCCCATGACGCCCGCGCAGTTTACGGCGTTTACCAGCGTCTGCGCCTCGGAGTCGAAGAGATTGCCGGTGACGAGGTGAACCATGCGGTGTTCCTGCTCAGCCGCGCAACGAGCGCCGCAGGAAGCGCAGGAACTTCATCGGCCCGCTATAATACCCCGCCCGGCGAAGCATCCGCCGCTTGAAGTTGCCGGGCGCGCGGAACGGCCGCGTGATGGCATAATAGCCCGTTGCCTTCCGAATGCGCCGCTTCGCTTTGGTGATGCCCAGCGCGGTCTTGAGTGAGGGTCGCCGGTAGCGTGGAAATGCCTTGAAGCGTGCCATACATGCCTCCCACTGCGATACCAGACAAAAGAATCACACTACGATAATAAAATTATACCACTCGTTTGCTGGGATGCGCGTCGAGCGCCTGATATGCTTATACGGCAACTGCATTCGCGGGTGGAAATACCAGTCGCCGCTGTGCGACTGCCAGCACATAACGCGTCTGCTGTTCGCTGGCATGGCTTGTGCGGTCTGGCTGAGATGCCATCCGCCGCAGTGTTGCGGAATCCCGGAGGTATCGTATTCTCGTGAGGACAAAAGGAGTTGGAAGCGATGTCCAGCAGTACCGGCCAGGGAAATATGGGTCAGCAGAGCAGTACGTCAGCCCAGCCACAGGCTCAGGCTCAGGCTCAGGCTCAGGCCAGCGATCCCTTGCAGGATCTACAGTATGACCTGGTGAGCACGCTCTACCATGCCTGCAAGAGCAGCAAAGCGATCGACCAGTACATTCGCGACGCCAGCCAGACAGGGAATAACGAGGCGGCGCAGTTCTTCCAGATGGTAGCGCAGCAAGATCAACAGCGAGCTCAGCGCGCGCAGGAGCTGCTCAATCAGCTCAGCGGCGGATCGGGCAGCACGACTCACTAAGAGTTCCTATCAGAACGCCGTTTTTAGCAGCGGCATGATGAACTGTAAGCAATAACCCCGAACGGTGTCCTGAGGGTACCTTCGCGGCCTGAAGGCCGCGGCTAATCCCCCGTCTCCTCGTTGCGCGTGGAGTGTTCGGACCAAAAAGTGAAAGTTCATCATGCCGCGAAGGTGGCCTACTCCCATCATTGCCACTGGGTCATGATGGTATTGTTAGGCGTGCTCAGGCGCGGCATCAGCCGCCAGCCGCCTACCCTTCGTCCATGTCCTCGTCGTCCATCTCGCCGGTGTACGGACCGCCGATGCCTGGATGCAGCGCCCATAGCCACAGCAGCGCAACCGCTTTGGGTTTCGGCGTATCCATTTTGCCTCTCACCATCTTTCGCGCGGCTCCAGTTGCTAATCGCTACCCACCTCACCTATTACTGTAAGGCCCGCCACCAGATTTTTACCTGTCTGATGCTGCCAGCGCAACGTGCCATCAGCAGCGTTAAACGCATAGACAACTGGACTCGGTCCCATGGTGTAGGCGTAGACGGTGTCTATCGTGACAGAAGGCAATCCCATTGCTCCAGGCTCCTGCTTGGTCCATTGGATGGCGCCAGTGCCGCTATTGATTGCCGCTATCTGGCCGGGGCCACGACCTCCTGAGACGTAGAGCGCGCCATTCGCAGCGACCGGAGGTGTGGCCGGAGAGGTCACGAGAACGCTGGTATCCCAGAGTTCTTTGCCTGTCGTCACCTCCAGCGCAACAGCGACACTGTTGAAGGATTTCACGTAGGCGGCGTTCCCGGCCACCGTGAAGTATGAGAACATGGGATCAGTGTTCGTCCAGATTTGTGCGCCATCGCTGGCTCGATATCCAGTAATGCCGGTTGCCGATCCGCCCGCAAGGAACATGCCGTCGGACAGCGCGAATGTGTTTGCGAGAGCCTGCTGGCCCACGTTTACCTTCCAGCGCTGCGAGCTGTCTGCCGTATTCAGCGCGTAAAGATGCCCAGTGACTGGACCAGTGTTATCCCCGCTGCGAGCCATGAAATAGACGACGCCATCCGCTACCTCTGGGCTATCGAACCCCTCGTAGGCGCGTGTAAAGCTCCAGGGAATTGCGCCGTCAGTCGTATTGAAGGCGGTTAACGTGCTGGAATCGAGTACAGAAGCGCCGCCTTGGCCGGATGTCGATGTTCCGGCGCCCGCAAACACCGTGTCGCTCGTCACCGTTAGCAAGGTTCCAGCAAAGGGTTGTTGCCAGCGCTGTTTCCCTGTTGCCGCGTCGAGACAATTTATCGTAGACCCCGTGCTCATATAGAGCGCATCACCCGCGAGGATTGGTGTTCCGCCTTCCGCCGACCATATGACAGAGCCACTTGTACTGTCGAGGGCATAGATAGTCGTCCCCTGAGGATTCAATGCCGTCACATAGACGAGATTCCCCACCAGGATCGGGGCCCCGATGTCCACGCCTTTGGTGAACGTCCAGCGGATCGCGCCAGTAGCGGTATTGAGCGCAGTGAGCACGTGATCGCTCGTCGCATAATAGACGTTCGACGTTTTGGGACTGGGTGTCGAAGTTGCGGTTGGCTGAACTACAGTTGCTGTAGCCACTGTTGCGGTTGCCGTTGCACGTGTACCGGTAGAACTGGCGCCACAGCCAGTGAGAATCACACAGAGAAGCGTCATTCCTAGTCCGAACCAACGAATTCGTGCGCGCATCAAGACTCCTTCACGTTCTATACGGTTGTGCTGCCACTCGCATAGCAGACATCATCGAGAAGATGATCATCACCTATCATATAGGACGTGCAAAAGTAGATGGGCTGTTTTTTGTCTGACATACACAGCGTGTAGCCAGGGACGCCTGCCAGCGCCTTTAATCGCTATCTTCGTCGTTATCGAGGTCGTCGTCCAGGCGTCCGGTGTAGGGGCCGCCGATGCCCTGATGCAGCACCCGCAGCCCCAGCAGCGCGCACCGCTGCCGCGCCGGGCCAATCGGCACGCCGAGCATCTCCAGAATCTCTTGCGGGGTGATGGCGCGCAGCTCTTCCAGCGTCGCGCCTTCGATACGCTCCGTCAGCATTGAGGCCGACGCCTGGCTGATCGCGCAGCCGCGTCCGCTGAAGCGCACCTCAGTCACGCGGTCACCATCCACCAGCAAATCGATCTCGACCCGGTCGCCACAGAGCGGGTTAGTATCCGCCGCCGCGACGGAAGGATGCTCCAGATGCCCGTGATTACGCGGCTGGCGGTAGTGATCGAGGATATACTCGCGATAAATATCATCCATACGCCCATATCTCCCAAGCTGCGCCACAAGCACCTGGCGACATGTGTCCCGGTTTGCCGTGCCACATACATTCGCCCCCAGGATTAGCCGCGGCATTCATGCCGCGAACCTCGATGCGCCACAATGCTCGCCATCATCAATTCTCGACGCATTGTAGACCACAAACACTCGCCGCCAGCCACTTATCCTACAACGCGAACACGCCGTGCGCACGCTCCAGCGCCTCCGCCAGCGCGTCAACCTCCGACGAAGTCGAATACACATAGAAACTGGCGCGCGCCGTCGCCGGAATGCAATAGCGGTCCATAATCGGCTGGGCGCAGTGGTGTCCCGCGCGAATCGCAACGCCGTCGCGGTCGAGCAGCGTGGCGAGATCATGCGCGTGGATATCCCCCAGCGTGAACGAGATCGTCCCGCCGCGCGCCTCCGCCCCCGGCCCAAAGATGCGGATCTCAGGCACAGTCGCCAGCCGTTCCAGCGCATAGCGTGTCAGCGCATGCTCATGCGCGCGTACCTGCTCCATCCCCAGCGCCGATAGATACGCCACCGCCGCGCCCAGCCCCACCGCCTCGATGATCGCGGGCGTGCCAGCCTCGAACTTCTGCGGCAGATCGGCCCAGGTCGAGCCAGACATCTTCACCTCGCGGATCATGCTGCCCCCGCCGAGGAACGGTGGCATCGCCTCCAGCAGTTCGCGCCTCCCCCAAAGGACGCCGATGCCCGTTGGCCCCAGCATCTTATGGGCGCTGAACGCCAGGAAGTCGCAGTCGAGCGCCCGCACATCCACCGGCAGATGCGGCACGCTCTGCGCGCCATCCAGCAACACCAGAGCACCCACTGCGTGCGCCTTCGCGATCATCTCCGTAACCGGCGGCAGCGTCCCCAGTACGTTGGACATCTGCGTCAGCGCGACCAGCTTTGGCTTCGCCGTCTCCAGCAGGCGCTCATATGCCATCTGATCGAGCTCGCCATCGTCGGTAAGCGGCACATAGTCCACTCGCGCGCCCGTTCGCTCCGCCGCGAGCTGCCACGGCACGATGTTGCTGTGGTGCTCCATCTCGGTGGTGAGGATCGTATCGCCGGGACGCAGATTGGCCTCGGCCCAGGTGCGGGCGACGAGGTTGATGCTCTCGGTGGTATTACGGGTGAAGATCACCTCGCGCACGCTGCTGGCGTTGATGAAGCGGGCCACCTGCTTGCGCGCGCGCTCATAGGCGCCCGTCGCCTCCTCGGCCAGCGTGTAGGCGCCGCGATGGGTATTGGAGTAAGAGGTACGGGCGAAGGTGTCCATCGCATCGAGAACCTGCGTAGGTTTCTGGGACGACGCAGCGCTATCGAGGTAGATGAGTGGCTTGCCGTTGACCTCACGCGCCAGAATCGGGAAATCCGCGCGTGGGGCGAGCGCCGGAATCTCGCCTGTGCCACCGACACCGATGTCTGCGGTGACTGCGCCAGAAACTACAGATCGGTCACTCATCGTCGCACATCCCTTCTTTAATGCCTCTGACTCGCCCTCTCCTATGGAAGAGGAGGCTGGAGGGTGAGGCCAGCCCGGGCTATTCTCCCTGAGCGACAACAGGGCCGGAAGGTTCACCCCCGGCCCCGCACGCGGTCTATAACGGTTGGCGCAGAGGCTAGGCCTTCGGCGCTAAACCGTCGTCGCCCGCATCCTCTTCGCTCTCGCCCGTCAGCCACTCGTAGCCCTTCTGCTCGAGTTCAAGCGCAAGCTCCGGGCCGCCTGTGCGGATGATCCGCCCCTTGAACATCACATGGACGATATCCGGCTGGATATAGTTGAGCAGCCGCTGATAGTGCGTGATGAGCAGCGCGCCCATATCTGGCCCGCGCAGCGCGTTGACGCCCTCGGCGACGATTCGCAACGCATCGATATCCAGGCCAGAGTCGGTCTCATCCAGCACCGCCATCTTCGGCTGGAGCATCGCCATCTGCAGAATCTCGGCGCGTTTCTTCTCGCCGCCAGAGAAGCCCTCGTTGATATAGCGGCTGACGAAGGTATTATCCACCTTCAACAGCTTCATCTTTTCGTTGAGCAGTTTGCGGAACTCGGCGGGTGGCATGCCCTTGCGCTTGGGCGCTTCGCCGCTCGGAACCTCTGGCGCGTTCGGGTCGTAGCCCTCGCGTTTGGCTTCGAGCGCGCGCCGCAGGAAGTTGCCGACCGAGACGCCCGGCACGCTGGAGGGATACTGGAAGGCGAGGAAGATGCCCAGGCGGGCGCGCTTATCTGGCGAGAGTTCCAGCAGATTGATTCCGTTGAAGTAAATCTCGCCCTGGGTCACCTCGTAGCGCGGATGGCCCATAATCACGTTCGCCAGCGTGCTCTTGCCAGAGCCGTTTGGCCCCATCAGCGCGTGGGTCTCGCCCTGGCGGACCGTTAGGTTGACGCCGCGCAGGATCTCTTTGTCGTCAATGCGGGCATGCAGATCGCGAATCTCCAGCTCAGCGGGCGTTACCGTGGGCTGCTGTGCCGGGGTGGCTTGCTCTGTCTCCATAATGGTAGAACCGACTCCTCTTCACCTGTCTCTATGTTCGGAATTTTTACCGGCTAGTGCTTGCGCGCCAGATATGTCCCAGACATGTCCCAGACGTGTCAGCGCTCGGCGGTATCGAGCGCCGCGTTGCGGGGCAGACGCGGCGAAAGCGAGATGAGCCGCGTGCCATCGGGCGCGCGCCCGGCAAGCTCGGCCTCGTTCGCGCGCACCACATCGGCCAGCGTCATCGCGTCGAGCGCGGCGGTCACCGCATCGCGCACATGCGCCCACAGGTATCTGGTCGAGCAGCCGTCCAGCCGGTCGCAGATGATCTCCATCTCGCCCTCGGTCGCGCAGATCATCGGCGCGATGGGGCCTTCGAGCGCCCGCAGAATCTCGCTCATCCGCATCTCCTGCGGCGGACGCGCCAGCCGGTAGCCGCCATGCGCGCCACGGGTGGACTCTACCAGTCCGTGTTCGCGCAATGCGCGTACCAGTTGCTCCAGATACTGAACTTTTAACTCAAGGCCTTCAGACTGGCCAATCTCGCTTAATGAGCGGGGAGTGCCGCCATAGTGTCGCGCCAGGTCAACCATCAGGCGCACGCCGTACTCCCCGCGAGTAGACACTCGCAACATCAGGGCGGCCTCCTCGCCTATTCCGACTGATTCACTCGGATATACTATAGCATTGGCCGCGAAGCAGCGTCAAGCAGCGCCCGGCTGGTGGCGACACGGTGACAAGGCGAGAGTTAGCGGGAGATGTCGGGGAGAAATAGCCAAAGCGGAAGATTGTGGCGTCAGGTACTAGACATCTACGATATACTTTTTCCGTTGGTTGATATGGGGAGGGCTGGCGTAAGGAGCGAGCAAGTGCGAGGAGAGGGAGCGGGTATAGGTATGGCGACGAGATCTCGGGAGGGAATCCCGGCGCGCATATCGCGGACATCGCGGATAGCGCGACCATCAGGCGCCGGGATCGTGGTAATTGCGGCTCTTCTGCTGCTGGTCCTCGGTCTGGCGGGATGCGCGCTCAACGCGGGCCTGGCCGATCCGACGCCCGCGGCGACCACCAACACCTCAGGCACACCTGGCGCGCATGCGACGCTGACGCTCCCCACGTTGACCGCGGCGGCCTCGCCAAGTGGGCCGGGCGGCGCTGGGGGTGTGAGTGAATTCTGCTCCAAGGCGCCCAATGTTTCCATCCATCCGGGAAGCAATGTCCTGGTGTATCAATTCGCCACGCTGAAATTCAGCCAGGCGAATGGCAGCAACGCCTTCTTTGGCTACTGCACCAGCCATTCGACCAGCGAGGTGCAGGACTTCTACGCGACACATCTGCGCGATAAAGGCTGGTCGAATCTCAAGACCGCGACGATTGCGACAGTGGTTCAGATCACAGCCACACAGTGCAATTCGCAGAATCCACCGCAGATCATCGTGACGATTGCCCCCGATGCGACGGGCACGACCACGACCAGCATCTCCATCGTGATGCTCGCGGGTAGCTGCTAGCCTCTAACAATGGATTTGGCAAAGCGTTGACGGAACCCGACGTGGGGAGATGAGCAAGATAGAAGAAGACGTTTTCGGATCCGCAGATTATGCTATGCACGACGGGCCATGGCTGCCCGCTCCATTCTTCCCAGGCATGGAATGACCGCCTGAATCGGTTGGATGACTCCCTCCAAGCGCGACAAGAATAGGAGAGCGCCAGTGACTCGGAAACAGCAACGATCGGCAGTCATTGAACTGCCGAATGAGCGCGAGATGGTTATCACCCGGAAGTTCGACGCTCCGATAGCCCGCGTCTTCGATGTCTTCACGACACGAGATCGGGCCGAGATGGCGCGCTTCGAGGGGGAGGAACTGAAGGTCTGCGAGATCGACCTGCGTGTCGGGGGGAACTATCACCAAGTCTTCGTGGGCGACGAGGGAACCGAGGCGTCGTTTCATGGGACCTTCTTGGAGATTGAGCCGCCGACCCGGATCGTCGCCACCTGGCTCTACGATGGATGGCCCGATGCGGAGGCAGTCGAGTCGATCGAACTGCACGAGACGCACGGTGTGACGACGCTGACGTATCGGCTCGCGTTCCGCGACCAGGCCGGCCGCGACCACTTGCCCAATACCGCGAACGGCATTGTGGCGAACTTCGACAACATAGAAGATCTCTTGAGTTCCCGGCTCGATTCCCAGAGAACAGCCTCGGAGTAACTTCATTGCGGCTCCAGCCAACTGCAATGTGCTGCAACGTTTGGTGTGCCTAGGTGGGGCATCAGCTACCAAACACTTAATAACTCCCTCAGCCGCGACCTGCCTGGAAAAACCAGTGCGGCGGGGATATCGGGGATGCGCTCCCGATCCTCGCCGCACCGGCTTGCCTGATGGTGGTGGTATCAGGACAAGCTGAACAATCTGCGCTGTCTGCGTTGGCTCATGCTAATGAATGAAGTAGACGCCTGCTCCGACATGGATGTAGCGGAAGTCAACACGCCCAAAGCCGCCGCCGCGCCACGAGAAGTTCATCTCGGTAATCAGCACCCAGTAGCCATCCGACGACACCGCGACAGCCTGCGCCCAGTGGCCATCACTGCCCGCGCCCTGCACGTTCGGGTTGAACCAGACCGCAGCCCCCGCGATGGGCGTGCTAGTGCGTGTATATTCGCTGCCGTAGAGGATGTCTGGCTGGTTTGGGTGAAGCGCCTGCACCCACCAGTTGCAGTAGCCAAACGTGCTGCTGGCGTGGTACACAGAGCGGTCGGGATAGTAGATGTTCGCGTAGCAGCCGGGCGGGACGGTCCACTGGCTGATCTTGGCGACAAACATGTAGCTGCCCTGGCAGGGTAACCCACCCGTCGCCGTTCCGGAATATGATTGACCCGTGCTCGTCGTATGCACCGTCTTCCTGGTCGTGTGAACCGCGGTCAGGGTGTGCGCCGTGGCGCTGAGACGCGCGACATGGGGCATATCGTTGATGCCAGCGTCGTCGGCCATCGCGCTGAATGCGTTTAGCGTCGAGGCGCGCGCCAGAGCCAGAGGCTGAACCTGGCAGGATGCCGAGGAAGGCGACGCTCCAGCGCAGGCGGCTGAGGCGGTAGGCAGTGGCGTCCAGGTCATCGCGGCGGCCAGCAGGCCAGTGATTGCCAGCGCGACACAAATTGTGGAGCGCCATGCCCCACCCAGCACCTTGCGGCGCGGTGTGGCAAACTGAAACGACTGATACGGAAGAGCGGCCATACGTGCAAAACCTCCTGTGCAAGCCACCGATAAGCCGGTGGTGGTCACTCATAGGCGAGTGACGGTCTATGCACTGGAACGAGCCGCCGCAATAAAGTGTCTCGCTTAGGACCAGCGAATATTGTCATGAACAGGAGAAATATGACAGAAAATTCACGAAACTCCTACCTGTCCAAGGGGTTATAATGAATGATGAGCAGTAGGGTTAAATGCGGAAATTTCCGGTGTTCTGTTTGAGTCACTCTAATATTGTCGGGATTTGACGGATCTTGTCAGTAGACCGCGAATCCTGATGGCCATCGCGTTTGACTCCATTCTGGATTGGGTGACGAATCTGGGAATTAAGCGGCTTTGATGAATTAGTAACGCATATGATTGCCGTTTTGCGAAAGATGGCAAAACTGTCATCAAGGGCTGTCGCAAACAGGTGGCTTTGCGGCGGTTATCACGCCGAGATGATGGAGTCGTTTATCCAGAAGGGGGATACATACGTGCGTCTGTTGATCTGGCATGTGGATCGTTTTCGCGCCGAGCCTACCGAGCGGGGGCGCTCGAAAGTGGCGGATGTTGAGCCGCGTTTGGTCGCCGTCGAAGATGCGCTCGTGGTCTTTGCCGCCGCCGAAAAGCAGGACGAGGGCGAGCCAGACGCCGTAGCCGAACGCGCAATAGCCGCCATCGAGGAGGTAGCGCGGCAACTGGGCGCGCGCACGGTCGTGCTGCACTCGTTCGCCCATCTGTTCGTCGAGCTATCAGCGCCCGCCATCGCCCGCGCGATCCTCAACACGATGGAGCAGCGGCTGGCCGCCGATGGCTACGCCGTCAGCCAGAGCGCGTTTGGCTGGTTCAACCGATTGGAGCTGCACGCGAAGGGGCATCCGCTCTCGCGCGTCGCCCGACAGGTGTAGCCCAGATGCAGGAAGAATCTGTCTCACGCCGCTACGTAATGAGAGATGGTGTATTTGCTCGCGTAGAAGGGCATCGGATCAACCCACATATTGTTCCACTCAACCATGAAGTGCAGATGCGGGCCGAACGAAGCGCCACTTGAGCCTTCCAGCCCGACAACCTGACCCTGTGTGACATATGCCCCAACAGTGACCAGCAGCTTATCCATATGTCCGTAGACCGTCGAGACGTGATTGCAATGGTCAATCTTGACCGACCAGCCCAGGCCGTTCGTGGCATCATAGCCAGCCCAGATGACCTGCCCATCCTGCGCGGCATGAATTGGGTTGCCCCGTGGCGCTGCCAGGTCGACACCCGTGTGATAGACCCATGTGCCATAGACGATGAACCCGCGTATCCAGGCCGAATTCCAGTTCGGTGAGGTCAATCGAAACCCCATGGGATTGCCGCCGCCATCCGGGGCGCAGCGCGAATCGGGCGGGATGTCCTGTCCGGCAATCGAGTCCCACCAGTTTGGTCCAAAGCGCTTATTGCCATAGTTGCTGGCGCCAACAGAGGTGAAGTCGACTGGTCGATAATTATTCCCATAATTGGGGTCCGTAGGAATCTTGTATTCTGTGCCAACCGCGAATTCCTCACCAGCATAGAAATTGTTCATCTCGTAGATGCCGCCCACCTGAACATGAAAGTGTTGGGCGACTCCATCGATCGTATCGCCAGCCATAGCGGTGTAGAAGATGTAGCCTGGCCGCTGACTCCAGACGATCGAGCCAGCCAGCGCCTGAAACGCGCCGCCAACGTTTGTCGAGTCCGCGCCTAACGGCGAGATGGCGAAGATACCCGTGATCAAAATGCAGACAATCAACGCCAGCATGCTAATACGCAGCGCCATCGGGCGCTCGCGGCGATGAATGAACGGCTCGCCCATCGAGATGCCGCTCCCAGGGACGATGAGTGTCTGAGAAGACGCCTCGCTGGTATCGGACACATCCCACGCATCGTTGTGCGCAACCATTGCGCGAATAGGGTCATCAGTTGGTGCGTCGTCACCCCAGCCATTATAGGCGCTGGCCGCGTTGGCCGCATTCGCCTCATCATCGTACCAGGAGCGCTGATCGTCGTCTGAGAATCCACCTGATGTCCAGCCCATGCCTCACCTCATGTTTAGCATCTATTCGCATCAATCGACTTCGGAAAGCCGGGACGCGACCCTGCCTACCGCCCTGAATTGCCTCCACACGGTTAATCTGGCCCCCTGCTGAGAAAGCCTCTCACACTTGAGCTTGTTCGGCATCCTCCCAGGAGGAAAGTACCGTCCGATATCTCGGAACAAACTGACGGCAAAGCGCGTCGTACAGGCATCTCGAACGCCTATAAGGAGAACGCGCGAGGGGTAGGGGAGGGGACACGTAACATATGGCAAAACGGGCGCTGCTGCTGGTCGTGCTGGCCGCGTCACTGGCGCTGAGTCTCGCTGGATGCAGCCTGTTTCGGCACGATATCGTCATCGATTGGGTGAACTTCGTCCGTTTTGGCGGCGTCACCTACCTCGCCAGCTTCGACACGGGACGAGAGCTTCAGCCAGCCGATCTAGGGGCGCGGTTCGCCACCGTGCGCTTTCGCCTCGACGGCAACGTCAGTGACCCAAACTATCAGTCGCAGGATGGCGACGCGGCGTTTCTCGACGCGGGCACGCCGATCTATCGCGTCCAAGGCTACGTACCCACCTTCCGCCTTGCCGCCCATCAGGGAGGCCGCATCGTGCTCTTCGAGGCCGATACCAACCCGCACGCGAAGACCGGCGCCCACCTGCTGGATATCGGCGGCAAGGTACAGTCCATCGTGGTGACTGACGACATCAGCGGCGGCGTGCCTGTGGCAACGCTGGCCGACGCGCATCTGGTCACGACGCTGGTCGCGCTCCTGCTTTCCGCCCCGGTGGACCAGTCCCGCCAGAGCGGCGATTCCGGTGCGCGCTACTTCCTCAGCTTTCATCTGGCCGATGGAACGCAGGTGAGCCGTCTCTATCTCCCCGATGCTCACGAGGTCGGGCGCGGTATCATCGTGCCTGACGCCTTCGTCTCGACACTGGCGGCGGCGCTTGCCCGATAGTCCGCATGGTGGCGCTCGCTCAGGTGGTAGCCCGCGTGAGCGAGCCAGAGCAGCGCCAGCCCGACTGGATGGGAGGCAATGCCGAGCACAAACGCCGCGCTCATCGGCGCCGCCGTCCGTGGATCGAACGGAAAGACCAGCGTCGCGATCAGGTAGCCGATCAGCCCCACCAGCAGCCACCTGCGCGCGCGTCCGTCGCTGTCGGTAACAAACGCGGATATCAGCCAGGCCAGCGGCGCGAGCAGCAGGATGTAGTAGAAGATCCAGACAATCGGCTCGACCACCAGCAGCGAACAAATCGCCCACGAGACCGCGAAGAGCGGCGTCATAGGCGCCATCGTCTCGTGTCTCTGCCCCCACCGCGCTGGCCGCCACCGCCGCAGCATGTCCGGCGCCCCCTGGGCCAGCAGCATCGCGCCAAAGAGCGCGAGACAGACCAGCAGCGCGAGCACTGGTATCGGCCCGCTGGTTGGCTCGCTCGCGCCGGGATGGAGCAGCGCGGCGGCGACCACAATCAGCGCGTGATAGAGCGAGAGGTTCACCGGCCCGGCGTTCGGCTGATTGGAGTACGTGCGCAACGCCTCGACGAACGCGCCATACATCGCTATACCGGTAAAGGGCAGCGTGACGACGATCAGCAGCGCGATGGTCGCGAGGGTGGCGAGGCAGAGGCGATAGTTGCCGCGCCAGAAGAAGAACAGGAGCAATATGCCGGGAAAGAGCTTATCCAGGATGGCGATGGCCAGCCCCACACCCGCCACCACCGGACGATCTTCGACCATCCCGTAGGCGACCATCGCGAACCCCAGCAGCAGGAAGGTCGTGCTCTGGCCCAGCCGCAGGCTATCGGTGACGGGCTGCGCCAGCGCCGCCGCGCCAAATAATGTCAGGCCCATCGCCCAGGTAGGAATAGTGCGACCCGCCCTCTGCGCGGTCGTCGTCACGCAGCGCGCCAGCAGCCAGAGACTCGCCAGCAGAGCCGCCAGCGAGAGCGCCCACCAGAGGATGCGCGCCGCCGCATACGGGAGGTAGCCGAACGGGATCAGCAGCGCGGCAGAGGGCGGCGTCCAGCG
>DASUHD010000047.1:0-15446 GCA_036273675.1 Ktedonobacterales bacterium | reverse complement strand
AGGTGCAGCTGAGCCGCTCCTCGGCTGCATGCACCTCGTCCTCAGTCGTCGGCGAGAACCACCTGAACTTGTCACCCTTGAGCCAGTAATACGGGTCCAGATCCCAATCGGGGTGCAACATGCCGCCCTCGTAGATGGCGCGCAGCCGTGACCAGACATCGTGTGCCGGATCGGTGGGTGTTATGGTGACCCTCCCATTCTTCACAAAGTCATCAATGGGTTAACTGCCAATTTATTCTTCACGCATCGACGAATAGGGCAAACGATAACGCGCGCATCTGGCGACCACCCACCGAATACGTGCAATCCACCGGTATCGTACCAGCATCGGATAGCCTGCGCCTCTTTTCGCGCGGCCTCGCAGCTACTGGCCATTGGTCGAGGTACACGTTCGGATACATCGCCATGTACAGTCCTGTGCCAGGCACGGCACATGCAACTGGTCTCGCGTATACCGCCCGTCCCTTCCTGCTTTGTTGTCTCTGCTCATGCGTCGTGTAGCGCCTGATTGCCTGGCTCTTCCCGCAAGGGCGTCCTTCCCAGCAAATCGCGTCTTTCTGTCGGCCCGCAAAGGAGGCCGCCATGGTGACACCGGCCACGTTCACCGGGCTTGAGATTATCGCGGCCGTTGCGTTCGCCGTGCCGCTCGCGCTCGACATGCTCCATCTGCGTCTGCTTCCCGCAGTGGTATTCGAGGTGCTGGCTGGTATAGTCATCGGACCGTACGGGCTTAATTGGGTAACCGCGGATGAGCCTATACAGATCTTCTCCCTTATTGGTCTGGGGTTTCTGCTCTTTCTTGCCGGTATGGAGGTCGATACCACACGATTTCGCGGCCCGCTCTTCCGTCTGTCGCTCCTCTGCTTCGGCGGCACAGTTGCCCTGGCGTTGCTTGTTGGCCTGCTCTTCGGCGTCACTGGACTCGTCAGGACGCCACTGTTCTTCGCGAATATTCTGGTAGCGACGTCCTTGGGAGTAATCCTTCCGCCGCTCAAAGGCGCTGGCGAGGTGGACACACCATTTGGCCAGGTGTCCATCCTGTCGGCAACGCTCGCGGAGTTTGGTTCGCTGCTGCTGCTGACAGTCCTGTTTTCCAGTGTTGTCGTGAGCACCCCCGTGAATCTCTTCTTCCTCGGCTGTTTTGTGCTGCTCGCCATCGGCGTCAGCGCGGTGGTGTTACGGGCAGAGCGGTCGAAGGCACTCTCCGCGCTGCTGGTCCGGCTCAGCGACTCGACTGCGCAGATTCGTGTGCGGGGCGCCTGGACGCTGCTGGCAGCATTTGTCGCGCTGGCCGTAGAAGGTTTGGGACTCTCGACGATTCTCGGCGCATTTATCGCGGGTGTCGTGATCCGCATTCTCGACCCCGACGAGACGACGCGACATCCTCAGTTGCGCATGAAGCTCGACGCGATCGGATTTGGGGTCTTCATCCCCGTCTTCTTCATTACGATTGGCCTACAGTTTGACCTGCCCGCGCTGACCTCCAGCACGAGCGCGCTCGTGCTGGTGCCACTCTTTCTGCTGGCGCTGCTCATCGTGCACGCGGTACCTGCTCTGCTGTTTCGTCCGCTGTTGGGCAACACGCGCGCCTATGCCGCGGGCCTTCTGCAAGCAACCTCGCTCACCTTCATCCTTGCCGCCGTTCAGATTGGCGTCGCGCTCAATCTCATTTCGACGGCCATCAGTGCCGCACTCACGGCAGCTTCTCTCCTCTCGATCCTGATCTTTCCCTTCACGGCGATGTTACTTCTCCGCCGCGCGGATATAGCGGAGTCACAACAGGCCGCGATAGCAGAACGAGATGATAGATAGGTCAGTGCGCAGCGAAAATGAGCCGTGATGCCGAGCGCTTTCGGCAGATGCTCACGATTACGATGCCGTGGGTTTCGGCGTCATGCCAAGCAGCGCCATTTCGTGGAGCAACGTCTCGGGTAGCCCCTTATCCAATGGGCGCGGATCGTAGCCGAGTTCCCGTCGTGCCTTTGCATTGTTGCCGAGATAGGTTACTCCGGCGTTGATGCGCAAATATTCGCTGGTATACATCGGCGGCACTGGCGCGAGCTTCTCCACCACACCCATCAGCGCAGCGGACGCCTTCATCATGCCAGGCGACGCCAGGATTCGTGACGATCGTACCCCTGTCACACGCTCCGCCAGCGCCAGGGCCTCCACAAACGTGCGGCGCTCGCCTGCGATGATATAACTCTCTCCCGCGCGGCCCTGCTCCATCGCCAGCAGGTGTCCATGAGCCACGTCGTCCACATGCGCCCAGCAGTACTCGGTGCGCTTCGGAAGGATGGGCAACTTGTGTTGGAGGTAGTCGATCAGCGCCATGCGGAGGCTGCTGGTATCTCCTGGCCCGTAGATGACCCCCGGCTGCACGATCACGAGTGGCAACCCCTGAGCGATCATCGGTTCGGCCACCTCATAATGCGCCGTCCACTTGGTGCGGTCATACTCGCTGAGGTGCTTGCCCGTGAAGATGTACGACTCATCCACCAGCTTGCCGTGGGTATCGGAGAAGACGGCCACGGTGCTGGTGTAGACGCCTTTGGAGATGCCCAGTTCGCGCATCAGTTCGAGCACATTGCGCGTACCATGTACGTTGATTCGCTCGCCCGCGCGCTGCTCACTCGCCGTGCGGACACCAATCTTGTACCAGCCAGCAATGTGGAAGACGCCATCCACACCAGTCATCGGAGCGCGCATGCGCTCCTTCTCGGTCACGTCTCCCTGGAACAATGTGACTCCCAGCGCGGCAAGATCGCCTGCCTTCTCGGGAGAGCGCACCACCGCAACCACGTCGTGTCCTGCCGCGCGAAGCTGCCGAACTACGCGCCCGCCGACGAACCCAGTTGCGCCCGTCACGAAGTATTTCACAGTGTCTCTCCCCTTTTCAGCTTGCGCCGAGTCCGTATGTGCTACATCGGCCAATTCATGACCAGGACAGTTGTCGATAGTCAGAGTAGTATGCGGTGCTGGCTTTCATGCGATATGTTACTTCGCTGGCGCGGGATTTCTGTAGGTTCATTCGTCATCCATACAGAAAAAGCCTGTTACCGCTCGTTTCGTACGAGAGCGGAACAGGCGAACAACCCCATGAGGAATCTGCAGTATTTGGAGCGGGAGACGGGGCTCGAACCCGCGACAGCCTGCTTGGAAGGCAGGTACTCTACCAACTGAGCTACTCCCGCAGATGCCATCTTCATCTTCTCGGCCGAAGACGGCTTGCGATGCACATTGTACCATATCCCCGCGCAAGCGTGTAGACTTTGCGCCCTCCTTGCGGATAGCGCGGTGCGCATACTATCATGCATGAGGCGGATGGGCCTGGGGCGAGCATGTCGCCACCTCTGACTCGTGGCAATGTTGGCGCGCAAGAAAGGCAGTGGGCGCGGTATGGCAGGCGGATATGATGGGCGGCGGTTGACCGCCACCGTGCGCGGCTACGTGCAGGGCATTGGCTACCGCTACTACGTGCTGCAGCATGCCCGCGCGCTTGGCCTGACCGGATTCGCGCGCAACGAGCCTGACGACTCGGTGACGGTTGTCGCCGAGGGTCCGTCGAGCCTGCTGGCGCAGTTGATAGAGGCAGTGCGACGCGGCCCCGAAGGGGCTGATGTTCAGGATGTTCAGACATCCTGGGGACCAGCGACACAGGAGTTTCCAACGTTTCGCATTGCGGCATCCTCGCAGCGCTGACGGTTGCATTTCATTGGAATGAGTAGAGATAAGAGACACCGAGATGAGTATTGATCGCAAGACCGTGGATCATGTGGCGATGCTGGCGCGACTCGCGCTGACCGACGACGAACGCGAGCGCACCCAGGAGCAGCTTTCGGCGATTCTGGAACACATCAACGTGATTGCCGAGGCCGATACCAGCCAGGTTCCCGCGACCGCGCATATCCTGCCGGTCGAAAATGTGATGACGGCGGACCAGTCGCGGCCATCGTGCTCACCAGACGAGCTACTGGCGAACGCTCCGGCGCGCGAGGGCGAGTATTTCCGCGTGCGGGCAGTGCTCGAAGAGTAGCGGTCAGACATTTTGTGATATATGGTTTGATGTGAGGATAGGGGAGACTTCTGTGGCGGATCTCTGGCAATTATCAATCAGCGAGGCGCTGGAAAAGCTCGCGAGTGGCGAAATCTCTGCGGTTGAGCTAACGCGCGCCCACCTCGACCGTATCGAGGCCGTCGAGGGCCGTGTGCGCTCATTCGTGACTGTGACTAACCAGGATGCGCTGCGTGAGGCCGAGCAGGTTGACCAGATGCGACGTGGGGGCGAGACGCCTGGCCCGCTGGCCGGGATTCCGCTGGCGCTCAAAGATGTGCTCTGCACGAAAGATGTGCGCACCACTTGCTCATCGCGCATGCTCGAACATTTTGTGCCACCCTACGATGCCACGGTGGTCAAGCGGCTGCGCGCGGCGGGCGCGATCTCGGTCGGCAAGACGAATATGGACGAGTTCGCGATGGGGTCATCCACCGAGAACTCAGCCTTCTTCCCGACACGCAACCCCTGGGACCTCGACCGCGTGCCGGGCGGTAGCAGCGGTGGCTCGGCGGCTTCGGTGGCGGTCGGCGAGGCGATGGGGGCGCTCGGCTCCGACACTGGCGGCTCGGTGAGGCAACCCGGCGCGCTCACCAATACTGTCGCGCTCAAGCCCACCTATGGACGCGTCTCCCGATTTGGTTTGATCGCGTTTGCGTCATCCCTCGATCAGATCGGTCCGTTCGCCCGGTCAGCGCGCGACGCCGCCCTCCTGATGAATGTCATTGCGGGCTACGATCCGCTCGATTCGACCTCAGTCAACCGACCAACGCCAGACTATCTCGCGGCGCTGACCGGTGATGTGAAGGGAATGCGCATCGGCGTTCCGAAAGAGTATTTCGTCGAGGGCGTCGAGCCGGGCGTCAAGAAGGCGGTGGAGGAGGCATTACAGACCTTTGTCTCGCTCGGCGCGGAGATTGGCGAGGTCTCGCTGCCCCATACGCGCTACGGAGTCGCGGCCTACTACATCATTGCGCCTGCCGAATGCAGCGCCAACCTCGCCCGCTATGATGGCGTTAAATACGGCCTCTCGGTGCGTGATGGCGCGCAGGATCTGGTGGAGACGACGGCAATCACACGCGCTAAGGGGTTCGGCGCGGAGGTCAAGCGGCGCATTATGCTTGGTACCTATGCGCTTTCGGCAGGTTACTACGACGCCTACTATCTCAAGGCGGAGAAGGTGCGGACGCTCATCAAACGCGACTTCGACGAGGCGTTCGAGAAGTACGACTTGCTGATCGGGCCGACATCGCCGACGGTCGCGTTCAAGCTCAATGAGAAGTTGTCGGACCCCTACGCGATGTACCTCAACGATGTCTTCACCATCCCGGTCAACCTGGCGGGCAACTGCGCCATCTCGATTCCCGGTGGGTTCAGCGAGGGACTGCCCGTCGGCGTACAACTGATCGGCCCATCGTTTGGCGAGGAGGTCCTGCTGCGCGCGGCGGATGCCTTCGAGCGTGTCACTGACTTCCACACCCGCTGGCCGGAACTGCCTCCACAGAAGCGCGCCGCCAAATCGCGCAAGTAGCGGGCTATGACGCCGGGAAAGAGGCGCGGGTCTCTGCTCACTGGGCTGGCGCTGGCCGTCGAGTTTCTGACGGTGCTGCCGGTTCGCCGCGCGCATGTGGATGAGCCGGTGTCCGCCGAGCCACCCGATATGGCGCGGGCGCTGCCCTGGTTTCCGTTGGTGGGTGCGCTGCTGGGGTTGGCGTTCGTCGGGCTGGACTGGGCGCTCGCGTTCGCCTTTCCGCTAGGTATCCGTGCGGTAGCGCTGCTGGCGTTCGACGCCCTGGTGACGGGGATGCTGCATCTCGATGGCTTCGTGGACTGCTGCGACGCGCTGCTGGGGATGCGCACGATAGAGCGGCGGCTGGAGATCCTGCGCGATAGCCGCGTCGGCGCGTACGGCGCGCTTTGCGGCGCGCTGCTACTGATCGCGAAGTTTGCCGCCCTCACCGCGCTTGTGAGTAACCCAGTTCGGGTGCTGGCGCTGCTAGCCACACCCATACTTGGCCGCTGGGCGATGGTCTACGCCGTCACGCGCTATCCCTATGCGCGAGCAGCCGGTGCGGGCGCTCCCTTCCGCAATCGCGGCGTCAGTCAACTCGTATTGGCGACCATCATGATGCTTGTGCTGCTTGCGACAAGCGCATTTGTCATCGGCGACAGCATTTCTGCGATCGGTCCACTGTTCGTGCTGACAGCGTTGCTGTTCGTAGCGGCGCTGCTCGTCCTGCTGGGCTGGCTGGCGTGGGCCAGTCGCCGCCTCGGTGGCGAGCTGACAGGCGATACCTACGGCGCGGCGTGCGTGCTGGTGGAGTTGGCAGTGCTCGTGCTGGCGCCACCGCTGGCTGAGCTAGCATTTCGGATTGTGGGCGGTTAAAGTAGTTTCAGATTGCCTCAAAGTTGGCTTTTGAAGTCCATGCCCTCAGTGCGGATTCGTCTATCTGCCTGTGGAATATCTAGCTATTACTCCTCGCTTTCGTCCCGTTCGCTGACACCCGCCTCGGCGAACGTCGCCATCTGGCGGTGGGTGGCTAGCGCGCCGTCGATGATGCCCATAGCCAGCGCCGCGCCGGTACCCTCGCCCAGCCGTAGATCGAGATCAAGCAGGGGTTGCAGTCCCAGGGCTTCGAGTAGCACGCGGTGGCCGCGTTCCACCGAAATATGCCCCGCGATGAGATAGTCGCGTACCTGCGGGCAGAGCTTCTCCGCCATCAACGCCGCCGATCCCGCGATGAAGCCGTCCAGCACGACCGGCATGTGATGCGCCGCGCCGCCCAGGATGACGCCGACCAGCCCCGCGATCTCCAGCCCGCCGACCTTCGCCAGCACATCCAGTCCATCGTCGCGATTTGGGGCGTTGACGGCCAGCGCGCGCTCGATCACCGCGATTTTATGGGTCAGTTGCGCGTCGTCTATGCCTGTGCCGCGCCCGGTCACCTCGGCGGGCGTCGAGCCGGTCAATACGGCGGTAATCGCGCTGGCTGCCGTTGTGTTGCCAATGCCCATCTCGCCGGTCGCCACCATCTGCACACCTTCTTGCGCCAGCGACTCGACGACCGCGATGCCAGTGGCGATAGCCTCTTCCGCCTGGTCGCGTGTCATCGCTGGCCCCTGTGCCATATTGGCTGTTCCTGAAGCCACTTTGTGCGATAGGAGGCCGGAATGCTCAAGTGGGCTGGCCACGCCGATATCTACGACGACGACCCGCGCGCCCACGACGCCCGCTAGCGCGTTGATGGCCGCGCCGCCACGCAGGAAGTTCAAGACCATCTGCGGCGTGACCTCGGCCGGGTATGCGCTGACCCCCTCGGCTGTGACGCCATGGTCGCCCGCCATCACCACTATCGCCTTATTTGCCAATACGGGCTGCACCTTGCCAGTGATGCCCGCAATCTGGATCGCCAGCGATTCGAGGCGTCCCAGGCTGCCAGCAGGCTTGGTAAGCTGTTCTTGGTGCGCGCCCGCAGCCGCCATTGCGTCTGTATCGAGTGGAGCGATGGCTGCGATAGTAGCAGCGGTATCCGGGCGAAGAGACGCGTCCATGTGCTACAACCTTTCGTGTATTACATATGTGCTGAGAAGTGAGCAGCATACGCGATGGTTATCTTAACCTCGTCTGTTGGCATTCCGCATGCTAGATGGTAGCGGGAATCGGATGAGATTCTCAACACGCGAAAGGACAATCTATCCATGGCATCCAAGCAGGTAACACTCAACGCGGAGCGCCGCACCGTGCTGGGCAAGCATGTCAGGCATCTTCGGCGTGAGGGCATCCTTCCGGCCAATGTTTATGGGCATCAGAAGGAGTCGGTGGCGGTTCAGGTAAACGCGCACGAGATGGAGCGCGCGCTCAAGGCGCATGGCCCGACGACGCTCTATCGGCTGGTGATCGCGCCGGATGGCAGCGAAGAAACAGTCATCGTGCGGCACATTACACGGCAGCCTGCCACCAACGTCATCCAGCACATCGATTTCTACCACGTGAAGATGACCGAGCCGATGCGCGCGAAGGTGCCTGTGCGGCTGGTTGGTGAGGCGCCAGCGGTGAAGCTCCGCGACGGTGTGTTGATCCAGTCGCTTGATATGGCGGAGGTCGAGGCGCTGCCAGCCGAGCTGCCGGAGGCGCTGGAGCTCGATATCAGCGACATGGACGAGCTCAACTCGTCGCGTCATGCCAGCGCTCTCAAGGTGCCACGCAAGGTCACCCTGGTGACGCCAGAAGACGAAATCGTTGTCAGTATCCAGGCGCCGCGCATCGCCGTTGAGGAGGTTCCCGCCGCTGCCGAGGAAGCGCCAGCCGCCGCAGCTCCTGCTGCTGAAGGTGAATCGACTGGGCAGCCTGCGGAGTCCACGGAAGAGTAGCGCTGGAACGAGCGGGGCGGCTGGCGGCTAAAGCCGCGCCTATGGGCCGCCGCTCCGCTGCGACCGCAAAGCCCGCCTGCGCGGGCTTTGCGGAGATGCCTTACCGATTACCTGAACAACACGTTAAACATCATAAATGCCGGAGTATCGGACGGCGCGGGCTTAAGAATGGGCAGGGTCACCTCGGCTGGCCTGCCCGTGCCGATGCGACGAGGTGGCCATTCATGGCCCGTATTGTCTGCTCCGGCCATTTATGGCCGCGAGTGACCTTACCCCTACAGCAGCGCCTCCAGGTCATCCAGGTAACGTCCGAACGTGTCGAGCGCTTCCTGGACTGGCGCGGGCGACGAGAGATCGACTCCGGCGTCTCGCAACAGGTTGATGCTGTAGTCCGACGAGCCTGAGCGTATGAAGCGCAGATAGCGATCGACGGCGGGTTGGCCCTCAGTCAGAATCTGGTGCGCCAGCGCCGACGACGCCGAGATGCCCGTCGCGTACTGATAGACATAGAAGCTCGAATAGAAATGGGGAATGCGCGCCCACTCGTTCGCGATCAGTTCATCCACGTTCACAACTGGCCCGTAATACATGTCGTTGAGCCGTTTGAAGATGCCGCCGAGTGCCTCGGGCGTCAGCGCCTCGCCCGCCTCAGCCTGCGCGTGCATGTCGCGCTCGAATTCGGCGAAGAGCGTCTGGCGATAGAGCGTTGTGCGGAACGTTTCCAGCGCGTGATTGATGATGTACATCCTGAGCGCTTTATCCGTCGTCGTCTGGAGCAGCGAGTGCGTCAGTAGCGCCTCGTTTAGGGTGGAGGCGACCTCTGCCACGAAGAGTGTATAGCTGCTGTAAGGATACGGCTGTGTCTGCCAGGTGAAGTACGAGTGCATCGAATGGCCCATCTCGTGCGCCAGGGTAAACATGCTGTCCATCGTATTCTGGTAGTTCAGCAGCATGAAGGGGTTCGTCCCATAGCTGCCCCAGCTATACGCGCCCGACCGCTTGCCCTCGTTCTCATAGACATCAACCCAACGCGACGACAGCCCCCGCTGCACGACGGCCACATACGCCTCGCCCAGGGGCGCGAGCGCCTGGGCCACCTGCTCTTGCGCCTCGGCATAGCTGACTTTGTATTCGACCTCCGGCACCATCGGCACATACAGGTCGTACATGTGCAGGTCGTCCAGCCCAAGCAGCTTTTTGCGTAGGCGCAGATAGCGGTGAAGCACTGGCAAGTTGTTGTTGACGGTGGCAATCAGATTTTCATAGACGCTCACCGGGATATTCGACGGTTCGAGCGCGGCCTGGAGCGAACTCTCGTATTTGCGCGCGCGTGCGAAGAAGACGTTGCGCTTCACCTGCGCGCCCAGCAGAGCCGCCATCGTGTTGCGGTAGGACTGATACGCGCCAAACATCGCCTCGAAAGCGTTGCGACGCACGTCTCTATCTCGCCCTTCGAGGAAGTGCGAGACGAAGTTGCCCTGCGTCAGTTGCACCTCATTGCCTTCGGCGTCACGCACCGATGGCAGTTTCAGGTCAGCCGTGCTGAACATCTCGTAGACACGCTCGGGCGCGTTGCCGACCTCAGCCGCCTGCGCCAGCAACGCCTCCATCTCGGCTGAGAGGATGTGCGGTCGCTCGCGGGTGATCTCATCCAACATGTGACGATATACCTGCAACCCCGGTTCCTCCAGCAGGAAGGCGTCGAGGCGCTCCTGCGGGATCGCGAGAATTTCAGGCGTCTGGTAGGCGGTCGCGGTGTTGATGTCGTTCGCCAGGGTGGTCACGCGGTCGGCCATTGCCTGGTAGGTATTATCGGTGCTATCCTGGTGCAGCCGCATGTAGGCATAGACAAAGAGACGTCCGAGGATCTCACCCGCCTCGTCGCGCAGCTTGAGCGCTTCGAGCAGGCTCTGCGCGGAGTCTCCCGTGTGGCCCTGGTGCTCGGCCAGTCCAGGCTGCATTGCGCTTACTCGCTGGAAATCGACCTCCCACGCGTCGTCGGTGCGATAGATCGTTTCCAGTTCCCAGGTATCCTCGGCCTTGACTTCGCTGCGTTTGGGTCGCGTTTGTATGGTCTGCATGGTATCTCCTCGGTGCGATTGCTCTGAGTGGTCATGTTTCCGGCGCATACTCTGCCGCATAGTGTACATCAAAATGTTGGCCATGATGCCATGCGCTCGGCACAGATGCGAACTTGAGGAGTCTTTTGCGAACAAGCGCATGGCGTCGCCAACGTTGGTGGATCTCGCTGGCGCGCTATCCGCGGGAATATCCATGCTGACCGTAACCCGACCGCAACTCTTGCATCAGACGGCTGGTTTCCCTACGATGTGCAGTGCGCGGCAGGCTGGCCGCGAACGCTTGTTATCTACCTACCCATCAAGGGAAGCTCAGTGACAGACACCTCAGCTGGCGGCCACCTCAAATTGCCCCAAGTGTTCTATGCGCGTCCGACGCTAGACATTGCCCGCGACCTCATCGGCAAGACGCTCTACCGCCAGACACAGAATGGCGTGACCGCTGGCGTTATTGTCGAGACGGAGGCGTACGTCGCCGCGATCGATCCGTCGGCGCACGGGTATCGTGGTAAGACGCCACGCAACGCGGTGATGTTCGGGCCGCCGGGACGCGCCTATGTCTACTTCACCTACGGTATGCATTACTGCCTCAACGTCGTGACTGAAGAGGACGGTGTAGCCGCTGCGGTGTTGCTGCGCGCACTTGAGCCGACGGTGGGGCTGCCGCTGATGCGCTCCCGTCGAGGCGAGCGGATCGCCGACCGCGATCTGGCGCGCGGGCCAGGCCGATTGTGCGCCGCGATGGCGCTCACCGTCGCGGAGAATGGGTTGGACCTGCAAAGCGATGCGCTCTGGCTTGCGGAAACGCCCGACTTCCCTCCGGATGCGCCTGTCGTGGCGACGCCGCGTATCGGCATCACGCAGGCCGCCGACTGGCCATGGCGCTTCGTGCTGGCGGGCAGTCGCTGGGTCTCTGGGCGTACAGTTACTCCGGTCGTGGCTGACACGGACGAGCCGAAAATCCCCGAATAGGCCGAAATATGGGGATGCCAAATGAGCAACGATGTGATATGCTATGTAATTGACGGGGTTGCGGCGCGTCCGTGCTGAAGGGCGAGCGCGCCTGCCCATAAGAGAACCGACGAAGCGGATTTCTAATGCGAAGAAAGGAGACTGGATGAGAGGTCAGAGGTCTGTGTCTCCATCCAGGCAACAGGTACAAGAGTGACTGAGGTTTTGATCAAAGAGGGCGAGTCGTTCGACCAGGCCCTAAAGAAGTTTACCCGCAAGGTTCAGCAGGACGGTCTGCTCTCGGAGGCGAAGCGCCGCCAGCACTACGAGCCGCCCAGTGTCAAGCGGAAGCGCAAGGCAGACGCACGCGAGCGCAAGGCCCGCAAAGCCCGCGCCAAGGCCGCCGCGATGGGCTACTAGGCCGCTGAGCGCCAGGTAGCTGCGACGCGCCGTTCCCGCGCCTTGCATCACGATAGAGAAAACCGACCAGGTAGTCGCATGAAGCGTTGGCACTGGTCGGTTTGTGGTACCTGTCACCGTTAGCTCGCTGGGAACCCGGGCTGTTCGGTGAGCCGCTCTATCTGCGCCGTGTGGTCGAGATCGTGGACAATGGCCAGCATGACCCACCCACGCAGACTCAGCTCGCCGAAGAAAGTGGAATCGCGTCGCGCCGTCAGATCAGCGTCGGCGGGGGTAGCAGCGATATCCGCTAATATGTGTTCGGTGGCTGTGTTCAGTTCGGCGGCCAGTGTCGCTTTCGGCACGCCATTGTCGGCGTGATCGCCCAGGCCGCGCGGCATGATGGCGAAATGCTCGCGTTTACCCACGAGCCGTCCCATATGCAGCAGATACCAGTTCTCCGTGGCGATCAAATGAGTGACGGCCTCGGTTGCCGACCAGAGGTCTTCACCGTGCGCGGGAGCTTGACTTTGAGCGGTGGGCGGCTGCCACGTCAGTTGCTCCTGCGACCAGCCCTCCACCAGTGCCTGTATCGTCGCGCGGGTCATCCGTAGCGCCTCCGCCAGTTCGCCGAGCGAATGCTGCTCACCTGCCTGTTCGATGGTCAATTCGCCGTGGAGGGTGCGCTGCCGGAGCGCTATCAGGTCTTCATAGGTCAACTCAGCCATTCAGGTGGTTCTCCTTGTCGATGAGGCGCGGCGGCGCCAGGTCGCATTGACGCAATGCCGCGCGCACTGCTATAACCCAATTTGGAATACCTTGCCATTATCTCGCACTGGAGATACTATGCTCGATCAATTGCGCGGACGCAACCTGGCGCATGTTGGATGCACGCTTGGCCTGACCGGGGGATTGCTACTGGGCCTGATTGCTGCCGTTGTCGTTATTCAGGTGATGCGGAATAGTAACGGCGTCAACGTCGCCACGGCGATCTGGCTCGGCGTGACGGTGCTGCTTGGCGGTCTCGGCTATTACCTTGGCGGCTACGTCTCGCGACGCCTGTGGGGCGAGACGCGGGACGACTCCTGACATCAGCGAGAACATACCTCTTAAACCCTGCAACCCCCTTCCTTCGCGCGCGTATCCCTTGCGGAACCCGATGAATTGTTGTGTGCGGCGACATGTGCCGCCTGTCGTTGGGTCCCGCGGAAAAGGGAGCTTTCGATGAGTCAGAAGGCGGTTGCATTCGATCATTCGCTCGTCACATCGGCGTTCGAGTTGCCGGGCCTGACAGTCGTGCGTAACTATGGATTGGTGCGTGGCATTATCGTCCGGTCACGCAGTGTCGTCGGCAATATCGGCGCGGCCTTCCAGCAAATCGTCGGTGGCAACATCTCAATCTATACCGAATTGTGCGAGCGCGCCCGTGTGGACGCCTATGAGCTGATGATCCAGCATGCCGCCGAGATTGGCGCGAATGGGGTTATCGGCGTGCGTTACGACGCGACCGAGATCGCCCAGGGGGTCACGGAAGTGCTCTGCTACGGCACCGCCGTCACGGTTGCCCAACCACAGCGCTAGCGCTAGCCGATAGTACGTGTCAGGTCTGGCTCTTTTCCCTTGCGCCTGCCGTGAAGGAAAGGAGCCTTGTGCCGTCCCCAAGAATTTCCTCGATTATCACGCGACTCGCAGTACCCCAGCCAATCGCTTGCGAATCGCCTCGGTTGGTTTTTGCCTATGGTATTCCTTCTCGTCACTTCCTCACCGTAGCGTCGTTTGTTTGCGTCTCTGCACGCGCATCACGCTCTAGCCGTATCGTAGCGAATATTTCGCGATTCGCGTCGGCCAGTTTCCGGTAGGGCGCCAGGCTGCTGTATGGGGATGATGTGGCAGAAAAATGACTGCCCATGTTGCGAGATGGCGCCACTGACGTTGGGCCGTCTTGCGCTCTTCGCGATCATCGCGAAAGAAGGAAGTGCATGCAGGGATATCCAACCACCCCTGACCCACAGCAGCCACCTCAGCAGACTCCGCCAACTCCGGCGCCATTCGGCGTTCCAACGGCGGCGCCCCCATTTGTCACGCCGTCAGCCGCTCCAAACGCCGCTACCCCTCCATCGTCGAATCGCAAGAAGCTGCTCATAGGCGGCGGCATCGGTTGCGGAGTGCTGCTGGTGCTATGTATGTGCGCTGGTCTGCTGGGCGCGTTGTTGTCGAATGGATCGACTTCGGCGAATTCAGGCGGATCGCCAACGACAACGCAGCAGAGTCAACCGCGAGAGCTCGATATGACTCCAACCGCTACGGCGACATCAGATCCCAATGCAGGCGCCAGTGCTTACGCATCAGTGGTTACAACCGACGGCACGATACTGGGCGCTGATATGACTACTGTGGGCGACGTGTGTGGGAGCGGTCAGGATCTCAGTGGGTGCCGAGCTGCTCTTGTCACTGCACGTGATGATAGTCAGACATTCCTTAATGACCTCAACGCACAGCCTACTCCTCCCTGTCTGCAGTCGGCAGATACTCCTTTGCGTGCCGCTCTGCGCGATGTTCATTCGGCAGCGCAGGAAGTCATTGATGGGATCGACAGCTTTAGCACGTCGAAGATCAAGGCTGGCACAGCGCTCATGAGCAAGGCTACCACGGAGATTGATACTGCCAGCGCCGAGCTGGAGCAGGTTAGTTGCTCCTGATCTCGGTATTCCACGTTACTCCAGCAGGCGCGCCGGTTCCATGTCGTGCTTGCTGGCTTTACTCGCCTTGCGGGCGCGCTGTCCGCCGCTGAGCGCTGTCGCCACGAACAGCGTGCGATGCTCCGGGCAGGCACCAGTCACCCGGAGCGCCGCCAGGTGGGTGGCGGCGCCATAGCCAGCATTGGTATTCCAGCCATAGGCAGGATAACTACCATGGAGCGCCGCCATCATAGTGTCGCGATGCACCTTTGCCACCAGCGACGCCGCCGCGACCGCCGGGACAAGCGCGTCAGCCTTTACCAGGCAGCGCACGCGGGCGATACGGTCTGAGGGTGCGGGTGGGCGGACACGCCCATCCACGATGTATTCGTCGGCGTCGAGCGCGGCGATCAGGCGGCGGAATGCCTCGCGGTTGGCCCAGCCGATGCCGTGCTGATTGATGTCGTCGACGGATATGCTGACGACCTCCAGCGCTAGGGCGTGAGCGCGAATGGCAATAGCGAGATCTTCGCGACGGGCGCGGGGAACGGTCTTCGAGTCACGCAGAAAGCGGGAAAGCGCGCCGAGCCGGTCGGCGATGTCATCAGGGAGGATAACCGCCCCCGCCACCAGCGGACCCGCCAGCGCGCCGCGCCCCACCTCGTCGAGGCCGCAACGGCGTAGTGGCACGGTTGGCGCGTCCAGCAGGGCAGGCTGGAGGACAGGGCGCGGTATCGCAGACGTTTCTTCATGCGCGAATACAGACGTAGACGCGGTCCGCTGGCTCATGTGGCGCTCCAACAGGGAGATGATGACGGCAGGTGACTGGTCCGGCTCTGCGTACAAGTGTACCTGACTGCGGGTATCCGCGCGAAGAGGTATGAGAAGGGTGGCAACGCAACAATGCGGAGGCTG
>DASUHD010000046.1:0-7122 GCA_036273675.1 Ktedonobacterales bacterium | reverse complement strand
CGCCAGCAGCCGAGAAAGCGATGGCGTGGATACGTGAGCAACGAGAACGGCCAGCGCCTGTTGCCATACAGAGTCTGGTCCAATTGGGACTGGACGCCAAATATTCGCCACCGCAACTTGCCGCGGCCGTTGGCCTGACTGTTGACCTGTTGGGCAAGCTTCAGGCGCACGCTATCGCCGCCGCGACCATCCCGCGCACGCTCATCCAGCGTTTCGCCGACGTGCTACAGATTGCGCCCGAGGCTATCGCCGCCTACCTGAGCGCATCCCCGGCAGGCGGATTCTATATGGCCGACCAGCAGCCCGACCAGCAACAGGAGTCATTCCTCGATGCGGTGGAGGCCAGCGCGCTCTCGCCTGAAGGCAAGCGCGAGTGGGCCGAGATCATGAACGCGGAGGCGACCGACAGCCCATAACCCCAGCCCGCATATCCCGATCTACACAACTGAATTGTATTACGTGCAGCGTTGAGAGAGCCGCTGAGGATTCATCATGCCTACAAAACAACGCATCGACATCATCGAACGGGCCGCCGCAAATCAGCGCGCGCAACACCTCGACCATGGCACGTCAGATATGCCCACCATTGCGCCCATCGAGCGGATGTGCGACAACCTTAAACTGCGGCTTCAAATATGCCCGGGACGCGGTGTCATGTTGGGCGGCGCGTATTCCAGGCTCCAGCTCTGGGTATGGGAAGATCCAGACGTTGGCGGCATCATCTGGCTGAGCGCCGACCTGGACCCCGAGTTGCGGCGGTTCGCCATCGCCCACGAACTGGGGCATTACGTCCTCCATCGCGGCGAGGGCATCCGTAACTATGCGCCCTGCGACGAGCGGTCGGTGGACCAGCAGGCCGATGCCGCCGCCCTGCGCAGCGAAGATCGCGTGGTCGAAGAATACTCGCCACGGGTCCGGCGCGAACAGGAAGCCAACGCATTCGCCGCCGAGCTGCTGGCCCCGCGCGCCGAGGTGCGCCGCGTCTTCACGTCAGGCTCCGCGATAGGTACGGCGCAACTGGCCGCCCATTTCGGCATCTCACCGCTACTGGCGCGCCGCCGCCTGATCGACGCTGTGCTCGCGCCACCGCGCCCTGCGGACGAGCCAGAAGAATCGGCGCAGGATGCGACTAGCGATAAAGACGCCAGGCCTATGCCCGCTGAGCTGATCGCGCGGCTGGATGAGGGGCAGAGAACTGCTGCGCGCGCTGCTGGACCCGCGCTGGTGGTGGCTGGCCCAGGCACGGGCAAGACGGCGACGCTGGTTGGCCGTGTGGCTCACCTGGTCGAAGAGCGCCACATCCCGCCCGAGAAGTTGCTGGCGCTGACCTTCTCCAACCGTGCCGCGGGCGAGATGCGCGAGCGCCTGGAGCGGAGCGGGCTGCCAGGCGAGCGCATGCCCATTATGACGATCCACGCCTTCGCCGCCACCCTCCTGCGCGAATACGCTTCGCACGTGCCACACGCGCCTGACGAAGCGGAACTAACCGCTGATTTTCGCATTCTCGACGAGGCCAACGCCTATCTGCTGATGGAGGGATTGCTCGGCGAGCTGCCGCTCCATTACTATCGCTCGCTGGGCAACCCCACCGGGCGCCTGCGCACGTTGCTGGACGACTTCTCCCATGCGCGCGATGAGTTGCTGACCCCCACGGACTACCTGGCGCTGGTCGATGCGATGCAGCGGATGCCCGCGCCGGACGAAGTAGCAGCTATCGAATCGCCAGGGAGCGCGAAGAACGGGCATGGGCAGAAGGTCCAGCCGCCCCAAGGCACGTTTACCGATGAGCAGATTGCGCGGGCGCGCGAACGGGCCGCGGCCTATGCGGTCTGGGACCGGGCGTTACGTCGGCGCGGGCTGGTGGACTTCGGCGGGTTGATTCATCGCGCCGTCGAGTTGCTGCGAGCCAATCCCACCGTTCTGGCAGACGTGCGCAAGCGCTATTCCCAAATTCTCGTGGATGAATTCCAGGACACCAACCGCGCGGCGGCCGAGTTGCTGATGCTGATCGCGGACAATGGTAGCGGCCTCTGGGTGGTGGGCGACCAGAATCAGTCGATCTATCGGTTCCGTGGCGCCTCGCCACGCAATATTCCGCGACTGGCGGAGCGCTATCCCACTCTGCGCGTGCTGCGGCTGCAACGCTGCTATCGCGCCGTGCCGGGCATTGTGCGGCTCGGCTCCGCGATGGCGGCGCAGATGGCGCAACTGGCCCCCGTCTCCTCGTCTCCAACGCCAGCCCCAGCCACGGGCGCGCTGCATGAGGCGCTGCAACCGCTCGACCTGGAGCCGGTGCGCGACGTTGGAACCACTCCACCCATTCTGCATGGTGAGACTTTCGCCAGCGCCGCACACGAGCGTGTTGGGCTGGCGGCGGCCATCGAGCGTTTCCACGCGGACGGCTACCGCTTTGGCGATCAGGCGATCCTCTGCCGGACGCACAAGCAGGCGCGCCAGATTGCCGCCGTCCTCACCAGACGGGGCGTACCCGTCAGCCAGCTTGGCGACTTCTTCGAGCGGCCAGAGGTGAAGGACGCGCTGATGCTGCTCACGCTGGCGGCGGGGCCGGATGCGCGCGGAGTCTTGCGCGCCACGCCGCTGCTGGTCGCCCTCGGCTGCCCAGCGCCCGCAGGGAACGAACTTGCCGCCACGGCGCGATATCTCTCGACCCAGCGCCACACGCTTCCTGGCGCGCTGCAGAATGGACACCTGCTTAGTCAGGTTCCGTCCCTCGCGCCGGCAACCCGCGCCGGACTTATCCGGCTGGGCGAAATCGCAACTGCGCTGCAGAATAGCCGCGCCGTGGGCCTCAAGCTGGCGGACTTTCTGCTGCGTCCGGGAGGATACACCTGGCGGCTGGCGCGTGTCGCCGATGGCCAGGACGCGCACCGGAGTCTGGGCGTGCTTCCGGGATTGGAGACGGCGGGGCAGGCGCAACAGGCGCTGGCGGCGCTGGGCGAGCTGGTGCGGCTGGCGTGGCGCTTCGACGCGCGCTGGCTGGCGGAGCCAGAGTTCCGCGCCCGCTTGAGCCGCGCGGTGCGCCACCGGAGGGCAGCGCGCCCAGCGCAACCCGATACGCTGACTCCAGCGCCCAATGCCGATGTCATGCCTATGCCACCCGCCGCTCCCGCCTCTGTCCCCACGCTCGCGCACACGGACGAGGACGCTTCTGTCGTGACCTGTTTCCTGCACTATCTACACGCACTGCGGGCGACTGATGTCACCGTGCCTGTCCCAGCCGGGAATGAGGATGCCGTCAATATCCTGACGCTGCACCAGAGCAAAGGGTTAGAGTTTCCGGTCGTGCTGCTGCCCAATCTGGCGCATGGCCAGTTTCCAGCGGGTAGGCATGGACGAGAAGAGGTATCGCCGCCCGGTTTTCGCGATGGCGATACGCCCGGCGAGCGTGACGCGGAGGAGCGCTGCCTCTTCTATGTCGGCGTCACCCGCGCACGCGATATCGTCGCCTTCAGTCGCGCCGCCAGCTACGGGAAATCGCGCACTGTGGAGCGATCAGCGTTGCTGGCGCTCATGGATGGCGCGCCCGACTGGGCAGCCGCCGAATCGCTTCACACCGACGAGGAGTGCGAGCGCCTGTTGGCCATCGCCGCGACTTTCGAGGAGACCAGCGACGATGAGGACGACAGCGAGAGCGGGAGACCAGTCGAGGCGGCGCCCGCGCAATCGCCACGCGAGAAGCCCGTCTTCCGGCTGCACGACCTGAACCAGTACCTGGAATGTCCGCTGCAATACAAATACATGCGCATCCACGGTTTCCGCGATCCCGCGCGCGATGCTGTCTACAGCTTCCACGCCTACATCCGCCGGGGCGCGCAGGAGCTACGTGATGTCCAGGCAGCCAGCCCCCAGGCCGATTGGCAAGCCGCCGAGGCGCGTCTTCAATCGCTCTGGGACGAGATCGGCCCGGCAGGCCACGCCTACGAGGACTTCTACCGGCAGGCGGCGGCGGCCATTCTGCGCGAGGAGTGGCGGGCGATCACCTCGCCGGAGCAGGCGGCGGCCTCCGAGCGTGTGCGGCTGGCGCAGCCACTGTGGGCCGAGTTGAAGCAGTGCGTCGTCGAGGTGACGGCTGATCGCGAGATCGACGCTCGCCTGGCCTCTGGCGAGAGCGCCGCGCCGCTTACCGTACTGGTGCGGCTGCATACTGGGCGCCCGCGCGACGACCACAAAGACGACCTGACCCTGCCACTCTACTATCTGGCGTATCACCGGCAGCATCCTGACATTCCGGTGCGGATCGTCCTTGCATACACCGGCGGAACGCTGGACGATATAGCGGCGGACTCGGCAGAATCGGCGGACCCAACTGGTTCGTATGACCCACGTCATCAACACGATGTCACCGATGAGGCGCGCAAGGTCGCCGAGCGTTACCTGGACGCAAACCGGAAGAGTCGCTCGAAGCTAGACAAACTGGATGAAGCGGCGATGGGCATCGTCGCCGGAGCCTTCGCGCCGCGTCCCGAGGAGCGCCGTTGCGCTGCCTGCGCGTATTGCTACGTCTGCCCATCCGACCCTGAGAGCGTCGATCCCAGCTCGATACCCGCCGCCACGACCACCTGATATCAGTGCGCTCCATCTTTCCTGCGAAACCTCGCCGTTGCCTGTCTTGCCCATGTCCCATTTCCGCTTTTGTCCGCGAATGACGCATCTAAACTATAGAGGGCGGAAACAAGAGTCCGGCGAGAGATGGAAGTGGGCAGGGCAAGATGGGTATGGCGGACGAGATGGCTGAGATGGACGCTATGGACGCGGTAGAGGCTGGGCGAGAGGGGCTGGGATCGAGCGTCGCCTCGTTCACCTGGCACGCGCGCAGGCGGGGCGCGCGCCGCAATGTAGCGCCCGACGCGGTGGACTATGTGCTGGCTCATGGCCGGATGATTCAGCGTACGGGCGTCATGTTCTATTTCCTCGGCTGGCGCGATATTCCCCCATGCGACCGCCGCGCCAGCTGGGCGTCACGGCTGGAAGGCTCGATTGTGATCGTCGCCTCAGATGGCGCCGTGATTACGATCTACCGGAACCGGAGGGGCTTGCGCACTATCGCGCGCAAGATGAAATACCAGCTGGACGCGCGCAACCACTCGGCCGCCCGCGAGGCCGCGCCTCCGACCACTATAATGGCGCGCGCGAGCGCCTGAGACGGCCAGCTTCAAGACCAGTATCTGCATCAAGAGCGGGAAGATCATCGTTTCCCGCTACTCCCTCCCAATGAAAGGGTATCGTATCGCCATGACCAGAACACCACAGGCGTATCGGCAGCGCTGGCAGGCTGCCTTGACCCCGGAATGCACAGTGGCTCCATGGGATGAGGAATTATCGCCCACATCGTGTGTCATCTTCGAGGCGCCACGCATTATCCCGATGGGCGAATGGTGTACGTTCTTCGCCGATTTCGGCGATGCGGTCTGTTTCTATCGCTATCTGCGCATCCCCGAAGAACTGGAAACATTGGCGACTGGCGATGAGCTTGCCCAACTGGAGCCTGCGTCAGTATTGGAGGCGTCCAGATGGGGCCGCTACCGCGCGCGCTTTAGCAACGAGGAGATCCGACGGCGGCGCTACGAAGGCGAGCGCGCCCTGGACAAGCTGCTCGAACGCTTCGTGCGCGAGGGCTATCAGCCGGACATGGCCCAGAAGCTGATCGAGATCGTCGCCACCACACTGATCGATTCCGATCCGCACGCCGTCTATGTCCTGCCTGGCGATCTCTCGCTTCTCCTGGCGCATATCGGCAACCCCTTCGCCGAGTGTGATTTCATGCTCGACGAGGAGGAAGACGGCGCCATCCCGGCAGCGCCAGCCTTCGATCTGAACGCCGAGGGCCATCGCCAGGCGCTGGCGGAGCGTCTGACCGAGTCGCAGTCATGAACATGCGCTTCGCCACGCATATCACGCATAGCGCTTAGGGCTGGAGCCATCCAGCCCAGGCGGCGCTGAGGCCAAGTTGGCTGACGTCAGGGGCCGTGCGCCTCTTCAGCCCTCAGCGCAAGCCCAGCACTACGGCAAATCGCCCCGTGCGGCCACCCTCCATACGCGAGGAGAAAAACAGATCGGTACGCGAGCCGGTACACAACTCGCTGATTTCGATGCGCTCCGCGGGGACACCCCGGTCGAGCAACTGCGCTCGGTTGGAGCCGAGCACATCCAGCCGCAACGATTCGCGCGCGCCTCCGGCGTCTGACACCGTGATGGTGGAGAAGCGGGCGTTGCGCTCGGCAAAGGGATCTTGCGCAAACTCATCGCGCACGCGCTCGTCCACTTCGTAGCAGCATGCGCTGATTGTCGGTGAAATCGCGGTATATACCTGATCTGGCTGCGTGCCGTAGCGCTCGCGCATGCGATCGAGGGTGTTGCGCACGATGCCGCCCCGCGTGCCACGCCAACCCGCGTGTGTCAGGCCAATCGCCTGATGGATTGGATCGACTATCATGATCGCCGAGCAGTCGGCAACTGCCCAAAACAGCCCAATGCCCGGCGTCCGCGTGATGAAGGCGTCACAGCCTTCGGGCAGAATGACCGCTGGCGGAGCGCCGCCCTCCAGGTCGCGCTCGGTCACTTCATAGACTGTTGACCCCTGGAGTGGCTTTGTGCCAACGAGCAGCGGCTGGCCGGGCAACGTCTCGCGGATGCGCCGGTAATTCTCGGTCCGGGCAGCGGCGTCATCAGGGGTAGCGGGACCGGCGTTCAATGAGCTAAACGGCGGCTGACTGACGCCACCGAGACGGCCAAAGACGCCATGGGTGATCTGATCACCCAGGTTGCGGAGCGACGCGAACTGAAACCAGACGATCTCCCCATGCTCGAACTGGATCACAAAAACCTCCTGGCGTAGCGCTCTCCCTGATGGCCCTGATGGCGCTCAATCGCTTGCCGCGCCCCCCAACTGTACCATGATTTCGCGCACGCGCGTGGCGGCCGGGACTCCGAGGTGGGAGTAATTCTCCTCTGCCTGGGCGAGTAACTGACGACCCTCGAACAGGTCCTGCCGCTCGGCGAGCAACCGTCCCAGCAGTTCTTGCGCCTGCGCCATCTCGCGACGGATGCCCAGTTCACTCGCGATGCTTAAGCTGGCGCGATAGCACGCCTCCGCGCGGTCAG
>DASUHD010000045.1:0-11188 GCA_036273675.1 Ktedonobacterales bacterium | reverse complement strand
CAGTGTCGGCGCGAATGGCGAGAATCGCCGCGATCTCGGCTGTGCTGAAGCCATGGACAACCTGCAAGAGCACACAAGCGGCGTCTTCCGACTCCACGCTCCGCAGCGCCATACGCAGGGCTTCGGCCTCGGCAAGGGCGTCCTCGAAGTGACCTGTCGCGCGTAAGATGGTGGGCGATAAAATTTCCTGCGCGTCGAGCGATTCCCAGGCGATAGTCTTCCGTCGGCGCAGATGCTTGATGGCGTGGCGATAGGCGACGGTGAAGAGCCAGCGGCGGATGCCCATCAGGTCATCGGACACGTCTGGCGCGTCGAAGGGCGGGGCATTCTGTCGGGCCGCGCGCCAGGCATCCACAAAAGTATCCTGCGCGATGTCACGCGCCAGTTCGTCGTCGCCCACCAGTCCGCGCGCAAAGCCGATGAGCGCCGACTGCATCTGGAGGATTGGCTCCCAAAATGCCGCCGTGTGTCTGCGCTGCTCCGCTGGCCGCTCTTTCATGCGCATAGGCGCTCTATTCCCCGTCGCTTGCCGCCCCGATGGTTGGTTGTCGCGTCAACTTCTCTGCCTATATGCCATAACGAGGCGCAGTTGTGACAGGGGTGGGGCTCGTTGCCTTACATCGCGCGCTCGGCGTGCTGCTCGCCGAAGACATGGCGCATCACGTCGCTGATCTCGCCGAGGGTCGCGTGCGCCTCGACCGCCGCCAGAATGCGCGGCATCAGGTTTTCGTTGCCGCGCGCCGCCACTTCGAGCGCCGCCAGCGCTGCCGTCACCGCCGCGTTATCGCGCCGGTCGCGGAGCGCCGCCAGTTTTGCTGCCTGGCGCTGCCCCACCGCCGGATCGATCCGCAGCGTCGGAATGGACGCCTCGTCTGCCTGCTGGAAGCGATTGACGCCGACGACGATGCGCTTCTGCTCATCCAGCTCCGTCTGGTAGCGGTAGGCCGCCTCCTCGATCTCGCGCTGGATGTAGCCCTGCTCGATGGCGCGGACACTGCCGCCGAGCGCCTCGACCTTGTCAATATACTCCTGCGCTTGCGCCTCCAATGCATCGGTCAGCGATTCGACGTAGTACGAGCCTGCCAGCGGATCAATCGTATCGGCCACGCCCGTCTCGTACGCCAGGATCTGCTGCGTGCGTAGCGCCAGCCGCACCGCATCTTCGGTCGGCAGCGAGAGCGCCTCATCCTTCGAGTTCGTGTGGAGCGACTGCGTGCCGCCGAGAACCGCCGCCATCGCCTGATAGGCCGTGCGCACGATGTTGTTATCGGGCTGCTGGGCGGTGAGGGTCGAGCCAGCCGTCTGTGTGTGGAAGCGCAAGAGCAGCGAGCGGGCGTCTTTCGCGCCGAAGCGCTCGCGCATGATGTGCGCCCACATCCGCCGCGCCGCCCGGAATTTGGCGACCTCCTCGAAGAAGTTGTTGTGGCCGTTGAAGAAGAACGAAAGCTGTCCGGCGAACCGATCGACATCCAGGCCAGCGTTGACGGCAGCCCGCACGTAGGCGATGCCGTTGGCGAGGGTGAAGCCGATCTCCTGCGCGGCGGTCGAGCCCGCCTCGCGGATGTGGTAGCCGCTGATGCTGATGGTATTCCAGTTCGGCGCTTCGTCGGCGCAGTAGCGGAAGAGGTCGGTGATGATGCGCATCGAGGCCTGTGGAGGGTAGATGTAGGTGCCGCGCGCGATGTACTCCTTGAGGATGTCGTTCTGCACTGTGCCGGAGAGCTTGCGGATATCCGCGCCCTGCTCCTTCGCGACGGCGATGTAGAGCGCCAGCAAGATGGAGGCAGTAGAGTTGATCGTCATCGAGGTGGAGACCCGTTCGAGTGGGATGCCGTCGAAGAGCGCGCGCATGTCTTCGAGGCTGCCTATCGAAACGCCCACCTTGCCCACCTCGCCCTCTGCCAGCGGGCTATCGGCGTCGTAGCCCATCTGCGTCGGCAGGTCAAAGGCGACCGAAAGGCCGGTCGTGCCGTGCTCCAGCAGGTATTTGTACCGCTGATTCGACTCCTCCGCCGAGGAGAAGCCCGCATACTGGCGCATCGTCCAGAAGCGCCCGCGATACATCGTCGGCTGGGCGCCGCGGGTGTAGGGATATTCGCCGGGATAGCCCAGCGCCGTCTCGGAATTCCAGTCGGCCAGGTTCTCGGCGGTGTAGAGCGGCTCGACGACGATATCGGAGCTGGTGGTGAACTCGGCGGCGCGCTCGCCCTGTTTCGCCACGGCGCGGGCGTAGGTAGTCGCGCGCCACTGTTCCGCGTCTGCGCTCGTCGCTGGCTTCGGCTGCTGATCCTGTTGCTTGTCGCTCGTATCGCTCATGGTGAATATGCCTTTCTGGGCCGCCCCCGCCCCTAACCCCTCCCCCAGCTAACGCCGGGAGAGGGAACCAGATGGCTGCACAGGCCGGAGGGGCCGCACACCGCACTGTTCTCGCTGGCATGTCGTTTTTCACCGACAATTGGTGCGGAACACCCCTGCCTTCAGGTCTGATGTAGGCATGGGGAGGAATGTGCCGCCTCCATATGATGATACCATTGACGGTACTTGTCAATGATGGTACACTCGCGTTGTGAAACAGACTGTGCTCGTCAAACTTGCTCCCACTCCTGACCAACGTGCCGCCTTGTTGCGGACGTTGGAGGCATTCAATGCTGCCTGCAACGCGATTGCGGCAGTGGCCTTTCGCGAGCGCATGGCAAGCAAGATTGACCTGCAAAAGTTAGTCTACTACGAAGTGCGTCGCGACTTTGGTTTAGGTGCTCAAATGGTGATTCGCGCCATTGCCAAAGTCAGCGAGGCCTACAAGCGGGATCGCTCCAAACAACCGCATTTTCGCCCACACAGCGCGATGGTCTATGACGAGCGTATTCTCTCGTTTCCCCGCATTGATCGCGCCTCGCTGCTGACGCTGGATGGGCGTGTGCAAGTCCCCTTCCGCTTTGGCCGCTATGCCGCAGGCATGCTGCAACGGAAGCGCGGCCAGGCGGATCTGCTCTATCGCACATCCAATGACGCGTTCTTCCTCGCTATTACGGTCGATGTGCCTGAACCGACGCCGACCGAGAGCGACGAGTTTCTCGGTGTGGACCTAGGCATCATCCAACTGGCGACTACGAGCGATGGTGAGTTTCTCAACTACTCGGCTGGGCCGAAGCACAGCCATGTGAATTAGGTGCGTGCTCGGTACAGCCGCTTCCGGCAAAAGCTCCAGAAGAAAGGGACGAAGAGCGCGAAACGGCTGCTCAGAAAACGCAGCGGACGCGAGAAGCGTTTTGCCAAAGACGTGAACCATGGTCTCTCGAAGGCGATTGTGCAGACGGCGCAAGGCACTGCGCGCGGGATTGCGTTGGAAGACCTGACGCACATCCGAGAACGGGCGACACGCGCGCAGCGAACGGTTGGGAAGCGCCAGCGGAGAGTACTGCACAGTTGGACCTTCTTTCAACTCCGCGCCTTCATTGCCTAAAAGGCGGCGTTGGCAGGCGTGCGGGTGGTCTACGTCAACCCCGCGTATACCAGCCAGACATGCAGCCGCTGCGGGCATTGTGAGCGGGCCAATCGTCATACGCAATCCCACTTCCTCTGTCGTGCCTGTGGGTTCTCCGCCCATGCCGATGTGAACGCGGCAGTGAACATTCGTGTTCGCAGCCGGGCTGCCTTGTCATGCAGCCAAACGTCTCAGCCCTTCGCAGGCTAGGGACAAGCTCCCGGCTTTAGCCGTGGAGTTCATGACTGGAAAGGGTAGCACGCCAGGACTCTGCTCGCAACGCGGGCCAAAGAACACTGGCCCAACGGCCAGTTATCGTGCTGAGAAGCCCTATGCTATAGTTTGTGGAGTAAGCATCACCTTCACGTTTACGTAACTCATCCTCTTGCCAGATATGGGTGTTACATGCGAAAGCTCGAATACAAGTGGGTCGCGCTGCTCGTGACCACTATCGGCTCCATGATGGTTGCCATCGACTCCACCATCGTCATCCTCGGCCTGCCCGATATGCTCCAGGATCTGCATTCCAACCTTGTCCGCATGACCTGGGTGTTGATGGCCTATCTGCTCGTGAGCACGGTGTTGCTGCTGACCTTTGGCCGCATGGCGGACATGTTCGGCCGGGTGAAAATGTATAACCTCGGCTTCATCATTTTTACTATTGGCTCGGTGGCCTGCGGCTTCTCGCTGAGCGACACCATGCTCATCGGCTCGCGTGTGGTGCAGGGACTCGGCGGCGCGATGCTCTCGGCCAACGCCATGGCAATCATTACCGAGGTCTTCCCGGCGAAACAGCGCGGCCAGGCGATGGGCATCAACGCGATCACCTGGGGCGCGGGCAGCGTGCTTGGCCCGGTTCTCGGCGGCATCATTCTGGCGATTGGGTCGTGGCGTTGGATATTCCTGGTCAACCTCCCCATTGGCATCGCGGCGACGCTGCTCGCCTATCTCCTGCTGCACGACATCGCGCCCAATCCGAAGGGCGAGCGTTTTGATATTTGGGGGGCGGTGCTCTTCAGCGTAGGGCTGGTGGCGCTGCTGCTTGCGATTACCGGCGGCATCGGCACCGGCTGGTTCACGCCGTCGATCCTCAGCCTCTTCGCGCTGGCGGTGGTGACGCTGGCGCTTTTCTTCGTGCGCGAGCGGCGCTTCGCCTATCCGATGCTCGACCTGAGCCTCTTCGAGAACCGCACCTACGCCTTCTCGGTCGCCGCCGCCACCCTGCAATCACTGGCGATCTTCGCCGTCAACTTCCTGCTGATCTTCTACCTGCAAGGTGTCCGCGCCTTCACTCCGCTGACCGCCGCGCTGCTCATCCTGCCGATGCCGCTGGTCAGCTCCATCATTGGGCCGCTCAGTGGTCGCTGGGCGGACCGCATCGGCGGCAAGATTCCGGCGTCGCTGGGGCTGGCGGCACAGGCGCTGGCGCTGCTCGTGCTCTTCACCCTTACCCCCACCACACCCTATCCGGTGCTGGCGCTCGCGCTGATCATTATGGGCGTGGGCAGCGGCCTCTTCTGGTCGCCCAACACCAGCACGACGATGGGCGCCGCGCCCCGCAGCCGCCTGGGGGTCGCCTCGGCGACGCTCAACACGATGCGCAACGTGGGCATGGTCTTCAGCTTCGCCGTCGCGCTGGCGGTGGCTGCCGCCTCGATGCCACCCGCAGTCATGAACGCGGTGTTTTTGGGGACGGTGGGCCATCTGGCCGCCAACATCTCCGCTGACTTCACCAATGGGATGGTCCACGCTTTCCTGGTGTCGGTCGTCATCTGCGCGCTGGCGGTCGTCTTCTCGCTTGTACGTGAGGGACGACGCCCTGCTGCCGCGACAACCCCGACGGCGCGACCAGAGGAGCGTTCTGAAAAGAGAGAGAGCGCCGAGGCGCGGACAGCGGGCGGGCAGTAGAAAATTCCGGTCCCTTGACGTAGAGTAATGCCGCTCTTATACTTAGTTGTATTCGCTACCGGAAGCGGGGACACAGGTCACGGATGACGCTTGCCTCGCTATATTACGCGTGTGAACATGAACGCGCCAGAACCAATCGGCCGACGCAATACCAGCGTCCATGAGGAGGGTTCACCCTGTGTCAGACAAGCTCACTATCCGTGACATCGCGCAGCTTGCTGGTGTCTCGACCGCTACCGTCTCGCGCGTTCTCAATAACAAGCCCGACGTCGATCCGGTGACGCGCGAGCACGTAATGCAAGTCGTGCAGGAACATGGCTTCGTCCCCAGCGTCACCGCGTCCAGCCTGGCGGGCGGCCGCTCGCCGCTGCTTGGGGTGCTGGTGCCATCGCTCACCTGGCCGCTGATGCCGCAGATCATGCAGAGCGTCGCCGATGTGATCGAGCAGACCTCCTACGAACTGGTGCTCTATAGCATCAGCCACCGCACCGACCGCAGCGGCCTGATTGACCGCATTCTGGCGACCCGCCTGATAGATGGGCTGCTTGCCGTCTACCCCGATGGTCTCGCTGGCGCTGAATCGACGGCGCCCATCAATCGCGAGTCGTCTACCCACCTGCGCGAGATCTATGAACGCGGCTTCCCTGTCGTCGTGCTCGACGACCAGAGTCTTCCCGGCCCCGTGCCGTGGGTTGGCCCAGATAACCGCGTCGGGGCGTACGAAGCGGTGCGTCACCTCATCCGCCACGGCCACCGCCGCATCGCCTATGTCCAGGGGCCGCTGCAGTATCAGTGTTCGCATGATCGTTACGCGGGCTACCAGCAGGCGCTAGCAGAGGCGCATATTGCCGTCGATCCCGCGCTGATCGTTCAGGGTGACTTCTCCACCGCCAGCGGGCGGACCGCGACCGCGCAACTGCTGTCCCTCGCCGAACGTCCGACTGCGGTGTTTGCCGCCAATGACCAGATGGCCTATGGCGTCCTTTCGGCCAGTGAGGCGCAGGGACTACGCACTCCCGACGACCTGGCGATCATCGGCTTCGACGACATCGCGCTCTCCGCGCACACGCGCCCCGCGCTGACCACTGTGCGGCAGCCGTTCGCCGAGATGGGCCGTAGCGCTATGGAAATGTTGCTGGCGCTGGTCTCTGCCCCGCGCCTCTTCGGCGGCGGTCTTTATAGCGAGCGAGGGCAGCCTGTTGGCGCGCGCGCCGACTTCGCCCTGCGGATGCCGACCCGCGTGCAATGGCCCACGGAGCTGGTCGTACGCGCATCCTGCGGCGACGAGCATGCCGAAGCGTCCCCAGTGGATCAGATCCCCATCGACGCGGCGCGCTAGTCCGCGCCAGTTACCCTCACACGCTCATTCCTCTGATGAGTTACCACCCCTATCTTTCTGGGAGCTTGACAAGAACACCACCCATCCGTATACTGTTGTAAGCGATTACGAAAGCGATACCGGAATCGCATTCAAGGCGACGTGGAAAAGGTCTGCTGCCCTGGCCGGTAACCGTTACGCGCGAATCATGGTGCGCCACCTAGCAGAGAAGCAGGTACTTGATGAACTTTCCCCGAGATTTCTTCTGGGGCGCGGCGACCTCCGCCTACCAGATCGAGGGCGCGACACGAGAAGCTGGCCGCGGCCTCTCCGTCTGGGACCAGTTCGCCGCGACCCCTGGGCGCACTTTTCAGGGCGAGACGGGCGAGAACGCGGTGGAGCACTATCACCGCATGGAGCAGGATGTCGCCCTGATGGCCGACCTGGGCCTGACCGCCTACCGCTTCTCCATTGCCTGGCCGCGCATCCTGCCCAATGGCGTTGGCGCCGTCAACCAGCCTGGCATTGACTTTTACGACCGGCTGGTAGACCAGCTCCTCGCGCATAATATTACGCCGGTGGTGACGCTGCATCACTGGGATTTGCCGCTGGCGCTCTTCGAGCAGGGTGGCTGGCGCAACCGCGCGACCGCCAACGCCTTCGCCGATTACGCCACGACGATGGCGCGCGCGCTCGGCGACCGCGTGCGCTGGTGGACGACGCTGAATGAGCCGTGGTGTCCCGCCTATCTCGGCTACGTTGAAGGAATTCACGCGCCGGGCGTCAAGGGGGATATGCAAGCCGCTGTTGATGTCGGCCACCATCTGCTGCTCGCGCATGGGCTGGCGACGCAGGCAATGCGCGCGGTGCTGCCCGCCGAGACGCGCATCGGCATTGCCCCCAATCTCTTCCCGATCTTCGCCGGAGACTCCCGCCCAGAGACGCTCCGCGCCGCCGAACGCGCCTACCGCTTCCATACGCGCTGGTTTCTCGATCCAGTCTTCCGGGGTGAGTACACGCTCGGTCTGTTCGACGATCTCGTCGTGACGCCCCCGCCCATCCAGGACGGCGACCTCAAGATTATCAGCACGCCGACCGATTTTCTCGGCGTCAACTACTACAACCGCTGGATCGTCCGCGCCGGCAGCGATCTGCCCGCAGACGGCAACGGGTTGGGCATCGAGTATGTCTCCGATCTGCCCGACGCGACCTACACTGAGATGGGCTGGGAGGTCTACCCGCATGGCCTCGAACTTATCCTTGAAGACCTCACCCGAAACTATCACCCGCACGCGCTGCTGATTACCGAGAATGGCGCGGCCTTCGACGACGAGTGGAATGGCAATGGCCGCGTGAGCGATCCCCAGCGCGTGCGCTATCTGAGCGAGCATCTACGCGCGGTCAGCGATGCCATGGCGCATGGGGCGCCGGTCGTGGGCTACTTCGTCTGGTCGCTCTTCGACAACTTCGAGTGGGCGGAGGGCTATAGCAAGCGCTTCGGCATCGTCTATGTGGATTTCGCCACGCAGCGGCGAATTATCAAAGACAGCGGCAAGTGGTACGCGGGCTTCATCGCCGACCAGCGCGCGCTGCATGCGACTGCGCCGAAGCCGCCTACGTCTCGTTGAGCAGCGCGGAGTGCAACCAGAAGCTACCGCTCATGCCCGCCACGCGATTTTCCCGTGCAGGCGCTGGCGCCCATTGTGATGGGCCTGGGCAGCGGTAGCTTCTGGTCTCCCATTTTGAGCGCTACGTTGGCTGCCGTGGCATCAATGTGTGGGACTGCCAGCCGATCATAGATGTCACCACCCGTGTGCCGCTTTGCGATTGCTCGCCTGCCCACTCGGCGAGGAGATGCGCCCAGTAGCGCCGGGGGACGTCTGGCCGCTTCAGAATGACGAGCAGCGCCCGCCACGGCTCTTTGTCCTCGCTCTCGAAGGTCCACGTGCTCCACGCTACTGGATCGCTCTCGCCGCTGTCCGTGCGCTGCCAGCCGCCGCGCTCTAACTGCGCGGTGTAGTGCGAGGCAAGCGCCGCGAGGTCGAGGGTGGTCTCACGCGCGCGGTCGTGCTGACGCGGTCGTCTCCGCCGCTGCCGCCCTCCTGAAACTGTTGTGATTTGGGCGGCGGCATAATCACTGGCATGACGCTGAACATGTCGTACTGCATTTGGCGGCTCCGTGGCCCGCGCCGCATTGGCCCCGCGCCTTCGGGCATCTGCGAGATGAGCATGCTGGTTCGCCCGCCTGCCGTGGCCTGCGTCACCAGATTCAGCCCCGGGCCGTCGTCGCGATAGAAGAGAGCATGGGTGCGGCCAGCCATGCCAAAACTCGAATGGACAAATCCTCCCTGGCGTGGCGGGACGCCTTCCGGCGCATTCCAGCCCGCTGCGGTCAGCCGCTCGGTGTAGAAGACGATGACCTCCTCAGCCGATTGGTCGGTTTCGAGCGCGATGGTGGGCCGGGCGGCGACCAGCGAGCCGACGACGCGAGCGCCGGGCGGGAGCGGAAAGTCAGCGGGAAAGCTCGGTGGCAATTTTCCTGGTAGCAGTTGCGGTCCCTCGTCACTCGCCTCGTCCGTCGCGTCGGGGTAGCGCGCCGCGATCAGCGCCAACGCCAGCTCGCGCAGGCTCACCTCATCGTTCGTGGGGGATTGGGGCGTGGTCTGCTCGTCCATGTGGTTCCTCTCTCACTGGCCGCCTGTTTTCCTCACGCGCATAGGACGGTATGACATCAGTACAGAGATGGCTATAGTGTACCGCATATCGCGCCAGATTGCCTGTATGCGCATGAGCCAGGATCCTGTAAAGTCGTCCACCTGGTAGACGCGCGCCCCCGCGTAGGGGAGAGTCACTCCCTCCGTCTACGGCTCCAGCGGGTGGTGAGCCTGCCAGCCAAGCAGCCCCGAACCAGTCGTGCGTGGGCCGCCCTGTGAGCGATCACCTGCCAATTCCGCAACGATGCGCAGCCACGACTGTCTGGACGCGTCCGGTCGCTTGAAGATGACGAACAGCGACCGCCACGGTTCCTTGTCTTCATCCTCGAAAGTCCACGTGCTCCAGGCGACGGGGCCGTTCTCCTCGCCATCGGTGCGCTGCCAGCCGCCCTGCTCCAGTTGCGTGGTATAGTGCGCGGCGAGCGTCGAGAGGTCGAGGAGCGACTCGATGCGCGCCTCCACTTCGATAATATCGCTTCCCACGGTCCCACCGCTCTGAGATTGCTGGGTGTTTGGTGGCGGCTCGATGGGTGGGAGCATGTTATACATCTCGCGGGGACGTCCCATGTCACGATGACGGAGCCGCCATTCCCGCGCACCATTAGGGGTGAGCGTGAGTTGAACGCGCGTGTGGCCACTCGGAGTTTTGTATGCCCATATCTGTACCGAGGGACCGTCGTTACGATAGAGGGCGGTACCCTGGCGAGGTATCCTACCGACGAGGCTTGGGCCAGATTCGAGGAAGCCGCCATGTTGCTCCGGTAAGATTGGCTCCGGCATAATCCATCCCAATGCGGCCAATTGTTTCTCGTAGAACGCGATGACCGCCTCGTCGTCCTGGCCGGTATTCAGAACGACAATCGGTTTGTCGGCGACCAGTGAGCCAATCACACGGCTACCCGTCGGGAGCGGAATATCGCCAGGAAAGTCAGGTGGCAACGCTCTCAAGAGCAGTTGTGGCTCACCTTCGGCAGCGTAAGGATAGCGCGCCATGAGCAGCGCGAGCGCCGACTCGCGGAGGTCCGTCTCATCGTTCGTGGTCTGTGAGGATGTGTTGGTCTGCTCGTCCACGCGTATCCGCCTTCCTCTCTCACTGGACATCCGTTGTTCTCGCGTATTTAGAGTACGGCATGACAACAGCGCAGAGATGCCTACAGTGTACCGCACAGATCGGCTGGCGGCTCAAGCCGCGCCTATGGGCTGCGCCGCGAAGCCTGCCTGCGCAGGCTCCAGACCTTATTCCAACCATTCACGACGAACCGTCACCCTGGGATTAGCCGCAGGGCTTCAGCCGGCGGCCTGATACCCCTACTCTAACGTCGCCCTCACGCTACTCACTCACCCCATCACGCCCAGCGCGCCAGCCCCAGTTCCAGCGGATTGCTCAGCCCGGCGAAGCTCGGCATCACCCGCACGCCATAGACCAGGCTGCCGTTAATAGGCGGCAGCAGATTCGCCGTGTAGCAGTGCTCGCCCTCGGCGGTCGTCTGGCTCGGCGTCATCGCCGTCACCCGGCGCTCGCGCAGATTGCCGTTCTCGTCGCGCGCCGCCACCAGTTCCACCCGCACATCCTCCGGGTTGAGCAGCCCCAGTTGCACACGCGCCTCCACTGTCACGGGATCCCCGAACGAGAGGCGGCCATCGTGCGGCCCCTCCGCGCGGATGCTCACCTTCGGCCAGGCGGCGCGCACCATCCGCTTCCAGTCGGCCAGCTTGCGCGCCAGCGCGTAGCGGTCCACGTCGATCCGGCGGCCATACTCCAGC
>DASUHD010000044.1:0-7899 GCA_036273675.1 Ktedonobacterales bacterium | reverse complement strand
CAGTTCGACCGGACGCTGGAAGGCATGCGCAAAGAGTTCGAGTCGCGCCGCGGCCGCTGCTACACGCCGTTTTACGTCGTGATTGGCCAGAAATAGCGCGCTTATTCCAGACCGGGCAGGGAAATCCCGAAGAGCGAGACCTGCCCGTCGCCGGTGCCATGCCAGACCGTCAGATACATGCCTGGCTCGCCAGCGCCTTGCGCCGGAGTCAGCATGCTCGGCCAGCAGTGGTCGCTGCACTGGGGCCAGGGCGCGTCCAAGGCGGGCGCGAGCAACGTCCAGCGGTGGGCCTGCGGATCCCATTCCCAGAGCCACTGCCTCGCAAACTGCGGGTCATCGTCCTGTAGCACACTATCCGAGGGGATATGGTCGCCTGGGCCAAGGCCGAAGACGAGCAGCTTGCCCGATGGGGTAGTGGTCAGCACGGTCGTAATGCCCAGATGTTGCGGACTTGCGCCTGCGATGGGCAGCGGTGGCAGGGGCGCATAGTGCCGCAGGTCGCTCGCCTGCGCGATCTGGATGCGGAGCATCCGGGATTGCACGGACGCCTCGCTGATGAGATAGAGCGGATGCGCTGCCGAAGGAGTTAATACCTGCGCGCCCGTCCACGGTAGAACCGTCTGAACGAATATGCCATCAACGGCGGCTAGCGGCTCCCAGCTATCCCCGGCGTCGCGCGAGACCCAGATCCAGGTTGTCCCATGAATGGGTATGCCGTGCGTCGTTGGTTCGAACTGAATGTCGGTGAGCAGCAGTGTCTCGCCATCGTCGAGCAGGAGCGGATAGCCACCCTCGTCCCCCGGCGGTTGGTTCCCATCCAGCCGCTTCCAGGTCTGGCCGCCGTCATCGCTGCGCTCCAGCGAGTTGCCTATCGTCTGGATGTAGCTTCCGGGTGGGCCGGACCAAATCGCGTAATGATAGTACAGGTAGAGATGATGCCTCGCGGGCGAGAGCGAGAGGGTGCAGTAGTTGAAACGGTCCGACTGGATGGGCGCGTCGGGCAGTGAGGGAACCAGACGCCAGTGCGCGCCACCATCGGCGCTCAGATATGCGGTGAACCCAGAGCAGCCAATCGCTTGTTGGCTCAACTGGCCCATGCGCTGGCTGGCCAGGCTCATGCGCTGCGGATCATCCGGCGCGACGAGGAGCGAGCAGGAGGTGGCTGTTGCCCCCGGCACGCGGGCGCTCGCCCAGTGCTGGCCTGCGTCGTGGCTGTACCAGAAGGTCAGCGGGCCATCTTCCTCGTTGCCTTGGGAGTCGGTGTGTGAGGCGCTACAGGTATAGAAGGTGTTCGGGTCGTTCGGCGCGGGCGAGGCCCAGCGGAGATCGGGATCGGGGAGCGAGAACGCTGGCAGTTGTTGCCAGCCCCCCGGAAGCGTGCGCTTGCCCGGCGGTTGGGCCGCCATCGTTGTGCGGGTCAGCGTCGGCGCGGTATGGGTGAGCCAGGCGAAGCGCGCCTGCTGCCAGAGATTCCCCGCCGTCCCGGTGCTGGTAAGAAGAATGATGGCTAGCAGCGCGCAGCCGCCGATACTCAACAGCACCCGCTGTGCGGGCCGCTTTGTTGTGCTGCCAGCGGGTCTCGTGGGGCCGAGCGGCTCCCTGGTAAACTCGTCGTCGGGCAGTGGTTCGTTCACCGGGTCGCGTTCGTCGCTGGGTTGGTTATTATGGGATGGCAGCGTCGCGGCATCGAGCGGCTCTCTGGTGAACTCGTCGTCATCCCACTCCATCGCCACCAACCCCTCTGTGTGACATGAACCGCGCCGGGCGCATACCTGGCTACCAGGAATCATAGCGAATGCTGGGCTACGGATGCCGGGAGGATTGCAGTGAAGGCCTGGCTAGCTTGCCGGACAGGTAAAAAACTAGCCTCGTCATCTCGCCTTTGTCGCAGGGCTATACGCGTACAGCATGCCTAAGCTATGGTCAGCAGCGGCGTGTGTCCGTCTGTGCCAGTGAATGCCTATGAATGCCCAGGTAACCAGAGGAAAGGAACAACGCGGTGAGCGAAGACACTCAAGCCCAACCCGCCAGTATCGAGGCCATGTTTGTCCAGGTAGGCAGTGGAATGAGCAGCGGCAACGACACAATCACGCTGCATGGCGCGGGACACGCGACGCTGTTCTTCGCCGACCGCCCGGATCGCGTCGTCGGCCACGTCAGCACTCAGAAATTCATCAACGAGTGGGGCGATGGCGAGAACAGCTTTGCTGAGGACCCGCCGAACGCGGTCATCACCTTCCTGGAGGGCGGCGACGCCACCCCGGAAGATGCGACCGTAGTTCTGCGCAACCCTCAACTTGCTGGCGATTCCCTGACCTATAACGTCGAGGTGCTGGAGGGGACGCTTCCGGCATCGGCGGGGGCATGTTCCCTCTTCATCGACCCGATTGGCAGGCCGCTCTCGCCGATGTCAGTCGCGGGCGTACGCCGCCGCCAGCGCCGCCGGTTCTAGCCGTCGTTTAGCGCCGTTTGCGCGGAGCGGGTCGGTCACTACCACGACCGCGCCCGCCCTCGCCGGGACGCCCGCCACGGAATCCGCCCGTGGCGGCGCGGCGTCCCCCGAATGGTGCGCGCAGTGGGCGGCGCTCGTCCTCGCTGGCGCGTGATGGGCGCGGGGGACGGCGCTCGTCGCGGCTGTCCTCATCCTCGATCCAGTCGCCCGCCGGTCGGGCCAGCGTCGCGCGTGGCATGCGTCCGCGGATCGTCGTCGCGTTGAGGGCGTTGCGCACACGTTCGGCGGCCTCCTCAGGCACCTCGACAAACGAGAAGCCGTCGTAGATGTCAATATCGCCAATGCTGTCGCCAGGAATGTGCGCCTCGTTGGCAATCGCGCCGACGATATCGGTCGGGCGGACGCCATCCTGACGGCCCACGCGGATGAAGAGTCGCGCCATGCCCGGTGCGCCGCGCTCGGTATCGCGCAGGAAGCTGCGCGCGCGCGATCGTTGCTCGCGTGTCTCGCGGGGGCGTTCTGCGCGCTCGGGACGCTCGCCACGATCCCTCCTGGCAGGCCGCCCATCCTCCGGCTGCTCGAATGGCGCGGGCTGCTCCTGGGGCGGGGGCATCTCCATCCAGTTCATCCGCTCGCCGGGCCGCCGCGCCTGAATCGCCTGTGCCGCCATCTTGAAGGCCGCCGCCGCCAGATCGGCGGGCTGGCGCGAGCCTACCAGGTCTTCGACCAGCGCCAGATACGGATCGAGCTGGCCGCCATCCAAAATCGAAAGGATCTCCTCGCGAAAAGCCATCCGCCGCCGCGCCGCCACATCCGCCGGGGTCGGCAACCGCAGCCGCTCCAGATTGCGATGGATGCCCTGCTCGATCAGCCGGAGTTGTCGCCGCTCGCGTGGCGTCACCAGCGTGATTGCCTCGCCGCTCCGGCCAGCGCGCCCGGTGCGTCCAATCCGATGGACGTAGGATTCGGCGTCGAGCGGCAGATCGTAGTTGATGATATGACTGACATCGGGGATGTCCAGCCCGCGCGCCGCCACATCAGTCGCTACCAGCACCTGCGTCCGCCCGGCGCGGAAGCGTTCGAGCGCCCGCTCGCGCTGCGCCTGGGTAATCTCGCCGTGGATCGCCTGCGCCAGATAGCCCAGGCCGTTCAACTGCTCAGAGATGATATCGGCCTCGCGGCGCGTATTCACAAAGACAATCGCCGACTCTGGTGTCTCCAGGTCGAGGATGCGCGAGAGCACCTCCGCTTTGGCGGGGTACGGCGCCTCGTAGTAGACCTGGCGCACCCGTGGGGCCACCGCCTCGCGCGCCGCGACACTCACCCGCACCGGGTTGCGCAGATACTGCTCGGCCAGTCGCGTGATGCGGGGCGGAATCGTCGCCGAGAAGAGCGCGCTCTGGTGTTCCCCAGGCAGCGCGGCGAGGATGCTCTCAATGTCCTCGATGAAGCCCATGTCGAGCATCTCGTCGGCCTCATCCAGCACGACAAACTTCACTGTGCTCAGGTCGAGCGTTTTGCGGTTGAGATGGTCGAGCAGACGTCCGGGCGTGCCGACGACGACCTGCACGCCACGGGCGAGCGCGCGGAACTGGCGCTCGTAGGGCTGGCCGCCATAGATGGGCAGCGAGACGAGCTCGCGGAACTTGCCCAGGTTGTGCATCGCCTCAGAGACCTGAATGCATAGCTCGCGCGTCGGCACGATGATGAGCGCCTGCGGGGCGAGCTGGTTGACATCCAGCCGCTCGACGATAGGCAGGCCAAAGGCGGCAGTCTTGCCGGTGCCGGTGGGCGCCTGGCCGATCACATCGCGGCCCGCCAATAACTCGCCGATGGTCTGCTGCTGAATAGGTGTCGGCTCGCCAAAGCCCAGCTCGCGGATCGCGCGCAGGGCGTCGTCGCCCAGCCCCAGCGCCGCGAACGCCTGGGTGGGGTCGGGCGCCGTCTCCGTCGCCACAGCGGCGGTCGTCGTGGGTGTCTCTGTCTCTGTCTCGGTAGTCGTTATGTTGTCGTTGTCCGTGGAGGACTGGCCTCCGTTGCTATCTGTGCCTGCCGTCATAGTTGTAGAAGCTCCCGAGGCGTTGTCTCGCCTGCTCGCGCTTGCTCAATGCCTTCGTCGCTCACCACCATCCGGCAAGCCGCAATCCAAAAGCCTGATTCCAAAAGTACAGTGTACCGCACGAGCAGACATTGCGCTACCTCGCCGGGCGTGGTAGAGGTCCAGATATCCCCATTGGCCCTCGTATCCGCTCAAGTTTGCCCATCCTCTCCCCCAGAAGCCGCGCTATCCGTACTACCCCTCTTGAAAAATAAGAACACATGTTCTATTATTGTGGCGTCGCCAGTTGTTCGTGTAGTGCGGCAACGTATGCGGTCAGTCTGAGCAGGACGCCGCTTCCTCCCGATGGCAGATCTCGGGATGGGAGCGGCGTTTTGCCTATTTGTTGACGAGCTGAGGCTGTGTGGAGGGAGGGCGGACCCTATGGGAGCGCGGAAAAGGACTGTCGGGGTAGAGGACAGAGATGATGGCGAGCAGCGGGGTGACATGTCGGAGGCGTCAACGGTGACTGGCACGGCGCGGATCGGGTTCGCGCCGATTGTGCGCGTGGATGCGCCGCGCCGCGAGATCGAGTTGTGCGCCACCAGCGAGACGGTGGATAGCCACGGCACCATCTTCGACTACGACGCCAGCAAGGATGCGTTCACCCGCTGGATCGGCAACGTGCGCGAGATGCACGGGCGGCAGGCGGTCGGCTCGCGCGTGGCGGTGCGCTGCGATGACGAGACGCGGCGTATCCACGTTCGCATTCGCATCTCGCGTGGCGCGCGGGATACCTGGGAAAAGGTGCTGGATGGCACGTTGCGCGGGGCGAGCATCGGCGCGAGTGGAGTGGTCTGGCAGCGGCAGCGGCGCCGGGTGGCGGGCGAGCAGCGCTCGCTCAATGTCGCCACCCGCTATGACCTGGTGGAGCTGAGTCTGGTGGATAACCCCAGCAATCCCGATGCGCTCGGCGTCACCTTCGTGCGCGACGCCACGCCGGATGCCGCGCTGCTCGATCCGCTCGACGAGCCAGCCAGCGAGATGAATGAGTTGGGCGCATCGGAAGAGTCAGTTGTGACAGATGCGAGTGCGCCGGAACAGGCGGAGCAGGCAAATCGCGCGCGACTGCATGGCGCGGCGCAGGCAGTGCTGACGGGCTGCGGCTGCTCAGTGTGTGTGGCGGCGCGGGCGCTGCTGGCCGATGTGCGATTGCCCGTCGAGCGGGGAGCGGTAGCGCAGGCCGACGAACAGCCGCTGGCGCGTGCGCTGGCTGCGGGACTCGCGGACAACGCCATCCAGATTGTGGCGTTGGAGGCGGGCGTGCGCGCATTGGCGGCGGCGATAGAGGCGTCGCTGCGACAGATGGCGGGCGAAGTCGGCGGGCTGAATGGGCGGATGGTGGCGCTGGAAAGTCAGCCGCTCGCGGGCGGTCCGGCGGCGCGGCCAGTCGACAAATCATCGGCTCTGGCGGCGCGCGGGCAGATGGGCGCGCCCACCGCCAGGGAGAAATTCCATGCGCTCGAATCGCTCGGTGGAGAAGTCATCGATCCGCAGGTGCAGGTGGCCATCGCCGCCGAACTGATTCGGATGCAACAGCGGGGCGAGTGATAGGGCAAGAACTGTAGCCCGCGAAGGCGGGCTTTGTGGCGGAGCGGAGCGAGGCCATTCAGGCGCGGTTTTAACCGCCAGCCTAAGGAAAGGACAATGACAAATTATGGCAAGCGCGGTCTATCTGCCGGGGACGGCAGGAGCAACAATCGGGGATGAGACGGTGGCGCTGGTGCGCGAGGCGATGGGCGACGCGACCCGCGCGATTACGATGGCCAGCGGGCTGGTGGGCTACGAGTTGGAGACGCCCGCCAAAGTGATCGTGCCAGTGGTGACGCCGCTAGTGAACATGCTGCCACGGCGGCGCGGCAACGGGACCGACGTCGTCCACTGGAAGGCGATCACCAGCTTCGACACCTCACGCAACTGGGGCGTGCTGGCGGATGGTGGCACGCCGAGCCAGGTGACATACGCGGTGGCGTCGCTGCAAAATACGATGCAGACCATCGGCCTGATGAACGCGGTCAGCTTTCAGGCGCAGTGGCGTGGACGCGCGCTCGAATCTGATGTGCGGGCGCGGCGTATCGCCGAGCTACTCTATCAGCTGAAGATGACCGAGGAACGCTGGCTGCTGGGCGCGTCCACCTATTTGCTGGCTCCGCCCGCGCCAGTTCTGGCGACCGCTGCCAGTGGTGGTACCGTCGCGGCGGGTACGTACTGGGTGAAGGTGACGGCGAAGAACGCCCAGGGCGAGACAACCGCCTCACCGGCGACCAAGATCGTCACCACCGGCAGCACCTCGACGGTGACGATTACCGTCTTCACCGTGCCGAACGCGACCCAGTACAACGTCTATGTCGGCTCCGGCGGTTCGCAGCCCGCCGATAGCGCGATGTGGCTCCAGGCGGGCATCTCCGGCTCGAACGCGCAACAGCCCGCCATCGGCGCAACCGTCACGCTGGCCGACGGGGCGACGGTGATGCCGTCGGGCGAGGTGAATCCCGCCATTCTGCCGCTGACGATCTCCGCGCCGCCCGCAACCTCTGGCACGGCCCTCTCGACGGTGGCGGCGAATACCGCCAAGACGTTCGTGGATGGCTCCGGCAATCCGCTGATGTGGGACGGCATCATCGCGCAGGCGCTCAGCAACACCAGCCTGGCGAACGGCGCGACGCTGGGCGCGCAGGTGGCGCAGCCCGCCGACCCAACAGGGAAGCTGGGTCTGGCGGATATCGACAATCTGCTGGCGGGGATGTATCTCCAGGCGGCGGGCGACCCCGACTACATCATCATGAATCCGCTGGATAACGTGCGGCTGACGAATCTGGTGGTCAGCGCGGGGCAACTGCGCTATGTGGTCCAGGCGGGCGAAAGCGCCGAGCAGACACACCTCACGGCGCAGTACCGTGTCACCCGTTACCTGAACAAGAGCACGGGCCGCGAGATCCCGATCATCCTGGACCGCTACTGCCCGCAAGGGTATATGGTCTTCCTGCCGGTCTCGGTTCCTTTTCCAGTGCCGGAGGTCACCTCCGCCATCGAGATCGAGACGAACCAGGAATACTGGGGCGTGGACTTCGCCGTCACCGACAGTAACTTCCGCTTCGCCGACTACGTGGACGAGACGGTGAAAGTCTACTTCCTCGGCGGCCTCGGCGTCATGCGCGGCATCTACCCCAGCTTCTAGCGTGCCGGTCAACTGGAAAATCCGCCCCTTTCCATCATAGGGAGGGGCCTTCTGTTTTCCTCGCTACTGTGGGTGGATGATACGCAGCGTCCAGGTGGTGGCGTCGGCGACGGGGGTGACCGCGAAGCCGTAGGTATGGCCGCCTTTCGTCTGCTGCCAGGAGCTGGCGCC
>DASUHD010000043.1:0-3734 GCA_036273675.1 Ktedonobacterales bacterium | reverse complement strand
AGCCGTTGCGTCGCGATGCGCTCGGCTGATGATGCCGACGGGAGCGATGGAAACGCGCGATGGGCGAGGTTGTTGGCGGCGAGCAGCACGCCGACGCGATAGAGAAGGTAGATGGGGCTGTTGGCATCCGAATCGTTGGGCGTGATTTCGACGACACAGCCCTGCTCAGCGGTGCGCCCATCCTGTGTGTTCATGCCCAGGATGGAGACCTGATCCTTGCTAAGATTGGCGCTCGCCATGGTCTCGGCGGTCCCGCAGGTCGGCGACCATACGCCGCCATAGCCATTCTGCGCGCTCACCTGCCATCTCCCCGTCCAGAGCAGGCTTATCGTGACCTGCATCGAACCCGAAAAGCCCTCATACAGCGGATCGCTGACGAACATCGGCGCGCTTTCCGTGAGCACCCGGCCCTCGGGGGTGGCGATATGCCAGCTTCCCAGCATTGAGACCATAATATTCCACGTGGCATTGCCTCCCAGTTCGGCGCCAGAGATGTCGCAGAACGAGATACACGACGAGCTATCCGAGGAAACTTCTGGGGCGGGCAGCAGCACTGTTGGGATGAAGGTCGCCTGGAGCGTGGTATCCGCCACAGCCAATGCGCCGTCATCGTGGAGATAGTGGTCGCCAGGAGAGAGCGTCACGGGCGCGCTCGGCTGCGTCAGCTCAGCTTTGACCGCCGCCACCAGCGCGTCCTGGGCGTCTCGCGGCAGCAGGCTAAAACGCGCGCCCAGGTCGATGAAGCGCGCGCCGCCAGGAAAGTCGAGGCTGGCGCCCAGTTGCTCATCCTGGTTGTTCGTGGGCGAGAAGAGCGGGCAGGTATCGCTGAGGCGGGCTGGCATGGAGATGGTGCAGCGCAACGCCGGGAATGGCGGCTGTGTGACCGCAATGGTATGGCGGCCACGGGTGAGCTTGATCCACGAGATGGCTGTGCCTGGATTGGCGGACGCCGACCTCTTGCCGTCAATGGTGACATTGCCCCACGGCGCGCCCCGCTCGAGATAGACGATGTCGCCGCCGGGCAGTGGCGTGGGTGAAGGGACGGGCGTCGGAAAGTGGAAGACGGTATAGAGTGACGAGTTCGCCGCCGGATTGGTCGCGATGACCAGCGCAACCGCCAGCAAGACAACACCGGCGACCATGATCGTCCGCAGACGATTGTTGCGCCCGCTTCGGCCCGGTCTGGATGAACCGGGTGTAGGCTCACCGCTATCGTCGTTGTCATCATTCTCATCATCGCGGCCCGGCTCGGCGGGCGTGTTGTGGGCGAGCGGGTGGCGTATCGGTTCACCGGTATCCAGATTGGTGACTTCTAGCTCGAAATCGTCATCCATCAGTGGGCGTCTTTCCTGTCGGCCACGGTGTTTGTTGGCTCTCAGGAAACTATAGGTGCGCGGCGTCTGTGGCGTCAATTCGCCGTCGTGTGAAATGAAGTGTGGAGGAAACGCGAAAGCGCTGGACGCGCAAGTTCGAGAAGCAGAAAATACGTTACCAGTTGGCATCCCCTAAAGGTGGAGATGACGGGAGTTGAACCCGCGAGTATGTATGCTTCCCCGATGAGGGCGCGCCCAGCGCCGACGATATATGCGATGTTCGCGAAAGCCATGCCCCGCACAAGTCTCGGTCGCGATGTAGAATCCCGAAACGGGACACTGGCCCTCAACCAGCCGGGTACTTAAACCCACGTTTGTACGCAACCGTTGTGAGGATGCAGGGCATGGCCGATGCCACGCGCAAATCATTGTCTAAGAAAGCGCCGCATATGCAAGTTCGTGAAGCTGATTTCATAATCAGGCGCTCTACCACTGAGCTACGTCCCAATGGAACGGCGGGATTCGAACCCGCGACCTCTTGATCCCAAGTGAATGTATGCTTCCCCGGTGAGGACACACGCGGCGCTATCAGGTCTACAAGTCATGCCCCGCACAAGTTTCGGTCGCAGATCGTGAGATCCCTTTTGCTTAGGGAACTGGTTAATAGCCAGTTTGGGGTTTCAAGCCCAGTTTGTACGCAACCGTTGTGAGGATACGGGGCATGCCGCGATTGATCATCTCTACGAATGATACCGATTTGGATGAGTCGTCCGCGCAAGTTTGCGAAGCGATAATGATCTGACGCTCTACCACTGAGCTATGCACCCATGAGGTGGGCGCAGCAGGATTCGAACCTGCGACATTCAGGTTGTAAGCTTTACCAGTGAGGGCGCGGACGACTCCACCAGTCAGGCAGTCTAGCACATCACGCACGCTTGTGCAAGAGCAACTTTATCGACTATCAAAGACCAGGCGCGCGAGTTCGCGAGGCGTTGAATTCAGATTCTGGCGTCTTAGGCCTCTTGACCACGCCCCATGAAGAGGCGACAGGATTCGAACCTGCGTTTCCAGATTTGGAGTTGAATGTAGGCTACGCTGGTGAGGACGCGCCCGGCCAGATTGCTATCGTGCTATTGTGCCACAAGCCATGCCCCGCACAAGTTTCGGTCGCGCAGAGAATCCCTTGCGGGAGTCTGGTTTTCGAGACCAGCGGGTTATAAGCCCACGTTTGTACGCAACCGCTGTGAGGATACGGGACATGCCGACAAAGAGTTATCCGCGCAAGTCCGCGAGGCTGAATGTTTCGTTCTGCCACTGAACTATAGGGGGATGTAGCCCCCCTAGCGGGAATCGAACCCGCGCATGTATGCATCCCAGGTGAGGGCGCAGACAACTCCAACAGTCGGGCAGTCTAGCACATGATCTGCGCATGTGCAAGGACACGACTTTTCCGACCGGATGAAATTGCTCTTGACATTCGCCTGCTATGGTGTACTAGATGATGCAGCCGGAGGGCGATAGGCGCGCTCTGGCATCGTGGCGAGACGCGCCAGCGCCCAATGGATGAGAGAAAAGCGGCAGATCATGCGACCGATAGTATTCGCAAAACATGATACCTGGGAACAACCAGTGTTCGGGCAGGCGCAGAACCATCTGTGCTCGCTCATGAACCTGGCTGTCGGTCTGCCACATCCCACGGGAGGATAGGCGCGCGTGCGCGGAGTCGGACGTGGGGGCAGCCGCTCTCACGTCCATTTTGTTTTTCCGCGCAACTCGCGGGCGAAACGAGCAGAAGGAGGAAATCGTTTGGCTGAGCCAATCCAGCGCATCGAGCCGACCGAGCCGATGCTGCACGTCCGCTTCGAGGGCGTGAGCCGCCAGATGCCGCTGAGCGCGCTCCATCTCGCGCCAGATGCCAGCGAGGCCGAGGTGCTGACCGCCCTGGCGAGCTACTTCGACGTAGCGGTTGGCCGCTTCGCGCCGTACGTGGTCGAGCGCCACGAGAACGGCAACATCACCGTCCGCCCGGAGGCCGTCTTCGGGTGATGAAGTTCTGGCGAGCCCGCGCAGGCGGGCTTTGCCACCAACCGGGATTAGCCGCGGCATGAATGCCGCGAACCATTGCCCGTATGCACATTCCCAGGAAGGGAGGGAAGCTTTATGGCCGAGCGTGACCTGCGGCTAGATTTGCTCAACACACTGTTGACGACGCCGCACCGCAACCTGACCGCACTCTATCCCCTGCACCAGGAAATCCTGACGCGGGACCCGCGCTTCTACGTGCGGCTGGCCGCGTGGTACGCCGACCACGGCGAGGTGCGCGACCACCAGGAGATGTTCGTGGTCTGCCTCTGTCTCTCGCAGGCGGAGGGACATCGCGACGTCGGTCTGGCGCTGCTGCGTCGCCTGCCGCCGTACCAG
>DASUHD010000042.1:0-27374 GCA_036273675.1 Ktedonobacterales bacterium | reverse complement strand
TCGCCAAGGAGTTGAAGGCGAAGGGCGGGGTGGTCGCAGGCCAGCAATCGCTGACGACGGGTGTGAACGACAACGGTCAGGTTGTAGTCAACGCCATCGTCGAGGCATTCCCCGATCTGGTCTTCTATGCGGGCGGGCTGGCGGCTGGCGCTGAGTTGCGCGCCACCCTCTCACTCTCTGGCGCGCCACAGACGCCGATACTGGCCGCTGGCCCGGTGGCCGATAACCCCGGGTGGAGCGATGCGGTCGGGCAGGCGTTGATCTCGACCCATACGACGGGCGTGCTGCCCGCGAGTGACCTCGATCATCTCGACTCCGCCAAGTCATTTGTCTCGGCGTGGCAGGCGGCGTACTCTGGCAAGGCGGCGCTTCCGCAGACCGCGCTGGCCTACGACGCGGCGATGGCTGAGATCGCGGCGATCAAGACGGCTACCGGCAAAACGGTGACGCGCGCGGCGGTTGCCACCGCGCTGGCCGCGACGAAGCTCGATGGCGCGACGGGCGCGATTGCCTTCGATCAGAACGGCGACAGCACAGCGACCCCTTCGTTCTCCGTCTATGCATGTGACACCAAAGGCGCGTGGAGCTATCAGACAACGCTGACACCGCATAGCTAGCACACCACACGCGCATACGGGTCACTGTCAGACGTCTGAGAGCGAAGGGAATGCTTGACCGTGCGAGATGAGCCGCGCAACGCAATGACGATGGACGAGAGCGATACATATTGGCTATATCAACCATACCCATCAGATCAGTCCACCAGTAGGATAGCAGCGCCATCGCAACCGACGCGGGAAAAGGCGTTGCTCAATTCACCGTTCGCGCTAGGGTTGGCGCGCATTTTGCCGTCGATCAGCGCGCTGGCGCTGGTTGTGGCGACATGGCTTCCCTGGGAGACACTCCATATCGTGTTTGGGCCGGAAGTGCAAATCACCAGTGACTCCCCGATCAACGGCTTGATCGGCTTCCGAATGCTGCTCGGTCAGTCCGGCGTTTCTTCGGCTCATCCTTCTGTGAGGTGGCTGGGGCTGCTCTGGAGCATTCTGCCTCTATTCGGACTGCTCATCGGCCTGTTTTACCTGCGCGTGCGGCAGGGATCGCGTGCGCTGGCTGCACTCTTTGGCGTGTGGCTCGTGCTGGCGACGGCAAGCGTGATGCCGGTGGTGTATGGATTGATGACCACCCTTGCGCCGCTCTCGTGCTTGCAGACCTGTAGCCCTGTGCCTGTCACTAGCCGTCACCCTGAGTTGGGCATCTGGCTGGCCATTGGGGGACTTGTGCTCGGCTGGATTGCTTTTACCGGTTTGCTGCTGCTGCGCCGTTCGCCTGTGGTGGATGTCCGCTCTGAGGCGCCTGCGAGCTTCTCAAAGCTTCATCTTATTGGGGCGGGAGTCCTGATGCTGGGCGCGGCTATCTGGGCGCTGGGGTTATTCGCGATACCCTGGGCAACCTCTGGCTGCACCGGGCTGCACCTTTCGCTGAATCACTTCGTGCGTGGCACATGCGCCGGGATCGATGGTTGGGATGCGTTCACCGCTGGTATCGGATCGAACACCTGGCTGGCGCTGCTCTTCCTGGAGGTCGTGCCGGTTATGGGCCTGTATGTCGCCACCGACATCTGGCTGCCGCGTCTGACGCGCTCGACGTGGGTGGTGGCGGCTAGCTGGAGCCTGCTGCTTGCCGTTTTGTTCATTTACGGCGTGAATGGCGTCCGGTCTACTATCGCGCATCCGCCGCGCTTCACCTATGATATGCAAGGCCCATGGGATCCCAGCCTCGGCGTCATTGTCTGCGCACTCGGCATCGTAGTAGGTGGGATCGGCACGGCGCTACTTGCCCGCGACGGGATACGCCGTACCGGGTAAGGCTCGTCACTTCTTCGTCTTCTCGTTGTCGTTCCGTTCGGGGATGTCTGCCTCTTGCAACTCGCGCAGCCGCTGTTTGCCCATCTCGGCCAACGTGCGCTCCCAGGCGCGCTCGTACGGTTCCAGTTTCTCGACAATGGCGCGCGCGACCAGATAGTCGCGGTACCATTTCGTATCGGCTGGCACGATAGACCACGGCGCCCAGGAGGTACCGCACCGCGCCAGCGCATCCTCATACGCCGCTACATACTCGTCCCAGCGCTCGCGCTCCCGCCAGTCATCCGCCGTGAGCTTCCAGGCCTTGCTCGTATCCTGCTCGCGGGCCAGGAGGCGTTCTTTCTGCTCGTCCTTCGAGATGTGCAGGAAGAACTTGAGCAGGATGACGCCGTTCTGTGCGAGCATCTGCTCGAAGTTGTTGATCGCCCCGTACCGCTCCTTCCAGACGCCGCGCGGCACGAGCTTGCGGACGCGCGCCACCAGCACATCCTCATAGTGGGAGCGGTTGAAGATCGCCATCATCCCGCGTGTCGGTGTTCGCTGGTGGATGCGCCAGAGGAAGTCATGCGCCAGCTCTTCGGCGGTGGGAACCTTGAAGCTCCAGGCGTGGCAGCCAATGGGGTTGATCGCGCTCATCACGTGCTTGATCGTGCCATCTTTTCCAGCCGTGTCCGTCCCCTGCAAGACAATCAGCACACTGTGTGTCGCCGCGCCATAGAGCAACTCCTGCTGCTGCGCCATCCGCGCCTCCAGTATCCTGGCCTCCTCATCAATGGTGGCGCGGTCGAGATGCGGCGGTTTACTCGTCGGATAATCACCGAGTGTGAGGGATTTTGGCTGCGAGTCGATGACGGCGGGTGCGGCCATAGATAGCTGCCTTTCTGGCGCGATAAGCTCTCGATGGACTTGCCATGGATGCGCCGCTTACTCGTTGATGGCGCTTGGCGCGCGATTGCGCCGTCGGCTGGCGAAGGGCAGCAGCGCCCGGCGAAGCCAACGAGGCACCTGGTTCAAGAGCATGGCGTCCTCGGCGTCTAGCGGACGGATGATCCACAGGCAGATGAGCAGGATGACCGTGAAGATAATCAGGTTGATCGTGAGGAGCAGCCCCTGCTGAATGACTGGTTGCGCGATGGCGGGAATCCAGCTCATCGCCGCCATGAGCGACGCAACGAACGATATCGGCTGGAAGAAGATAGTCACGATCACAGGGATGGCGAGCGCCAGCAGCAACTTGACGATGAACGCCATCGGATAGGGACGGCGTACCCAGACGCGCGCCAGCGCCAGCAGGAAAATCTGGGCGACGAGGCGGCCTATGCCTACCGCCAGCAACGCGCCGAGCGCGCCGAACTGCGGTACGAGCCAGATGCCCGTCAGCGCCAGAATTCCCAGCGTTGCCCAGCGCGAGACCACTACCCATTGCTGGCGTCCAAGGACGTAGAGCGCCCACTCATGGGTCGCGCCACCAAGAAGCTGGGTGAGGCCATTGAGGAGCAGAAAGACCGCCAGCAGCAGGCCCGTCTGCTCGTACTTGGTCCCAAACAGGATTCGCATGATCGAGGAGGCATGGGGGATGCAGAAGGCGATGAGTGGCACGGCCAGCAAGACCTGCAACTTGCTCACCGTGCGCCAACTGATGCCTAGGGGCCCCAGCCCGCCTTCATACGACACCGACATCGTCGCCATGCTGATGCCGCCTAGCCCATCGGTGAAGAAACGCGCGCCCGCGTCGCCCATCTGATAGGTGCTCTTGAAGTAGAGTAGCTCGGTTGGCGCGACCGCCGATAGCTGGCCGATAGCCACTGGCTGCACCAGCGACGCATTGGGCAGGTCCGCCAGCCATGCGGCGACCCCCAGCCTAAGTGTGGGCCTGAGCATGCGGTGGCCCTTCGAGCTTGGCTTTGCCTTGAGCACGCGCCGGATGGTGAAGGCGAAGATCACCGCGATAATCGCCGCTGGTACTGCCTGCGCCGCGATTGCGCCATTCACCCCCTGATCGAGCGGATGGACGAAGACATACGCCAGCGCCAGCAAGAGCAGCTGGCCGAGACTCCCAACGATGAAGACGATGCGTGTATAGACCAGCGCGATCAGCAGGTTGCTCAGCAGCGTCGAGATGCCAACACAGAGCACGTAGGCTGCGATCACGATGCGGTGGTCGAGGACCGTTTGCATCGCGTAGCTATGGACGAATGCGCTCCCTTGCGGCCATCCCATGCCGTCGACCAATGTGGCGAGTGCTGGTAATCCCCAGATGATGGCGGCTCCGACGATCACGCCGAGCGCGAACCGAATGGCGGCGAGGCGGTTCGCCAGCGAGAGCGCCAGCGATGGCCCACCCTCCGCCAGCGCGCGCGGGAGAAATACGGTCCCGGCGCTGGCGAGTCCCAGCGAGGCGATGTAATAGCCGAGATTGGCGATGGTCGAGACGAGATCGAAATCGTTGGTCTCGCCCTTCGGCAGCGAGCGCCGGATGACCACCTCGAAGATGAGCAGTGAAAGAAACAGCCAGATGGCGCCCGCCTGGTTCCACACATAGCCCATCGGGGTTCGGCGGATGAGTTGCTCACCGGTCTCGGAGAAAGGAGTAGGCGACTCCCCCGAAGCGGATGCCGTGTGACTCTGCTCTGGCGCCTCGAATTCCTGCTCGCGATCTGGCATCCGCACGATCCTCCGCCCCGCTGCGCGACGATTCACCCTTCCACTTGTAGCCTGTATGGCTGAAGATGTCAACCGGAAACGTGACGTATCGCGCAATTAGGTACGTTTTCGTATCTGGCGCGACTGTTATGTCCATTGCGACGAAGATGCCCGATTGGACAGGATATTGGCGCGTCTCCCGCCCACCATCGAATGAACGGGAGATAGTACCCTTCGATCAGCCCAGCCCCTTGCGGAAGCCTTCGCGCCAGGATGTGTAGCTGGGCGTCCAGCCGAGTTCACGTTTGGCTTTGGCGTTCGACGCGCCGCGAATTCGCGTCATCATCGAGACGCCAACGTCACCCACGATCAGGCGGCCCAGCCAGACGGGGAGATGGAATGGTGGCTTCGCGCCGAGCGCACGGGCCAGGTCGGGCAGCCAGACGCTCACCGGCGCGGGTTCGTCGTCGGCGATATTGTAGATACCGCGCGCGCTGGGCTGAATGGCCGCGACGGTGGCCGAGGCAGCGTCGTCCACATGGATAAATGACCAGATGCCCGCGCCGTTTCCAATGATTGGGAGCATTCGTTTGCGCACCGATTCCGCGATATCGCCATCGGCGGCGATCCCCGTTCCCGGCCCGTAGAGGTTCGCGTAGCGCAATGCAACCCCTTCAATGCCATCGGCGCCCAATACCGCCTCTTCGAGATAGCGTATCGCCTCGATAGACTTCGTCTGATTGGCGGGCGGCGTGGGATCGAGTGGATCATCCTCGTTCTTGGTCGTGGCGCCGCTCCGCGCATAGTTCCAGTTACCATAACTCTGGATGATGAACCGCCGCGCGCCTGCCGCCTGGGCCGCCGCCAGCAGATTGTCCGTTCCCTCTGTACGCAGCCGGTTGGTCATCGCAAACTCGTCGTCGAAATGCTTGTAGTCCTTGGCGTGTGTGAGCGCCGTCAGCTCGTGTATCACTACCTCAGGCTCAGCGCGCGCAACGGCCTCGATGAGGGCGGCGCGGTCGAGCGCGTCGGCGACGACCGGTTCGGCGCCAAGCGCGCGGAGCGCATCGCTATGTTTCGGCGAGCGTGTCATCGCGACCACATCGTAGCCATGGGCAATAAGCTGTGCGACCAATGGTCTTCCAACAGCGCCATTGGCGCCAGCAACAAATACCTTCGTCATATGTGACCTCCATCAACACCTGGATCAGTCAGGTGCTTTGCGTCCTCTATGACGAGATAGACGCGAATCCTGTGACAAGGCGCCGCATGTGGCGCTCGGACCGCATATGGCCTGGATCATGAGATAGGCGAAGGTCAGGCGTCCTTGTCGTTTTTGATGAGGCCGACGGACTCAGTGAGCGGGAAGCCGAGGTGGCGGATCTTGTCGGGGTTGACGATGGAGTGAATCGTCTTGACCAGGCCATTGGCGGCGATATCGAGCGCCATCACCGTAATCAGGCCGCCATTGGCGTCAAACGCCAGCATGCCGGGCTGCCCGTTGACGAAGGCGAATCGCCAGGTGGCGTTGAGTGTGTGTCCCTGGGCGAAGATGCCAGCAAAGAGCCGCGCGACATGCTCTCCACCATGCACTGGCCGCGGGAACGCCTGCGCCTTGCCACCGCCATCGCCATAGAAAGTGGCGTCCGCCGCGAGGAAGCTAACGAGGCCAGTCAGGTTTCCCTGATCCGCCGCGGCGAAGAATCTGGTCGCTAGCTCGCGCTGGTCCTGCTTGCTGGCGATGAAACGGGGCTGGCCAGCGTCGAGACGCTTCCTTGCGCGGGTGAGAATCTGGCGGCAGTTGTCCTCGCTCTTCCCGGTGATGCTGGCGATCTCGGCATAGTCGTAGTCGAAGACCTCACGGAGCAGGAAAACAGCCCGCTCGACCGGCGAGAGCGTCTGGAGCATCACGAGAAATGCGAGCGAGAGCGATTCGTCCACCTCCGCCTGTTCCGCCGGGTCGTCCTCGGTCGAGACCATCAGCGGCTCGGGGAGCCATAGGCCAACGTAGGCTTCATGCCTGGCGCGGGCGGACCGCAGTGAGTCAATGGCGAGCCGCGTCGTGACGGTGGAGAGATAGGCTTTGGGCGACTCGATCACCTCGCCCTGCGACGTGGCGCGATGAAAGCGCAGATAGGCCTCCTGGACGAGATCCTCAGCCTCGGTCGCGCTGCCCAGCATCCGGTACGCAATCGAGAACATCAGAGGGCGCAGCTCCTCATAGACCGCGCTGGTGTCAGCGTCGCCGCCTTGCGACATCGTGGTATCCCGCATACGTTTCCTCCATGGAGAGTATAGCACTGGCGGGGGAGGCTATTCCGTCTCGCTATACGTCGGCGGAGGGCAGCGTGTAGATCTGGGCGTGCGCGTGCGTGAAGTCGTGCGTGGTGACGAGCGCGGAGATAGAGGCCGCAATCTTCTCCCCACCGCGCGCGGATGGCTCGATGGGGTTGGCGTAGTCTGCGGCATCCGTGCAGATCAGCCGCAACTCAAGAACCGGGAGGCCACGTTCGATGGCGCTGCGAAGGATCGTGTCGTCCCAGGAGGTGACGCCAAAGGTGGCGAGTCGCTGGTAGGCGGCGTCGGAGAAGTTGCCGTTGTAGATCGTGCAGACGGCGGTCGGTAGCCTGTACGCAAGGACGGTATCGAGCATGCCCCGGTAGGTTAGCTCGAACTGGTCCTGGATGGCGGCGAGACGGGCGAGCGCCTGGGCGACGGAGTTTGCTGAACTGGTGAGCACGTCGAGTTGGCCCAGCGCGTCGTTGCCGCCCACGCTGATGATGAGATGGGTGGCGTCTGTGGGTAGATGCGCAAGCTGGTGGCGGATATCGGTGGTGACGCTGCCATCCACCGCCAGGAGCGTGGCTTCCCAATCGGCGGGCAGGCGCCCTTGAAGCTGGCGGATGACATCAGGTTCGCCAGGCTGGACGTAGGACTGGTTGTCGAAGATCGAGTCGCCAAGCAGGACAACATGTGGCATGGCGGATGCGCTCCTTCCCTGGCGCGGGTTGTAGATGCGCCTGTAGCGCTTCCCAACACGACGAACGCCAGGGATAGTGTAGCACATCGGTCGCCTGCCAGCGCTTGCGTCACCGCTTCGGTGGCGGCATCGCCCGAAGTCAATCTGTGACGGCGCTGAGATGGGCATGTGGTATCTGTGGTATGTTTCAGGTTGTTAACAGGCCAATCTCCAACCAACTCCTATCCTCGTAGCGCTCGTACGTGTTCATGTCCGTGTCCATGTAGCCCATCTTCGGAGCGCTTCCTCCAGGCGACGTCCGCGCGCGCGACAACTCCACGCCAAACAGGCGACGCCCCATTCTCTATGTCAGTTGAGCCGGGTATCGCTCACGATACAGCGGCGCTCGATGGCGCATGTATGTCGTAGCGAACCCCCTTCCCCCAGGAGGTGACAGTATGCCCTTGGACCAGCAAACAGCGCTGTCGCTTTATCGTCAGATGCTGACGATCCGTGCCTTCGAAGAGACGATGGTACAGATATACATGGAGGGTAAGACGCCCGTCTTTGATATTGGCTCCGGTCCGGTTCCCGGCGAGATGCATCTGGCCGCCGGTCAGGAGCCTGTCGCCGTCGGCGTCTGTGCGCATCTACGCCCCACAGATACAGTGACTGGCCCCCACCGCGCCCATCACTTCGCCATCGCGAAGGGGGTGGACCTCAAAAAGATGACCGCCGAGATATTCGGCAAAGAGACCGGACTTGGCAAGGGCAAGGGCGGCCATATGCACCTCTTTGACCCGAACGTCAAGTTTAGCTGTTCCGGGATCGTCGGGGCAGGCATGCCAGCCGCTGTGGGCGCCGCGCTCGCCGCCAAGATGAGACACCGCAATGATATTGCCGTGGCCTTCTTTGGCGAAGGCGCCGCCAATCAGGGATCCTTCCACGAGTCGCTGAATCTGGCCGCCACCTGGAAGCTGCCTGTGATCTTCGTCTGCGAGGACAACAGCTGGGCGATCTCGGTTCCCAAAACCACCGCCACCGCCATTCCATCCAACGCCGACCGCGCGCAGGCCTACGGAATCCCCGGCGTCGCCGTTCACGAGAATGATGTGGCTGCCGTCTATGAGGTCGCGGAGGAGGCTGTCGCCCGCGCCCGGCGTGGAGAAGGCCCATCGCTGCTAGAGATTCATACTGACCGCTACTTGGGCCACTTCCAGGGCGATCCCGAGGTCTATCGCGATTCCCAGGAGGTGCCACACCTCAAGGAGCACGACCCTATCAACCGACTGCGCGACCAGATGAAGGCGCAGGGCTGGCTGACAGATGAGCAAGACGCCGAGATGCGGAAGGCTGCACAGGCCACCGTCGATGAAGCGGTCGCGTTTGCTCGCGAAAGTCCCTATCCCGCCCCCGAAGAGGCGCTCGAAGATGTCTTCGTTACTGTCGGTTGACCCGTGTCAGCATGACTGAGAGAGAATGAGAGCAGCACACTATGGCAGTCCCTGCTTCCACCCGCCAATTGACCACCGCCCGCGCGATCTCTGAGGGCATCGCCTCTGAGATGAAGCGTGACCCTGATGTGTTCATCATGGGCGAAGATATCGGCGCGTATGGCGGCATCTTCGGCGCTACGCAAGACCTGCTCAAGGAGTTTGGCCCTGAGCGCGTGCGCGACACTCCCATCTCCGAAACCGCGTTCATAGGCGCGGCGATTGGCGCGGCAGCCGAGGGCATGCGGCCCGTCGTCGAACTCATGTTCGTGGACTTTTTCGGCGTCTGCATGGATCAGATCTACAACCATCTGGCCAAGAACACCTACATGTCTGGCGGGCATGTGCGCTTGCCTGTCACGCTGATTACCGCCTATGGCGCTGGCTACGATGATGCCGCCCAGCACTCGCAAAGCCTCTACAGCCTCTTCGCGCACGTGCCGGGGCTGAAGGTGGTAGTACCCTCCACACCCTATGATGCGAAAGGCCTGATAATTCAGGCGATTCGCGACGACAATCCCGTTGTCTACTTCATGCACAAAGGGATTATGGGGCTGGGCTGGATGACGATGCTCGACGCCTCTGCCGGGCCAGTGCCTGAAGAGGCGTACACTATCCCGTTCGGCGTTGCCGATGTCAAGCGCGAGGGCACGGATGTCACGATTGTGACGGTGGGGATGATGGTGCATCGCTCGTTGGCAGCCGCGAAGAAGCTCGCCGACGAAGGCATCTCCGCCGAGGTGGTGGACTTGCGCACGCTGGCGCCGCTAGATCGCGATGCCATTGTCAACTCGGTCAAGAAGACCCACCGTCTCCTTGTCGTGGATGAGGATTATCGCAGCTATGGCATGACCGGCGAAGTGATCGCGACCGTGGCTGAGTCGGCGCTCGACTATCTGGATGCCCCGGCTCGTCGGCTCGCCGAACCTGACGTGCCCATTCCATACAGCCGTCCTCTGGAGCAGTATGTGCTGCCGAACGCGGAGAAGATCGCGGCGGCGGCGCGTGAGCTGGTGAACGGCTAGCCAGACAGGTGTTCCGCATGTCACACCAGCTTCTCGCTACTTCGCGGAAGCTTCGTGGTGATCGGCGATTGGCCCCGGCAGGTGAGGATGTGACGATGCGCCCGCCTGGGGCCAACTGCTTCTTACGCGGTGGGCAGGCCCGGCGTATGACAGGCCGTGAATGGTAAGGGTAAGGACGGGCATGTTGCTATGAGTATCGAGATTACCATTCCGTCGTGGACCGAAAGCGAGGCGGAGGAGGGCTTCATCGCCAACTGGTTCGCGCGCGACGGCGCGACGGTGCGCGCGGGCGAGGTGCTGGGGGAGCTGATGGTCGAGAAGGCCACCATCGAGATCAGCGCGCCACAGGATGGAACCATCCAGAACATACGGCTTCAACGTGGCGATGTTGTCAAGCCCGGCATGGTGGTTGCCGAGCTCGTGCCGACCGGTGAGGCAGCGGCTGCTACAACAGACGCTTCGACGGCAAGCGTAGCCGCTTCCGCATTGTCCGCGTCGGCCACAGCCACGGCGCCTGCTGAGGCTGGCTTTATTCCTGCTTCTCCTATGGCTCGCCGATTGGCGCGGGAGCTTGGCGTTGACCTCACGCGAGTCACCCCGGCGCACGGCCAGCGCATTACCGAGGATGATGTGCGCCGAGCCGCCGCCGCTACCACCGTCGGCGGCTCGGTTGCCACAATGTCGCCGACCGCAGCTGTCGCTCCGCCCCCGGAGGCTGGCGAGACGCTCACCGGGCGGCGGAAAGTGATTGCCGAACGCATGCTCAAGAGCATGCAGACCTCCGCGCAGTTGACGTTGACCACCGAGGTGGGAGCCGATGAGCTCGTCGCGGCGCGCGAGCGCGCACAGGCAAGCCTGGGTCTCACCTATACCGATTTGCTGGCCTGGATAGTGATTCAGGCACTCAGACAACATCCGGCCATGAATGCGACGCTGGAAGGAGATCGTCTGCGCGTTCACGACGCGATCCACCTGGGGCTGGCCGTCGCTGTGCCTGATGGCCTGGTGGTCCCGGTCGTGCGTGATGCGGGGCGCCTTACACTGGAGCAGCTTGCCGCGCGGAGCCGGGAGCTGACCGAGCGCGCCCGCGCCAACGCCAGCACTCCGGCGGAACTGAGCGGGAGCACGTTCTCGCTGACGACCCTCGGTTTCTATGAGATCGATGCGTTCACGCCGATTCTCAATGCCCCAGAGGTGGGTATCCTCGGCATCGGACGGGTCCATGAGGCGGTCGTGCCGCGAGAAGGAAAGATTGTGATTGGCCAGTTGATGACACTCAGTCTGACGTTTGACCACCGGGCAGTCGATGGCGCTCCGGCGGCGGCATTCCTACAAACAGTGAAGCATCTTGTCGAGTCGCGCGAGACCTACGCCGAGGTCCGCTGATGGAGCCGCGCGTAGGCATCATCGCCAATGCCGCCGCGGCGCATGATGTGCGACGGCTCAGCGGGTATGGCTCGATTGTGGATCAGCACGAGAAGGAACGTATTCTGCGGCGCGTGCTGTTTGGTTTGCAGGCGGTGGGTGTCAACGTGGCGCTCGCGATGCCAGACCCGTACGGGCTGGCGCTGGCCGCCGCCGACGCGCGCGATCTTCAGGTACGGGTGCGTCTCGTGGACATGTCTCTGGCGCACGATGAGCGTGACTCAACGCTGGCGGCGGAGTGGATGGCGCTGGAAAACTGTGCCTGCATCGTCGTGCTGGGTGGGGATGGGACGTGCCGCGCGGTCGCGAAGGGCTGCCGCGATGTGCCGCTCTTGCCGATCTCCACTGGGACCAATAATGTCATTCCACGCCCCATCGAGGGTACTGTGGCGGGGCTGGCCGCCGGTCTCTACGCGCGTGGCCTGGTTCCCGCGGATGTTGCCGCGCGCCGGAGCAAACGCCTGGAGGTGGTGCAAGCGGGTGAGGTGATCGAGACCGCGCTCGTGGATATTGCCGCATCCACGCAGCCATTTCTGGGCGCGCGGGCCGTCACCGATCTTGCTCCACTGCGCCAGCTCTGGCTCACGCAGGCGGTTCCCGGCGTCATCGGGCTATCCGCTATTGGCGCGCACCTGCGCCCGGTGTCGCCGGAGGCCGAGCATGCCCTGCTGCTCGATCTCAAGCTCAATGCGACGGGCAGCGCTGCTGGCGGCGTCTCGGTGCTGTCGCCCATCGCGCCGGGGTTGGTGCGAGAGGCGACGGTCCGTTCGTGGCGGCTGCTCGCAATTGGTGAGCCAGCGGAGATTCACGACCGCCCGTGCGTGCTGGCGCTCGACGGCGAGCGTTCGCTGCAACTGCCCCCGGATGGTCCGGATGCCGCTATTCGTGCCAACTGGACGGGGCCGCACCTGCTCGACGTGGCGGCGGTGATGGAGTACGCCGCCACGCGCGGTCTCTTCCAGCGCCGGCTGCCAGCATCTGCGGCGGATGCTTGAGCGCCCGCCTGCCGCCCGTCACTGGACGGTGATGGTGACGTTCATATTTGGGTGAATGGTGCAGGTGAGGTGGTACGTGCCTGCGGTGCTGAAGGTCACATCTTTGGTCGTGCCAGGGCTGAACGCCATGCCAGGATCAGCCAGCTCGGAGGGGCCGCTGGCGCCGGTGTCGCATTTCCCGTTCTGGCCAATACATATCATGTGCGTGCCGCCGGAGTCCTGCGAATCAACCATATGCAGCGCCTGGCCAGTGCTCAGGGTGATGCTAGACTGCGTGAAGCTGGCGGCGCCCATGTCGAGCTCGTTGCTTGAGCCACCCCCAGAGCTTCCACCACAGCCCGCAACGGTGAGCGCCAGTAGGAAGAAGGAAACGATAATCGCGCTGAGCCGGATGCGCATGGCATTTCCCTTTCTGGTGATGTGATCTGATGACGTATGATTGATGTGAACAACTACGCCGGGGGTTACAGCAGTGGACACACATGCGGTGAGTCATTGTGGATGTGTTGAGGGGTGGGCGGCACAGGATTTGAAGCTGTGACCCTCTGGGTGTAAATCAGATGCCTTGCGTCTTTCCCGGTATTTCGCAATCTTCGCATTTTGCATGAGGGCGCTATTTTCGCGAAGTTGCGACACTGCTCGTCGTCGGTCGTCTTCCCGCTGGATGTCAAATTGGATGTCAAAATAGTTGACTGGCGGGAATGGTGTGCGGAAATGGTGTGCGGGATGCGCCGCTCTCGCAGCAGCCGACGACAGCGATCCAGATCCCCTGGCCGCCTTTGGTTCTACGGCGTCGTGGGTACGAATCGCGGCGCGCGGCGCAACCGCGTGGCATGCTCGAAGGCATAGGCCAGCTGGATCAGCTTCGGCTCGCTGAACGCTCTGCCCATGAATGTCACGCCAACCGGCAGCCCAAACGCATAGCCTGCTGGCACCGTGATTGCGGGATATCCAGCCAGTGCGGCAGGCTGGGCGCTCCCTCCCATCTTATAATCGCCATCGATCAGGTCAATCTTCCACGGCGGGCTGATCGTCGGCATGACCAGCGCATCCAGCTGAAACTTCTGCATTACGGCATCAATACCCAATGTGCGCGCCAACTGCCGGTTCTGCTCCAACATGTCTAAATACGCCTGGTCGGTCAGTGACCCCTTGGCCTGCGCCATGATGAAGATCTCCTGACCGAAGTAAGGCATCTCTTGCTCCGCGTGGTCCTCGTTGAAGGCGATCAGTTCCTCAAGCGTACGCACTGGAGCGTCTGGTCCCAGGCCCGCTAGATAGGCATTGAGATCTGCCTTGAATTCATACAGGAGAACCTCTCGCTCTGATTCCGAAGCCTTGATCTGCCGCGCCGTTGGGATATTCGCCGGGTCAACGAGTTCCGCACCGAGCGCCCGCATCGCTTCGAGCGCCGTCTCAACAACCGCGTCGGCTTTCTCACTATAGCCGAAATACAATTCCCGCGCGACACCAAGGCGCACTCCACGCAAGCCGTCCGGATCGAGAAAACGCGTGTAATCAGCCTGCCCCATTGTGCCAGCCGCCTGTGTTGCTGGATCACGTGGATCGGCGCCCGCTAGCACACCAAGCAGCAGTGTCGCATCCGCTACAGTCCGGCCAAATGGTCCCACGGTATCCTGACTGTGCGCGACGGGGATCACCCCGGCGCGGCTCGTCAGCCCGACCGTCGGCTTGATGCCTACCACACTGTTCGCCGACGCTGGCGACAGAATTGAGCCATCTGTCTCGGTTCCCACGGATGCCGCAGCCAATGACGCCGCGACCGCTGATGCTGATCCGGAGCTTGATCCAGCCGGTGTCCGGTCGAGCGCGTAGGGGTTAAGCGCCTGCCCGCCCCGCGCGCTCCACCCGCTTGACGAGTGCGTCGAGCGGAAATTGGCCCATTCACTCATGTTTGCTTTGCCCAGCAGCACCGCCCCTGCCGCGCGCAACTTCGCCGCCACGAACGCATCACGCGAGCGACGCACCCCTGCCAGCGCAAGTGAGCCCACTGTCGTCTGCATCTGGTCCGCTGTGTCAATGTTGTCCTTCAGGAGGATGGGAATGCCATGCAGCGGGCCGCGCGGGCCGCTGGCGGCACGTTCGCGGTCCAGCCTGTCGGCGATCTCCAGCGCGTCGGGATTCGTTTCGATGATGGATCGTATCGCTGGGCCGTTCCGGTCCACCGCCTCGATGCGCGCCAGATACCGCTCCACGATCTGTCGCGCCGTCACCTGCCCCGACGACATCCGCGCCTGGAGCTCCTCGATTCCTGGTTCTTCCAACTCGTCGAATGGCGCTTCGTAGTCGCTCATTGCTCACTCCCCTAGCCTCATGAGATGCGAAATGAGATGCGAACGAGAACGACGTGGGCAATCGATCTCGTGTTGCGGCATGTACGGCCATGTACGGCACGGATTGCCAGCTGGGTTCTTCTTGTTTCTCGACAATATGGATGTATGGGGAGCGTTCCCGACGAATGCCATCCGCCTCAACAGCATAACACCAACATCATGAAAACGGAACAGTGTTCCATTAGGTGGAATACGTGATATAGTTACCCAACGATGCGAATAGTCGATCAACGATGTACCCTTCTTACTCGTGAAAGAGGGCTGGTATGAGCAATTTTCCCCAGAATCGACCTACGACAATGGCCTCTCACGGCATGGTAGCCGCCCCACATTATCTCGCTGCCCAGGCGGGGTTAGACCTGCTCAAGGCTGGCGGTAATGCAGTGGACGCCGCCATCGCCGCCAATGCCGTCCTTCAGGTAGTCTATCCGTTTGTGGTTGGGCTGGGCGGTGACCTCTTCATGTTGCTCTACGATGCCTGCAGTGGCCAGGTTCATGGGCTCAACGCCAGCGGGCGCTCGGCCCAGACAGCAACTATCGAGCGCTACCAATCGCTTGGCTACAGTTCCATGCCGCGCTTCGGCGTTCACAGTGTCACTGTGCCTGGCTGCCCTGACGGCTGGGGACGCGTCTCTGAGCGTTTTGGCCGTCTCGGGCTGGCGCGTTCGCTGGCTCCCGCGATTGCTTATGCGGAGGAAGGGTTTCCAGTCGGACCCGGCCTACATCGCGCGCTAACATTCATGAAGACCGCTGACCGCACGCATCGCTCGTTCCACGAGCACTTCATGCCAGACGGCACTATTCCCTCCGTCGGCAGCATTGCTCGTGTGCCTGCCCTTGGCCGAACGCTCCGCGCAATTGCCGAGCAGGGACCTGAAGCCTTCTACCGCGGCGCAGTTGCGGAGCAGATCGCGGCCTTCTTCGGTCGTGAGGGTGGGTTGATCACCAAAGAAGATCTCGCGGCGCACCAGAGCGAGTGGGTCACGCCGCTCTCTGTGCCGTTCGCGCAGCTCGACATCTACGAGCTGCCTCCCAATACGCAGGGCATCACCGCTCTCCAGATGCTCGGGATGCTGGGCGAGCTTCCACTTGGCGAGGATCCGCTCGCACCTGAGGTCGTCCATCTCGCCGTCGAAGCAAAGAAGCTTGCTTTCGCCGACCGCGACGCCTATCTGACCGACCCGGCCTACATGCCCTGGGATCCCGCGCATCTCGTCGCGCCTGACTATCTGCGCCAGCGTCGCGCACAGATCGACCCGGCACATGCCCAGCCATCCGCGGCTCCTGGCGGCTTCACCGGCGACACGATCTACCTCTGCGCGGCGGATAGCGATGGCAACGCCGTCTCCCTCATCCAAAGCAACTACATGGGTTTTGGCAGCGGTCTCGTCGTAGATGGCACGGGTATTGTGCTGCAGAACCGCGGCGCCTACTTCTCACTGAAACCCGAAGCGACCAATGCCCTCGCTCCCAGCAAGCGCACACTTCACACGCTCATCCCATCGCTCGCCATGCGTGACGGTCGGCCAGCCATCATTTTCGGCACGATGGGCGGCGATGGGCAGCCCTCGACCCATCTGCAAGTCTATACGGCTGTCGCCCACTTTGGCATCAATATCCAGGCCGCCATAGAGTTGCCGCGCTGGGTTCATGGCGCTGATTCGCCAGGTGAGGACGAGGTGCTGTGTATGGAGGACCGCTTCCCGGCCGCCACCGTCTCGGGTCTGCGCACACGCGGCCACACAGTACGCGAGATTGGCCCCTGGAATTCGCTGGTGGGCCACGCTCAGGGCATCGTGATTGACAAGGAGCATGGCGTCTTCCATGGCGGAGCTGATCCTCGCGCCGAAGGCATCGCTGCGGGATGGTAGCGCACTCGCTCCGCCCGCAGGCCATGCGCAGGCCATGCGCAGGCCACGCGACCCTCCTCGCCGCCCCCTGCGCTACCATGATTCGTCACCATGATTCGCCGCGAGGCTCACCGCAATCTGTACCCGGTGATTCACAAACGAAATGGCAGCTTGACAGGGGGCAGCAATATTCCGTATCATACGCCAAACACAAGAATATGGAACACTATTCCATCACATGGAACAAATACCGCTATGTTGTTCGCATGTCATGTTCGCGAGTCATCGTCCAGTTCTCCAGTTGAGATGGGGTCGAAGCAATGGATACAGGCGTCACATCTGGCACGCAATTTCCCAAACACAAGGCGCCGCATTCGTTGGCGGACGGCAATACAAGCGCGAGCAGCGCGGTAGATCGCGCTCTGGCAGTGCTATGTGCGTTCTCGCGTGAGACACCCACGCTTGGTGTGACGGAGATCAGTGAGCGGCTGGACCTTACCAAGAGCACGGTACATCGCCTGCTCCAGGCGCTCCTGGCTCGGGGTCTCGTTTCCCATGAGTCCGACAAGCGCCACTACACCCTCGGCTATCGTATCCTTGCCCTGGCGCAAGCGGTCCCCGGCGAGGCATCACTGCGCCAGATCTGCCGCCCGCATATGCAATGGCTACAGGCTCTCACAGAGGAGACCGTCGGTCTCTACGTCGTCGCTGGCGATGTCCGCATATGTTTGGATGAGATCGAAAGCCCGCAGATGCTCCGTATGAGCGCTGGTGTCGGTCGCGTCTTCCCGCTTGACCGTGGCGCGGCTGGCAAAGCGCTCCTCATTGATGGTCCATCCAACAACTCGCTCTGGCGGCTGGTAACCGCATCGCTTCCGGCTGCACGCATCGCCCAGCTAGAGGAGGAGTTGCGCGAGACTCGCGCTCGTGGCTATAGCCAAACAGCAGGTGAGACCGTCCCCGGATCGGCGTCCATCGGCGTGCCTATCCGTGGAACTGATGGCGCCATTCTCGCCGCTCTCAGCCTAGCGGAACCCGCGTCGCGTTTTCAGGGCGATGTCGTCACCCGCCATGCGCTCGCACTCCTTGAGGCCGTCTCCCGCATCGAGCGTGATCTTGCCGTCGCGTATGCGCCTGGAGCGCCACAAGTGGCTTCTCGGCGCGATCAGTAGTGCGAACACTTGCGGATGGATACCGATTGATACCGATTGATTGCGTACAGGTGATTCGGGCAATCAGCATCCAGCAAGCATGGAGGGCCAGCAGGTTCGGCCCAATGATTGTGGCGTAGGGAGTTGTTCGACAAGCATGGGAGGTAATCACATGGCGCGGCATCATGTACCTTTGTGGCCATTCCCTGTCAGGTCGCTTGCCAGCAGAAAGTTCCGGCTGATGCACACTTTGCTGGGAGTCGCCCTCTTGCTGGCGTTCGCGCTCGCGGGCTGCGGTGGCACGAGTGGCAATGGCCAAGCATCCGGCCCCAAGACCGGTGGCACGCTTAACGTCGGCCTGGATTCCGACGTCGTGACGCTCGATCCACTGAAGTCCTCGGCGCTCGTTGATCGCGAGGTCATGCTCAACATGTACGATACCCTCGTGACCTCAGACGCCCAGAACAAGATTCAGCCAGACCTCGCAACCTCATGGGCCAATCCTTCGCCCACTCAGATCGTCTTTACCCTGCGCTCCGGGGTCCAGTTCCAGGACGGTACCCCATTCAACGCCGCCGCAGTCGTCACCAACATCAACCGCATCCTGAACACGCCCTCATCACCCCGTTCTAGCGAGCTTTCTACCGTCGCATCGGTTCAGGCAGTGGATGATATGCACGTGCAATTTACCCTGAAGAAGCCGTTTTCTCCCTTGCTAGCCAACCTGTCCGATCGCGCGGGCATGATGCTCTCGCCTGCCGTGATCCAGGCGCAAGGCGACCAACTCGCCAATAATCCCGTCAAGGCTGGCACTGGGCCGTTCGAGTTCGTCAGTTGGGTCAAGGGGGACCATCTCACGCTCCAGCGCAACCCGCATTACTGGCAGAAAGACAGCAACGGCAACGCGCTTCCGTATCTCGACAAAATCAACTACCGGCCCATCACCAACGAAAGCGTGATGTACACGAACCTCCAGACGAGCAACATCAACGTCGCGCAGGACATCAGCCCGATCGATATCCAGAATGCCAAGCAGAACGCGAGCCTGGTCTATAAGCAGAACCCCGGCCTTAGCTTCTATGGCATGGAGCTCAACACCAAAGTCGCGCCGTTCGATAACGTCCATGTGCGCCGTGCGGTCGAGTGGGCAGTAGACCGGCAGGAAATCCTCACTACGGCGTTGCATGGCGTTGGCGTCGAGTCGCAGGGACCAATCCCACCCAGTAGCTGGGCCTATGATAGCAGTTTCAAACCGTACACGCACGATATCGGCAAAGCCAAGGCGGAGTTGTCTCAGGCCGGTATGTCGTCTGGGGTGTCGTTCACGCTGCTTATCTCCAGCGGCTCTCCGCTCCTCCAGCAGCAAGCGCAGTTACTCCAATCGGAGCTCCAGCCCGCTGGCATCACGGTCAACATCAAGCAGGAGACCTTCGCTACGCTGCTCGATGATACGTCCGCGCACCACTTCCAGGCGGCGCTCCTCGGCTGGAGCGGTCGGGTCGATCCCGATGGCAATATGTACGGTTGGTTCCATACTGGCGGCGGCTTCAACGACACGCAGTACTCCAATACACAGGTAGATGCGTTCCTAGACGATGCTCGCACGTCGAGCGACCCGTCCAAGCGTACCAGTGACTATCAGCAGGCCGAGAAGCTCATTCTGGACGATGCACCGTACGTGTTCCTCTATCACGGCGTTGCCACGCAGATCTCCACCAAGAGCGTCCAGAACTTCCAGTTGCTGCCAACCACGATCATGGTCTTTACCAAAACATATCTCTCGTAGGGTCTGCGCGCGAACGGCCACGCAACGCCACGCAACGGCGCGTGCTGGTAGCGTCTCATCGGGTAGAGGTCGGCAGGAACGCTTCAGCCTCTACCCGCATGTGTTCCCTGACAGGAGGACGAGATGACCACATATGTCGCGCGGCGACTCCTGTTTATGATCCCGGTGGCACTGCTTGTCAGCTTCGTCACCTTCATGCTCATTCATCTTGTTCCCGGTGACCCCGCTCGCGTACTGCTTGGCGAGGAGGCGACGCCGCAGACGGTTGCCGCCTTGCGTCAGCAGCTTGGGCTTGACCGTCCCCTCGGCGTTCAGTATGGGCTCTGGCTTTGGCAGGCGATCCATGGGAATCTCGGCGAGTCTATTCAGCTCCAGCAGCCTGTCGTTCAGGCCATCTGGCAGCGCTTGCCCGTCACGATAGAGCTTGGCGTCGCGTCGCTAATCTTCTCTGTCGCGCTCGCTGTACCCCTGGGTGTCATGGCTGCGACCAGTCGCAACGGACGGCTGGATTGGCTGGTCAATGTGACGAGTCTGCTGGGCACCGCCATTCCCAGCTTCGTCCTCGGCCTGTTGCTCATTCTTGTCTTCGCCGTCTTTATCCGCATCTTCCCGCCTGGTGGCTATGTCCCCTTCACCGAAGATCCACTCGGTAATCTGCGCGATCTCGTGCTGCCCGCCGTCGCGCTTGGCGCGGGCGCTGTAGCTGTCAATCTGCGCCAGGTGCGCACCAGTATGCTCGAAGTGCTCCACGAGGATTACATTCGTACGGCATGGGCAAAGGGTCTGCGACCCAGGCAGGTCAACTACCGCCATGCCCTGCGCAACGCCCTTATGCCGCTGCTCACAATCGTCGGCCTGCAAGTCGGCGCCATTCTGGCGGGCACGTTCGTGATCGAGACGATCTTTCTCTGGCCGGGCATCGGCTCTCTCACCATCCAGAGCATCTTCTCCAAGGACTATCCCGTGGTTCAAGGGGTTGTCCTGCTTGCAGCGCTCTCCTATATGGCTGTCAACCTGTTTGTAGACATCGGTTACAGAGTGCTTGATCCAAGGGTCAGTTATGGCAAATAATATCAGGCGGGCGCCGTCGTTCCGCAAGCTATGGGCGCGCATGCACTTCTTCCCCGGGCGGCTAGACGGCATATCCTTCGCCCAGCAACCCGATTTCCCGGGTGAGGCTGATATTGCTGTCGCATCCGCTGGCGGGCCTCTGCCGAATTTGCCTGACCTGGAAGTCAGCGCTGGAGCGCGCAAAGCCGCACTCCCCGTGCGCGTGCTCAAAGAGGTTCGGGAGGATCCTCGCTGGCTCTTCAGCATCGTCCTTGCAGTGCTGGTGGGCGTCGCCATCTTCGCTCCATGGGTCGCTCCATATGATCCGCTCGCGTATCATCCAGCCATCGCCGCTCAACCGCCCACTCTGGCCCATCCATTCGGCACCGACTCGCTCGGGCGCGACCAGTTGAGCCGCGTGATATATGGCACACGCATCTCCCTGTCCGTTGGGGTTCTCTCTATCTTGATCGGCGGAGGCATTGGCACGCTCTTTGGCTTGATCGGCGGTTACCTCAAAGGCTGGGTGGACCAAATCTTCACCATCATCGTAGACGCGCTCCTCGCTTTCCCTTCGCTGATTCTCGCCCTGGCCATTGCTGCCGCGCTGGGAACGAGCATCGCCAATCTGGTGATCGCCCTGGCCGTCGTCCGCATTCCCATCTATGCCCGTCTGGCACGCGGCCAGGTGCTTCAACTACAAGGGCTGGACTATGTCACGGCCGCTCGCGCCTCCGGCACACGCACCCGGAAGATCCTATTCAGCCACGTGCTGCCTAACATCACCAGCCCGCTTCTCGTCCAGGCGACCATTTCCATCTCCTTCGCCATCCTGGACGAATCCGTGCTGAGCTATCTGGGTCTAGGCTCCCAGCCGCCCACGCCCGAATGGGGCACCATGATCAACGAAGCCCAGGCCTATCTCTTCACCGATCCCTGGATGATGCTTGGACCAGCCCTCGCTATTGTCGTGACGGTGCTCAGTCTCAATCTCTTCGGTGATGCCCTGCGCGACCGGCTCGATCCGCGTAGCTGGACAGGTCTCAGCATCAGGACCCGGCAGGAATAGCGCTCAAGAGCGTTCGCGAACTTTGGGGAGTGAACATATACAGGTCTACCTCGTCATCGGGCGCAGGAGAACGCGCTGAGAGTCGGCCTGGTGACGTGCAACGTGAGTGAGCTCGTAGACGTGCCACGACTCGAGCATCGGGAGATGCGGCCGCTCAACCGCGAGGAGGCGCGCACGCTGCTGGAGGTCGCGGCAGAACGTCAGGATCGGCTGCTTGGGCTGTGGTCACTGGCGCTCGCTACCGGGATGCGACGGGGTGAACTACTCGCGCTCCATTGGGCGGATGTCGATCTCGGCGACAAGTAGGGCATGGGAGCCTCGCTGCAAGTGAGGTGGAGCCTGCGGCACGCGCATGGCCGGGCCATCTGGACCGAGACGAAGACGCGGACCAGTCGTCGTCGTCTACGCCTGGCGCGCGAGATCGTCAGTGAGTTGCAGCAGCATCGGAAGCGTCAGCTGGAAGAGTGGATGCTCGTCGGCGCCGCATGGCGGGATAACGATTTCGTCTTCTCGACGGCGATAGGCACGCCGCTGATGGGCCGGAACGTCCTGCGGTCACTGCATCGGCTGCTACAGGTCGCAGCGTTGCCGCGTATTCGCTTCCATGATCTACGGCATACCTGCTCCACGCTGGCGCTTTTGGGGAACGGCCAGGTCGAAGTGGTCATGGAGATGTTGGGCCACTCCAACTCGCGCATCATGATTGATCTCTACTCGCATGTCCTGCCCGACATGCAGCCAGATGCCGCCGCGACACCGGCGGCTATATTATACGGGTAGATGGTGTAGCAGACAGATGGTCAGGAACGGGGTGATTTTGGGCATTGGATGCCAAATTGGATGTCAAAAGCGGGGATAAGGTGGGTCAGGGGGTAGGCGGTCAGATGGTGGCATGCGCGCACTTCGGGAATATTTGGGGATAGTGTAGGGATGGAGATTGGTGGGCGGCACAGGATTTGAACCTGTGACCCTCTGGGTGTAAACCAGATGCTCTGCCGCTGAGCTAGCCGCCCGCTGAAAGCCGTTGAGCACGAAAACCGATGCCGATGCCAAAAGAAACGACGTGCGTAAGCGTTGCTGCTCCGCACGTCAGCTGCCTTTCGGCGCCTCTGAAGCCTTTTGCGCCTCTGGTGCCCCCGAGTGGACTCGAACCACCACGCCCTTTCGGGCACAGGCCCTCAACCTGCCGCGTATACCATTCCGCCACGGGGGCTTGTCGCGCCACCTGATGCATCGGATAGCACCGAGGATATCAGGCGGTAACGCAAGCGAAAGTATACACCGCGCGCCGCCGCATTGTCAACGGGCGCTCGCCCTGCTACCATCCATGAATGAGCCGTCAGCGCGCTCGTCATGGCTGGCTGCCTGCTCTCACAAAGGATCTACATTTCATGCTGCGCTTTCTGACGTCCGGCGAATCGCATGGACCCGGCCTGATCGTCATTCTGGATGGCCTGCCCGCTGGCCTGCCCTTCGCGCGTTCGCGCATAGACGACGACCTGCGCCGCCGCCAGGGAGGCTACGGGCGCGGCGGGCGCATGAAGATCGAGCGCGACACCGCTGAGGCGCTATCGGGCGTGCGCCACGGCCATACCCTCGGGTCGCCGATCACCCTGCGTATCGCCAATCGCGATTGGGCCAACTGGCAGGAGGCGATGAGCGCCGACCCCATTGCCGAGCCGACCGAGGCGGTGACGCGGGTGCGGCCGGGACACGCCGACCTGACGGGCGCGCTCAAATACGGCCACGACGACGTGCGCGAGGTGATCGAGCGGGCCAGTTCGCGCGAGACGGCGGCGCGGGTGGCGGCGGGCGGCGTCTGTCGGCTGCTGCTGGAGGCCTTTGGCGTCGCCATTCACAGCCACGTCCTCTCCGTCGCCGAGGTGGGCTACCCGCCCGATGGCGCGCCGGATATCGGACAGGTTAATGCGGCGTTCTGGGAGCGGGTGGAAGCCTCGCCGATGCGTTGCGCCGATGCCGCGCTGACCCAACGGATGATCGAGCGGATTCTGGAGGGCAAGCGCCAGGGCGACACCTGTGGCGGCGTCTTCGAGGTGGTGGCCACAGGCGTGCCGGTTGGGCTGGGCAGCTACAGCCAGTGGGATCGCCGGTTGAGCGGTCGCGTCGCGCAGGCGCTGATGAGCATCCCCTCGGCCAAAGGCGTGGAGATTGGCGCGGGGTTCAGTGCGGCGGCGCTGCCCGGCTCGCAGGTACACGATGTCGCGCGCTATGATGCCACGACGGGATGGACCCACCTGACGAACAACGCGGGCGGCATCGAAGGCGGCATCAGCAATGGCGCGCCGATTGTCGCGCGGGTGGCCGTCAAGCCTATCCCGACGCTGGCGCACCCGCTGCCCTCGGTGGATGTGCGCACTGGCGAGGAGATCGCGGTGACGCGCTACGAGCGCAGCGATGTCTGTGTCGTACCCGCCGCGGGAGTCGTCGGCGAGGCGATGCTGGCGCTGACACTGGCCGACGCCTGGCTCGAAAAGTTCGGCGGCGATAGCCTGCGCGAGATGCGCGCCAACGTGGAGCAGTATCTCGCCAGCCTGCGGCGGACCACTTGAGCAAAGGGCTGATCAATACCTCGCAGTTTGACACTTCCCAGTGGCAGCTATATGCTGTCAGATGGACGTGATACCCGCTGGTATGAAGCGCGCGCGGTTGCGGTTTCGACAGATCAGATGTGCGCGGTAACGTTGGTAACGATGCGAGGACTTCCATGATGCGATTGACGATGAAGGGTGACTACGGGCTGCGCGCGATGGTTGATCTGGCGGCGCACTATGGCCAGGGACCAGTCCCCAGCGCGGACATTGCCACTCGCCAGCAGGTGCCGGAACACTTCCTCGATCAGGTGCTGATTGCGCTGCGCCGCGCCGGGCTGCTCAAGAGCGCGCGCGGACCCCAGGGCGGCCATATGCTGGCGCGCTCCCCCGCGAGCATCAGCATGGGCGATGTCGTGAACGCGCTCGAAGGCACGGTCGCGCCAATGGAGTGCGTGCCTAATCCAGCGTGGTGCCAGCTCTCGCCTGGCTGCGGCTTCCGCGATATCTGGGTGCAGGTGGACGACTTCACCCGCAACCTGCTCGCCAATACCACCCTCGAACAGCTCGCCCACAAGCATCACGTCTCCACGCAGGAACGCGACGCGATGTACTACATCTGATCCACTTCTTCTGATCTTATCCGCTGCCAACTCGCCCGGCCCACACGCTGACCACCGTCACGAGTGGCGCCGGGCGTATTTGTGTCTGCATGCGTAAAAATCGGCTTGTTCAGCCAATCTTGATAAAGTGTACCGTCTTGATGCACTATACATTGTGAAGTGCGTCGCGGCGAATGGGCCGCGCCAGTATACTATGTCACCCTCTAGGTTTGTTGGGAGCAGGAGCAGGAGAAAGAACGATGCCACACTGGGCAGAAGATGCGACACAACTGATCGGCAACACTCCATTGGTGCGTTTGAATCGTGTCACGCCGGGCGGCGCGACGGTGCTCGCGAAGCTCGAAGCGTTTCAGCCGGGCTACAGCGTCAAGGACCGCATCGCCGTCAGCATGGTAGATGAGGCGGAGAAGGCGGGCGTGCTCAAGCCCGGCATGACGATCATCGAGCCGACCAGCGGCAATACCGGTATCGGGCTGGCGTGGGTCGCGGCGGCGCGAGGCTATCGCTGCGTGCTGGTGATGCCAGAGTCGGTGAGCGTCGAACGGCGGATGGTGTTGAAGCGGCTCGGCGCTGAGGTGGTGCTGACGCCCGCGGCGCAGCGCATGCCGGGGGCCATCGCGAAGGTGAAGGAGCTACAAGAGCAGACGCCCGGCTCGTGGGTGCCGCAGCAGTTCGAGAATCCAGCCAATCCGAAGATCCATCGCGAGACGACGGCCCTGGAAATCTGGAACGACACCGAGGGTCAGGTGGATGCGGTAGTCTCGGGCATTGGCACCGGCGGGACGCTGACCGGGGTCGGCGAGGTGCTCAAGGCGCGCAAACCCGACGTGAAGATGATCGCGGTCGAGCCATCGTCCTCGGCTGTGCTTTCGGGTGGCCAGGCTGGACCGACCAAGATTCAGGGCATCGGCGCGGGCTTTGTGCCGGATGTGCTGGACACGAAGCTGATCGACGAGATCATCACCGTCGCTGATGACGACGCAGTGCAGATGGCGCGCCGCCTCGCGCGTGAAGAGGGGCTGCTCGTCGGCATCAGCAGCGGCGCGGCGGCGTGGGCGGCGGCTCAGCTGGCGGCCCGCCCCGAATACAACGGCAAGACGATTGTCGTCGTATTCCCCTCGGCGGGCGAGCGCTACCTCAGCACCGTCCTCTACGACGACGTCCGCGACTAATCTGACTGTTTGTTGCATGGTGGCGGCAGTGCCGCGATGGCGGGTGGTATGCTGATATTCGGCATATCACCCGTAGTGCTATGGAGTTCCGCCGATGGATGCGCCACACGAAGCGTTCCCGCTGCCCGAGGGGTGCGACGAGGGCTATGTCGTCGCCAATGGCGTCCGGCTGCACTATGTGGCGGCGGGGAGCGGCCCGCTGGCGGTTCTGCTGCATGGCTTCCCGGAGTTCTGGTATTCCTGGCGTTACCAGCTTCCGGCGCTGGCGGCAGTTCGGCGGGTCGTCGCGCTGGATACACGCGGCTACAACCTCTCGGACAAACCCGCCAGCGGCTACGATCTGGCGACGTTGACCGCCGACGTGCGCGGCGTGATAGAGTCGCTGGGCGAGCGGCAGGCGGATATCATCGGCCACGACTGGGGCGGCCTGATCGCCTGGACGTTTGCCATGCGCGAGCCAGACTATCTGCGGCGGCTGGTGGTGTTGAACGCGCCGCACCCGGCCACGCTGACCCGCGAGTGGCGGCATCCCGGCCAGTTCCGCCGCAGCGCCTATGTGGGCTTCTTCCAGTTGCGCGGCATCGCCGAGAACAGCATCACCCGCGACAACTACAGCCAGCTCTGGCGCACCTTCCGGTCGGCGGATCGCGGACGCGCCTGGCTCACTGATGACGATATCCAGCGGTTCGTGGATGCGATGGCGCGGCCCGGCGCGGTGACCGCTGCCCTCAGCTACTATCGCCAGCTTCTGCGCCACGGCGCGGCTGCGCTCTCCCCGGCGCGCATAATTACCGCGCCATCATTGCTCCTCTGGGGTGAGTTGGACCCCTACCTTGGCCCATGGTTGTCCGACAACAACAACCTGGAACCGTGGGCGTCGAATCTGCGCGTGCGCCGCTTCTCGACGGCGGGTCACTGGCTCAACCAGCAGATTCCCGAAGCGGTCAACGCCGAGCTACTGGCGTTCCTGGGAGAAGACGAGGGATGACGCGCCTTCACTTGCCGATGCAGAACTCGGCGAAAATGCGGTCGAGCAGGTCGGCGGTGGCCGTCTCGCCGGTTATCTCGCCCAATGCTTCGAGCGCGGCCCGCAGGTCGATGGCCACGAAGTCGAGCGGCAGGCCGTCGGTCAGCGTCACCTCAGCCGCCTGAATATGCTCCAGCCCGCGACGAAGCGCATCTTTATGGCGCGCGCTGGAGACGAGCGCATCGCCCGCCTGGGCCGTGCCACCCAATGCCAGCGCCGCAATCTGCCCTTCGAGCGCTGCCAGCCCATCGCCTGTGAGCGTTGATGTGGCGACCAGTGGCGCGCCGGGCCAGAGCGCCTGCGCCGTCTCGTCGGAAAGCTGGTGCGGTAGGTCCGCC
>DASUHD010000041.1:0-4308 GCA_036273675.1 Ktedonobacterales bacterium | reverse complement strand
CCTGCCGAAATCGAGTATCTCCAGAGCCAGCGTCTGGGCAGGCTGGCAACCGTCAACGAGCATGGCGACCTGCACGTAGTGCCGGTGGGCTTTCGCTATAACCCCGACGAGGATACCATTGACCTTGGCGGCCACGACATTATCCCGACCAGAAAATATCGGGAGGCGCTGCGCCATGGGCGCGTGGCCTTTGTCATCGATGATGCTGTCCCTGGCCAGGGGCCGCGTTTCGTCGAGGTGCGTGGCACGGTGCGGGCGGTCTCCGAAGGGGGCAAAGCGATCAGCCCCAACTTCGCCCCGGCTATCCTGCGGATCACCCCCACCTACATCGTCTCCCTGGGCGTGAATGACGAGTTCGCCGGACCAGCCGCCGGACCGATCCCATATCACGGTCGCAAGGTCGAATAGCGCCATCCGTGGCTTCCGCCTCCTATTCTCCTGGCGCGGTATACTGCAAGCATGAGACCGTTTCTCCTTCGGGGTACATAAGCCTCAGGAATAGACAGCCCTTCATCCCAAGCAGTACAAAGGAGTACATAGCGATGCCTGGCAAGCAGAAACCCCAGCCGATGACGCTGACCCAGAAGATTCTCGCGCACCACGCCGTCACGCTGCCGCGACCGTGGGCGCAGACCGGCGATATGCTCCGCATCCGCGTGGACTGGACCATCGCCAGCGAACTGGCCTGGAACGGCATGGATCGCACCTATACGCTGCTGGGGCGGCCCAAGATCGCCAACCCCGACCGCTTCTATCTGGCGCTGGACCACACCGTTGACCCGGTGACGCTGGCCAACGACCCGCGCACGCTCAAGTTGGCCAACCTCTCGCGCGACTTCGCCAAAGAAAGCGGCATTACCCACTTCTACGACGCCAACGTCACCATCATGCACACGCGCTTCTATCGCAATCTGCTTCAGCCGGGCGAGGTCATCATCGGCGCGGACTCGCACACCAGCTCGCACGGTGGCCTGGGCGCGTTCGCGATTGGCCTGGGCGGCGCCGATGTGACGGCGGCGATGGTGCTGGGCGAGACGTGGATCGAGGTACCCGAGGCGATTGCGGTCGAGTACGAGGGGACGCCCGACTTCGGCATCGGCGGCAAAGACATCATCCTGCGCACGCTCGGTGAACTGGGCCGCAACACCGTCGCTCTCGAACGCAGCGTCGAGTTCCGTGGCTCGGCGGCGCGCCACTTCACCACCGACATGCGCTTCACCATCTGCAACATGACGGCGGAGTTCGGTGGGCTGAATGGCATCTTCGAGGCCGACGAGATCGTCGCCGACTGGCTGGCGCACCGGCGGCGCGGCTACAACGACAGCGCGCTCTACTTCCGCGCCGACGACGACGCGCCCTATGTCGCGCGCTACCCCATCGCGCTGGACCGTCTCGCGCCACAGATAGCCAAACCGTTCTCGCCCGATAACGTCTTCGCTGTCGGCGATCTAGTCGGCCAGAAGCTCGACGGCGCGTTCATCGGCGCTTGCACCACCACCGAGGAGGAGCTGGCGCTGGCCGGGCTGGTGCTGGAGGCGGCGCTGGCCGACGGCCAGACCCCACAGGCGACGGACCCCGACCGCCGCATCGCCGTGCCGGGCGACCTGCTGATCCAGAAGAATCTGGAGAAGGCAGGCATCTGGGACATCTACCGCCGCGCCGGGTTCATCGTCGATCCGCCCAACTGCTCGATGTGCTTGGGCATCGCCAGCCGCAAGGCGGGCAAGGGCGAGGTATGGCTCAGCTCGCAGAACCGCAACTTCGAGAATCGCATGGGCGAAGGGTCGCTGGCGTGGCTGGCCAGCGCCGCCACGGTGGCCGCCAGCGCGCTGGGGATGGCGGTCGCCGACCCACGACCGCTGCTGGCGCGGGTCGACCGCGACCGGCTGGCGCGCATCCTCGGGCGCAAGGAGAATCGCCCGCAGCCGGAGATTACGACCGTTGAGCCGACGATGCATGTCGAGGCGCATACGGCGGGCGCGAAAGAGACGCAGGCCACGAGCCAGGTGGCGCGCGGGCGGGTGCAGCGCTTCGGCGATTCGGTGGATACCGATGCGATCATTCCTGGCGAGTTCTGCCATCTGACCAGGCTGGAAGACCTGGGCGATAAGGCGTTCTACTACGTCCGGCCAGAGTTTCGCGAGCGGGCGCGCGGGGGCGCGAATATTATCGTCGCGGGCGAGGGCTGGGGCAGCGGATCCTCACGCGAGATGGCCGTCTGGGCATTGCAGGGCGTCGGCATTCAGGCCGTCATTGCGAAGAGCTACGCCTTCATCCACAAGCGCAATCTAGTCAATGAGGCGCTGCCATACCTCGTCGTGACTGATCCTGCCTTCTATGCGCTGGCGACCGAGGGGTCGGAGCTTGAAGTGGACCTGGCGCACGGCATCGTGCGTGATGTCGCCAGCGGCCGCGAGTTCCAGGCGCTGACGCCCTCGCCGATGATTCAGGCGCTGACGGCGGAGGGTGGTCTCGTCGCGGCGGTGCAGCGCCACGGCAAAGAGGTCTTCTCGGCGCTCACGGCGTGATGTTTCGTATCCCCCTCCCGATTCAGGGAGGGGGCATCTCCGCGTTTGTGCGGCTCACTCGTCAGTATCGTTCGACGCAAGGCCGCCCTGCGTGCCAGGCAGCACCTCGTTATGGCCGATGCGGAGCGTCTTGATCCAGCGCTGCTGGCCGAGGGTCAGCGCGACAAAGAATCCCAGCTCCACCAACTCGGGATCGGTGAACTGCGCGTGCAACCGTTCCCAGAGGGCGTCGTCCGCGATGGTGTCGTCCCAGATGATCGCGCTGGTATAGGTGAGCGCCGCCTTCTCGCGCTCGCTGAACTCGTCGGAATCCTCGAACATCAGCAGTTGCGCGTACTTCCCTTCAGGAATGCTCCCCGATCCAGACCGGACCGAACGCTGCACCCCTCAATACTCGCACGCGATGGACTGCGAGACGTAGACGCGGCACAGCTCCTTCAGGCCATGGTCGAGCACGCCCGTGCGGAACGTCGTCTGCCACGCCTGCGAGAAGGCGCGGATGACGGCAGGTACATGCGCGCGAATCGCCTGGCTCTCTGGCCGTGGCGCGCCATGGATGCGGGCATCCTCCAGGTATTCGAGGATTTCGGGGTCGGTGATGGCGGATAGGTCAGCATACGGTATTCTGGGCATCCGGGCGACTCCTCTCTCATGGTCGACAGTCCAACACACTCGCTTGCCTGTGTGAGATGTATCGTACTGCGCCCTAATTCGCGCGTCAACCAGTATTCTGTTAGCTGGCAACGGCCCCGCTTGAAACCCGCCACACTCCTAATAGATGAGTGCGGAACGCGCTGTGACGTTCCGGGCGAAACCATTGGAGGGAGAGAGGATTTTGGCAACTACAACGACAATAAAGGGTATCGAGGCAGGGGTCGAGAAAAAGCCGTTGCTGCGTGGCTGGTTTCACGCTGTGGCGGCGCTCGTTTCCGTGGCGCTGACGGCGGCGCTCTGCTGGCGGAGCCGCCAAGACCCCGCGCGCACAATCTCACTGGCGATTTTCGGCCTGAGCATGGTCGAGCTGTATACGGTCAGCGCGCTCTACCACATTGGCCGTTGGAAGCCGAGGGCGCGCAAAGCCTGGCGGGCGCTCGATCACGCCAATATCTTCGTGCTGATCGCGGGGACGTACACGCCGCTCTGCTTCAACGTGCTCGAAGGGTGGGTGCGCCCAACGATGCTGACGGTGATCTGGCTCTGCGCCGCCTTCGGAGTGGCGCTGGCGACGCTGACGCTTCGGACACCGCGCTGGCTGACCGCGACGCTCTACGTCGGGATGGGCTGGGTGGCCGTCTTCGCGCTCCCTGCGTTCGTGCATGCGCTCTCGTGGCCGCCGGTGCTGCTGCTCTTCGGCGGTGGCGTGCTCTACACCATCGGCGCGCTGGTCTATGCGCGGCGCTGGCCCAATCCCTTCCCGCGGGTCTTCGGCTTCCACGAAGTCTTCCACCTCTTTGTCATCGCGGGCAGCATCGCCTTCGCGCTCATGATGTGGATCTGGGTCGTCCCCTTCCCGCGTGGCTAACCTCGCCCTGTCCTCGCCCTTCGGGCCGCTGGCGCTACGCGTGCTTAACGCACGCTCCGAGGCTATCGCCTCGCGCGCCAGCCTCCTACGAGGCGAGGGGAGCCAGAATCATCCGCACTTCTGCGCCGCATCGTTCGCCAGCGGCCCCTCCCTATTAGGGGAAGGGGTAGGGGGAGAGGGTCCGCGCACACCCATGTGTAGCGCCCCGCGTAGAGATGATGTATAGTTGGGGCGCTATTATGTCAGCAGTCCCATGTC
>DASUHD010000040.1:0-3386 GCA_036273675.1 Ktedonobacterales bacterium | reverse complement strand
CGAGCGCTCGCCCTATGCGACGGCGCTGCGTACCGCCTCCTGTGGCGAGCTAACCGCCGGTGACGTTGGCCGCAGCGTCATCCTCACTGGCTGGGTGGGGCATCGCCGCGACCACGGCAAGCTCATCTTCATCGACCTGCGCGACCGTTACGGCGTCACCCAGGTGGTCATCGACCCGGACCGCACGCCCGAATCCGCCGCTGCGCATAAGATCGCCGAAGATGTGCGGCTGGAATATGTGCTGCGCGTCGAGGGCGTGGTCGCCCGGCGACTAGCTGGCAAGGAAAATCCCGCGCTGCCGACGGGCGAGATCGAGGTGGAGGCGCAGAAGATCGAGGTGCTCAACCCCGCGAAGGTGACGCCCTTCCCCATCGCCGATCGCGTCTCGGCGGAGGAGGCGCTGCGGCTGCGTTATCGCTATCTGGATATGCGCCGCGACAGCATCCGCGCGAATGTGGAGCTACGCCACCGGGCCATCAAGTTCATCCGCGACTATATGGACAGCCGTGGCTTTCTGGAGGTCGAGACGCCGATTCTGACCAAGAGCACGCCGGAGGGCGCCCGCGACTATCTGGTGCCGAGTCGCCTCTATCCTGGCGAGTTCTACGCGCTGCCCCAGGCGCCGCAGCAGTTCAAGCAGCTGCTGATGGTGGCGGGGATTGACCGCTACTTCCAGATTGCGCGCTGCTTCCGCGACGAAGACCTGCGCGCCGACCGCCAGCCCGAGTTCACTCAGCTCGATGTCGAGATGTCGTTCGTCGCCGAAGAAGACGTGATGAGCCTGATCGAGACGATGTTGATCGAGTTGATTCAGGCGACGACGAACAAACGCATTCAGCAGGTACCCTTCCCGCATATCACCTTCGCCGACGCGATGGAGAAATACGGCGTTGACCGTCCTGATCTGCGCTTCGATCTGCCATTGACGACGGTAAGCGATCTGGCGGCCGCGGGCAGCTTCCAGGTTTTCCAGGGCGCTTTGGCGGCGGGCGGCATCGTCAAAGGGCTGCGCGTGCCGGGGCTGGCGGGCGCGACACGCAGGGAACTCGACGAGCTGATCGAGTTCTCGAAGACGCTCGGCGCGAAGGGGCTGGTGACGCTGGCGCTTCAGGCGGAGGGACCGAAGTCGCCGCTGACGCGCTTCATGAGCGAGGCGGAGCTTGGCGCGATCATCGAGCGGATGGGCGGCCAGACGGGCGATCTGCTGCTCTTCGTCGCCGATAGCGAGAAGGTCGCCAACGATGTGCTCTGGCGGCTGCGCGTGCGCATGGGCGAGCGGCTGGGGCTGATCGATCCCGAGGTGATGTCGCTCTGCTGGGTGGTGGACTTCCCGCTGCTCGAAGAGATCGAGGAGGATGGCAAGGTACGCTACCACGCGACGCACAACCCGTTCTCCGGGATGCAGCCAGGGCAGGAGGCGCTGCTGGCGAACGAGCCGCTGAAGGTGATCGCCCGCCAGTACGACATCATCGCCAATGGCTATGAGATCGGCGGCGGCAGCATCCGCATCAACGTAGCCGATTTGCAGCGGCGCATATTCCAGTTGCTTGGCCTCTCGGACGAGCAGATTACCGAGCAGTTCGGCCACATGCTCGAAGCGTTCGAGTATGGCGCGCCGCCCCACGGCGGTATCGCGCTGGGCATCGACCGGCTGGTGATGCTGCTCGCCGGGGCGGAGACGATCCGCGACGTGACGGCCTTCCCGAAGAACCAGGGCGGCCAGGATCTGTTGATGCGCGCGCCCTCCGAGGTCACCGAAGACCAGCTGCGGGAGCTGCATCTGCGCCTGCGCGAGGCGAAGGGGAAGTAGCCACGGTCGGTTGCCAGAGTACATCGGCCTCGGTATCTTCTTCACAGGAAGGTATCGAGGCGGTTTATTTTGACCCAATGTAGAGAGAGGAAGTCCATGGCGAACTTCAATCGCACGTATAGGATTGTCGATGGTGACCGCATTGAGGGAAGCTGGCGGCACGTCTTTATAAAGAATGGCATGTACTTCCTCTCGGATTTGAAAATCTATGCTGATGGCATGATTGATTGTTGGGGGCTGGTTGACCTCGCGACATTTCGAAAGAAAGTGGCATCCGGCTGGATTGCGACGACATTTCCACAAGGCGCGAGAGCAAGTGTCCACCATCTTGTGCGCTGGACGTTTGACGAACCAGAAGTTTGGCTTACATCTGAGCAACTAATTGCTGAGGTTGCCGATGAAATCGAGCGCTTAGCCAAGCGCCCAACCACATCGGATAAGTGTCTTGCTGCACTGGACAACTACCTCGATGAGCCTACTGACGAGCACCTGACGGCGTTGCGTGATGCCTACTTCGCCGTGCCAGGACATTTACGACTATATATACTTGGCGACCAGGATAGCAAGGATATCCCCTTGCGGATGATGATCACTCCCATCGGAGATCCTTTGTATCCGGAATTTCCCGGCGTATACACAGAACCAGTGAAGCAATCCGATCATGATACAGCCTGGGAGTATTTCCGGCGACGGCGGGAAGAGGAAAAAAGATGGGAAAGCGCGCCACCAACCTGGCAGGATGATACAGAGCCGCGCAGCCCGTCCGTGGTGCGCTTCGATAAACATGATGGCGGGCAGCCGTATCTGGCGAATGACTATCCAGCGCCTATTGCCATCGCAGAAGGTACTTTCCCAACGGTAGAACACGCGTATTGGGCACTGGCAACAACCGACTCTGAAACGCGTGACCGAATCGTGGAGGCTCCGACCGGGCGGGAGGCCCGCAAAATCGGGCAGAGCGCACCACTCCGATCCGACTGGAACGTCGTACGTCTTGCGGTGATGTTACGACTCGTGCGCGAGAAGTTCCGCCAACATCCTGATCTTGTTGCGAAGCTCATTGCTACTGGCGATGGACGACTCATCAATGGTGTGGAGCTTAGCCAATACTGGGGCGCCATGCAACAAGGACGCAACTGGCTCGGGCGCATTCTGGAGATCGTCCGGGCAGAGCTTGTGTGGGACAACAGCTAGCTCTTATACGGGCAGCGCCAGGATATCCGGCTCGACCCAGTGCGCGCGGGCGTCTGGGCTGAGCATCGTCTCGCGCCGCCAGTGGCGGTAGGGCAGGTCTTTGTCCAACAGCATCGGGAAGGTCGCCAGAAAATCGTCGAACATCGTGATGTCGGGCCGCGCCGCCACCATATGGCCAACAATGCGCACCCAGAAGCGCGTCATCGTCTCGTGGTATTTCTCGGCCTGGCCATGCTGCGTCGCGAAGTAGCGGATGCCGCTGGTGATGCGCTTCATCGCTGCCTCAACGCCCGTCAGGCGGACCAGCGCCCATGTCAGCCGCAGGTGGTCGCGGTGATGGAACTGCGTCGGTGGCAGCGAACCCGATAAGAACGCTGTGACG
>DASUHD010000039.1:0-5603 GCA_036273675.1 Ktedonobacterales bacterium | reverse complement strand
CCACCGCGTCCATCAACGCCCAGATCGGCGCGGCGGCGGGGTCCTCGCGCGAGAGATCGCCGGTCGACTCCAGCGCTTTGAGCGCCGAGCCGCGCACCACCGGGATGTCGTCGCCGGGGAAGTTGTTCTTGCTCAAGAGTTCGCGGACCTCGAGCTCGACCAACTCCAAGAGTTCCTCGTCCTCGAGCATGTCGACCTTGTTCAAGAAGACGACCATCGCGGGCACCTCGACCTGCCGCGCCAAGAGGATGTGCTCGCGGGTCTGCGGCATCGGGCCGTCCGGAGCAGAGACGACGAGAATCGCCCCATCCATCTGCGCCGCGCCGGTGATCATGTTCTTGATATAGTCGGCGTGGCCCGGGCAGTCGACGTGGGCGTAGTGCCGCTTCTCGGTCTCGTACTCGACGTGGGCGATGGCGATGGTGATCCCCCGCTCCCGCTCCTCGGGCGCTTTGTCGATCTGGTCGAAGGCGGTGTACTTGGCTTTGCCCTGGCTCGCCAAGACCTTGGTGATCGCCGCGGTCAGCGTCGTCTTGCCGTGGTCAATATGCCCGATCGTCCCCACGTTCACGTGCGGCTTGCTCCGCACAAACTTCTGCTTCGCCATGAAGCTGAAAACCCTCCTGTGTGCTCGCGCTCTCCGGCACACGAACCGGGCGCCGCGCCTCTTACGTTAAATCCTGTAGATGCGCGCGGCCCAGTACACAATAAAACGTTCCACCGCGTCTTTGCCAGCTTGCGCCAGCGAATCAGCGGGGGAACCGTTGGAGCCCGCGATGGGATTCGAACCCATGACCCCAACCTTACCAAGATTGTGCGCTACCTCTGCGCCACGCGGGCATATTACATGTGTTGTGGCGCCTTATTGAACGTCTCAAAAACGTTCGTCAGGCGGTGGCCAGAGTAGGATTCGAACCTACGAAGGCGTAAGCCAACTGATTTACAGTCAGTCCCGTTTGTCCACTTCGGTATCTGGCCATGCAGAGTTGTGAATGCGCATATGGCACGCCGCCGCATTGGGATGCGCCAACAATGCCACGGGGTATTATCGCTGTTCCGCGCGTTGTTTGTCAAGACGCCCGCATGCATGCTTCGTTTTTTGTCTGAGACGGCCCGTAGAGCATGCCCAGGCCAGGCGCCTTTCATGACAGAAGGTGTCATGAACAAGGGCTACACTGAATCAGTGATACTGGTTTCGCCTAGGATGGTCTTAATGGAGCCACCGCCCTCTCCCCCTCACCCCTCCCCTAAAAGGGAGAGGGACCAGAGGCAGAGGGCGTCTGGCATTCTGGTTTCTGGCTCCCCTCCCCGACACGGGGACTGGGGGAGAGGGGCTGGGCCAACAACCTCACCACAAGCGGTATGAGATGCTGAAGATGCCCACAACACAAGCGAGCATGAGCGAAAGGACAGCGCGGGATGAGTGCTACTAACGAGACTGGCAGCAGCTACGAAGTGGTCGTGTCCGCGGACTGGAGGGCTGAGAATGCGAATCCGCCAGTGGGACGCGCGGGTGAGCAGCTAGAGGCGACCGGCCGGGTGGAAGTCTGGCGCGAGACGCCGGGATGGACCTGGCGCTGGTGTCGCGATAGCCAAGGGCGGGAGGGCTGGGTAGCCGAGGCGCTGCTCGTCGTGAATGGCACGGAAGCAACCCTGCGCGAAGACTATGACGCGCGCGAGCTGACGGTCGCAGTTGGCGCGCGGCTCATCGTCGAGCGCGAGCTGGCCGGATGGGCGCTCTGCCACACAGCCGAGGGGGCCAGCGGCTGGGTTCCACTGGAATGCCTCACGCGGCTTCCAGACTGACCTGGCGTGCAGTGGCGCGAATGTTGCATAGAGCCTTACCAGGAAGCTTTGTCTGGTGAATCCGTGAGGATTGCGGACACCGGTATGGGACAAGGAAGATGGTATGGCCTGGGTACTCATTGTAGATGACGATGCATCGATTCGGGATTCGCTGGAGTTCGCGCTGCATACCGTTGGATACGCGATTGTGGAGGTCGGAGACGGCGAGGACGCCCTGGATGTCTTGCGCGCCACACCGTACCACGCGGTCGTGTTGCTGGACCTGCTGATGCCGGGAATGACCGGACAAAAAGTGCTTGATCTGCTGGAGCAAGATCCTCAACTGGCCTGTCGCCACGGATGGATTATCATGAGCGCAGACTACGAGGCGCTCCAGAGCATCCCCCTACAACAGCGCGCTGATCTGGGACTGAAGATCCTCAAGAAGCCATTTGAGATGGACGACATGCTGGCAGTTGTCGCCGAGCAGGCGGAGCGCCTTCCAGCGGATGCGCACTAGCCCGCGAGAGCCGAAATATCGTCTTGATTAACTCAGCAAATTGACCACTTGACAGCATGCAATCTCCTTGTATAATCGTGCTGCGCGGCGCATGGTGCGTCCGCAACCATCAGAGCTGAAGGAGAAAGCATGGAACGGAAGACATCACGCAACCTCTATCTCATCGCTATCTTGTTGGACATCGTCGGCATCATTCTCTTCACCATCGGGACCGGAGCAGCGATTGCGACAGCGAACACAGCAACAGGAACCCCGAGCGACGCCGGGGCAGCGAGCTTTAGCATCCTTGGCTTGATCTCGATCCTCTTGCTGATCGTTGGTAGCGTCTTTGCGCTTATCGCATGGATCGGCGCGCTCATCAAGACCGCAAAGCTGGGCCAGTGGGTCTGGTTCATCCTGCTGATCGTCTTCAGCGGGATCACAATGCTGGTCTACATCTTCGCTGGCCCAACCCAGCCCGCCAATTCTGGTCAGATGGCATAGCACAACCTCACGCATGCTCAACGGCTCCCCCGTCCACATGGGCGTGGGGAGCTTTGTTTTGTCGCACGCCACTCACGCCGATGGCAGCCTCATCGAACGCAGCAGCGCAGGCAGGCAGGCGCCGTGATCGGCGATCAGCGGTGGCACGCCATCGGGAAGCTGCGCCCAGAAGAAGTCGAAGGCGACGCGCTCGCTGCCATCCGAGGGGAATTCCTCCCAGTGCCGCCAGGTCCGCAGCGGCGTTCCATCGTAGCGCAGATGGAAGAAGTAGCGGTGGTGCAGCTCGTCCTTCCCGAACGGCGTCACATCGCGCATGCGCTCGCCCAGCGGCGCGACCAGCGTCAGCCCGCTTAGCCCGGTCTCCTCGAACGCCTCGCGCAGCACGGCGGCCTCCGGCTCCTCACCCGGCTCGATTGTACCTGCGGGAACCTGAATGCCCGCCTCGGGAAAGTCGGGATGGCTGAAGACCAGCAACTTACCATCCCAGATAATGTAGGCGAGCACCTTCTCTACAAGCGCTGGCATTGCTCTTCACTTTCTTCATGCTACTCGCGGTGCTTCGTGTCGCGTATCCAGAGCGAGATGTGTTCCGGCTGCATCGTCTCGGTAACGACAGTGACGAGGCTCCCGGTGAGCGTCGAGAGATCGACCTCCTGGCGCAAGGTGGCGCTGAAGGATTCGAGCGTCTTGCGCGTATCATACTTGCCGCGGTAGAAGCGCCGGTCAATGAAGCGCTGAATGGCACGCCGCAGAGGTTGAAACAACGCGGCGATCAAGAGTGTGGTAATGACGATTAGCACGGGCGAGGCGGGTTGCTCGGGCTTCCGGGCGATGGCATTGACGAGAGCCTGGGCGCAGATGACGCCCGCGATATAGACGCCCGCCAGAATAGCGGTCAGCGAGCCGTAGATCAGCGTGCGCCGGATGATCACGTCGATATCATAGAGGCGGTAGCGCAGGATGGCGAAGGCAAACGCCACCGCGCAGAGGGCAATCAGGATATTGGTGACTGGATCCACGATCACGAAGTAGAGTGAATCTGGCTGCGCCAAACTCGGCATAAAGGCAACTGGCAGGAGCGACGCTATCTGGCCCACGATCACCACGGCAAGCGCGAAGACGACCCACTTCGTCTGCTGGCGTTGCAGCGGCGTCGAGACGCGACGGTAGCGGTACACCTGGGCGATGATGAGCGTTGACATCACCACGAAGAAATACAAAAAGTCAAAAGATACATGAACAAATGAGGTTACCAACGCCAGGATCAGTGCGGGAATCAAGAACAAGCCCAGCCAGCGCGGTACGAATCGACCTGTCGGAAACATCGCCAGGAAGGCAAACAACAGCATCGAGTTGATCGCGCCGAGTAGTTGCGCAGGCACATCCCACACGAGATGGCTCCCCAGGAAAACATTGGCGGCGCCGCTCGCCCCCTGGGTGAATGCCTGCGCGACAATCAGCAGCACCATCCAGTTGTCCGATGTGCGCGCGAGGACGACAGCCGCGACGACGAACCATATCAGCGCGATCAGCAGCGTAAACGCCAGCTCGAAGAGAGCGTACGCCTCCACCGAGACGCCCATGCCCCGCAAGTTGGCCGCCTGAGCCACGGTCAGTTGTCCGGGAAGGCAGATATCGGCCGTGGCGCAGGTAGATTGAAACCGCTGATACATCACCTGGAGACCCGGCACGAACAGCGCCAGCGAGAACACGGCAATAGCAACGCACCCTATGCGCGCCAGCATGAGCGGGACGCCGGAGAGGCGCAATTCCGTCTCGTTTCTCGCCACGGCTGCCGATGCCGAACGCGCCATCAGGTCCCTCCCCATCCGATATAACCTCGTCCGAAGGCCGCGTCTCTACGCCACAACCTGCTGTCTATTGTACCCGGCACGGCGTTCCCGGAGCGTTACGGCGAGCGTTACGAGGCATCGTGAGACCAGCGTGATTGCGTGCAAGGATGCGCAAGATCAGCCGTCTCGCCATTCGCTTTGTCTCTGTCTACTTCAGGGTGTATCACGGTAGAAAGGGCAAATACACTTTAAGAACGAAAGGTATCACTCTCAGGCAAGAACGGCCCCTTGAGACCTCGATTGGTTGAGGACCGTGAATCTCGACACTATGTTGAGGGCGTGACGGGGCCAAGCGCCTTATGACTGGGAAGCGACTCGCCAGTGACTGGGGCAGGAACGGGCGAAAAGGCAAACACGAATTCATAGATTTGACTGCACGACCCAGTGCCATTGCGAAGCAAACCAGTACAGGTCTGGGTAAAGGAATGGAGGCCTCCCGCCGGATCCCGCACGCTGTAGTGCAGGATAAATTGGGTATCGGTAGGTGGGGCTTGCTTCACGGTACAGATAAGCGTCTGCTGTGTCTCATCGTCCTCAGACCCCTCGGCAGCATGTACTGTACAGCTGAGCAGTGCGGTCGAGGTGGAACGTGTGGAAGTCGCTGTGACGACGACAGGGCCGATGGCGGGGCGTGTGGCTGCTGGAGAAGGGTTATTACTGAAAGTAGCGCTGGCGCTGATGTCAGCAGGGTCACTGGCGCCACATGCCGCAAGCGCAAGACATCCCAATGCAACGAGCAGAAAAGCATATCCACTCCGGCGCGCAGTGGTGCGCAAGCGCATGACGACCCTCCCCTGATCGCATGATCTGAAGACGTCCGACAATCTCGACGACCCCAACAGGCGCAACTATTGTAACGCGCATGTTTGCGGAAAGGAAGGGCGCGATGAGCCGAGATGCAAAGATCGCCTATCTCGAGATGTAGAGGGTGGAGTAATACCAGGCCAGCAGTCGCCTCGCCT
>DASUHD010000038.1:0-7224 GCA_036273675.1 Ktedonobacterales bacterium | reverse complement strand
TCCAGAGCGAGCGCACGTTAGGATTTCTGCCGTAAGGTATCGTACCATTACCTGTGCAAGGTGTAGCAGCGCTTCATGCCGTAGCTAATCCTCTATGAGCGGATATAGAGCGGAGTTGTTCTAGCGCCAGCTACAATTGTTGCAGGAAAGGGACGAGGCTTATGCGCATTGCGCGACTGGCGGAGGAGAATCCGCGGACGCAGGGGCCGGAGCGGCGCGCGTGGTATCGCCGCCACAGTCCGGCGCACCTGCGGGCGGTCGCGGCGCTGGTGGAGGAGGCGCTGGCGGCGCGCTCGGCTGGTGGGCCGTCGCGGGCGGTCGTGCTGGGGGCGGGCGCGTGTACTGAGGCGCCGCTGGAGCGGATCGCGCGGAGCTTCGAACATGTGCTGCTGGTGGATATCGATGTGCCGGGGATGGCGCGCGCCCGCGATGAGCTATCCGCCTCACTGCGTGGCCGGGTGGACCTGCTCCAGGCCGATCTCACTGGCCGGGCGAGCGACGCGCTGGCCGAGGAGCTACGCGCGCAGCCCTGGCGCGATCTCGCCCGGCTAGGTGTAACGGCTCCGCTGGAGGCCGCCGCGTCCTGCCTGGAACGCTGCCCTGTACCCGACCCGCCGCAGCTGCCGGGACTGCCGACGCGGGGATATAGCCTCGTCTTCAGCGATCTTGTGCTGACGCAGTTATTTAGTCTGCCGCTGCTGGACGTGGTGGATACGCTCTCGCTCTACGCACCCGACGCGGTTGACCTGCGCGAGACGCATCCGCGCTACCGCCAGGCGGCGCAGGCATTTCGGCGACGCATCGCGCTGGCGCACCTCTCACTGCTGTCCAGGCTGCTCGTGCCAGAGGGCGACGCCATCCTTGCCAGCGACCGGACGGGTTATCTGCTGCCGCCGACGAGCGGGCCGCACGCGCGCGATCCACGCGAAACGCTGACGGTGCTGCCCGACGACGTGCTCGCCATCCCCGACGATCTTGCATCCCGCTTCCATCTGGTCGGTGCGCCGCGCACCTGGGAGTGGCTGGTCTCCGCTCCAGACGCCACGCACTTCGGGCGGATGTATGAGGCGGTAGGCGCGGTGCTACAGGCGCGGGAATGATGCAACTCGACGCGGCGGGAACTTCGCGGGTGGTTGCGCCGTCCTGGTAAGCAGGCACTGCCCTATCACATGGGGCGTGATGGTCTTGCTGCTGGAGGGCGACGGGTATGACGTGGAGAATTGGTCGGGTACAGGCCTTGCTGGCGACGGCGCTGCTTCTATGGTTGGTGTTGCTGGCGGCGTGCGCGCCTGGAACGACTGCGCCCGCTGCGCTACACAGCCCAACGCCAACCGCTGTCCCGATTGCGACGAGATCAGCGGCGGACGCCTTGTCACATATCCACAACGCCTCGCCGAAAGATTGGCCGCTGTTTGCCAGCATCACCTTCACCGCCGACACCACCTACGACCAGGCGCAAGCTATTCTTCACCGGCATGTCTATCCGTGGACCTGTGATGAGCCACGCAGCAACGAACCACCGCCTATCGCCGAGCTACTGGCCAACTTCGCCGCCGGGCATTACCTGCTCATGTCCTACCCTACATGGGATGAGTTGACGCGGATCGCCTCCTCGCCACAGGTCGTTTCGGTGGAAGGCACTACCCTCTACCCATGTCCGTGATGTACGATCCGCACGCGCTCCCCCCTTGCCCTGTGCCTGAATCGTGATGTCGCCCGGCTCGCTGTGACACCCTGGTGACGGCGCCGCGGTACGATGCCAGTTGAATGAATAGAATCCTGGCATTGCTGTGCCATCGGGGAAGGAGCGTCATCGCTATGGCATCGGCACAAACCACACTCTCCACCAGGCCGGAAGCGCCGCCAACCGCGCCGGGTAGCGTGCAGGATACCGTGACGCGAATGGCCACGCGGCGCCGTCGTCTGACCCTGGCATACTGGCTCTCCGGCTTGCTTGCGGTTGTGGCGCTAGTAGCCTCCGCCGTCGGCGTATTTTATCCCGCGGTGTTTCGCGATTCCGCCGTGACCGCTGGCAATGCGCGCGGCACTGATCTCGTCATCCTGGTGGTCGCGATTCCGGCGCTGGTGATCGCGATGGCGCTGACGGCGCGCGGGTCGCTACGGGCGCAGATCGTTTGGCTCGGCGCGCTCGGCTACATCCTCTATAACGCGATATTCTTCGCGTTCGCCGTCGCCTTCAACCCGCTCTTCCTGGTCTATATTGCGGTGCTGTCGCTGGCGCTTTGGTCGCTGGTGGCGCTGCTTATGGCGCTGGATGTCGCCAAGCTACGCGCCCACTTCACCGAACACCTGCCGATTCGCGCCATCGCCCTCTATCTGCTGGTTACGACGGCGCTCTTTGCGCTGACCTGGCTGCGCGACATCGTCCCCGCGCTGGTGAGCAATACGACGCCCATCAGCCTGCAAGGCACGAAGATGCTGACCAACCCAATTCAGGTCGTAGACTTCGCGGTGAGCTTTCCGCTGACGGTGCTTGCTGCCGTCTGGCTCTGGCAGCGTAAGGTATGGGGCTACGCGCTGGCGGGTCTGTTCCTCGTCTACTGCGTGATCGAGGCGATCAGCGTGGCGACTGACCAGTTCTTCGGCCACCTGAGCGACCCGACACAATCGGTGGTAATGGCGCCAGTCTTTGCGGTCATCGCTGTCATCGCAGCGGTTCCGCTGGTGTTGTACTTCCGCTGCCTGCGTCGGGACGCCACTGCATCGGCATCGAGGCAGGCGCCACGGATGGCGTCGGTATCGTGGCCGCCAGCGTAAGGAGGGAGCAAGCAGGTGTTACGCTACATCGTCGTTGCTCTGGTACCGCCCTGGGGTCAGCAGGTCATTCACGCGCTCTGAGACGGGTGAGCCGTTTGCGCGTGGAAATCTCCCTCTGGAAATAGCTGTGCAGAAATCTTCGTAGCGCCAGCGCCGCCGATTGGATACACTCTGGCGGCAGGCGCATTCGCGCCCTGCGACGAGCCGCTACAACAGAGGGGACGACGAGAACGATGGGATCAGCGGATATAACGAACGGCGTCACGCCGCCAGCCGAATATAGCGCGCGGGCGGCCACGCTCGACGACGCGGAGGCGGTGGCGCGGCTACGCAACGCGTATCAGGCGGCTGAGGGCGACACATCAGTCACCACCGCCGAAGAGCAGCTGAACGATTGGCAGGGCGCGAATCTCGCCGAGGACAGCCTGCTGGTCTTCGCGCCGGATGGCAGCCTCGCGGCGCACGGCGATGTCTTAAACCGCCGCTACATTCAGGTTTCGGTCTATGGCGGCGTGCATCCTGAGCACACACGGCACGGGCTTGGCACGTATCTGACGCGCTGGGGCGAGGCGTGGATTGGCCATCGCATGGAGCGCGCGCCAACCGACGCGGAGATCACCACTCAGCACTATGTCAACACCCGCAATGAGGCCGCCTGCGCCTTGATGGAGTCGCTGGGCTACTCTTACGGGCATACCATCTATGTGATGCGCATCGAGATGGATGAGCCGCCGCCGGCGCCTGAGCGGATCGAGGGACTGCGCCTGCGGGCTTTTGTGCCAGGCCAGGATGAGCGTGCCACTTTCGAGGCGGTCGAAGAGGCGTTCCGCGACTTGCGTGGCCGTCCAGAGGGCGACTTTGATCGCTGGCTGGGATTCACCGAGAACGAGCGGCAGGACCCGGAATTGTGGTATCTGGCCGAGGACGAGGCGAGCGGCGAGATCGTCGGCACCTGTCTCGCGCGGAACGTGCCTGGCAGCGGAACTGGTTGGGTTGGCGGCGTCGGCGTGAAGCGCCCATGGCGTCGGCGCGGGGTGGCCCTTGCTATGCTGCGGACGGTTTTTGGCGCGTGCTACCGCAGGGGCATAGCCAACGTGGAGCTTAGTGTGGATGCCGGTAGCCCGTCGAGCGCGCCCGCAGTCTACACGCGCGCCGGGATGCATGTGACGCAAAGTATCTCGCTCTATCGCAGGCAGCTACGCCCCGGCAAAGACTATAACACCCTCTCCGACACCACGGACGCCAACGCGTAGGAGGAAAATGAGGAGAGGCTCGCAGCCAACAACGCCGCGAGCCTCTACCGTGCGTACCTGCCAGATGGGAAACACCTGGCAGGTCGCGACTACTTCTTGCCCTTCGCAGCGGGGGCGTGGACCGCGACGGCGTCGTTCAGGTCTTTGCCTGGGGTGAACTTCACGCGCTTGCGGGCAGGCACGTTGATCTTCTGGCGTGTCTGCGGGTTGACGCGAACGCTGGGGGCAGTGTCTTTGACCGAGAACACGCCAAACCCAACCAGGCGGACCGCGTCGCCGGACTGCAGGGCCTCGCGAATGGACTCGAGGGTGCCATTGACGAAGACTGTGCTCTCCTTGACGCTCTTGTTCGTCTTGGTTGCTACGCGCTTGATCAGTTCCTGGCGACCTACTGGCATGTCAGGTGCTCCTTTGGTGCGAGCGCGCCGAACATCGGCGCTCAATCTCCATTATGGCGAACCGGTCTTTGCGCCGGGACATACCCGGGTTCTCACTAGCTCGCCAGCCGCAAATATAGCACAGGACAAGGCTGGCGACAACCGGGCAGACAGCTCTGGAAGGCATTTCGATTCGCAACGCGATGATTTTACGGCATTTGCCTAGACCAGACCACCTGTTCCAAATCGGCTTGAATTCAGGGATTGCGCCACTTTTCGCGCTGGAGCGGCTATAATGTCACAAAGCTCGAAAAACGCTGAAAAACTCACGAACTGTGCAATATGAACGTAAGTACCAATTTCCTATTCGAGACGGTACCAAAGTCGCTTCCAGCCAGCATTGAGCGCATTTTCGCCACCTCACGGCGAAATTACTGCTCTATTGTAGCGCCAATCGCTGGCTATTCTACAGGCGTCCGGCCAGGTAGAAGCGTCTGGTCGCTGGAATATGGCTGAGCTTTGGGCAGGCATGGGCCGACAGACCGACAGACCGACAGACGTTACGCGCTATAGGTGAGCAAGCCATCTTGCGAGGCGCGCTCGATATGGCCCGCGATGCGGAGGTATTCCAGGTGGGCGAGGGTCTCGGCGACGGCGAAGCGCCAGTCATCGACGCTGCGCAGGCGCTCGCCAAACAGCCTGCCCGCGACGCCATAGGCGTTCAGCCCGTCGCGTTCGCCCGTGATGATATCGTAGACGAATTCGCTCCGCTCGACGTGGTGCGCCCGCAACCCCACCGCCCGCTCGGCCAGTCCCTCGAACGGCCGCCCATGTCCTGGCAAAACCAGCCCAGCTGGCAACGGCTCCACGCGCCGCAACGCGCCAAAGTAGTCGGCCAGGGGATTGGGCCGCGCTCCGACATACAGCCCGATATTGGGTGTGATGTGCGGCAGGATGTGGTCGCCCGCGATGAAGAGGCCGTCGTCGCGCAGCAGGCAGAGATGGTGATCTGAGTGACCAGGCGTCCAAATGACCTCATAACTGTGGTTGCCCAGCTCCAGCCGCTCTCCGTCGCTCAGGGTGGTGATGCTGTCAGTTGATGGCAGGTGGAGTATTCGCCGCAACGCCAGCCCCGCCTTCTGGCTGCCCGCGCGGATCTCATCGGGCATGCCGTTCACCCGGTACATCTCGTCCAGTTTCGTCTGCAAGGGCGCGCTCGCCACGCCCCAGACGGCGCTGATCTGTTGGTCCTCGCCGTCAAGCATATAAATCGGCAGGTGCGCCGCCGCGTGGATGATGCCGGAGAGGCCGATGTGGTCGGGGTGCGCGTGGGTGAGGATGAGCGCCGAAAGGTCTTCGATCGCGACGCCCGCCTCGGCCAGCCCAGCACGCAGCGCCTGCTCGTCGGCGGGCAGCCCCAGCCCGCTATCGATCAGGATGCGCTGACCGGGTCCGTCGTCAATCAGGTAGATATTGGCCGACTTGAGCGCGAACGGCAGCGGGACGGGGATGCGCCAGACGCCGGGCACAACCTGCTCCGGCCCATCCTGCGCTGGAATCGTCGCCGCCTCATCCGGTGGAACACCCTGCATGCTGTCTCTCCCCTCCAGACCGATCCGTCCCTTCATGCCGTCGTCTCGCTGGAGGGGCGCGCTATCCTCCTGAAGTATAGCCCCTGACGCGGCCCATCGCCATGTTGCTGGGTGACACAGACGAAAAGTCCCCTCTCCCATAGGAGAGGGGACTGGCCGCGAAAGGGCGCCTAGCGCGAGAAGATCTTCACGCGGCGGTTCGGCTCTTTGCCGTAGCTGCGCGACTCCAGGTTGTAGCGCTCGGCGATCCGGTGCTGGAGCCGACGCACGTAGGCGTTCTGCGGCGCGAGATCGGCGTGCGGCATGTGGACGGTCAGCAACTTGTGAATCGCGTCCTCCGCCTCCTGCATCGCGTCCATCGTCGGATTGTTGCGCGCGCCGCTGGTGTAATGTGACTGGCTGCGACGCTGATCGAAGAGGCGTGAGAGGCACTGCTCGATCTGCGCGACGGTGTTGGTGCGCAGGATGTAGACCGGCTTGCGCTCGCCCTCCACATCTCGCAGTCGCTCCGCCTGGCGGCGATAGTAGTTGCGCGAGGTGATGACCGCGTCGGCCAGCCGCTGGTCGCTGCTGATCTCCACCGGCACACGTAGATGCCTGCCCGCCTGCTCAAGCCGCTCGCGACTGATGCCGAAGGGATAGATGCGCAGCTTTCGGCCAGTGGGACGTAGCGGGTGGATGTTGCTACTACCGCTCGACGGGCCAGTGGCGCCAGTCGTTCCGGTTGGCTCCTCCGCCATCACATCGTAGTCTGTCTCGCCCTCACCCTCGTCGCTGGCCGACTGCTCATCCCACCATGCCTCGGCGCTATAGGTACGCTCGCCGAACTGCTCCCAGCCCGACTGGCTGCCACGACCGCGCGCTAGATTGCGGCGGGCGCCCTCGCGCGGAATCGTCTCCTCATCCTCGTCCAGATGAACCGTCTCGCTGCGCACATTGCCGTGATCGTCCAGGGTGCGGCGCTCGGCGGTCAGCGGCTGCCCGCGCAGGATGTCATCCACCGCCCCCGCCACGTCGGCGACGACGACGACCTCACGCCAGCTGCGCTGCTCGACGAGGACATCGAAGGTGGGGGGAGCCTTGCGCTCGACCACCGTCTTCTGCGTCCCCCGCCGCCGCGCCTCCTCATCCCCCAGCGTCACTGTCTGCGTCCCCCCCACCAGATCGGACAGCGTCGGGTTCACCACCAGGTTGTCCAGCGTCCGCCCATGCGCCGTCCCCACC
>DASUHD010000037.1:0-23032 GCA_036273675.1 Ktedonobacterales bacterium | reverse complement strand
CTTCTGGTATGCTGTGAACGTTGTCCCAGTCGTCCCGGTTGTCCTGCCTGCAACGCGCAGGCGCGGGTAAGCGTACAATAGGCACTATGAGCACGACAGACCATCCCGTGCGTTCCAGCACGTCACTGCAAATGACCGTCGCGGAGGGCATTCTCATCCCCCGTGGCTCGGCTTTCATCACTCCCGCCGCGCTGGAGGCGCTGGGCTGCCGCGACGACGATGTCATCATCATCCAGGGGCAGCGTTCCACCGTCGCGCGCATCCATGCCTGGCCCAACGAACCGCACCCCAACGATACTACCGTGCCGGGGACGACGATTCCCGGCGACGCCATCATCCAGATGGATGGCATCGTACGCCAGAACGCGGGCGCCTCGCTCGGCGATCTGGTCACCATTCACGCAGTCGCCGCCCAGCCAGCCATCAGCGTCGCGCTGGTGCCGGTCAATGGCCCGGCAGCCCTCGCCGAGGAAGAGCTGCGGCACGTCGCGCAGACCCTGCGCGGGGTGGTCACGGTGGCGGGCGATCTGGTGCGGGTGCCGGGCATGGGGCTCTCGGCGCGCGAGTTCCAGGTCTTCTCAACCAATCCCGCCAGCGCCGTTGTGCTGGAACCAGGAACCAGCCTGCGCATTCAGGCGCCGGGCGCGGGCGCGACACCGCGCGGCAGCATTATCACCTATGAGGATATCGGCGGCCTGGGCGAAGAATTGCAGCACGTGCGCGAATTGATCGAGCTGCCGCTCCGCCACCCGGAGCTTTTCGACCGCCTCGGCATCGAGCCGCCCAAGGGTGTATTGCTCTACGGCCCGCCCGGTACCGGCAAGACGCTGATCGCCCGCGCGGTCGCCTCGGAGAGTGGCGCGCACTTCTTCAGCGTCAGCGGGCCAGAGATCATCGACAAGTTCTATGGCGAGAGCGAGGCGCAGCTGCGGCGCGTCTTCGCCGATGCGCAGAAGAGCGCGCCCAGCGTCATCTTCCTCGACGAGATCGACGCCATCGCGCCCAAACGCTCCGAGGTTTGGGGCGAGGTGGAGAAACGCGTCGTCGGGCAGCTGCTCACGCTAATGGACGGCATGCGCGCGCGCGGCCAGGTGATCGTCGTCGGCGCCACCAACCGCGCCGATGCGCTCGATCCCGCGTTGCGCCGCCCAGGCCGCTTCGACCGCGAGGTGAACCTGCACGCGCCCGACACCAAGGGTCGGCTGGAGATTCTGCGCATCCATAGCCGCGATATGCCGCTGGCCGAAGATGTGGAGATGGAGGAACTGTGCCGCATCACACCGGGATTTGTGGGCGCTGACCTCGCCGCACTCTGCCGCGAATCGGCGATGTCGGCCCTCCGCCGCACCTTCCCACAGGCCAACCTGATCCGTGGCAGCATCCCGACCAACGAGCTGCTCGCGCTGACCGTGACGATGGACGACATGCGCGACGCCCTCAAACAGATCAATCCCTCGGCGGCGCGCGAGGTTGCCGTCGAGGTGACCCAGACGCCGTGGGAGAGCGTCGGCGGCCTCGAAGGCGTCAAGCGCACGCTGGTCGAGACGATTGAATGGCCACTCCGCTACCCCGAAGTCTTCGACGCGATGGATCTGGAGCCGGTGCGCGGCGTGCTGCTCAGTGGGCCTCCAGGAACGGGCAAGACGCTGCTGGCGCGGGCGCTGGCAACCGCCTGCCAGGCCAACTTCATCGCCGTCAAGGGGCCGGAACTGCTCTCGAAGTGGGTCGGCGAATCCGAGCGCGGCGTGCGCGAGACGTTCCAGCGGGCGCGGCAGGTCGCGCCGTGCGTGCTCTTTCTCGACGAGATGGATGCGCTCGCGCCCCGACGTGGCAGCGCATTCGACGCGGTTAGCGACAAAATCATCGGCCAGCTGCTGACCGAGCTGGACGGCATCGAGGGGCGGCGCGGCGTGATCGTCGTCGGCGCGACCAATCGCCCTGAGCTGATCGATCCAGCGGTGCTACGCTCGGGCCGCTTCGACCTGCTGCTGGACCTGCCGATGCCCGACCGCCCGGCGCGCCGCGTCATCTACGAAATCTACACCAAGCGCCGCCCGCTAGCGCACAATGTCTCGCTCGACACACTGGCGAAGCGCTCCGACGGGCTGAGCGGCGCCGACATCGAGTTCATCTGCCGCCGGGCCGCCAATCTCTCCGTCTCGGAGTGGGTACGCGCGCATGGCGCGGAGTCGCTAGCCGCGGCGCAGTCGGGCGCCGCGCGTCTCAACCCACCGGTGATCGAGACGCGTCACTTCGAGATGGCCATCCTCGCCGCCCGCAACGAGACCGGCGGCAAGTGGGGCTGATGAGGCGTAGCCGTTCGCGGCATGAATGCCGCGGCTAATTCCAAGCCCATCGTTCCTGCTACCTGCGCAGCCTTCTTATCTATTGCCTATGCGCCCGTGTGGTCGCTATACTCCGTCTGTGATTGCACAACCATCCTCTATATGCGCCAGGAGGCTACATTATGCAAGGAAATGAACTCTACGCCGATCTCATAGCGTCGCTGGTCGAGGGTACACGCGGAGAAGCGAAAGGTCTCTCGCCTCAGGAATTGGCCTGGCAGCCAGACGCGGAAGGGAATAGCATCGGCGTCACCGTCTGGCATGTCAGTCGCTGGTTCGATGTCGTCACGCGGGTGTTTCAGGAAAAGCCAGCCGAGGACGAACTCTGGCTGACACAGGGCTGGGCCGAGCGCACCGGCTACGATCCGCGGGGCATCGGCTATCGCGGTTTGGGCGCATTGACGGGCTATACACAGCAGGAGGTTGCCGCGATTCCCACCCTCAGCGCAGAGGATTCGCTCGCCTATCTGGATCAGGCCAGCGGCGCGTTACGCGCTTATCTACTCGCGCTGCCGTCGTTCGAGGCGCTACATGAGCCACTGCCCGCATGGAGCGAGAAGGTTCCTGTGAACAAGGAGCAGTTGCTCAAGACGGTCTTTATGGGCTGCGCGGGACACCTGGGCGAGATCAAAGCGCTGAAGGCGATGATGAAACGCGCCCAGGTCGCCTGAGCGATCAGATGACGGCTTTCGTCGCCGCCCGGCCCGCCGTCCGCCCGGAGAAGATGCAGCCGCCGAGGAATGTGCCTTCGAGCGCGCGATAGCCATGCACGCCGCCGCCGCCAAAGCCCGCGACCTCGCCCGCCGCGTAGAGTCCCGGTACCGGCTGGCCGTCGGCGCCAAGCACACGCGCCGAGAGGTCGGTCTCCAGCCCGCCCAGTGTCTTGCGCGTGAGGATGTGCAGCCGCACGGCGATCAGCGGCCCGGCGGCGGGATCGAGCAGCCGGTGCGGCTTCGCCACGCGAATCCACCGGTCACCGCGATAGAGGCGCGCGCCACGGATGGCGGTGATCTGCATATCCTTGCTGTAGGGATTCGCCACCTCGCGGTCGCGGGCGACGACCTCCCGCTCCAGCGTGGCGGGATCGAGCAGCGGCTCCTCGGTCAGCTCGTTCATGCGGCGCACCAGATCGGGCAGTGTGCGCTCGACGATGAAATCCGCGCCATGCTTCATAAAGGCCTGGACCGGCTTTGGCGCGTCCGAGCCTCGGCGCAGCGTCTGCACAATGCTCTTGTTCGTGATGTCAGGGTTCTGCTCGGAGCCAGAGAGGGCAAACTCGCGCTTGATGATCCGTTGGTCCAGCACAAACCAGGTATACTCATAGCCAGTTTTCATGATGTGTTCGAGTGTTCCCAGCGTATCGAATCCGGGGAAGAGCGGCACGGGCAGCCGATTGCCACGCGCATCGAGCCAGAGCGACGACGGCCCCGGCAGGATGCGAATGCCATGCTGCGGCCAGATGGGATTCCAGTTCTGGATGCCCTCGACATAGTGCCACATACGGTCGCGGTTGATGATTCGCCCGCCCGCCGCCTCGGTGATCGCCAGCATCCGCCCGTCCACATGCGCGGGTACGCCCGTTATCATGTGTTCGGGAGGGCTGCCAAGCCGCTCCGGCCAGTTTGCGCGCACGAGATCCTGGTTGCCGCCGATACCGCCCGACGTGACGATGACGGCCTGCGCCTTCAGCGTAAACTCGCCCACGGCGACGCGCGAGCTCAGCTTACCCCGTTCGATGGCGCTCGGCTCCAGGATATCGCCCTGCACGCCATCCACCGTCCCGCCGCTGACCGTCAGGGCGTTGACGCGATGGCGAAACAGGAGTGTGACCAGACCCTTCTTGCGTGCATGCAGCACCCGGCGGATAAACGGCGCGAGCACGCCTGGCCCTGTCCCCCACGTCAGATGGAAGCGCGGCACAGAGTTACCGTGGCCGATGGCGCCATAGCCGCCACGCTCGGCCCAACCGACGATGGGAAAGAACCGCACTCCCTGCGCGCGCAACCAGGAGCGTTTCTCGCCAGCGGCAAAGGCGACATAGGCCTCCGCCCAGCGGCGCGGCCACAGGTCTTCGTCACGATCGAAGGCCGCCGTACCCATCCAGTCCTGGAGGGCCAGCTCGTATGAGTCGCGGATGCCCATCCGCCGCTGTTCTGGTGAATTGACGAGGAAAAGCCCGCCCAGCGACCAGAACGCCTGCCCGCCGAGAGTCTGCTCCGGCTCCTGCTCGACGACGATGACGCGCCGCCCAGCGTCGGCGATCTCGGCGGCGGCCACCAGACCGGCAAGCCCCGCGCCGACGATAATAACGTCCGCCGTTTCACCCACCATCACCATCTCACACTCTCCCTCACCGCACGCGCGGCAGAGAGCCGCGAGCAGCGCAATATGCGCCATGAATCGTTCGACACGCATTCTCTCACACAACCGCAACGAGTTACAGCGCACGGGGTAAGAAGCGGCATGCCTGCCTGTTAACTACAGGAGCAACGTAGCCATACGCATCACGATTGGTTAACGAATATTCGTCTGCAATGTCGATTTGTCACAAAAGATTGTTTTGGTGAATTAGCCTCTTGAAAAATATTGTTCGGTGAAACTATACTATGAGAGGAGCGGTTGATTGAGATAGAACGATGTAAGTGAGTGATGAGAGGCTGCTATGGCGACACGCGATGACTCCCTGGCCATACTTGAAGCTACCGGCCCTGCGCTCCGTCGGCTGACCGGCGATCTGGACGATGGCGCGCTTGACTTTCGTTCAGCGCCCGACGCCTGGAGCATCCGCGAGGCGCTGGCGCATCTGGTGGACGACGAGGCGTTCATCATGCGGCAGCGGCTGGCGCGCATCGTCAAAGAGGAACGGCCAGAGCTTGCGCCGCACGACGAGAAGCGCTGGTATGCCAGCCGCAATACCGCCCGTGACGCGCGCGACGAACTGCTGGCCGACTTCCAGGCGCAGCGCACCGCGAGCCTTGGCGTCGCGCGATTGCTCTCACCCGCCGACTGGCAGCGTGTGGGCTTCCAGCCGGAATACGGCGAGTTTACCGCCGAGGGTTGGCTCGAACGCTGGGCCGACCACGACAACGTCCATCTCAATCAGATCGAGCAGATACTGCTCGCCTATCGACAGCAACAGCACTAGCAACAACAGGCATCAACCAAGTGATGTGACTGATGTGATGAAAGGGATGACTACGATGGAAGCGCTTCTTGTGACACTTGGCGTAACCGGATTCCTGGCGCTGGTGGACCTGGCGGCGATGCGCTGGGGCAAAGACAGCCGCGAGTCGGGCGATGTACCCGAGTGGGTACACCACCACTCGCCCAAGAGCATCTAGCCTAATATAGTGCTCTGGTATCTGGCGTAGGATAGACGTTTCACATGCTTACTGCGCCAGACCAGAGCGGTAGGATGGCCAGGCTGGCTCCCAGCCGAGCGCGCGCCGGATGGCCGCGTTGGAGCAGCCGAGCGAGGTGGCTGGTGGGCCACCAGCGGGCGACTCAGGCAGCATCTTCCGCGCAGCTACATAGTTATACAGTTCCCGGTAGCTCACTGGTACATCGTCCACCACGTTATATACAGCGCCCGCTGGCGCGGCCTCCCCTGCCAACACCACCGCCCGCGCCATATCCTCGACCCGAATCAACGAAAGCAGCGACGACCCATCACCCGGCACAGTGAGCGTTCCATCTTCCGCCTCACGATACCAGGCGTCCTCGCGACCGGTCCCCGGCCCATAAAACGATCCGCCGCGCAGTATCACCCAGTCCAGCGACGACGCGCGTACCGCCTCCTCCATCTCGAGGGCCGAGGCGATCCGTGGATAGGGAGCCAGGGGATGCTCCTCGCTCACCAACTGATCGCCGCCGTCGCCGTAGAGCAGCGTAATGCTTTGCTGTACGTAGCGGCGCACGCCCTGTTCCCGCGCCGCCGCCAGCAGATTGCGCGTACCCTCGCGGCGGATGCGGTCGTTGAGATCCCAGCCCATTCCGGGGCGATATGTGGGAATCGCCGTCGCCAGATGGAGCGCGACGTCGCATTCCCGCAGCGGCTCGCGCAGGCTCTCCGCATCCAGAATATCGCCACGGTGGGCTTCGACGCCCAGCCGCCGCAGCCGCGCAACGTCTTCGGGATGTCGCGCCACCGCAGTAATACTATGGCCACGCTCCACCAGCCGCGGCAGCGTATGGCGGCCTAACACGCCGGTTGCCCCAACAACAAACACGCGCATATCATACCCTCCTGCTAGCTATGTCGATATGATTACGCCTACTTCACCGAACCACATCGATCCTCGCAAAGACGGTGTCATTCAGCCATGTCAGATTATAGGGTTGACACCTGTCGCAATACGATATACTATTGTGACTGACCGGTCAGTCATGTTACGAGCGATAGACCTTATCCCGCGATGCCTGTGTTTCGGATCCTGATCCTACACCCACTCACAACAGGAGAGAGTCTGTATGTCTGAACCGCTGTTACGCGCTGAACAGATTGCCCGCTCGTTCGGGCGACGCAAAATACTGCGCGGCGTGACACTGGATGTCGCGCCTGGCACGCTGGTGGGCATCGTCGGCGAGAACGGCGCGGGCAAGTCCACCTTGCTGCGCATCCTCGCGGGCGAGCTTCGTCCCCAGCACGGCACGATCACCCGGAGCGGCGCGCTGGGCTACTGCCCGCAGGCAGTGTTGCTCAATGAGACGCTGACCGTGAACCAGCATCTCGCCTACTTCGGCGCCGCCTACAATCTCACCAGCCTCTCGTACGCCGAGACATTGATCGCCAGCCTGGGCTACCAGCAGTACCGGACGATGCCGGTTGGCGCGCTCTCCGGTGGTACGAAGCAGAAGGTCAACCTGACACTGGCGCTGATGCACCAGCCAGACGTGCTGCTGCTCGACGAGCCGTACCAGGGCTTCGACTGGGAGACCTATCTCCACTTCTGGGAGCTGGCCGAGGAGTTGCGCAGCCAGGGCCGCGCGGTGCTGGTCATCTCGCACCTGCTCTTCGATCAGCAGCGCTTCGATGCGCTCTATCAACTGGAAAACGGCCAACTGACGCAACTGCCGATCGATCAGCCCCGTGAGATGAAGGGGGTCTAGCTGTGTCATCCTGGAAGCGCTTCGTCACCGCCGCGCGTTTCGCCTTGATCGAGCAGGCGCGCAACCGCTTTGCGCTCGGTCTTTTGCTCATCTTTGTGCCGATATGGGACTGGATGTTTGCCTCGCTCATTCCCAATGATCCGGTGGCGTTCAAGTTGCAGAGCACCGGAGCCTTTCTCCAGGTCAACGGCCACAACCTGACCGTCCTGACGTCAGGATTCAACGCCATCACGCTGATCGTGGCCTTCATGATCTTCACCGCGGCGCGGCGCAACGCTGACTTCGACCGGCGGCTGGTGCTGGCGGGATTGCCGCGACCCGTGGCCATCGCCGCCAAAACGACGGCCATCGTGGTGGTTGCGGCGCTCGTCTCACTCTACGCGACGCTCGTGCTGCTCTTCTTCTGGCACTCCGCCGGGTTCGGCGCGATCTGGCTGGGCTACCTGCTTGACACGCTGATCTATGGGGCGCTGGGTCTGCTGCTGGGCGTGCTGATTTCCAGCGAGTTGGCGGGATTCTTCATCATTATCATGGTGAGCCTGATGGACACCTTGCTGCAAGCGCCCATCGAGAATCCGCTGGCGAACAAAGATTTTCTGGCGGCTTTCCCGACCTTTGGACCGATGCAGGTGGCAGTTAGCGGGGGATTCGGCCACGACGTCCCTGGCGGGGGCATCCTCATGGCGCTGGCGTGGTTCGTCGGCTTCGCGCTCGTGGGCCTCGTCATCTTCTGGTGGAAGACGCGTATCTGGAGCATCCAGGCGGCGCCTGCGCGTCCGGCGACACAGTCCGCCCAGCAACCTGCCCAGACGCTATCCGCGGCCACGCGCGACACGCTACAATAGGAGGAGATAGTTAGCGCTCCCTGCTCCCTCGCCCGGGCGGCGGGGGAGCTTCGTGGCGACAGGGAGGCAGGTATATAGATATGGCCCCACGGCAGGATGTCGGCGAGCAGCGCCGCCATCAGATCATGGACGCCGCGTTTGCGGTCTTTTCGCGGCTGGGATTCGAGCGCGCCAGCATGGACGATATCGCCAAAGAGGCTGGCGTCAGTAAAGGGGCGCTCTATCTCTATTACAAGAGCAAGGACGCCATCATCGGGCGCCTGCTCCAGGTCTTCTTCGATCAGGCGCTCAAACAGGTCCGTTCGCTGGCAGCCAGTGAAGGTTCGGTGACGACACACCTGTTGACGCTGACGCGCCAGATGGTGCGAGAAATGGACCGCATGATCAGCTTGCAACCCGTAAGCCTCCAGCTCTATGCGGTGGCGGCGCGCCATGCCGTGATTCGCCAGCATCTGCGCGCCTACTTTGCCGAGTATCGCACGGTCATGGAAGAACTCATCCAGCGCGGCATTGCGCAGGGCGAGTTTCGTCCAGACGTCAACCCGACCGAGCTGGCCATCGCAGTCACTGGGCTGTATGAAGGCCTCGCGTTGCTCTGGATGATCGATCCGCAGGCGGCGAACTGGCACGAGCAGGTCGAGAACTCAACCCGGCTCCTGCTGCGGGGCGTGGTCATCGACCCGGCGACGCTGGTGTGAAACACAAGGCAGGCGGCCAGAACTGGCACGAGTCATGCTGTAAGTGGCACAATACGAGGGCTACCTGGGGGAGCATGACGTCACTTTTTCAGCCATCCCTCATCCGGCATTCCTGGCGCACGATGGAACTCTCGGCCCTCATATGCGGCTATTCTCCACATCAAGCCAACGATATGCCATGCTACCATACATAACATACTATTCGGCAGTACCAATCACGCAGCGCCACGTGAAGGGGAGGCGGTTTGAGCGCCATCAAGACGAGCATCCTCATTGTCGATGACGATTCCGGAATTCGCGAGACCCTCCGCTCCTTGCTGGAAGATGCTGGTTACGCCGTCTTCGAGGCGCTCGACGGCCTACAGGCGTTGGACTATTTGCGCAAAACACCCAGCCCAATGATCGTTCTGCTCGATTTGATGATGCCCCGGCTGGATGGAGCTGGCCTGTTGGGGGCCGTCGCGGGCGATACCCGGCGACTGGTGCGCCACCGGTATGTTTTGATGACGGCGAGCCACGAGACGCTCAGCCTGGCGTTTGTGCATCTGCTGTCTGACCTTGCGGTGCCAGTCGTCCGTAAACCCTTCGATATGGACGAACTGCTGGGGATCATCGCCAGCCGCAAACTGCCGCGGGCCTAGCCGCTCACCTGGACGACGCGCGGACTTATGGCATCCACAGTGGTTCTTCACCGGGTACGATGTGCCTATCCAGTAGCCTCCCGCGCGATGAGATGGCATACTCAGCCTTGTGGAAAACAGGACGCTATCCTTGCCCGGTGCGCTGTTTGGCACAGGCACAGGCACAGGCAGACTGATTCATCGCGGCAAAGGAGGAGATGCGATGCACCCGCAGGAGCCTCACTTCCCCCACCAGAATGATAGCGCGCTCGACGAGACGCCAACTGTCGCGTCATCGCCCGCGTTCGATCTGCCGCCGCTGCCACCACTGCCCGACGCGCCGACGGCCTCCCCAACGCACTCGCCGATGCGACCGCCAACCAGCGCGCCAGTGCAGTCCACACCGCTCACACGCCCGCCGATGCGCCGCGCCGCCCGGCCCACCATGCCGATACGTCCGCCGACGCTGCCGGGGCTGGAGGACGAGATACGTTCAGCCGACGCGGAGGTACGATCAATGGCGCTCGCCCCCGTCGCGGCCCACCGCACGCTGGCGCCTGCCATCGGCGAGCGCGAGTCAGGCGCGCTGCTGATTCGTGGCGCGACCAGGCCACCCCGCCCGGCGGCCAGGGTGGTTCCCCGGCGCAACGGCCCGCGCTCATTCCTGACGCAGTTTCTCGTCGCATTGGTCGCGACCGTCGCGCTGGCCAGCACGCTTCTGTTCACCACTCCCCTGGGCCAGGGCATGGCGGCGGCCACGAGCGGGCAGTTCGCCACATCCGCGGGCGGATTCCTCTTCGTGCCAACGCCAACAGCCACGCCCAAGCCGAAGCCCAGCTCTACCGGACCGGTGAAAGGCATCAACCCCGGCCAGCAGGTCATCATCAACGAGATCAACGCCGTCTTCGGGGCTTACGCGGCGGGGGCGCTCAACATCGCCCGGTGCGAGTCCGGCTATGATCCCAACGCCGTCAATTCGTATCCCATCGGCAATAGCCACGCCTCAGGGGTCTTCCAGATCCTCTACCCCAGCACCTGGAATACAACCTCATATCACGCCTACTCGCCGTTCGACTACGACAAAAACATCCACGCCGCCTACGAAATCTTCCACCGCGACGGAAATAGCTGGAGGGAATGGGCCTGCAAGCCGTGATATGGCAGGGAATCACACACGCTTGAGCAGCTCTTTCAGGGGAAGATGATCGTCGGCTAAGAGTTCGGCTGGTAGCATGGGATCGGCGGCGATCAGCTTCTTCAGCGTGACCAGATCGCGCTGCCGATTGCTCGAAAACGCCGCGCGCACCCGGCCCTCGCGCAGATAAAAGGCAACAAACGATTCGGGGGGCGTTCCGCGTACGACGATCTCATCCCATTGAGGTGTATAGCCCACGAACTGGAGCTTCAGGTCGTATTGGTCGGACCAGAAATAGGGAATATGGTGGTAGGCGACGCCTTCGCCGAGGAGGTTGCGCGCCACCGTCTCGCCCTGGCGGAGCGCGTTATCCCAATGCTCCAGCCGCACCCGGAGCGCTGGCGCGGTCGCGGCGGGCTGGTAGGGCCAGTTGGCGAGGTCGCCCGCCGCAAAGATGCCCGGCGCGCTGCTCTCACAGAAGGCGTCAACCATCACGCCATTCTCGATTGCCAGCCCAGAATCCGCGAGCCAGCCGAGCGCCGGGCGCACGCCCGTGCCAACCACGACGAAGGCGCAGGGGATATGCGCGCCGCTGCTCGTCACGACCTCTTCGGCCCGCGCCGCGCCACGGATGGCGGTCACGGTCTCGCCAGTGAACATCTCGACGCCGCGCGCGCGATGCGCATCGGCAAGCAGCGCGCCCATCTCTGGGCCAAGCGCGCGCTCCAACGGGACCGGCAGCATCTCGATCAGCGTGACATCCATCCCCGCCATCCGGCACGCCGCCGCCACCTCCGAGCCGATAAAGCCCGCGCCAATCACAACCGCCCGCCCGCCCTGGTTTGCCCCCGCACGCAGCGCCGCGCGCAACGTATGGGCATCCGCCAGAGTGCGCAGTGCGTAGACGCCGGGCAGGTCGGCGCCGGGGACAGGGAAGGGCAGCACTTCGCTGCCAGTGGCCAGCACGAGACGATCAAAACGGTGGCGTTCGCCGCTGGCCAGGGTAATCGTGCGCGTCGCGGCGTCCAGCGCGGTGGCGCGCTGCCCCAGCCACAGCTCGATGCGCTGCTCGTCATAGAACGCGCGTGGGCGGAGCGTCAGATGTTCCTCGTCGAACTGGCCTGTCAAAAACTCTTTAGAGAGCGGAGGGCGCTCATAGGGCAATTCCGTTTCAGCGCCGATGAGGGTAATCCGTCCATCATATCCCAGTCGCCGTAGCGTCTCGGCAGTGCTTGCCCCGGCGATATTCGCGCCAACGATACCAACCGACGCTATCCGCGCGCCGCCGCCTGCCATGGTGTTCTCCCTGCCCTGCTCGCCCTGCTTGCCGTGTTTGCCGTGGTTCTTTCTGCGCGCTCATCCGCACTCAGTCACATGCGCCTGATACGTATTGTGACACCAACGAACACGCGCTTGCCAGGGTAGACAACACAACCCCCTCCGCCTCAACCTCCGTACGCACACCGGGCCACACGGCGCCGACCGCGCCAGACTGCCCGCATGGCAGCGGCACAGGGAACGCGACAGCCGTGACTTTGTTCTGCCATTGCTCGCGCTTCAAGCTATCGGCCGTGGACGCGCGTAGCACCAGTGACTGGAGATTGCTCCGATACTGGCGAAGGACGCCGTCCTCCAGCATGGCGTCAACCGTGTTGACGGTGTTGCCACAGTCTTGTGGCGGGAAGCCATAGGCCCAAGTTGTTAGCGCATGCGACTGCTCCACCACGAGATTGCAGAGCGCCTCGACCGACAACATCGGCGAACGCGCCGCTTCGGGGCAACGCGTTCGCGCGTAGGCGGTTTCCAGCAGATGTGAGACAACTCCAAGCGTCATTTGTGGTGTCAGTCTGTTGAAGTCGTTGTATGGATCGAGATCCGTCAGCAGAGAACCCTGCGTGATACAGGTGCTCAAGGCATCGGCGACCCCGGCGAGAAATGTCTTTTCCTGTTCAGAATATTTGTGCGGCGCGTATCCACATACAGCCAGCACGCCCAGAATCGCTCTCGATGCGCCACTGCCAGAGACAATCGGATAGATCGCATAGGAGGAGATGGCGCTTTGCAGTAAGACGCGCTGCGCGGTCCCGTGTGGAATCATACCGACGGCAAGATCTTCACAAATCTCATGGACGCCCGTGCGCGAGACCACATTGACGGGAAACGGAACAACCGGGCGAAGGTAGGTGTAAGACGCCTTCAGACTCTCTGGTAGACCACACTCGGCCAGTGTCTTGAGCGCGTAGGGGTCGGCCTCAGACGGGACACAAAGGGCAACCAGAGCCATATCGTAGTTGCCTCCAGAGGAGCAGAGCAGCCGCACCGTTTCTTCCATCACCGCCATACTGTGCTCGGCTGGGGCGGGCGCCCTGCCCAGACCGGCCAGCTTTGCCAGCACGGCCATGGGCGCGTAGGCGTGTTCCTGGCTTGTCGCGGCCTGATGCCGTAATTGGTCACGGAAGGCATCGAGGGTTGCGAGGAGAAAGCGCGCGCGCCCTTTCGGGGTCATGCGGTCGGCCACGATAAGCCCACTACGTAAGGCGCGGAAAAGGGTCGCCCGGTGGATTCCCAGGTAACTTGCCGCCTCCTGGACTCCATACCAACGCTCATCAGCGGCATCCTTGTCCGACTCGTACATCGACGACGTCTCCTCCTGATTCCCGACGACGCGAGCAAGAAAACGAAGATCTGCAACGTTTGCGGCAAAAATGCGCGCGTCGAAGGTTTTTCTCGTGTAAAGTGCTAGTGTAAAGTGACTGTAGCAGTCAATGTATGATGCATCCCATGACTTTTGGCTCCCAGCGATGGAACAGTGGAACAGTGTCCCTGGCCCCCAGGAAAAAGTGCGCGAACTGGATGGGCATGAGGCCCATCTGACTGCCTGCTCTCCGCACGCCACGGCTTCGTGAAGAGGAGATGTCTGATGCCGGAGAATCGTTCTCCATCTGACCTCGTGTTTGACCAGGAGACCGGCGAGAAACGCCCGCGACGCAAGCCAGGCCCCAAGCCTGGAACGGAAGCAGCCAAGCGTGGCGGCACGGCGGCGCGCGACAAGTACGGCAGCGCCTTCTACTCTCGTATTGGAACAAAGGGCGGGAGTACAGTCCGCGAGCGACATGGTTCAGAGTTCTATACCGACATCGGACGCAAAGGTGGCGAAAGCACCAAGCGGAACAAAGGAGTCGAGCACTATTCACGCATCGGCCGCATCGGCGGCAAACGGGCGCATCACCGCAAAGAGAGCGCTGAACTGACGCCAGCGACCGGGAAGAGCGCCAGCAAGTAGCAGCGCGCCCGGTGTTCGACCAAATTCATTCCCCGCGAGGGTCCCATGCTCCGACAGGTATGCCAGCGAGCATGGAGTTCTTCGCGGGGATGATTGTATGGTATCGTATGGCGCCGCCTACTCACGCCCGGCGAGCTGCGTGACCCAGTAGGCGCGCTGTGCCGGGGTAAGCGACGCGTTCGTGGTAAGCATGCCCACAAGATCATGCGCGTCAACATCTATGTTCGTGTCCGTGGCTGCGTTCCCACGGGTCAGCGCCTCCTGGACGCGCTCGCGCGGCGTCCCCAGCGCGCCCACTAGATGGAAGACCAGCGCATCCGGCTGAGCGTCACGCGGCAGCGCTACGCGGTCCAGCCAACTCAGCGCCTCGGGCGAGAGCATGATCCGCGCCGCCAGCGCCTCCGCATCCATCCCCTGTTCGCGCGCCAGCGCCAGCAAGCCAACCGCCGCGACTGCTTCTGCCTCCGTTGTCACTGCATATGAAACCCCATATGCGGCCGGAGTCTCGGCGACCATGGCAAGCGCACCCGCGTCCCCCGCGCCGAAGATGTCGGCGACGGCCCGTTGCGCTCCCGGCGAAAGAACTGGCGGCGTGACACCTTCAGACGCACGTTCGACGGGTGGCTCTCCCGCCTGGGGATCATCGGCCTCCGCCTCCGCCACCAGCGCATCAAGCATTGTCGCGTTGGCCAGGTCGCCAGCGGCATCCGGCAGGGCAGCGATCAGTGCGCTCAGTTGTGGAGCGTCGCCAGCGGCACGCAGCTCGGCCAGCCACTCCGCCAGCGCCAACGTGTCGAGCGACGACTCGTGCTGCTGAAAGTGTGGCCTGTTGCCCTGTGAGTTACTCACCGTTCGTCTCCTCCTCCCGCCGACCCGCGAGCGCATCCACCTGCGTCTGCATATACAGCGCATAGAGCCGCGCATGGGCCTTGCAGAGCAGATTGCGCACCGTACGCGATGTGACACCGAGCGCGGCGGCAATCTCGTGCTCACGGGCGCGCTGCCAGTAGCGCATCACCACCGCCGCCCGTTCGCGTGGCGGCAACTGTTCGACGTACCCGCGCAGATCCGCCAGATCGGCTGCGGTGAACGGATCGCGCGGCTCCGGCAGCGGTGGGTCTTCGGCGGAGCCGCTATCGTCGTCGCTCGGAGCGATCTCTGAGAAGAAGAGCACCAGCCGCTGGCCCGGTCGGTAGCCATGTCGCTCCAGATAGCGACGGGCGACATGCGCGCGCGCGAACACCATTGCCCGGCGAAAGAACAACTCCCACCCCTCGCCCTCGCGGAGCGCAAGCTCTTCCCACAGGTGGAGAACAAGCTCCTGCGCCAGGTCCTCTTCCGCCATCCGCATGGCCTCTGGCACGATGCCACCAAGGCGTCTCACGGTCTGCCGCGCCCAGAAGCCATTGGCTGTCTCGATGCGCGCCAGGAGCACCATGAAGACCTCGCGCGTGACCGTCATCTGGCGCTGGCGCACGGCATTGCGCAGGATCGCCACGAGCGTCCCCGACGAGACACCGCCATCACGGGCGCGGAGCCGCTGCCAGGCGAGCGGGGTGAGCGCGGCGCCCCAGCCTGGGAGACGGCCCAACTCGAAGGCGCGTCGCGCGCGCGCCAGGGCAATGAGTTCGCCGGGCTGGTGTACGTGTGCCTCCACCGGTCTATCGGCTCCTACTCTGCCTTATGACTACTGTGCTCACCGTTTTCTCGCATTAGTCTACCATCGGCGACAATGTCTCCATACCTGGACCTGGCCGTTGCGGATCTATCGACGACCGAGCAAACGCGGCTCTTGAGATGCTTTGAAGGGGTGCTACAATAGCATTGTTCAGCTATCGGCGCGCGCGTCATCGTTGAGCGGCTTGAGCGGCCAAACCGCCGAAATTTTGGCTACATTACGCTACATTACGCTACATGAGGGCGAAGGAGGATGCGGATGGCAGACAACATCGCCAGCGCGTTGAGCCTGGACTTCATCAAACAGCAGATCGTCGAATTCATCGGCACGAACTTCCTCTACGATGGCAACATGCTCGATCTTGGCGAGAACACATCGTTGCTGGAAAACGGTATTCTGGACCAGACAGGGGTGCTCGAGCTGGTGCTCTTCATCGAAGACACCTACGGCTTCGCGGTTCCAGAATCCGACCTGACTCCGGAGAATCTGGACAGCATCAGCAACATCGCCAATTATATCCATCGCCGCCTGAGCGCCCGATAGATCCTGAACGACACGACTACCGCATCAGATATCAGCGTGGCGTCCGTATTTCGACGGAGGACGCGCGCGGCCTTCGTCGTATGTGGCGCTACATGGCTCTAGGCTCGTCCCCGAAATATGGTAGAATTAAACTGAGGTCATAGAGTCCTTCTCGTCAGTCCATGCTGCATGCCCCAGACGTCAAATTCGATCCATCGAATTGTGGTCTGCCGATGCGAAGCGCTATTTCTCACATGGCGCAACCATAAGGGTGGCAGTTCAGTAGAGATTGATAGATGAATACAGTATCCTGGTTATGAGGAGTATCGAGCAGTATGAGCATTAGCGAAGTTCTTCCAGTTGTCCTGGTTGTCTTGTTCTGGCTAGCAGCCTTTGTGTTTGCCTGGTGGTTCACTGCCCGCGCGCTGCGTGCGCCCATCGAGTATGAGGAGGCGCACGAGACGGAGGCGCACACGCACGCCAGCCACTAATTTCAGGCAGGCGACACGCGCAACTGTAGCGCAGATAGAAAAGATACTATTGGCTTGAAGTCAATGGACATATGGGGAGTCTGACGGATGCATACGAAGTCCACCAGCGGCGGCCAGAGCATGGATGCGACATCGTCTACCAGCGCGCCAGACGGACATCTGACCAAAGCGGAGTATGAGCGGCTGGCGAATCTCCGCTATGTACTCCGGCGCTTTGCCCGGCTCACCGAGTTGGAGGCGCGCAAGGTCAACCTGACTCCCCAGCAGTATCAGCTTTTGCTGGCGATCAAGGGGTTCCCCGGACGTGACTGGGTGAGCATCACCGAGCTGGCGGAGCGCCTGCAAATCCGCCATAACGCCGTCATCGGGCTGGTCAGCCGGGCCGTGCAGCGTGGTCTGGTCAGTCGCGAGCATGACCCTGAGCATCCCGACCGCCGCATCGTCAAGGTTTCGCTCACGGCAGAGGCGGAGAACTGCCTGCGCCAGCTGGCGGCTGCCCTGCGCAGCGAGCGCCAGCGCGTGCGCATTGCCGCCGCCGAGGCCGACCTGGGCTAATTTGAGCCGTTATACCTCTGGCCACCTCTCTGCGAGTGCTAACATCTCCTGCTTGCGCTCTGGGGTGAGGAACGACGCGCGAACCGCGTTCATCGTGAATCCCAGCAGTTCCGCCGGGGTGAAGCCGAGCGCATGCGCCAAGGCGTATTCGCGGCCAATGGTCGTACATAGCTGGACAGGATTGTCCGTGCAGAGGGCGATGGGGATACCGCGCTCTGTGAATCGCCGAATCGGGTGTTCGGCATAGGATGGCGTCGCCCCCAACGCCACATTGCAGCTGAGCGAGCACTCAACCGTGGCGCCGCTCGCGGCAACCGCATCCAGCAGACGCGGGTCGCTGGCGGCATAGACCGCGTGGCCCAGCCGCGTGAGTCCCGGTGTGCGGAGCGCCGCCAGGATATTCGCCGCCGAAAACTCGCCGACATGCGCCGTCACACCCAGCCCAGCCGCCGCGGCGCGCTCGGCCACACGATACATGGGCCACCAGTCAGCCTCGCTCGCGTAGGGAACATAGAGCAGATCGACGCCCGCGAGCCCCTCATCCACCGCCGCAAGACACGCCCTGACCACGCGCTCCAGTCGTTCTTCGTCGTACTGGAGCAGCAGCGTGTAGATCGCCGATGCTGCCAGGTCGAGGTGACGCGCCCGCACGCGACGCTCAGCCTCGTGAAAGAGCGCCATAAATTCGGGGTGTTGCAAAGCCGTCTCGCCACCGAAGCGCAGCTCGACCAGCACCGCGCCATCGGCGGCGCCTTCCTCGAGCAGATCTTCTATCCGCGCGGTGAAGTTCTCCGGGTCGGCGTCATCCTCCAGCGACGCAGGGAAGACTTTGGCAAGCCGATCCAGGCGCGGCATGCCGGGCGGCGTCGCGTCCATCAACTCGCGCGCCCAGTGCTGCCAGTCATATGAGGGCCGATGCGCACGGCGCGAGAGTACGCGGTCGAGCCGAGGTGACCACTCCTGGTGGAGATGAATGTCGGCCTTCGGCAACGACGCGATCACCGGATCAATTGCGATTTCAGCCAGTGGATCGAGCAGTGATGCGTTCGTCATGCCACTATGCTAGCGCGCGGCATTCCCAGGCGGCAACGAGACGCATGGAGCATTTGCCTCAACCCGCCGTCTTGTTATCCACCGTTTCGCCCGAAGCAGCGGTGTCGGCGCTTACCTCTGAGACGCCTGCCCGCGCGGCATGCCTGGCGCGACGGCGCGGCAGAATGACCAGGCGGATGAAGAGGTCGGCCAGAAGCACCAGCGCGATGAAGATGAGATGGAGATACAACTGCCACTGGTCGGGGAGCGTCATCCGCGCGCGGACGAAGTTGACCACTGGCGCATCTTCGACGACCAGGCTCGCCGCCGTCCAGGCAAGGACGACCGCCGCGACATCCATCAGCAGCGGCGCGCGCTCGATAATACGCGCGATCAGGGCGCTGGCGACAAACAGCAGCAGCATGCTCAGCAGCAGACCAGCCACCAGCAGCTCGATTTGTCCATGCGCTAGAGCGCCAACGGCCAGCACATTATCCAGGCTCATCGTCGCGTCGGCGGCCAGGATCGTCAAAATCGCGGGTATGAGACGTGCGGAGGCTCGGCGTGATCCCTGCTCGGGACTTTCGGGGATGAGCAATCGAATGGCGATGACAAGCAGGATGACGCCGCCAACGCTGCGCAGGTAGGGGATAAAGAGCAACTCGGTCGCGACGATGGCCAGCAACATGCGAAAGACAACCGCCAGCACACCTCCCCAGATGATGGCTACGAGGCGCTGCCCACGCGGCAACCGGCTGGCCGCCGCGCCGATGACCAGGGCGTTATCGCCGCTGAGCACCAGATCAATGAGCACGATACCGCCCGCGGTAGCCCAATACGAGAGGTCGAATGGCAGATTCATGAAACGATGTGCCTTTCCGCATGATGAGTGTGGCGCAGTAGGCAGCTGTGGTATATCTCGGCCCAAAGCTACCTACTGTACTCTACGCGCAGATCGGTATCTCGTCACTCAGCCAAATTGCGCAGTCCATTCTGGTGTCTGCTCCGTTTCTAACTGTAGAAGCAGCGATACGAGGCATTGTATCGTGACACAACGCACGGCGGGCGACTGAAGTCGCGCCTGAATGGCCTGCGGCCACGAAGTCCGCCTGCGCGGACTCCAGAGGCCGTATCCCAGCGGTTGTAACCATTCGCACATGGGTTATTGAAACCCGCGCAGGCGGGTTTTGTGGCGGAGCGGAGCGAGGCCATGCAGGCGCGGTTTTACCACCCGCACCTGCATAGCGCCACAAGTGATGACACACCGCGCGGAATCTGGTACCATGGGCAAGCATGCGCTAGCCGTTTCGCGGCGTCAGATAGAGCCATATGATAGCTACAGATAGCCATTGACAGACTGCACCGTAGTTTGGCAGGATGAGCATCTCCGAAGGAGAGGACGCGGATGTCGAACGACAACGCCACACAAGCTGACCAAGCTGACCAAGCTGACCAAGCTGACCAGGTCGCTCAGGTCGCTCAGGCCGATCAGGCTGCCCCGGAAGCAATCCTTACGCCGCCACCTTCGCCTGAGACGCCGAGGAATAGGCGGGCAGCGCTTGTCAGTGTGCTGGTCATCGTGGCGCTGCTCGTGCCAGCGCTGGCCGGTGGGGTCTTGTGGCGCGTGAAGAATGTGCCATCCTCGCTCGTCGTCGTCCACCGCACCCCACAGGGTGGGGCGTTCCCGTGGTCCAATGTGACGCGCACGACCGCGCCATCGCCGCAGTATGCCGTCTTTGCGCAGCAGAATAACCCGATTGATCCGGCGTTTCAGGCGTACTACGCGCGCGTGAATGGCGCGGTTCTGCTGGGCAATGCGCTGACGCCCGCCTACCTCACGCAGATTGGCTGGACGCAGGTTTTCGCCAATGGCGCGCTGGTTGCGCCGACGCAGAGCGGCAGTAGCTCATCACAGAAGGCGGCGGATGGCCTCGATTCCAGCCTGCTCCATAGCGGGCAATTCGATAGCGCGACCGGCATCGTCCGGCTGCCCTTGCTCGATGTCCTGCTCACCTTTGGCAGCACGATTCCGGTGGGCGGCGACGATAGCAGCGTCACCTATGTCTCGCTCCGCAGCGCGACGGACCCCAGCCATCTGGCCCACCTGCAACTCGCGCAACCCACCGAAACAACCGAGACGGCCAACGGCATTTTCGTCTCGGAAAGCGCAAGCCATGGGACCTCCGCGGGCCACACGATTCCAACTTCGATCTGGACGTACGTCACCAAGAGCACGATTGCGCCTGACGGCTGGCAGGATACCTTTGGCAATCCGCTGACCGAGGCGCTGACGACGACAGCCACGATCAACGGAGCAGCGCACCATCTGCTGGTACAGGCGTTCGCTCTGGCCACCGTCGCTGTCGATCTGGATGACGATGGCGACGACGGACAGCCGACGGGCAGCATTCTGCCGCTGGGCCGCGACTATCTGGAAACGCTTGGGCCGCCGACGGTGGTCGTGCCAACGGGAACGAATGTCTGGCTGACCGGCAACGCCGCGATTGTCGATACGCCCGGAGGCAGCGTCGCCAGCGTCCACCTGGGCCAGAACTCTCCGCTGGCCCTCAGCGGGCAGTCGCAGTGGCTCGGCGGCGCGCTGTGGTATGCGACGACGTGGAAGTCGCTGAAGTTGAGTGGCAGCGGCTGGGCGCCCGCCAGCCAGGTGACGATGACGCCTCCCGCGAAAGGCGCGGCGGCCTGGGCGGGGTTCGATGCGCTCTCGCCAGATGTCGCCAAGTATCTGGCCAGCTTTGGCAAGAACGTTGGCTCGGTGGTCTTCGACATGACGCGCAACCAGTATTACAGCTATAACGAGACGACGCCGTTCGTCCTCGCCAGTTCGTCGAAGGTCTCGCTGCTGGTCTCCTATCTGCTCTGGCTGGAGTCGCAGGGACGCGGGCCGAACGCCTCGGAGAACCTCACGCTGACGAATATGATCGAGCATTCGGATAATAACGCGGCGCAGCTGACCTTCGACCGGCTGGGCGGCTCCGGCGGGCAGGCCGCCTTCTATAAGAAGATTGGTGTGACGGGCTACGTTGCGAACCCTTACGGATGGGGCTGGGCAAGTCTGCCGCCGCTGGGACAGATGCAGGTGTTGACGCTGCTGCAAGAGGGCAAGGTGCTGACGGCGCATGACCGGGCCTATGCGCTCAACCTGATGAGCCATATCGAGGCGGACCAGCATATGGGCGTGGGCGAGACGCTGCCGCCGGGGGCGACGGTGGCGATGAAGGATGGCTGGGTACCCGCGCCGGATGGCCTCTGGGCGATCAATACGTCGGGCATTGTGACGGCGGGCAATGAGATGTATATCATTGTGGTCTATACGGCGCACCAGAGCGACTATGAGGGCGCGTGGAATATCACCCGGCATGTCTGTAAGTCGGTGGGGCAGTTGTTGACGACCCCCTAATCCCCGCCCCCTCCCCTAACCCCTCCCCCAGCTGACGCCAGGAGAGGGGGACCAGAATGCAGAGAGATGCCTGGTGAAAGCGGTGCAACGTATGGTGGTGTAACACAAAGTGACTTGTCACCGATAAGGGCGGAATCCGCATAACATCTCCACGCACGACCGACCGGGCAACACGAGAGGCGCGATGCCAGTCTAAGCGATGACCGCCCGTAGGCAGTAAGTAGTACAGGCATTGGCGTCTGGCGCCCTGGTAGCAGCGTAGCACGAGCGGCGGATGGTTGCACGGGGCCAGACGGCGCCATATGCGGAGATGCGTGGAGCGATGGGCCAGAAATCGAGCCAGGGCGCGGGCGGTTGAAACCGCCCGCGATCACGCCTCGGGCGGGCGGATGGTTGCGCGGGCGCGCGCCAGGTCTGGCCCGAAGAGGTCGAGCAGCGCCTCGCGGATACGGTCCAGCCCGGCGGAGCGCAGCATGTAGACGGGGACGCCCGCCTGCTGAGCGGCGTCGATGCGGTCGGGCTGCTTGCGGTACATGTTCTTCAGCACGAGGATGGCATCGGCCTCCTGCTCGCTGCGGCTGATGACCGCGGGCAGGCCCATCTCACGGATCGCCTGCTCCAACCGGACGCGGCTGACGCCGAAGGGATAGATACGCCGCTTGCGAAAGACGCCCGGCTCAGGCGTCGCCGACACCGCACCGGTCGTGTCATCCTCAAACAGCGCCGCCGAACGCGCCAGTTCGGGATCGAGCCAGCCAGAACCATTCTGGTCCGTCTCCATGTCGCCAGTGTCGTCGTGATCATAGGGTTGGCGTGGGCGCGCGCCGCGATCAACGCCGCGATCATGACGCTCTTCCCACCAGGGCGCGCGTGGGGCGACGCCTGCCAATGGGCCGCGTGACCGCCTGCTACGGGCGCCAACGTCTTCACGCGCCATCGGCGCCTCGCGCAGTGGCAACCCCACCGCGTCATTGCGGGCGGCGCGTGGGGCATGTTCGGTCCAGGTGCGCAGCGAACCATCGGGCAGGCGCTCGCGCATCTCACGCTGGGGCGATTCGCCGCGCAGGATATCATCCACCGCTCCGGCCACGTCGCGGTGAACGCCGACGAGATTGCGCTCCTCCTGCTCGACGAGGACATCGAAGGTAGGCGGGGCTTTACGCTCGACCACCGTCTTCTGCGTCCCCCGCCGCCGCGCCTCCTCATCCCCCAGCGTCACTGTCTGCGTCCCCCCCACCAGATCGGACAGCGTCGGGTTCACCACCAGGTTGTCCAGCGTCCGCCCATGCGCCGTCCCCACC
>DASUHD010000036.1:0-15744 GCA_036273675.1 Ktedonobacterales bacterium | reverse complement strand
CTGGACAGCGCGCTTCCGCCGGTTGGCCCGCGATTATGAGCGCTTGCCCACCATGCTGGCGGGTTTGCACTTTCTGGCCTTCGCCTGCCTGATGTTGCACCAGTTGATCCATCCTGTCTGGAGTCCCTAACACGCTCTAGGAGCATTCGATCTCCCTGAGCGAAGAAGCCCGCAAATTCAAAGCCCATGACTACCCTCACCAATGACAACGACCGTGCTCAAAACAGCGGGAGGTAGCGCTCCAGCTCCCACGGATGCACCTGGCGGCGGTACTCCAGCCATTCCTGCGCCTTCGCCTCGTCGAACCAGGCGGCCACCAGCGGGCCGAGCGCCATCCGCACCACGTCGTCGTCCGCCAACGCCGCCAGCGCCTCGCCCAGCGTCGCGGGCAGCACCGCGATACCCTTGCGCAGCCGCGCCGACTCCTCCAGGGTATACAGCCCCTCCTCGACCGGGGGCGCAAGCGTGAGCTCGCGCGCGACGCCGTCCAGCCCCGCGCGCAGCATCGTGGCGAACGCCAGATAGGGGTTGCAGCTTGGGTCCGGGCTGCGTAGCTCCACCCGTAGCGATTCGGGCTGGCCCGGCGTCGCCCGTGGCACCCGCACCAGCGCCTCGCGGTTGACGCGCCCCCAGCTAATCATCACCGGCGCCTCATATCCCGGCACCAGCCGTTTGTACGAGTTGACCAGCGGCGCGACAACGGCGCAGATTCCCGGCGCGTGATCGAGCTGGCCCGCGATGAACCGCTGCCCCAGCAGTGAGAGGCCATAGCTCACGTTGGCAGGGTCGGCGAAGGCGTTCGAGCCGTCTTCCGCCCGCACCAGCACCTGATGCGTGTGCATGCCAGAGCCGTTGACGCCATAGAACGGCTTGGGCAGGAAGGTGGCCATCAAGCCATGGCGCTGGGCAACCGCCTTGATGGTATAGCGCGCGGTGACGACCGCATCGGCGATCCGCAACGCATCGTCGGGGGTGAAATCAAGCTCGTGCTGGCCCGCGGCAACCTCATGGTGGCTGCTCTCGATGCCAATGCCCATGCGCGCCAGCTCCGCGCAGATCTCGCGGCGGACATCGGCGGCGGGGTCGGTCGAGAGATCGAAGTAGCCGCCACGATCGTGGAGCAGCGGCTCCGGCGCCTCATCGTCGCCTTCCTGGAGCAGAAAGAACTCCAACTCCGGCGAGACGATGTAGCGGTAGCCCTGCGCGGCGGCCTCTTCGAGCGCGCCCTGGAGGACAGCGCGTGGGTCGCCCTCGAAGCGCTCTCCCGTCGGCATCAGCACATCGCAGATCATCCGGGCCGTCTCGCCGTCTGCCCCATCGCTCGCCGCAATGCCCGCACGCCACGGGACTACCGCGAACGTCGTCGGGTCGGGCCGCAGGAACATATCGGTCTCGGCCACGCGCGCGAATCCTTCGATGGCCGAGCCGTCGAACCACTTGCCGTTCGCGAGGCAGTCGGCCAGTTGCTCGACGGGAATCGTCACGCACTTGGCCAGCCCAACGACATCGGTAAACTCAAGGTTGAGGAAGCTGACGTTGAGCGATTCGGCATGTTCCAGCAGCCGCGAGATGGCGGCCTGGTTCGCCACGCCAGTTGGTAAAGACGGGCGATTAGTGCGGTCGGAATCACTCATGTTGGCGCTCCTTCCTCGGAGGTGATCTGGCTGGCCTCGGTGGCGCGCATAGCGCGGCGCTGCTCGGCGGCACGCCAGCGGGCGCGCTCTTCATCGGTGCGCACGATCAGCGGTGGAACTGATGCCGGGTGTCCCCGCTCATCCAGCGCGACATAGACGAGATAGCACGTTCCCGCCGCGCGCACCTCGCCTGTGCGCATATTCTCGGCCTCGATCTCCGCCTGTACCTCCATGGACGTGCGCCCGGTGTAGGTCATGCAGGCGCGAATGGTCAGCAGGTCGCCGATGTGTACGGGCTGCTTGAAGGTCATCCGGTCTATCGCGACGGTGACGGCCTGGCGGCGTGAGTGGCGGATGGCAACCGCGCCGCCCGCCTCATCCACCAGACGCATGATGACGCCACCGTGGACATTTCCCCACGAATTGGCGTCGGGTGGCTCCATAATCCGCGACGTGACCACGCGCGTCTCGTCCACCGTCCTGCCCTCGGCCCGCGCATCGTGCGATAGGTGTGCTTTGCCCATGCTCTCTTCTTTCATCGGCCCGCGACTGCTGCCTGTCACAATTGCGTTGAATTCGATAATAGCACGGAAGTTGCGCGTTCCGCATGCGGATTTTTGCTGTGCGCGGACAATCGAGCGTTGGCCGCTTGACGCTTTCCCTGAGACATGATATGCTGCTTCTGACGAAAGGAGGTGGTGTGTAATGGGTGAACGTATTTGCTGCGCAGGCAGCGCGAATGCTCTCCACACCGATTCCATGGGAGAGTTAAACTGCTAATGTGGCAGTGAAATTCGCCTCACGGGCGGCGGAGATGCCTGCCTGCGCGGCGGCCGGGGAGAATTGGCCAGTATGGCTGACTCCCCGGCTTTTTTTGTGGGCTGATTTTGCGTTGCGGCCGAGGAGCCGACGCGGGCAGGGAATGATGTGAACCAGCTTCGCGGCAGAGCGTGGAGTAAACCAGCTTCTCGGCATGAATGCCGCGGCTAATCCCAATCGCGCCTCGCCCGACGAATAACACGCGAACGGAGCGCCAGCCATGGACGACTTGTCTGGAAACACAACGCATCTCTTGGACCTGGCGGCGCTGGAGGCGGGTCTCGCGCCGGTGACGCTCGGCCACCCGCTGATATACCATCCCGCGCTTGACTCCACCAACAGCACGGCAATGGACCTGGCGCGGCAGGGCGCGGCGGAAGGCATGCTCGTCACCACCGACGACCAGACGGCGGGGCGCGGGCGTTTGGGGCGCGCCTGGCAGTCGCTGCCGAACGAGCAACTTGCGCTCTCGCTGGTGCTGCATCCCAACTTTCCGCCGCACTTCCTGGTGATGGCGAGCGCGCTGGCCGTCGCCGAAGCTATCGAGGTCACTACAGGGCTGCGGCCTGGCATCAAATGGCCCAATGATGTGCTGGTAAACGGGCGCAAGGCCTGTGGCATCCTCATCGAGACCAGCGAGACGATTGCGGTGCTGGGCATCGGCGTCAATGTTAACGGCTCGATGGCAGAGAGTCCTGAGTTGGCGGCGCGCGCTACCACCCTGGCCGATGCGCTCGGCCATCCCATTGCGCGGGAGCCGCTCTTCATCGAGATCGTGCGGCGGCTGGATAGCCTGTATGCGGCGCTCAAGGCGGGCGGCGAGCGGGCGCAGCGGCTGCTACGCGACTCTTGGCGCGCGCGGCTGGTAACGCTTGGTCAGCGCGTGACCATCCAGCAGGGGGAGACCACCCTCTCGGGCGTCGCGCAGGATGTGGATGAGTCGGGGGCGCTGGTCCTGGTAGCGGATGACGGCGCGCGGCATGCGATCACCTGGGGGGATGTCGAGTAGCGTCGAGTAGTCCTGGATAGCTACGCATGCTTGACCAGATAGAATACACTTTGCTCAGGCTATGCTTGCTCAGCAACGCGACTCCTGGCCGTCAGGAATGCGTCTATCATCCAGATGAGGTCATGTTCGCCAATGTCAGATTATTCCGAAAACCCCAATCGTCAGGGGATGTATGGGCAGCCCGCTGACCCCCAGGCGCCTGCCCAAGGGCGTCGGCTGATGGGGGGCATTGATCCCCGGAAAGCCCTCGATCCGGCCACGGTCGAGCGCATGATACACACGCAACTGGCTGCGCGCGCGCAGGCGCAGGCCGCCACGACGATGGTGCTGGCGACCATCGTCAGCCTCGTGACCGCCGCCTTCAGCTTCGTCGCCGCGCTCGCCTGGAACTCCGCCATCCAGCAGTTGTTATCTGAGAATGTGCATATCGGCGGAGACTTCCTCGGCATAACCATCTCGAAGGGGGGAGTTGACGCAGTCTACGCCATCATCGTCACAATCATCGCCGTCGTGGTGGTGGTCTTCCTCAATCGGATCTCGAAGCGGATGGCGAATAAGTCGGCCTTCGACAAGAGCTAGAGCGATTTGTAGCGGCCCGTACATATCATCCGCCCGTCGCCTGGCAACACTTCTGGCGACGGGCGGGCGTTACAGGATGCGCCGCAGACACGCCCCGGTATGGGAGCCGGAAACCCGCGCCACCTGCTCCGGCGTCCCTTCGGCGATGAGCTGCCCGCCCGCCGCGCCGCCTTCTGGCCCCAGGTCAATGACCCAGTCGGCGCCCTTGATGATGTCGAGGTTATGCTCCACGACAATCACCGAGTTTCCGGCGTCTACCAGGCGTTGCAGCAACGCCAGCAGCAGCGCCGTGTCGGCGGGATGGAGTCCGGTGGTTGGCTCGTCGAGCAGGTAGAGAGTACGGCCGGCGCCGCGCCGCCCCAGTTCCTTGGCGAGCTTCACGCGCTGCGCCTCGCCGCCAGAAAGCGTGCTGGCGGGCTGGCCAAGTTGCAGGTATCCCAACCCAACATCGGCCATGACACCCAGGCGAGAGGCAGCGGCCGGGACATCCTTAAACAACACCAGCGCTTCTTCGATGGTCAGTTCGAGCGTCTGCGCGATATCGTGCTCGTGGTATTTGACCGCCAGCGTCTCCGGCTTGAAGCGGCGCCCCCGGCACGCCGGACAGGTGACTGCCACGTCGGGCAGGAAGTGCATCTTCACCGTCAGCGTTCCCGTCCCCTCGCAGCGCTCGCACCGTCCGCCAGGCACGTTGAACGAGAAATGGCGGGCTGTCAACTTGAGCCGACGCGCATCGGCGGTTGCGGCGAAGGCCTCGCGGATCGCGGTGAAGGCGTCGGAGTAGGTGGCGGCGTTGGAGCGTGGAAGGCGCACGATATGCTCCTGATCGATGGTGACGATCTTGTCGAGGTTTTCCCAGCCCTCAATCGCCTCGTGCACGCCGGGCGTCTCGCTGGCTCCATAGAAGCGCTGGCGGCCCGACTTGTCGAGGATATCGAAGACCAGCGACGACTTGCCTGAGCCGGAGACGCCCGTCACTGCGACCAGCAAGCCCAGCGGCAGGCGTACCGTCACGTTCTGTAGATTGTGCTCCCGTGCGCCGTGAACCGTGAGCGCTTTCTCAGTTGGCGCGCGGCGCTGCTGTGGCATAGGCACGCTCATCCGGCCAGCGAGATACGCGCCAGTGAGCGTCCCCGGCATCTGGGCGATCTCGGCGGGTGTTCCGGTGGCGACGATCTGGCCGCCGTGTTTCCCCGCGCCTGGGCCAAAGTCCACCACGTAGTCCGTCGCGCCAACCACATCGAGATCGTGCTCGACGACGAGCACGGTATTCCCCAGATCGCGCAGGCGGCGCAGGAAGCCGATCAGCCGCTGGGTATCGCGCGAGTGCAGGCCAATCGTCGGCTCGTCGAAGACGTAGAGCAGGCCGCTCAGACTCGACCCGAGCAGCGAGGCCATCCGCAGCCTCTGAGCCTCTCCGGCGGAAAGCGACGGCGCCGCCCGCTCCAGCGTCAGATACTCTACGCCGACTTCGAGCACCCGCCTGATGCGCTCGCGCAGGTCGTCCAGAATGGGGCTGGCGATGAGCGTCTCCTCACCATGCAACGACGCGGGTAGCGCGTCCAGCCAGTCCGCCAGCGCGTTCAGCGGCAGCTGCGAGAGCGCAATGATGGTCTGGCCCGCCACGGTCACGGCGCGACTCTCGGCGCGCAGCCGCGTTCCATTGCAATCGGGGCAGACCTGGGTTACAAGGAACTCGTCGAGTTTCTGGAGATAGTCGGCGTCCTGAATATGCTCGGCGTAGCGCCGTAACAGTGTGCCAGCGACCCCCTCAAAACGTCCCCGATTGACGGCGGTTGGCGGCTCAACTCCGGGAAAATGCTGCCGGAACCGCGGGCTTTCCACACCGAAGAAGAGCAGGTCGCGCTGGATCGGCGGGTAGTCTCGCACAGGCAGCGCCGGATCGAAGCTGAACCCGTAATGGCGGCTAGCCGCTTGCAAGGTGTCCGCATGGTACCGGATTTGGAAGCTGTTCCAGCCATATACCGCGCCATCGAGAATGCTCAGTTCTTCGTTCACGAGGCGTTTCATGTTGGCCTGGTGGACCGTACCCAGCCCGGTGCAGGTGGGGCAGGCGCCCGCCGGTTTGTTGAATGAGAAGTTGGCCATGCCAATTTCGGGTAGCGCCGCGCCGCAGTGCGGGCAGGAAATCGATGATTCCCCTTCAGAAGCCTCGGCAATGTCGTCACCGGACCAATCGATGGGAGACGCATCGTAGGGTGGCGGGACATCGCCGCCACACGCGGGACAGATACGGTGTCCGAGCCGGGCAAAAAGCACGCGCAGATAGGTGTAGATCTCTGTTGTCGTTCCGACGGTGGAGCGCGGGCTGTGGTTGGTCAGATACTGATCGACACTGATGGTGGGCGACAATCCGACAATCGCATCAACCGGAGGCTTCTCAAGGCCGAACGCCACCATCCCCACGGATTCGAGGTACTGCCGCAGCCCCTCCTTCAGCAAGATATCGAAGCCGAGCGTTGATTTGCCTGATCCCGAGACGCCGGTCAGGGCAACCAGCTTCCCCTTGGGAATGCTCAGCGTGACGTTCTTGAGGTTGTGCAGCCGTGCGTTGGTGATCGTGATGCAGGGTTCTATAGGCATAGTGGCCAGTCTCCCCGAATGAAGCGCTTGATGGTTCGTTTTTTCGCCGTTGCGCCTTCAGTGTAAAACCCTGGTGGCCCAAGGGAGGGTTGCTCAGGCTGGAGATGTCTGGCGACTGGCCCTGGCGCTGAGAATCTCCTCGATCACGCCGAGGAGGCGGCGCGCGACCGCTTCCTGCTCGGCGAGGGTGGTAAGCCAGCGATCCGCGGCGGTGTAGACATCTTCATCGGGCGTGGGGGTATCCAGCGAGTGGCGCAGGTCTGCCGTCTCGCCGCGATCCAGCCGGAGCAGCATCCGCAGCATCGCCATCTGGCTGTAGCCCACACGCCCCAGCATCCGAATCACGCGCAGGCGGCTGACTTCGGCTGGGCCATAGGTGCGGTAGCGGTTATGCTGGTTGCGGGGAATGGTGAGCAGGCCGTTACGCTCCCAGTTGCGCAGCATATCAACGGAGACATCGAGCAGTGACGCCACCTGCCCAATCCGCAGGGTGCGCTGCGCCGTATCGGCAGCCGCGCCGGTCGCCCACCGTTCGAGCAGCCGCGCCGCCATTTCCGCCTGCGCCCGCTCGGCGTGGACAAACGCCAGGTGCGCGCGGGTATGCTCAAGCGCGGCGCCCCAATCGTCCGCTACCGCGCTCTGTACAACCTTGTTCCCAGACAGGCGCATGGCCCTGCCCGGATAGACAGCGATATGGACGAGGCAGGCGACGCGCAGGCAGTCGAGATGCTGCTGTGTGAAGCGGCGGTAGCCGTTGGCGCCGCGTGGCGTGGGCGGCAGCCAGCCCCGCTCGACGTAGCGGCGAACGGTGTTTGGGTGAACGCCGACGGCCCGCGCGAGATCGGAGGTGTGCAGATGCGTCATCATGGTGTCGTCACGGTTCGCCCTTTCGGGTGGCGACCATGGAGTTGGAGCGCCACCCGAAAATGACTGCAATCCCCATCAACAATCAGCAATATCATCGTCTAAAGGCGGTGGCGGCTGATTGTCGGCTTCGGCGCTGGCAGTCGCGTCGGCGCCAGCTTCAGCGCCAGCTTCAGGCTGGTCGGCGGTGTCGGGCAGGATGCGCACATGCCGCGCCGCCCGATACTCATCCAGCGGACGCGGCGCTCCGTCGGGGAGTCGTCGGCGCTCGTCACTCGATCCGCGCTCGCCGTTCAGGTCGCGCATGACCGCCTTGAAAAAGCGCCCCACACGGGTCCATCGCGCCGGGAACGACTCCGCCCAGAAGCGCTCTGAGCCGCTGGGGCCAACCGCCGTGAAGTCAAGTTCGCGTCCATCGAAGGTATACTCGACGTGCGTCACGGGAATGCAGGTCAGCCGCAGGCGGCGCGCGATCACATGCCGGTCCAAATCATCCGACTCTTCGGAAACATCGCCATCGCCATTCTCGCCGTTCGCCAGCCCCCGCGCCACCGTCCAGATGCCCGCGGGAACGCCAAGCGGCGGCTCGCCCGCCACATCATCGAGCGCGCCCTCCCAGGCCGTTTCGGCGCTGGCGCGCTTCAGCATCGCGTTCGAGAGCCAACCAGCCTCCTCAGCCTCTGGCGGCGTCACCGTCCGGGTGATGGTCCGCGTATCGAAGCGGCGCACCACCTCGCGGTAACGGATGACCCGCGCCGAACCGTCGCAGGCGGGGCAGGCGGAGTAGCCACTCCCCTTGCAGGTGGCGCAGACGCGCTTGCCTGTCTTACACGAACAGGCAATCGTGCCATCGACGCAATCGGGGCAGGGGATCGTCTCGCCGGAGGCTGGCGCGGTCGGCGCCCACTGAGCCGAGGGTGGCAGCGGCACGCCGTAGTCCTGGCGCAACCGCTCGGAAAAGTCGGCCAGCTTCCCGGCGGCGTCGGTTGCCAGCCGCTCCGCCTGCACCTGGAAGTAGCCCTTCGCGGAGCGCGCTTTCCGTTCGGCGGCGGCATCGGCGATGCGTCCGCGTCCGCGACAACGGCGGCACGTCACCCGCGCGCGCCCTTTGCAGTCTGGGCAGCGGGTGAACCCCTTGCCATCACAGTCGGAGCAGTCGCGGTGTCCAGTCCCATTGCAGACCAGGCACGCGCCCGCCATCTCACTGCCCGCCAGACGCTCATGGCGCTCGCCAGAGGTGATTTCCGGCGTCGCGGGGAAGTTATAGTCCCATGCGGGCAGAATCGGCGATGGTGGTGGGGGCGGCGTGCCTGTCCATGGCGATGAGCCTTCCCCCAGGGCGCGCGTCTCACCGCGCTCGCTCAGCTCCACCTTCCAGACGGCGGTCTCGTAAAGCGCGCGGGTGCGCATGCCATCGGGCAGCTCCGGGTCCACTAGAAAGTCACGGGCGACCCAGCGGCGGGCCAGTTCGCGGGCGCGCAGCTCGTTGGCCGGAGCGAGGTTGCGAATGCCCGTGCTATCGGGATCGATCCCGCTCGACGCATCCCACAGTTCAGAGGCGCGGTCCACCACCTGACGGACACGCGTGCCAAGGTCACCCATTGATTCACGGAAAACGCGTATTGTCTCGCGTGCCTGGCGTTCCAGCTCATCGGCCACATCATCACGATTGGGCATGGAATCCCTCTTCCAATTCCAGCGCGTCCAGTCATCACCCACAGCGTGCCTCCTTCAGGCAAGATCAATCCTCGTGCGTGCCTTCGTCGTCCGCGCGCTCGGGGGAAAAGAAGTTCAATTGCGCTAGCTCGCTGCCCTGTTCGTCCTGTCCATTCTGTCTATGCTGTTTACGCCTCGCACGGGGGCGCGGTTGCGCGGTTGGATGTGATGGCTGTTGAGGGTGTGGTTCCTGGTCGGATGCCATGCTTTCCGCGTTTGCGCGTATCGCGGAAGCTACCTCAGGCGCGACGATGTCGACGGCGAAGATAGATGTGCGCGCCACCGCCAACCCCGCGCGCGCCGCCAGCGATTCGACCGTCGCCTCGTCCAGTTCGGCCAGCGTTGGCTCATATTCGCGCAGATGGCTGGCCAGTTGTGTGAGTGGCATACGTCCGTCCGCTGCGCCGACGACAGCCGCGCGCACTCGCGCCAGCAGGTCCGCCAGCCACGCGGGATCGCATAGCCCCAGGCCGTCTACCCAGACCGGCGCGGCATCGGCATCGGTGTCGTCTCCCGCCAGCGCACGGAGCGCGGTATCCAGTTCGGCGCGGGTATAGCTGTGCAGCAGCGCATAGCTCTCGCGTGGCGCGATGCGCCCGCGCAGCGCCACCTCTGCGGCGATTCGTGGTGGGTCGAGCGTCGCCAGACGCTGGGCGGAATCGTCGTAGGCGCGGTCCAGCAGGGCTATCAATTCGTGTGCGCGGATGTGGTCGCGGGTATACCAGAGCAGCGGAAAGACGCCCTCGAAAATGCCCAACTCGCCACGCGCCGCCTCGGGCGCGGCAATTGCCAGTGTGACCTGCCCGCGCAGCGCCGTGAGCTTGCGCGCCTTGCGCTCGCGGTAGCCGGGACGCCAGTAGCCCGCGATCTCCAGGTAAACCCGGCGCATGCCACGGGTGAGCGCGAAATCGGGGACGAGAATCGTCTCCCTCACCAGCAGCGGCTCCGGCTCGCGCTCCAGCCGCCAGCCGTGGGCCGCATCGGCGCGTTCGAGCGCGGCGAACTCGCTGGCGAACCGCGCCTCCAGCGCGCTATCGTAGCTAGCCCGCGATTCGGCGACACCAGCGTTGCCCTCTCCTCCGTCAGCCTCGACGCCTAGCAGCGTAAGCAGTTTTTCATCCAGCACAAAGGGCAGAGGACGCCCGTGCAGGTAGACCTGCGCGACGCCTTGCAGACCGCTTCCCGCCAGCGTGGCGCGCCTGGCCGAACGCTCAGGAGCGCGCCGGTAGCCGAGCAGCGCGCGACAGAGCCGGGCAAGGCGCTCGCCATAGGCGGCGGGGGCGGCGCTGATTTCCTGTGGACCGTAGAGCAGCACGCGGATGGGCCTCCCCGTGGCCTCCAGCGTTTCCGTCGCATCATCGGCGGCGCCCGTTTCATATGGAATGCCAGTTTCGGCGACACGCGCCAGTGGCGGCGCGTCAGGCGTATCCGGCAGCGCTTCGTCATCGGCAAATGAGAGATCGTAATGGACACCCATCGTCCGCGCCAGGAAGCAGAGCCGTTTGACCACCGTACCCAGCGGTTCGCCCGCTGCCTGCCCAATATCCGCCGGGACCAGCCATTCGACGCTGGCGGCGTTGGCTAGCAGCGCCTCGAATGCCCGCTGATTGTAGCGTTGGGCTAATTCATCAGCGGTTGGTGAGGTATTGCTGAGGCGGCGCAGAACTGCCTGGGCGTCGTCATCCAGCACGAGCAGTGTGTCGAAGGTGGCACGGCGGAGTCCCAGGCTGGTGGCGCATGCATCCAGCGCGGATTCGCGGTTGGCCGCGCTCAGATAGCCCCCGGCATGGCCGTTCACCCAGTCGTAGAGCGCGAGGCGCAGGTGGGTCGGCGAAGCAATCCCACGTTCGGCCAGCGCGGTCGTCTCGTCGTCGCTGGCGCTGCCCGGCCATTGCGGCGTCTGCCAGTCGTAGTCCTCGGCAAGGCAGTTGGTCAGGCAGCGCGCCAGACGGTAATCGCCGATCAGCTCGGCGGCGCGGTCGCTGGGGAAGCCAGACCGCTCGTGGCCCACCCACGCCTCGTAGAGCGCGATCAACGCCTCGATCTCGCGCGCCAGCTCGCCGGGCCGCAGCAGATAGGGCGTCAGCCGCGTCACGCCTCCCCGCCGCGAGATGGTCTTCTTGATATCCGCCAGCGCCAGCCGCATCCGCTGTATCCTCTCTCTGCCTACACCCTTGTTCGTCGGCGGTCGGCGACGCGCTCCTCAGTCGTGCCTTCGGTGACCAACTCGTACAGCGTAGCGCGTGTCTCTTTGGGACGCAGCACCCGGCCCAGCCGCTGCACATACTCGCGGCGGGTGGCGTTGCCGCTGACGATGATGGCGACGCCGCAGTCAGGGATATCTACGCCTTCATTCAGCACCCGGCCCGTCACCAACCGCAGGTAGCGCCCTTCGCGGAAGCGCTCTAGAATCAGCCGTCGCTCCTCGGTCGCCGTCTTGTGCGTGATGTGCGGGATGCAGAAACGCTGGCTCACCTCTTCGACCAACGCGTTGTACTCGCTGAAGACCAGCACACGCTCGCCAGTATGGCGGGCGAACAGCTCTTCGAGGAGCGCGAACTTGGCCGGAGCGTTCATCGCCAGGGAGCGCGCCTCACGCCAGGCCAGCATCGCGGCGCGCGCATCGGGGTTACGGGCGCTGGCCCAGAGCACCTTGCGCTGGAAATCAGCAGGCGAACTGATGACAATGTGATGCGCGCGCAGATAGGCGCTGTAGGCGCCGCGCGCCTCTTCATAGCGGGCGGCATCCTGCGGGCTGAGCGCGACGGTCAGCCGATGCTCGTCGTAGCTGGCGAGATAGCGCGCGGCGGCCAGTTCGTCGGGCGCGCGGCGATAGACCTCTGGCCCAATCAGCCGTTCGAGGGCGAGATGCTCCTCATCGGCGCGCTCGGGCGTGGCGCTTAGTCCCAGCCGGAGCGGTGTAAACGCGCCCTCGGCAATCTGGCGATAGGTCTGCGCGGGCAGGTGGTGGCATTCGTCGAAGATCAGCAGCCCGAAGCGCCGCAGCAACTCCGGGTGAATCGCGGCGGACTCGTAGGTGATGATGGTGATCGGCTGGACCTCGTGCGCGCCGCCGCCATAGACGCCGATATCCTCAGGCGCGCGCCCCAGCGCCTCGGCCAGCGCCCGCCGCCACTGGCGCAGCAGATCGATCGTCGGCACGATCACCAGCGTCGTCTGCTCCACCTCGGCAATCGCCAGCGCGCCTACCAGCGTCTTGCCACTGCCCGTCGGCAACACGACGACACCACGGCAGCCCTCAGCGCGCCACGCGGTCAGCGCAGCCTCCTGGTAAGGACGCGGCGAGAGCGCGACCTGTACCGGCCAGGGCAGCGCGGGCCGCTCGTCGAAGGCGACGACCACGTCCCAGCCCGCCAGCGCGGCCTTGAGCCAGGCAAAGTCGAGCGGGCGGGCGCGAAGAGCCTTCGCGCGCATGTCTCGCTTCAGAAGCGATGACGCATACCCACCATCCTCGCCGAAGAGCGCCGCATAGAGGGCGGCGTCATCCAGCGGCCAGAGCGCGCTGGGCGGCACAAGCGCTATATCGCGCCCACGCCACTCGATGCGCACGGTGGTGTCGTCTGGCAGATATTGCCCCGCCGTTTGGCGCTCGTCCATGGAGTGTTCGCTCCCTCCTCTCCCTTCGTTGTATTCTACGCCCTCACGAAGAAAACGGCAGAGATTCAGCTAACGCATAGCGCATGCGACGCTATAGTCTCGCCACTTAGTACCTGTCTATTGCTTTAAAAATAGCGGCAATAGAAAAACCCACACATTCCCTCCTGAATAGAACACACATTCGACAACAGGCTTCAGGCGGATTGTGATAGCTGTGATGTCAATATATAGTCTTATTCTGTGTGTTTGCCTTGACTGCGATAGTTCCTGACTCTCTGCACGTTCCTGTAAAAGTTGATCATATTTTCATTTCCCATGCTGGTGTGCAATAGTGTATTCTAGGCGATAAGTGACCATCAACAACACAACTCTAACACTAAAGGCGCGCGAAGACCGATGGGAGATGAACGTTATGCCGGATACAGTGGTGAATGTCGAGGGTCTCCGACTTATCAAGGATAACAAGTCCGAGGTGAAGTATCCGCCTTGGGCATCCATCACCCTTACCGTCACCGGCCTGGCAACGTTCAGCACCGTTGGTTTTCTGGGATTTTCGTCACACAGTTACTTGCCGTATCCACTCGCGCATCCGGTGTGGATCATGTTTATCTGGTATAGCTCCGTCGCAATTCTGATCCAGGCCACAATCTTTCGCGCCAAAGATCCAACGGTAAGGCGCTGGAGATGGGAGACCATCGCCGTCACCCTGATCTGCATCGGCTGCGGCATAGTCGTTTATGCGAAGCCGGATATTGTGAGTCGTTTTCTTGACACACTACAACAGGGTCCCGGCGCTCAGAGAGTTTCGGAGTCCATATTCTGGCACATCCTGAATTTTCTCCCGCTCGCTATCTATGCTGGCGACCGAATCATACTCTGGGTCACAGGGGATCGCGTGCGATTTGCGACTGAGCTGGCGGCTTCCTATTCGGCACAACGCCAGGATGGTCAGATTCCAGCAACTTTCTGGCAGCTTGATAAATGGGAAATGGCTTCACAAGACTTCTTCGGCGGAGCCGCGTTGTCGCTAGCGCTGTCGCTACTGCTCCGTGACCCTATTTTGAATGGCTTTCTCGCCATTCTTCCTTTGCACTCCACTGGCATCCATATTAATCGGTGCATGGTGACAATAGCATTTGGCGCGTGCCAAAACGGGGCGGCGAACAACCCACCAACTCTTTCCGCTGTTGACGTGAGCATTGGACTTGTTTGTCTCCTGGTCAGCGTGGGGATATTGGTGATTCATCTGGTACCTCGCGCCTTCGAACTGGTCACAATGAACGTCGCTCCGAACGTGGCGGTGGCGGTGGGCAAGATACTCCTGGCTATCTTCAATCCATTGGCTGTGTTTTTCCGCACCTTGCGCGTGGTAGTCTGGCCGGCTTTTATTGCGGCAGGCGTCATTTCGGCTGCCATATCCGCGCACTTCCTCCGCCTGTATCTACACCTGATCAGCGACAAACGCACCTGTGTCGTCTCAAAGCCATGTGACGACCTGCGCGAATTCGGCATCAATTCGTCTAATTCGCGCGATACTGCCAATTTTCTAGCGCATGCGTTGCCGCTCCAGACGCTCTTTCTGATAGCGGCGCTGGTTGCTGTCGTAGTGGCTGTAGTGGCGATTCTGACCGCAGCGCAAGTCCTCGTGTTTGGCCGCTTTGACAAATCCTGGCTGCTGCCAAACTGGTTGAAGTTCGTAGGGATCCTGGGGGTGATAATTGGCTGCTTCTACGGGTTGCTTTCGCTTCTACTGTCCATTTTTATGTATACCATCCAGTCGCTCAATGTGACGCAACGTACACCATTCCCGCAGTTCGGTGTCATGATGCTCGCCTCACTTGCGATCTTCCTGGCGCTCCTGGCTATTTCTCTGCTGCCATTCCGCGAAAATTGGGGGCGTGAGGTATGGCGAGCCATGTTCTCGTTCGTGAGGCCATCCACTCGGTTGTCCGAGAGACTCAATGCCACTGCCACTGCCGCACCACAAGCGGATCAAGCGGATCAAGCGGATCAAGCGGATCAAGCGGATTAATAAAGCGTGGCCTGCGCTCTGGTAGGTGGCGCCTACGGACACTGGCGACGGGGCTGCGATATCAGGCCGCGTGCGCGACTTGAGGAGGTGACTGAAGCGCTAATACGCGGTATCGCTTCATGGGATACAATGCGCAGGTGAGTTGATTCCAATCCTGAGACGAGGAAGGAGAGAATCACATGCCACGCGCCCGTCGCGCTCCAGAGCCGCCGGTCTATACGTTCCGTGTGCGTATCCTTGGCGGATACTTCGCCCCGCCCGAGTGCCGCTCGATCTGGCGCGAGATTGCGATTGCCGCCAATCAGACGCTCGGCGATCTGGGACACGCTATCCCGCTGGCGTTCGGCTTCGACGATCCGCATTTGTGGTCATTCTTCCTGAGCGGCAAAGCGTGGGACACCGCCAGCGAGTACGCCTATTACCCCGACGACAATTTCTTCAGCGGCAAACGCAGCCACGATGCGAAACGGACCTATCTGCGCAACCTGCCATTTCCCGGAAAAACAGGCAAAAAGGAGTTTCTCTTCCTGTTCGACTTCGGGGATGAGTGGCACTTTGGGGTGAAGCTGCTGCGCGAGAGTGCGACGCTGGAGCCAGGAATGCGCTATCCGCAGGTGGTTGCCAGCGCGGGCGAAAACCCACCGCAGTATCCCGACATCCCAGCAGACGAGGAAGAGTTCGTCGTCATCGAACTGAGTCAGCGTGACCTGGTCATGCTTGGCCTGGGAGAGTTCACGCTGGACGGCAATCTGCTGGACGGCGACGATAGGCCCAGAAAATAGGCTGGCATGCATGCTACCACTGCTACCATCACTGCACACGGGTGTGGATACTACTGGCGCGAATCGGCGCAATCTGTTACCCTGAGG
>DASUHD010000035.1:0-150431 GCA_036273675.1 Ktedonobacterales bacterium | reverse complement strand
CAATCTCGACGACCCCAACAGGCGCAACTATTGTAACGCGCATGTTTGCGGAAAGGAAGGGCGCGATGAGCCGAGATGCAAAGATCGCCTATCTCGAGATGTAGAGGGTGGAGTAATACCAGGCCAGCAGTCGCCTCGCCTGGGATATCTCTGGAATGCGCAGGTCAAAGGGAAGGGTCGGATGGCTGGCGACCGGGAGGATCCGAACGCCAACCACCCTGCCGGAACTCACATCAGACGCCTGCGGTTGCGGCGACGATGCGCCCGGACTTTATGGCCGCAAGGAGGGCTTGATAGTCGCGCTCGGCCTGATTCGCATAGGCTTCGGAGAATGTGGCGACGGCGCGATCAAAGGTGTCGCTCGCCCCCAGGTAGCCCGCGATCTCGGCGGGGTCGCCAGAGCGCGCGTGGGCGCGCGCCAATGCCCAGCCACACATCTCCGCCCAGTACTGCAACTGGGTCGCGGTCAGAGCCTCGATCTCGACCGAGCCCTTCATATCACGCAACTGCCGCACGTAGAAGTCGCGTTCGGGGCCACGGAGCCAGCCCAGTGTGATGTCGGACGCTGCCTGCATCAGCTCCTGGCCAGATACGACGCGCTCGCCCTGTTGCTTGAACTCGGTCTTGGGCAGATGCCGCTCCAGCACGGACGGCGGGGCTTCCTTGACCTGGAGGAAAAGCGGATCGTCGTCGGTGCGTCCAAGCAGCAGCAAGATAAAGCAGCGGGTGCCAACGCTGCCCACGCCAACAACCTTGCTCGCGAAATCGACGATGCGATAGCGATCGAGCAGACGACGCTGTGCGCCGCGCAACGTCGCCAGGTACGTATCGAACAGCCCCTGCAACTGGCTCGCAATATTTTCGGCGGTAATGCGCATGACGAGCGGTGGATCGTTGGCGATGATACGCTGCCCGTTCACCTCCTCGGTTAACTTCGAAAGCGCCTGGATGCTGTTGCGCTGGCGGACTTTACCGAGCGACTTCTGCGCGCGTTTCTGGACGCGCTGATCTTGAATCAGCGCGAGCAGATCGTCGGCGGTGACGTGGGAATACCACACGTCCAGGAATCCCATGGTGGCGAACTGGGCCATACGCAGCCGATACGAGCGCACGGCAGCCAGGCTGGCGTCGCGGCACTCTACTTCAGTGAAGCCGTTGCCCCGACCGGCGATATAGGCGCTTGCGGCCAGGCGTTTGACATCCCACTCCCATGGCCCTGGCAACGTCTCGTCGAAGTCGTTGATGTCGAAGAGGAGGGTGCGCTCAGGCGAGGCGTACAGCCCGAAATTGGAGATATGCGCATCGCCGCAGAGCTGCGTCCGTATACCAGTCATCGGCGTCCGCGCAAGGTCTTCGGCCATCACGATTGCTGATCCGCGATAGAAGGCGAACGCCGAGACGCGCATGCGGGCGTGCCGGATGGGGATCAGATCTTGCTCGCGCGTCACCTCCTGCGACTGGAGCAGCGCGATGGGATCAGGGCGATCTGGAGTCTCCGCCCAAAACGCATGGCTGCTGCGTGGCACTCTGGCGCGCAACCCGCGCCCGCGCTCCATGCGCTCCTCCACAGACAACGATTTGATGTCGGCCGCTTGCCTGCGGGAATCGACTGGAACCGGCGCTGCGGGCTGCGCCGTCTCCTGCGCGGCATCTTTGGCGGTTGCCTGCACTTTGGTAACCATGGGGGTGCTCCCTCTCCTGTGATTCGCTCTCATATCGGTGTCGGCTCCCACCGTCGTGCGTCCGATAACCTCTGCGTGGGGCTGTCGTCTGGTGTTATGAGTTTTTCGAAGCAGAGTCTGGGGGGACGCACCTATCAGCGTAGACGAAGCGCATCGGAAGCGCCCCGCATGAAAGGTGAGTCCGCCAGGGGGTTTTTGGGCTGGCCGAAGGGTGGGTATTTTCCTAGCCCTGGTACGGATACCCGCTTTCGCGGCATTTGCTCTCTATGCCTGTATGCCCACATGCGTTGTGTAAGAGAATCGCAGGCTCTTACCCCGTGATACGCGAGATACTGCCATCCAGGCTCACCACGTACAGCTCGCCGGAAGCGTCTTCGCCGAACGACGAGATGGAGAGTTGCGTATCCAGTATCTGCTGTGCGGTGACATGGCCGTCGCGCGCACCAGCCGCCGGGAAACCCCACATTCTACCGCTGCAAGTGTCGCCATAGAAATAGGCGCCCGTCAGGCTGGGATACTTCTGGCCGCGATAGACGTATCCGCCGACGACGACGCAGTTGCCATCCTCATGCCCGTAGGTCGCAATTGGAGCGGTCAACCCGCCGGTCGAGCAGGCGCTGCCACCCGCATAGCAGCTATTGCCTTCGTAGATGGCCCAGCCATAATTCTGGCGGCCCTTGCTCGCGGCTGGCTGATAATCGATTTCCTCAAACTGATTCTGGCCAGCGTCGCCGATATAGAGGTCATGGGTGGAGCGGTCGAAGCTGAAGCGCCAGGGGTTGCGCAGCCCATACGCCCAAATCTCGGGGCGCGCGCCCGCCTGGTTGGCGAAGGGGTTGTCGGATGGAATGGCGTATTGAAGACCCGATGTGGTGTGGTCCACATCGATGCGCAGGATCTTCCCCAGCAGGGTATTCTTGCGCTGGCCGTTGGCCGAGTTGCCAGACCCGCCGTCGCCAATCCCGATGTACAGATACCCGTCGCTGCCAAAGAGCAGCAGCCCACCATTGTGATTCGAGACCGGGTGCGCCACCCTCAGGATAATCTGTGCGCTTGCGGGGTCAGCGCGATAGGGGTCGTTCTGCGAGACATGGTAGCGCACGACGGTCACGGCGCCATCCGTGGCGGTATAGTCCACGAAAAAGACGCCGTTCCGCGCGTAGTCTGGGTGAAAGGCGATGCTGAGCAAGCCGCGCTCGCCGCCGGTGGAAATCAACTGGTGGATATCCAGGAACGGCTGCGCGCACACCGTGCCATCCATCCCAACCACCAGGACACGCCCCGTCTGCTCCACGATATAGACACGGTCGGACTGCCCCAGCGCAGAGGTGAGGTAGACCGGGCTTTGCAGGCCACTCACGAAGGGTTGGAGGTGGATGGCGCCCGGTCTAAGCGGTTTGCCAGGGGTGGTCGTCGTGTTCGGGCCGCCGTGGGTCGCCGTTGCCGTGGACTGAGACGTCGTCGTCGACGAGCCGCAGGCGGTGACCGTCATGCTCAGCGCGAGTCCCCAAATGATCAGTAGCGAGACACGACGCCGCATCGGTTCACCCCTTCCTGCTCAGGCAACATCCCAGGTGGGTCGCGTCTTACTCTCGCACATATGACGCGCGGCTGATGCCATACATACGAGGCGATAGAAGCCATAGTGGCACATACGGCTGCCGCACGAGCGCGTTCTGGGCAAATTGGCCAGAAGCGGCGGAGTGGCTGTCCGCTGGGTCAGGACAAGTCACTGGCCTTGGTGGCGCTCGGTTCACTACTTGAACTAACAGCGCCAACACGTTTTGCTCAAACGATACCAACTTAGCAGCACTTCTTATCTCTGTGGGCATGCTTTCGGGCGCAGCGCCAACGGTCAACCTCGTAATGTTAATAGTGGACACTTTGAGCAACATGCAACATGGCACGAACATATCACACCGAGCACGCGGCTCTATGTCCAGTGACTACAATGTGATTATTTCCGAGGCGGCGAGATGATGGTGTGATACGTACGTGACCATGATGCGGGCGAGGTGTTCCTAAGAACCCTTCACGTGGTTGATCGCTCAACCACTGACGAGGAGCTGGCAATGAACCCACCGGATATGTCGCCATATGATGAAGTCGAAGGTCAGAGGCAGCCAATTGGTGCGACAGATACTGTCGGCGAAAACAACTTCACGCCTTTTCCGGCGAATGAGGCAGCCATAGCGCGTTATCAGGATTTTTTTGCTCACATGACCGAAGGTGTCGTGTTTCAGGATGCCGATGGGCGTATCGTCGACGTCAATTCCGCTGCACTGCAGCTCCTTGGCCTGACGAAAGAGCAACTGTTGGGACTCACCTCCTTTGACCCGCGATGGCGCGTCATCCACCTGGATGGCACCGAGATCCCTGGGGCGACGCATCCGGCGGTTGTGGCGCTGCGTACTGGCCAGGCGGTGCGCGATGCCATTATGGGCGTATTCATTCCCGGCGAGGAGCGCTATCGCTGGCTGCGCGTCAACGCGGTTCCCCAGCTGGTTCCTGGCCACGAACGTCCGGTCGGTGTCTTTGTGACCTTTGACGACATCACCGAGTGGGACTACCTCAAAGAAACGGCACGCGTGCAGGAAGCGCGCTATCAGGCGCTCATGGAGCAGGCGCCTGACGCCATCTTTGTCGCCGACCGCGAGGGCCGCTTTATTGAGGTCAATCCAGCGGCCTGCGCACTCCTGGGCTATACGCGCGAAGAGTTGCTGGCCATGCGCATTGTCGATGTGCTCCCACCTGAATACAGCGAGCGCTTTGCTGAGGTTCGCGAGCATCTGTTGCAGGGAGAAACCATCCGCGGCGAGCAGTTGATGCTCCGCAAAGATGGCTCACTCGTGCCCATCGAGCGGAATGCGTGCATCACCTCGGATGGCCGCCTGCAAGCTATTGTCCGCGACATCACCGCTCGTAAACAGCTGGAAGAGGAGCTCCATCGAGCGGAGCGCGCAAGTGCGGCGGCAGAGACGCGGTTCCGCGCCGTGATCGAGCAGGGTCCTGACGCGCTGCTCGAAGTGGACACGTATGGGCGTATCCTGCTGGTGAATCGTCAAACCGAATTGCTTTTTGGCTACGACCGCGACACGTTGCTTGGCAAACCAGTGGAACGGCTCATTCCCAAGCGACTCCAGCTGCGACACCGCATGCACCGCGCCATCTACGCCGCTCATCCGCGCGTGCGACCAATGGGGGAGAACCAGGAGCTATTCGGTCGACGTGCCGATGGGACAGAGTTCCCGGTCGAGGTCAGTCTTGGGCCGGTTGGCATGAATGGTGGGACCCGCACCATCGTGACCTGCCGTGATGTGACCCAGCGCAGGCAACTCGACCGGGCGCTCCACGCGCAAGCTGAGCTGCTTTCCCGCACATTTGAGGCGATACACGAAGGGGTGTACATTTATGACCGCACTGGTGAGCTGATCCAGATGAACGCCGCTGCCCGGGCAATCGCTGGATATGACCTCCATCCCGAGTTGGAGCGAGAGACCACCCAGGAGCGGCTGAGACGGCTTCATCCAAGGGGCGCCAAAGGGCAGCACATGCCGGTTGAGGATTGGCCGGTAAGCAGGATACTGCGCGGCGAGGTCATCTCCACCTCCTCCCCCATCGAGATGACGATCACGGCTGAGCCCGATGGCACGGCAGCTCGCGAACTCATCCTCCATATTACAGGAGCACCGCTACGAGATGCCGAGGGCCAAATGGCGGGCGCAGTGGTGGTCACGCGCGACGTCACCGAGCAGCGGCGACTCGAGCAGCAACGTATGGATATCTTCCGGGTGGTGGCGCATGACCTTGCCAATCCACTAGCCGCCCTCAAGTTATATCTACAATTGCAGCAACGGATGATCGAACGTGAGCATGCGCCTAATATGCCCGACCCGGAGGTGTTGGGGATAATGGCCTATGAGGTCGCGCGTATGGAGCGCTTGCTCGGTGACATACATTCCATGGTGGGCCTTGAGGCGAACACGTTCGTCCTCGACCGAAAACCGTTTGATCTGGTGACCCTCTGCCAGCAGGAGGTGCGTCCGATGCAGATGGCCGAGACGCGCGAGATCCACGTCAACCTTCCTAATGAACCGGTCATGGTGGAGGCGGATCGCGACCGTATCGCTCAGGTGCTGGCCAATCTACTCTCGAATGCTGACAAATATTCGCCGGTTGATCGGCCGATTACCCTCACGCTTCGCCTCGAGCATAGCGCGAGCCTCGACCGGGATATCGCAAACGCAGGTGACGCCGACATAGCAGTGTCACCTGGCGTGGGTACGTGGCAGGCCCGCGTGCTCGTTCAGGATGAAGGACCAGGCATCCCGAAGGAAGAGCAGGAACACATCTGGGATCGTTTCCATCGCGTGCGCGGAATTCATGCCCAGTCAAGTGGAGGAGCCGGCCTTGGCCTGGGGCTCTACATCAGCCGCCAGATTATCGAGCAACATGGGGGTACCATAGGGGTCGACAGCACACCAGGTAAGGGCAGCACCTTCTGGTTTACCTTGCCACAGGCAGGTTCCTCTCTTCTTCAGGAGAGTAGTGACAGCACGCTCAACGTGTGAGGTGGCCCCGTCGTGAATGGGACCCGGATGCTCAGTTTAGAAGTCCCGATCAACGTAGCTCGTCCCTGTTCGGCGACTGCCTAGACCCGGAAGGTTGCTATTGGTTGCCGGTGCGACGTCTATCTGGGGATCGCCTGTCGAGGGCGCATTTCGTAGACGCTCCAGCCATCAGGAAGATCAAGGGAGTACCCCAGGTGAGCACGAAGCCGCCCAAGAATCGCAATGCTGGATTGGATTCGGCGCTTAGCATGAAAATGGTTCGCTCGGCGCCAAAGATCGGTATCGCGTGAAAAGGAATGGTGGCGAGCACCACGATCGTTCGAAGCCAGTCGAGTTCTACACGCCGACCGACATAGACCTGAAGCGGCGGCGCTGCGCGGGGGAGCAAATGTTTGGAAGCATGAGCTATAGGCATTCCCATGCTGACCCCCTGAAGTGTCAACTACTTCCCTGGGTTTGCTTTCAAAGGGCAAGACTGCTGAAAACACCAATGACGATGGCGTCAATGGTGAGGAGTGCCATTCCTAACAGGAGGCTACCATCCTCGTATCACGCATGTATCTCAGAGCCGCGCCATGCCATCACAGGTGTATCAATCGGTGATTGGGATGTTGTTATAACTCAGCCTGGAGGGGGTGATACGATAGGTCCCAGGCGAAGCAACAAAACGCCGCGCGTCACGCTGCTGGACAGAGACGAGTGGTTGGTGGTGAGAAAGCATAGACGTTTTCTGGGAGCCGATGGTGGGACTCGAACCCGCAACCTGAGGTTTACAAAACCACTGCTCTGCCAATTGAGCTACATCGGCCAGTTGAGGTATGGAGCGGCGCGCGCTCCCTGGGCAGTATAGCACCGGACATACGGAGCGTCAACGCGCCCTGAGGAGATGACGCATGTCCCCTCCACGCACTCTGGAATGCCTTGATTACTGGATGGCTCGATTCGGAAGAAATTGCTGAGGCCTAGGACTGTGTGACCCCGGCCATAGCGCGTTATCTAGCGGTGTGATACACTGCTGACGAGTTCCAGCGGGCGCATCGTTTCAGGATACGCAGTGAGGCGAGACGAGCGGCTGCCCGGCTTGACACTGCCCGCACAGCGCGTTAGAGTAGGCTTGGCTACAAGAATTGACCATCATTGGCTATTATTCCTCAATGAAGGGCAACTCTGCCTGGCGTGCCACGGCTGCCGCTTCGATATTCATGCTGCTCATACGACTCGGGCGCGGCGCGGCGAAGACCGCGCGGAGTCAGACGAAGCGGGTCACGACAGGCGAGGTCCAGACGACAGGGACACACGGCGCGTAACGGGACAGCGTCGTGATGAGGAGTACCATGGAACCGAATGAGCTGATCGGTGATCGATACGAACTGGGCGAGCCTATCGGTCGCGGCGGTATGGCCACCATCCATCGGGCCACCGATCTGCGCATGGGCCGCGAGGTCGCCATCAAAATTCTGCGCGAGGTCTATAGCAGCGACCCCAAGTTTGTCACCCGCTTCCAGCGCGAAGCCCGCGCCGCCTCCGCCTTGCAGCACCCCAATATCGTCCAGGTCTTCGACTATGGCCAGAGCGGCGACGCCTACTACATCGTCATGGAACTCATCAATGGCGCCGATCTGCGCAAATACCTCAAGCGTGAAGGCGTCCTTACTCCTGACCGCGCCGTCGAGATCGCCCATGATGTCGCCCTCGGCCTCGGCGCCGCTCATCGCCGCACCATCGTCCACCGCGATGTCAAGCCGCAGAACGTCCTCCTCAACGACGATGGGCTGGTCAAGCTGACCGACTTCGGTATCGCCAGTGTCTATAAGGACGTTGACGCCGAACGGCTCACCACCACGGGCATGACGCTCGGCACAGTGCAATATTATGCCCCGGAGCAGGCGCAAGGCGAGATTGTGACGCCCGCCGCCGATATCTATGCGCTCGGCATCGTCATGTATGAGATGCTCACTGGCCGGACGCCCTTCGATGGCGATACGCCGGTCGCAGTGGCGATGCGCCATATTCAGGATATGCCTGAGCCGCCTTCCCGCATCAATCAGATGATCCCGCGCGACCTGGAGCGGATCATCATGCGCTGTCTGGAGAAAGACCCACGCGACCGCTATCCCAACGGCGACGCGCTGGCCTATGCGCTCGATCAGTTCGCGCGCGGACCCTCCCGGCGCTTTGGCAGCAGCAGCACCGGGCGTCCGCTGGACCTGCCGGGTATCGACGCCCGCCCGCAGCCGGGCCGTGGCGCGTCGCAGTTCGGCGCCTCGGCGGTGATCAGCGGACCACGCCGGGGTATGCAGCCGCCGGATGTGGTCGCAAACGATGGCTACGACGCGCCCACCTTCGAAGACTACGACCTTGGCATGGGCAACGGGAACGGACTCAGCACGACCCCATGGGCCACCGCGCATGGGACGGTGCCGCGCATCTCAGGCCCGCGTGGCGAGTATGACGAACCCCGCAAGCCCAGAACTGGCCTGATTGCCGCCATGATTGGCGGACTGGTGCTGTTGCTGGGAGTGGCCTGTGTGCTCGTCTTCGTCCTCGTGAACGGCGCCCTGGGCGGCTCGCCCACGACTTCCACACAGAAAACAACCGTTCCCAATTTCGTCGGCCAGCAGTATACGGCAGCGCTCTCACTGGCGGGGACGAACCACCTCCAACTGCAGAAGCAGACCGTGGCAAGTGACCAACCGATAGATCAGGTGCTCAAGCAGGACATTGCCTCCGGGCAAAAGGTGGCCTACTACACGACGATTAACGTCACCGTCAGTGGCGGGGCCGACACGGTCACCGTGCCTGATGTGACGAATATGAGCGTCAACGACGCGTGCAAAGCGCTTGCTGCTGATACGTTAAAGCTTCAGTGTTACGTGAAGTCCTACAAGGCAGACCCGACCATTGTCTCCGGAAATGTCCTCTCAACCGATCCAGCGGCGGGCGCAACCGCGAAGCCCGGCGACACGATCAACCTGACCGTCAGCAGCGGGCCAGCGCCGACGCCAACAACAGCGCCACAGCCAACGGCCACACCGACGGCTACTCCGACGGCCACGGCGACGACACCCCCGTAGACGGCTTTCAGCCTCAGCGGACGATATGCAAGAGCGCTCCACGACGCACTGGGGCGCTCTTCTCGTTTTCCGCCCTCTCCCGCCTCCCCTCCCCTAAAAGGGAGGGGAGCCAGAACCAGATTCCAGAAGCGGTGTGCGAGGGTGTGGTGAAACACAAAGTTGTCGAGCCTCCCAAAATCGCTAACTTGCTGCCTCCGCGACCTGCGAACACCGCACTGTTTGAGGCGATGGGTCGCTGTTCGCCGCTGTTAGCAGCGTAACATGCGTAGCGGATGGTCGCATGGGGGCAGATGAGGCAAAAGACGAGGTTGTGCGGAGGAGTGGGTCAGGGAATCGGCACACGCTAACTCACCGCTTCCACAGGGAGACTGGTCGGACGGAGGTGAGGCCCGCTGCAATAGGCTATACTTGCGTCGTGGATTTCCGCTTGGGACGCTCCGCGCCGGATATCAAGGATGAGAGTATACTTTGCGAAGTCACATTATTTGAGCCAGACTATGAGAATGTGAGAAATACCATGCAGGCGTTGTTTGTGCATACCGCTGATAATCATCTGGGCTACGAGCAATATGGGATGAAGGAGCGCTTCAACGATTTTTCTCGCGCCTTCTGGGCCATTGTAGATGACGCCATTGCCCGCAAGGCCGATCTCTTCGTCATCGCGGGCGACCTCTTCAATAAACGGGCGATTGATGCGCGCACGCTGATGCACGCGCAGGATGGGCTGGGGCGGCTGCGCGACGCGGGCATTCCCTGCGTGGCTATCGAGGGCAACCACGACCGCAGCTATTACCGTGACGGCTTCTCCTGGCTGGAGTTTCTCTGCTGGCAGAACCAGTTGATCCTGCTGAATCCCTACGTCCGCGATGGCGCGCCAGAGCTGAAGCCGTGGAACCAGGAGGAGATGCGCGGCGCGTACATCGACCTGAAGGGCGGCAAGCTGCGCGTCTATGGCCTGCCCTGGTATGGCGCGAGCACGGCGCGGGTGATGAAAAGCCTGGCCGAGCAACTGGCGGCCACACGCGAGGCGGAGGACGCCGCGGGCGTCGAGTACCGGCTGTTGCTGCTGCATACCGGCGTCGAGGGCATGCTGCCGACGCTGCACGGACTGCCCCAGCGCAGTGACTTCGAGCCGTTGCGTGGGCTGGTAGACTATATTGCCCTCGGCCATGTCCATAAGCCCTATGAGGTCGATCATTGGCTCTACAATCCTGGCTCCTCCGAGACCTGGGGCGCAGAGGAAAGCGCCTGGGAGCGCGGCTACTACGTCGTGCGAATCGATACCGACGCGCCTGAGGGCGAGCCGACCCATAGCGCCGAGCATGTCGTCAATCCGCGCCGCCCGTTTCTGCGGCTGCCGTTCAATGTCGAGGGGCTGCGCGACCCCGCCGCGCTCTACGAGGCGTTCGAGCGCTACTGCCGGAGCAAGGCGCGCGAGTACGCCGTCCCCGAGCAGCACGCGCCGGGACTGGAGCCGGTGGTGGATGTCTCACTTACGGGCGTCTTGAGCTTCGACGCCAGCGCGCTCGACCGCGCCCAGCTGGAGGAGACGGCGCAGCGACTGTTTCATCCGCTGGTGGTGCGCATCCACGACGGCACGCGGGACAGCGAGTGGGAGTTGGACGACGAGAACGGGCTGGATAGCAGCGACCGTTCCACCTGGCTCCAGTTGGAGACGCACATCTTCGAGGAGCTGTTGCAGCGGGACGCGCGCTTTCAGCAACGCGCGGGCGAGTGGGCGCGGCTGGTGGCCTCGCTGAAGCAGATGGCGCTCGGTGGCGAGTCGGCGGAGCAGGTCGTCCAGAAGCTGCGCGATGAGCGCGCCCGGCTGCTGTACTCTTCATCCCCAGACAACGGCTAACACACCTGTTCCAGCGCCGTGCGGTGTTGACGAGGCGAACCAAAACGCTCTATACTGGCGCTGCGCTGCGCCCGCAATATGCGTCGCGTACAGGGATGCGAGGGTGGATGGATGGCCAGCAACCTCACGAACAACCTCATCGGCAAACTCTTCGATACATTGCGTGACCGCCTGATGCAGACACCCCAGCCCTGGCGCTGGATTCTGGGAATCCTCATCTTTGCAATGGCAGTGTTCTGCGCGCTACTCGCCACCACTGTCCACGATACTGCCCCCAAAATCGTCATCGTCATCGGCGCTGGCCTCTTCTTGCTGCTCGCGCTGATGGTGTTGATCGGAAATAGCTTTGTCGGCAGCAGCCAGCGACGTCTGCGTAACATCGCGGTTGAGAGCGAGGCGCGCGCGAAGCAACTGCTCGCCGAGGGAAAGCTGCTGCCCATCCCGCCCCTGCCGACGGAGCCGCCGCAAGGGGTCAGCCCTGAGGAGCTTGCGCAGATCGAGGTGGCCGCCGCGCAATTGCACAAAATTCCCTGGGGCGACCGGAAAGCGTATCCCGCGAAGCAGGCGCCTGCTATTTTCGAGTCAGCCCTGGCGGAGGTGAATGCTGCCTCCAGAGATTTGGCGAAGTTGCATCGCCTGGCGCATGTCTTCGCCGGGCTGCCACGACCGCTCTGCCATGTCGGCGCCGCCGAGGTGATGTTCCGGCTGTCGTACCTTCGCGGCACAACGTACGCGCCAGTGGGTCTGCGTCAGGGGCTGCGCTTTGCCACGCGCGCACAGGTCCACACGCCGCTCCAGCCCGACGCGCTGATCGCGCAGCTCAAGCTGCTGGTTGCGTGCCGCGCGACGTACTGGCAGGAGCTTGCGACAAAAACGCTTGCCATGATCCGGCAGGTCGCTCCTGACCATCCGCGTCTGGCTCTGGCCGAGATGATTTACCACCGCCTTCGCGGCGAATACGAAGAGGCGTTGGTGTGCGCCGACCGCGCGCTGGGAACCGCCACCAATCCGGTGGAGGCAGCGTCGCTCCTGTCTAGCAAGGCGTCGTTGCTCATGAGCCTTGATCGTTATGCTGACGCGGTGTTGACCTTCCAAAACGCCTCCTCGCTCACCCCCAGTGACCCGTGGATCTGGCACAACGCGTCGATTGCGCTCACCCACGTTGGTCGCTATCACGAGGCGTTACAGTGCTGCGAGCGCGCGCTCTCGATCATGGATTTCGGCGCCGCGCGGGCGCAACACGAGAGGATCATGGAAAGCCTTGCGCAACAGCTGGGTGGGGGCGCGGGCTAACCACTTACTGCCGATGGCTCCACTGCGTGATGGCCGCATACAGTCCAGCATGGTCCATCGCCGCGAAGTCGGTGGTATCCAGCTCATAGAGCGCGCCGCCGAGTGGCAGCGGGTCGATGCGCCCGCGCAGCAGCAGCTCTCGGTGTTCGTCGAGATTGTGCGTCTCGACGTGGCCAGGATGGCGGTCTGCCGATTGCGCCCGCTGGCAGTAGCGGTCGTAGAGTGTTGGCCCATCCGCGACGCAGAGAATCTGGAAGGGCGAGAAGGGATATGACTGCTGAAGTGCGCGGAAACGCTCGCCATCGCGGTCGAGATAGAAGTTACATTCGACGATGCAGGGCTGCCCGGCGCGCAACTGCTCTTCCAGTAGCAGGTAAAGCAGCGCCATCGTCGCCGTCCCCAGCCGCCGCGACCACGCGCGGTCGCTCCAGCCAAGCGTCTCGAACAATGTTTCCTTGATGGCGTCCTTGGCCAGCAGCGGCAGGTGGAGATCGTCGGCGAGCCGCCGCGCCAGCGTCGTCTTGCCGGTGGCGGGCAGCCCGTTCACCACGATCACCAGCGGCAGCGGGCGCTCCTCCATTGGGCATTTCTCCAAACAATAGCCCCCTCTCCTTATTAGGAGAGGGGGTTGGGAGTGAGGTCGTTAAATCTCCTCATCCTCTGCGGTGTCGTCCGCGTCTTCGGCCGCCACCGCTGGGGCGACCGCCGCGCGAATCTGCGCCTCGATGGCGTCGGCGACATCGGTGTTCTGGCGCAGATATTCCTTGGCGTTCTCGCGCCCCTGACCCAGCCGGATATCGCCAACGGAGAAGAACGCGCCCGCCTTCTTGATGATGCCCATTTCCAGGCCAACGTCAATCAGGCCGCCCTCGCGCGAGATGCCCTCGTTGAACATGATGTCGAACTCGGCCACGCGGAACGGCGCCGCGACCTTGTTCTTGACCACCTTCACCCGCGCCCGGCTGCCCACTACCTCGGTGCCGACCTTGATAGACTCAATGCGGCGGATATCCAGCCGAATGGAGGAGTAGAACTTCAGCGCCCGCCCGCCAGGGGTGGTTTCCGGGGAGCCGAACATGACGCCGATCTTCTCGCGCAACTGGTTGGTGAAGACCACCGAGGTCTTGGAGTTGTTGATGGCGCTGGTCAGCTTGCGTAGCGCCTGGCTCATCAGCCGCGCCTGCAAGCCCACATGCGAGTCGCCCATCTCGCCTTCGATCTCGGCGCGCGGCACCAGCGCGGCCACCGAGTCCACTACGACCACATCCACCGCGCCGCTCCGCACCAGCATCTCGACGATTTCCAGCGCCTGCTCGCCAGTATCTGGCTGCGAAATCAGCAGGTCGGCGACATTGACGCCCAGCCGCTCGGCATAGCCGGGGTCGAGCGCGTGTTCCGCGTCGATAATCGCGCAGATGCCGCCGCGCCGCTGCGCATTGGCGATGATGTGCAGGCAGAGGGTTGTCTTGCCCGAGCTTTCCGGCCCATAGATCTCGGTGACGCGCCCGCGTGGGACACCGCCGATGCCAAGCGCCAGATCGAGCATGATCGAGCCGGTTGGGATAGATTCGATTTTGACGTGCGCCCGGTGTTCGCCGAGCTTCATGATGGCGCCTTTGCCAAAGCGGCGCTCGATCTGAGAGACCGTCAACTCCAGCGACTTCTCGCGTTCGCTGGCGCTTGCGCCGTACGCCACCGGGGTAGCGCTATTGCTGCCGCGATCTGCAGGCATGCCTTGCTCCTCTTTCATTCGCCCGGCTCAAGCGATGGCGGGCGCAACCTTCTTCCCCGGCGGGGAAGAAGCGAATTTGGGATATTGGGGAGAATCTGTCGCCGGATGTTTACGGGTGTCCTAAATGCTAGAACATACGTACAATTTTATGCGATTTCGGCTCCGGCGTCAATAGTCCTTTCTTTTCGGGCTATTGCCGACCGGAAGCCGCCACGCCGCAGGGACTTTCGGGTCACTCAGGCGTTGGGACACTTTCGTCATCGCGAAAGCGGTCCAGGTCGGGCGTGATACCGAAGGCCGCGCTGATCTCCTGATGATGGCTGGTCTCGTGGCGCAGCAGCACGCGGAGCAGTCCGCCGACGCTCGGCCCGCGCGAGGTGACGACTGACTCATCTTTCTGCGCGTCCAGCGTGCGTACGTGGGCAAGCTCCGGGAAGCGGCGCTCCTGCCAGTTTTCGCCACCGGGACCAATCGCGCTGGCCAGCACGCGGTCCGGGGAGGCCTGGAGCGCAGACATCAAATCGTCGCGGGTGATGTTGGCGTAGCGGCGCATGGCGCGGGCGTTGTAGGCGTCCACATCGCGCAGCGCGTCAATCAGCACGGGCGGCAGCGCGCGCAACCGGCTGATCTCGAAGACGCCAATCGCCCACTCGTCCCAGCCGAGAATATGCGAAAGCAGATCGTGCAGCGACCGGCCCCCAGGCAGGAGCGGCTCGCGCCAGCGGTCCTCCTTAATCTGGTCGGCCAGCGCCAGTGTCGTCAGCCGCTGCTCGTGCAGCGCATGCAGCGTATCATCAGTGTTCAACATCACCCTCCGCCGCGATTTGCCAACATTCTCGCGAGCTACAACAGGCTAGAGTTCCCGCCGCCCCTCAAGCGCACGACTCAGCGTACCTTCATCCGCGTACTCCAGGTCGCCGCCAATCGGCAGGCCGCGCGCCAGCCGCGTCACCTTGAGGTCAGGCCGCGCGATCAGCGGCGCGATGTAGGCGGCGGTATAGTCGCCCTCATAGTTAGGGTTGGTCGCCAGAATCACCTCGCTCACCGGCTCCTCGTCGCTATTGGCGTTGGCTCCTGAGTTCGCTCGTGTTCGAGCCACCAGCTCGTCGATACGCAGGTCACGCGGGCCAATGCCCTCGATGGGCGAAAGCGCGCCGTGCAAGACGTGATACAGCCCCTTGAAGACGCCGGTTTTTTCGAGCGCCAGCACGTCTAGCGGCTCTTCGACGACACAGATGATGTTGCGGTCTCGCTGGCTATTGGCGCAGATAGGGCAAGGGTCGGTCTCGGTCAGGTTGTAGCAGATAGAGCACTGGATAATGCTCTCCTTGACCTGCGTAATGGCCTCTGCCAGTCGCCGCGCCTGCTCGGCGGGACTGCGAAGGATGTAGAAGGTGAGCCGTTGCGCCGTCTTGGGGCCAATGCCAGGAAGCTTGGCCAGCTCTTCGATCAGCGCTGTCACCGTGGCGGACGTTGTTTGCATCGTATGCTCTTCTGCTCGCGGTTCCCCGAAAAAACGCGCGCCGCTAGAAGCCCATGCCCGGCGGCAGTTTCATACCGCCTGTCATCGAGGACATGATCTTCTGCTGCGCATCTACCGCTTTTTCAAACGCATCCTTACAGGCTGCCAGAATCAAATCTTCGAGCATGCCCACATCTTCAGGGTCAACCACTTCCTGGCTCAGCTTAAGCGCCGTCACCTCGAAGCGGCCAGTCATCGTCACCTGGACGGCATCGCCACCGGATGTGCCAACGAACTCGCTGTTTTGCAGGTCTTCCTGCATCTTCATCAGCTTCGCCTGCATCCGCTGAAGGTCTTTCATATTGAATCCCATTGGTGGGCCTGCTCCTTTTTGTGGGACTTGCTGGCATACAGCCATGCACGGGTATCAGATGGGGAACCAGTGGCGCGATGTGGCGCGGTGGCACTCACCAACACCCACGCGCACGAACAGTATGCATTCTATCACTTCTTCCCGAAGCTGCCCACGGCGGTAGTGCGGTGGTAGCAGGGTTGCGCGTATTGTGGCATAGTTGATACGGTCGGGGTGATGAGATGGCCAACAAAAAGTGCGCATACACGCTCGATGAGATGGCTGGCGGTTACAACCGCGCCTCAATGGCCTCGCTGCGCTCCGCCACAAAGTCCGCCTGCGCGGACTCCCTAGAAAGCGCCCCGGCGAGACAGACACGGAACCGGTCTGGGAGAAACCCGCGACGGCGGATTTTGTGGCCGCAGGCCGCTCAGGCGCGGTTGTAACCGCCAGCCGCACTCGTCGCAAGGAGTTTCACCGTGGCCGATACGCCAGATACCAACCTGCCAGCATCATCCTCGGCGCCTGCCGAACCCGCCACTTCCGTCGAGCCAGAGGAGCAACATACAGAGCCAGCGCGGCTGCCGACGGCGCTGGTTTACGATCCGGCGATGCTCGATCACCATGTACCGGAGGAGTTTCCGGAGACGCCGGAGCGGCTGGAGCAAGGTATCGCCCTGATCGAGGCGCTGATCGCCGAGGAGACGCTGCCCGCCGAGCGCGTGCTGCGGCTGGACGCGCGCTCCGCCACCCTCGACGAGTTGCTCACGGTGCATACGCCCGCCTACGTCACCAAGGTGCAGCTGGCGGTTGAGCGGCTGCGCGAGCGCGAGGGGGACGATGCTGGCCCGGTGAAGTTCGCCACCGATGTCTACATCTCGCCAGGCAGCTACCTTGCCGCCACGCTGGCAGCGGGCGCGCCGCTGGTGGCGCTGGATGCCATCGGTGAGGGAAGCGCACGCAACGGCTACGCGCTGGTGCGTCCCCCGGGCCACCATGCCCGGCCCGCGCAGGCGATGGGCTTCTGCCTCTTCAACAATGTCGCCGTCGCCGCCCGCTATGCGCAACAGCGCTGGGGCTGGCAGAAGGTGCTCATCGTGGACTACGACGTGCATCACGGCAACGGTACGCAGGAGATGTTCTACGACGACCCCGATGTCGTCTACTTCTCGACGCACCAGTTCCCCTGGTATCCCGGCACGGGCGCATCTACGGAACTGGGCGAAGGCGCGGGCAAGGGCGCGACGATCAATGTGCCGCTGCCACCCGGCTCCGGCTGGAGTGTCTACGACCCCATCATCCGCCAGGTGCTCTGGCCGGTGGCCGACCGCATGAAGCCCGATGTGATCCTGCTTTCGGCGGGCTTCGACGCCCACTGGAAGGACCCGCTGGGCGACATGCGCCTCAGCAACGCCGATTTCTCCGATATGACGCTCGAAGTGGCCGAAATGGCCGACCGCTATTGTGACGGGCGGCTGGTGGTAGTGCAGGAGGGCGGGTATCACCTGGACGCCGTGACGCAGTGCATGGCGACGACGCTGGTGGCGCTGACTGGCAGCGACGGTATCCTCGATTCGCTGGGGCTGGCCCCACCGCTGACGTCACGCTGGAACGATGAGGCCATCATCAGCGCGCTCTATCAACTGCACGATCTGGCGGGCTACCGCCGCAAGCCGCGCCGCCAGGGTAAGCGCGTCACGCCGGAGCAGAAGCCGGAACCCACAGCAGGTGAGTAGCGGAGGCGTCAACCTGCCACGGTGGTGAGCAACTGAATCACTGGCTTGCCATCGCTTACCTGAAGCCATGGTGTCAGGTTTCCGGCGAGTTGCGAGTCGGTCACGCTGATGACGCCGTCGCGCAGCGCAAACGTCCGCGCGCCCTGTTGGCTGGACCCATTGGGCAGGACCATGCCAGCGTTGGACGACGTGCTGTGGTGTACATCGAGGGCCATGCTGCGCACGTTCACGATCCAGACATCGTGGCCAGTGATCTCTCCATCCACGCTGGTGGCGTCCTGCGTGATGTAGAGCTGGTTGCTATTGGGGGAGAGCGTCAGGAACATCGAGCCAGTGAACCGCGTGCCGGGCAGCGAGATTGGCCCACCCAGCGGCACATCGCCCACGAGCGTCGGCCCCTGGTCGCTGGCGTCCAGAATGTAGCACTGGGCATCGGGGCTGCCGTCTACGAGATAGAGTTGTGGTGTGTCGGCGCTGTTGCCGCTTAGCAGCCGCGCGAGCGAGAAGTCGCCCGGAAGCGCAAGCTCCTGGCTCAGCGTTCCGGTGGTCGCGCTAAAGCGGCGGATCAGAGCGTAATGCTGCTGGTCAGGGCCAGTCAGCGCCAGCGCGTCGAAGAGCCACTGGCCGTCGGGCGAGAGCGCCAGCGCGCCATCCAGACCCGTCGCAACGGCCAGCTTGCTGATATCGAGATAGGGAATGGCAGAGGGGAACGCCGAGACCGGCAGGCTGCCAGGCGGCGGCGGGAGCGGCACGGATGTCGTATATCCAGGGTTCAGGGCGCCGCTAATCGCGCCACTGGCCAGGTCCACCACCAGGACATCCGGGATATCGCTCTGTGGATTGGGCATATCCAGCCCAATGTACGCCACCGGTTGATCGAACGCCATCACTAGCGAGGCGCCGCTGACTCCGCTGGGCAGCGCGCGGCCGTCTGGCAGCGTCAGTGGAGTAATCGCGCTGATGTCGCCTGTCGTCGCATCGAAGATGACCAGCGCCTGACCCCCATTGTTTCCCGGCGCGGTCAGTTCCGTGACCGTTCCACGGCTTACCTGCACGGCAACGGGCAACTGGCCCGGCTGGGCGATATGCAGCGTCCCCCCTGAGGCTGGCAGCGAGTGGCGTACCGCCCCGGTATGTTCATCGACCGCGATGACTTCAGCCACCTGCCACGTTCTGCCGCTGTGGTCGGTGATGGGGATGAGCTTGCTGGTTTCGGCGTAGAGGATTCCACTGGGCGCCGCCGATGGCACATGGGTCAGCCCATTCTGCGAGCGCGTGGTGACGCCAGCAACCGCTGGAAAGAGGAACGCGACTGCCAGAAAGACACAGATGACGGCAAACCCCAGAAAACCCGTCAGCACGATGGTACCGCCGCGCCCCAGCCGCGCCGTCATGCGCGCCATCTCGTGCAGCGCACGGCGCGAACGGAGATGCACGCGCACGCTGTCGCGCAGGTCCGCCACATAGGGCGCTGGCTCAGAGCCAAGGGAGGCGAGCAACTCATACGGGGAGCGCAACGCTCGCGAGCGCGCGCTGCATGTCTCGCAGAAGACCAGATGCTCGCGCACGTGCCTGGCGATATCGGGTGGTAGCTCACCGGCGAACTCGGCGACGAGCATCTCGGGATCGAGCGGACACTGAATGGTCTGCGTATGCATGCGCCGAGTCGTCACCCGTGCGATACGCACCGGCGGCGTCATCATCTCCGCCATCCCAGGCTCCTTATAGGTATACTCTATTAATAAACAGACAAACAAAGATGCTTCGCACGAACGGCGAGCGCACGTGAAACCTCATCTATAATACTTGGCCTGTATAGAGGCGCTCGCCGCGCCAGGGACAAAAACACAGCCTCTTCCCTGAGGAAAGTCCTTCTGTGAACGCCAGCATGGGGGAGAGGTTCCGCCTATATATAGAAACGGAGACGAGGGCGAAAAACCACGCTTCTGGGCGGCATCCGCCAGAATTCGCCAGCATTCGCCAGCATTCGCCGCGAGCGCTCAGGGGGTCTGTGGTGGCGGCGGTGTCAGCACGGGAACGCTTGGCGGCGTCTGCGCGGCAAGCGGCGCTTCGTCCGCGGCGTCAACATCAGCATCAACATCGTCGGTCGCCGAACTGATCCTGGTGGAGAGAACCGGCACCATAGTCGGCTGGTCTACCCAGTCACCCTGGGGCAGTTCGTCGTGGATGATCGCTGGCAGCGCGTCCACAATTATCGGCGATGGTGGAGGCGCCGGTGGGCTTGCGGGCGCATCCATCACGGGTGACTCCGCCAGATCATAGGCGCCGCTAAACGCCGCCTCGCGCTCTGCCTCGCTGGCCGAATACGCCTCATCGTCCATCGGCGCCATCGGCACGGGATAGTCCTGGTCGGTGGTGTTCAAGACGTCCATCGTCTCCATCAGGTCAGGTGTGGGCGCGGGCAGGCTCTGGCCGTCGTCGGCATAGGCAATCTCGGCGGGAACGCCCAGACTCGTGATGGCGGCGTCATAGCGGTGCGCGAACATTTGCAGCCCCTGCACGATGCGATGGCGGGCGGCGCTGGGCCGAATCCCCAGGGCCATCGCCACCTCGGTCTGGTTCAGGCCCGCCACCAGGTGGAGCGCCAGGCACTGCGCGTCACCATACGGCAACTCCGCAAGGACGGCGCGGATCAGGCGGTGACGCAACTCCTCGCGCGGGGTCATCGTGTCGATCTCAGGATCGACCGCCTCCGCCGTTGCGTTAGCTGCCCTCGTAGCCCCATTCGCGCCATATGCTCCGTTTGTCCGCGCGCGTGGCTTCTCGTCGGGCGCTGCCGAATCCCCGCTATTCCAGATGAGCTGGCGCACCTGACGCCGGGTCGAGCCGGTGATCTCCGCGATCTTGTCCAGCCCGGCGCGCAGTCGGTCCGAGGCGCTGCCGGGGAGGCCATCCATCAGCAAGCCGCGTGGGCCTGGGGGAGCGTTGAGGCGCGACTGACGAGCGCGCTTGGGATGGCGCAGCGCATCCAGGCCCGTCTCGGTGGCGGCGCGCAACAGCCAGAGGCGCAGGTGTTCCCCGCCATGGGGGCCGCGCACGCGCCGCTCCATCCGCACGAAAATGTTCTGGGCCATCGTATGCGACTGAGCAGCGTCGCCGGTCAGCCGGGCAAGGTAGCGCACGACCGGTGGTTGATAGCGCGCGATCAACGCAGCCAGCGCCCATTCGGCGCCCGCGCGCGCCTGAGCGGCCAGACGCAGTTCGCGTTCCTCCTCGGCATCCATCCGAGGTGTGGGGAAGGGTGACATATCCTGCCAGACCATGCGCATCTGCCTTCCTGATTGCGCCAGGCCACCTGCCGCACGACTCATCAAACGTTGGATGGCATGCTGGCGCGCATTCGCACGTTACCGACCAACCAGCGCGCGCCATCCGCACCTAGTATATGACGATTTGGCCCTTCGCCTCGCAACGGGCCGCTCCAAAACAGATGGCCGTTTGTGAGGCAATCGCCAGATGCGCCCTCATCATCTTACATGCCCGTCTGGCGACCCGCCTAGAGACAATTGTCGCTTTTGGAACTGTCTCGATTGTCCCATAGCCGTAGCTAGGCGTCTATCGGTGAGATTGCTGAGGATGCGTGGCGGCGCTATCTTCCTGCCCGCGCACGCATCCGTTTGGGGTCCTATATGTCTCGGTTGGCCGGGTTGACCGAAAGCATCGGCAGCGGCTTGCCAGGCGTCCCGGGCGTGGCTGCCGAGGTCGGCTCGGCCTGGTCGTGGATGCCGGTCTTGCGGGTGCGGCCACTGCTGACGGGGCCGAGCGCCTCATCGCCGGGATAGACCAGCTTCGCCTCATGTTCTGGCAGAATGCTCGCCACCTCCTTGAGCACCTCGGCCAGGAACTGATCTTCAGGCACCGTGCGTACGAACTGGCCCTTGCGATAGATGGCGCCCTTGCCGCGCCCGCCGGAGAGGCCCACATCGGCATCACGCGACTCGCCTGGGCCATTGACAAGGCAGCCCATCACGGCGACCTGAATCGGCGTCTGCACCTTCGTCAATCGCTTCTCGACCTCATTGGCAATTTTGAGTACATCTATCTCCACGCGCCCGCACGAGGGACATGAGACGAACGTGACGCCACGCGACCGCAACTCTAGCGAGCGCAGAATCTCGTAGGCGACCGGAATCTCTTCCTCCGGTTCGGCGGTCAACGAGACGCGGATGGTGTCGCCGATGCCGTCGGCCAGCAGCAGCGCGAAGCCGATGGACGACTTGACCGCGCCCGTGACCAGCGTCCCTGCCTCGGTGATGCCAAGATGCAACGGCACATCGCAGGCGTCGGCGAATTTGCGGTACGCCGCGACGGCGGTCAGCACGTTCGAGCTTTTCAGCGAGACCTTGTAGTTGGTATAGCCCAGATCGTCGGCCATGCCGCAATATTCGAGCGCCTTGGCCACCATCCGGCCAACCAACTCCTCGCGCTCTTTGCGCCGCTCCTCCGCCGGATCGCTCTGGACGAAGGTGCCGTCATCCAGCCGCTGCACGCTGACCTTGCGCATCTGCGCGCCGCGGTCCAGCGCGTCTATCGAGCCGGAGTTGACACCAATGCGCATGGCGATGCCCGCCTCTTTCGCCGCCTTGACGATGGTGACGAACGACTCGTGGCCGTGAAGCAGATTGCCGGGATTGATACGCACGGCATCCACGCCCTGTTCGATAGCCAGCAGCGCCAGCTTCGGATCGTAGTGGATATCGGCGATCAGCGGGATGTGGATACGCTGCTTGATCGCGCCCAGCGCCAGCGCGTCGGCCTCCTCTGGCACGGCGACACGCACCAGCTCGCAGCCGACCTCTTCCAGCCGGAGGATCTGCGCGACCGAGGATTCTACGTCGCGGGTATACATGGTGGTCATTGATTGGACGGCAATCGGCGCGTTCCCGCCGATCAAGACATTTCCGACCGCGATTTGTCGCGTTTTGCGTCGCATGCGATTCTCCCAGATGCGTCTCAGTTGCGTCTCAGCTATGAGTGCCTGAATGTTCAGTTATTTCTTACTTGTGTCCTGCGCCAGTCGTCGGCGCGTGTTCTCGGTGGGGCGGCGTTGCCCGCCATATGCTATTTTACTCCGCGAAGGCGCCTCGCTGCCCGCACTCGGGTGCGACAGGCGCAGCGCCCGGAATCTTTCGGAGTTTGGTGAGGGATATCAATGGTGGAAGAGGTTGCCGACATCGTTGATCGTCACCAGCAGCATCAGGAAGAGCAGCATGCCCATGCCGATCAGGTTGACCAGCCCCTCGCGCTCCGGGCTGATGCGCTTGCCGCGCCGCAGCACCTCGATGCCGATGAAGAGCACACGCCCGCCATCGAGCGCCGGGATTGGTAGCAGGTTGACGATGGCCAGGCTAACGCTCAGCGCGCCGACGAGGTAAAGCATCAGATACCAGCCATTGGTAGGGATGGTACTTGCCACCTCGCCCGTCGTGTTGACAATGCCCACCGGCCCCATCACCGCCTGGCTGACAGGCAGGCAGCCTGAGACCACCTGGCTAATGCCGCTGGCCGTCGCGCCAACCACGCCGCCGACATCCTGCACACCGCGAACGGGCGCCTCCCAGAGGGGTACCTTGGAATTATAGGTCTGCGTGGCATCGCCAGTAATGCCGAGATGACCCTGGCCGGCTGGTGGACTTACCAACGCATTGACACGTAGGGAGGTAGGCGTCGTGGATCCCTGATGAATGACTACGACGTCTATCGGAACGGTCTTCGCTTTCGAGCCAGCGCAGATGGCCGCGTTCGTCGCCGTATACACATCGGTAAACGAGGTAGTATATTGGCCGTTGATTGAGACAATTCTGTCATGAGGTAGGATGCCTGCCACTGCGGCAGGTGAGCCTTTGGCGACAGTACCGACTGCGGAGGCGTAATTCATCTGGCCAACGGCTTCGGCGACGGTGAAGCAGACAATGGCGAGAATCATGTTCATCGTGACGCCTGCCAGCAGGACGATGGCACGCTTGCCCGGCGACTTCGCCGCGAAGGTGCGGTCGTCATAGTTGCCATTCTCGTCGGTCGTCTCGCCGTTCTCGCCGGGCATACGGACGTAGCCGCCGATGGGCAGCGCGTTCAGCGAATAGGTGGTCTCGCCACGCTTCACGCTCAGGAGCCGGGGCGGAAAGCCGAGCGCGAACTCGTCCACGCGGATGCCCGCCCACTTGGCGGTGATGAAATGCCCAAACTCGTGGACAAGGATCAGCACGCCGAACACCGGAATCGCCGCCAACAGGTACCAACTCATGTATTCTCTCTCCCGCCATCTGCCCGTATTCGCTGTATGGATGTAGGTCTATAAAATCAAATCGCAACTGACGGGCAACGTACATCTGAGGTGGCCATGCCGTAGGCTGAAGACCTACGGCTAATCCTGCCCGAACCGTACCTGCCTACCATATGCAGGGTTATCGACCTACCAGGATTAGCCGCGACATGAATGCCGCGAAGCAGCCCTCATAACTATCTACCAATTGCGCCACTCACAGGGAACTACGCTCGTGAGATGCTGTTGGTTCGCCATGTAGCCGCAGCACCTCATCCTGCGCCCAGGAGCAGGCGGCCAGCACGGTCTCCAGATCGGGATCGTCCACGACGGTATGCCGCGCCAACACATCCTCCAGGATGGCGGCAATATCGGTCAGCCGAATCTTCCCCTGGAGGAAGAGCGGCACCGCTTGCTCGTCCGCGCCTACCAGCACCGCAGGAGCCGTGCCGCCGCGTCGCCCCGCCTCATACGCCAGCCGCAGACAGGGGAAGCGTGTCATATCGACCGCCTCAAAGTCCAGATGACCGACGGCGGGCCAGCTCAGCGGGTGAGAGAGCGCGGTATCCTCGCGGCTCAGCCGGGTGGGGTAGCTCAGCGCGTATTGGATGGGCAGATGCATGCTGGGCAGACTCGCCTGCATCTTGATCGAGTCGTCCACGAACTCGACCATCGAATGGATGATGCTCTGCGGATGGACGACAACCTCGATCTGGTCGTAAGGCATGTCATAGAGCCAGTGCGCCTCGATGACCTCAAGTCCCTTGTTCACGAGCGTCGCCGAGTCGATGGTGATCTTCTGCCCCATCTGCCACGTCGGGTGCGCCAGCGCCTGCTCGACGGTGACATCGCGCATCTCGTCCAGCGTCGCCCTGCGTAGCGGCCCGCCCGACGCGGTAATCAGCAGGCGGCGCACCTCAGCCGTCCGCTCGCCATGCAGGCACTGCCAGAGGGCGCTGTGCTCGCTATCCACCGGCAGAATCGCGACGCCAGCCGCGCGCGCCTCGGCCATGACCAGGTGGCCCGCCATCACCAGCGTTTCCTTGTTGGCCAGCGCAATCGTCTTGCCCGCGCGCATCGCCGCCAGCGTGGGCCGCAGCCCAATCAGGCCGGAGGTCGCCGCGACAACCGTTTTCACCGCTGGATGCGTGGCAGCGGCGGTCAAGCCCTCGACGCCGTGGAGCGCGTTGGGGAGCAGCTCGACGGCTTGCGCCTGGGTGGCGGGGTCATCGCTGGTATAGGCGACGATCTCTGGCGCGAACTCGCGCGCCTGCTCGGCCAGCAGGCTGATATTGCCGCGCGCCGCCAGCGCGACCACGCGAAAATGGTCGGGAAAAGCGCGCACGACATCCAGGGTCTGTCGGCCAATCGAACCGGTGCTGCCAAGCACAGTGATGCCGAGTCGTGCATCGTCCATATGTGCCGTATCTGCCATAACGCTGGGCGACCTCCATCCAGGCATCGGCGAGGCGCGCAAATGCTGGCCCACGCCGCGCCAGATTATATCACAGCGCATCGCCAACGCCCCTGAGTTTGACCCGGATGACCTTGCGCGGTATGTGCGGCTTTCGTGTAGCATAGGAGTAGCTGAGAAGCATAGCGAGACGTGCGAAGCGAGAGGGTGAAAAACCATGGCTCAGGCGACGGACGACGACGCGCCCGCGACATCGCTGCCACGGGCGATGTGGAAGGCGCTCGAACCCTATCATGCGATGATCTACTTCTCGCCCGTGGCGCGGGCGGCCTATAGCGAGGCCGGGCTAAAGGGCTACTGGATGGGGTATTTCGCGTCGCGCTCGGCGGCGATGGGGCCGGTTGGGCCAGAGGTGGTCGCCGCCACGTTTTACAACTTCCACCCGCGGATGGTCGCGCGGGCGATTCCCGACGCATGGCGCTTCTCGTCGCCAGAGCAGATTCTCAACGCACGCTATGACTCAGCCGATGCTGCGCTCCGTCACCTGCTGGGCGATGCCGTCGAAGGGCCAGCCATCGAGGCGGCGGCGGAATTGGCCTCTACGGCAGCCTCGGCGTGTGATGTGGCCGGGCGGCCGCTCTTCGCCGCCCATAGCGCGCACCCCTGGCCCGAAGCCGCCCACATGCGCCTCTGGCACGCGGCGACGCTGCTGCGCGAATATCGTGGCGATGGGCACGTCGCCGCGCTGCTCGCTGGCGGGATAGATGGCTGCGAGGCCCACGTTACGCTCGTGGGGACCGGAACCGTCTCGCGTGAGGCGATCCAGCCGCATCGGGGGTGGAGCGATGAGGAGTGGGAGGCGGCTGAAACGCGGCTGCGCGCCCGTGGCTGGCTCGACGAGGCAGGCATGCTCACCCAGGCTGGCCTCGACGCGCGCCAATGGGTGGAGGCGCGCACTGACGCCCTCGCCGCGCGCCCATGGGAGACACTGGGCGCGGATGGCTGCGCGAGACTACGCGAGCTGGCCTTCACGCTGAGCGACACGATTGTCCGTGCTGGCGGCGTCCCAATCCCCAATCCGATGGGCCTGCCATGGCCATAGCAGCGCGATCTCTGGGCCGGGCGCATCTCTCGCCATGTATAATATGAGGCTGAAGCGCCGAGTGGATGGCCGCTCAAGTTGGCGTCAGCAGACACGAGAAGATGCAAAGGATCAGCATGGGCGAGGGTGAGATTGCGAACGGTGCGGGCACGAGTGGGTTGGTCGTCGTCACAGGCGTCTTCGATCTGCTGCACATTGGGCATCTGCGGTTTTTGGAGGCGGCGCGCCATCTGGGCGACACGCTGATCGTCGGCGTCGAAGATGACGCGCGGGTGCGGCGCTGGAAGGGCGCGGACCGGCCGATTATGTCGGAAGACGACCGGTGCGATCTGCTGGCCGCGCTCCGGGTGGTGGACCGCGTCTTTCTCATCTCCGGCGAGCGCGTGGACCCCAACTATTACGTGGAGCTGCTGCACCCGCTCGCGCCACGCTACCTCGCCGTCACCGCCGACGACCCGTTCCTGGCGGAGAAGCGGACGGCAATGGCGCGCATCGGTGTTGATGTGCGCGTCGTCACGCCACGCATCGAAAACTACTCGACCACCCGGCTGATTCGCCTGCTCGGCCTTGCCTGAGGCGTCCAACAGCGCTAGTATAGGGACACGGAGCATCGCGGCTCCCGATTGCCAGTAATTGCCAGTATATTCCAGAGCGTATACCCGAATGAATTAAGTCTGTCTGGCTAGAGTAGTTTCAGGTTGCGGGAGGAAGACGACTCATGTGCTTCGATGTAGATTCACAGCCCCCGATCGCGCCGCACCACGGCCTGCCAGTGCGCACTGACGAGCTGGTGCTCTCGGCGTTTGATGGCACCCGCTTCAACGCCTTCGCCGCGCATAGCGATTCCCTCACGCCATCCAACGCCGCCATCGTCGTCATGCCAGACGTGCGCGGCCTGTTCTCGTTCTATCGCGAGCTTGCCCAACGTTTCGCCGAGGCGGGCATCGACGCCGTCGCGATTGACTATTTTGGCCGTACCGCCGGGCTTGAGCCGCGCGAAGACTCTTTTGACTATATGCCCCACGTCATGCAGACCAAACCAGAAACCGTCAGCATGGATGTCGCCTCAGGGGTCGCCTATCTGCGCGCCATGCCCGGGAGCGGGCCGCGGGCGATCTTCACCGTTGGCTTTTGCTTCGGCGGCCATCATTCGTTTTTGCAGGCCGCCAACCATCATGGCCTGGCGGGGGTGATTGGCTTCTATGGGTCACCGATGCCACGTCAGGGCGCGACAGTGGGGCCGATTCAGCGGATCGACGAGTTCGAGTGTCCGGTGTTGGGCCTGTTTGGTGGCACAGATCAGGGCATCCCGCAGGAGTCCATCAATGCGTTCGATGAGGCGCTGACCAACGCGCACATCGAGCATGAGCTGATCGTCTATCCCAACGCGCCGCACAGCTTCTTCGACCGCAAGCAGGCGGAGTTTCAGCAGGAGTCGGACGACGCGTGGCAGCGGATGTTGCGGTTCGTGGCTGCGCATACGCCGCAATCGGGACAGGCGCCCGCTCAGGCGTGATGGACACGCAGTGCGAACGGACAAATCCAGAGGCCAAGATTGTCTGGGGCAACCAAGCCGTAGGCTGAAGACCTACGGCTAATCCTTAGATGAGGAAGCCCGCTTGGTAGACAAGCGGGCAGGATGAGCAACAACGTTTTTGGCTGTGGTATGGAACCTTCAAGGCCGATACGACTTCTACAACAGCCGCTCAACCTCGATCTCTGCGGGGAACTGCATGCGGTCAGGCTCGCCGAGCCAGAAGAGCCGTTTGAGCGCCTCGCCCGCAGCAAAGAGCAGGTGCTGCTCGGTCGTCTCTCTGGTTTCCGCATAGGCCGAGGAGCCGTCGTGGGTGCGCGTGCTGAGGAACCAGTCGCGCACCGGCGAGCCGATGGCGGCGCGCACCAGATAGCAGCGCATCTTGATCGCGCCCTGGCTCTCGGGCAGGAAGATGCGCAACTGCGGCGCGCCCGTCACCAGATCGAGCCGGTAGAATACTCCGAAATGTTCGCGCGAGGTCTGGAAGAGTGACAGCTCGGCCTCGCCGCGTGCCTCCTCATCCACGGCGCCATCTCCTTCTAGCGCGAACGGTAAGATATCCTCCGCCTCCTGCTCCGAGCCTGTTGGAGCGGGACGGCGCGGGGAATAGGGCATGCTAGTTGCTGGTGGCGGAGCGGGAGCCAGTTCTTCGGCGGGATCTTCCAGCACGACACCAAGCTGCGCCAAGAGTTCCGCCAGTTGTTCGTCGAGTGTCATAGACTGCCTCCCCTGTATTGGGAATGAGAAAATAGGAAGTGAGAGAAGTAGGGTTGTGGTGATGCATTCTCTGGCGGTCGGCTCCAGTCGGAAGAATCGCGGTAGTGGGAAGCTGTTACGGGCCATTGGCGCACGCGGTGAGTGATATACTGCACGCGAAAATGCGCTATCAACCGGCTTGAGCGCGGCGACAGGATGCACAGGAGAGATGGTTCGGGGCATGCGAGAGACACAGGCGGAGGGGGCCGCGGAAGGAGTCAGCGCGCAATCGGCGGCAACTGCCGAGTCCGACGCGCCGGAGTCGATTGTCTTTGGCTGGCGCTGGGCGGATGCGCTGCTCGACTGGGCCTGGCGGCATCCACGGCTCCCTCTGATGATTTCGCTGATTGCGGGCGTGCTAGCGCGGCTCGTCCTGGTTATCCGCTCGAACGCCCTGATCGACGGCGACGAGGCAATGGTTGGCATCCAGGCCGAGCGTATCCTGCGCGGCGACTTCCCCACCTATTTCTACGGCCAGGCGTATATGGGCAGCCTGGAGACCTACCTGATCGCCGCGCTCTTCCGCCTGTTTGGCCCGTCAGCCTGGGCAATGCGCGCCGTGCCTATTCTGCTCTCGCTATTGCTGGTCTATCTCACCTGGCGGCTGGCCTATGCCCTCCTGCCGCGTGATTCGCGCGCGACGCCGCTGCTTGCGGGGCTGGCGGCGCTCTTTGCCGCCGTTCCGCCACTCTACGACGCCGTGACCGAGTTGCGCACCTGGGGCGGGCAGATCGAGGTCTACGTCATCATCCTCGCCCTGCTGCTTGCCACCGTCGAGCTGGCGCAGCGGCTCCGCGATGGAGCGACTACGGCTGAACTGGCGCGGCGCTGGGCGATTTGGGGATTCCTGGCGGGGCTGGGCATCTGGGTCAACCCACTGATTATCTACGCCCTCATCACCGCCATCCTCTGGCTGGCGTTCCCCTACGCGCGGCGGGCGTTCCCCCGGCTGGTAGCGCGCCTTCGCCGCGATGACGACGCTCCTGGCGAGACATCGGTAGCTATCCAACCAGCCTACGCGCTGACGTTGCTCGCGGTGATCCCTGGGCTGCTTGTCGGAGGATTGCCCGCGTGGGTCTATGCGCTACAGCACTCCGGCGAGAACTTGCTAGTCTATCTCACCCAGCCCCCAGTCAGTCCGGCGGTCAGTGGCGCGGCGCGGCAGGGACGGCTCGTGCTGGCGGCGGCGATCACCACGCACTACGCAGGCTGTATTGCGCCGCAGGTCTTCAACGGCATGATGCCCGCCGAGCCGGTACTCTACTGGCTGCCGCTGCGGCTACTGTTACTTGTGCCGCCGCTGGTCGGCATCCTCTGCTCCATCTGGCTGCTGCGGCGCGGCAAAGCGGGCGGTGGAGGCTGGCAGGTTCGCGCCGGGCTGCCGCTATTCTTTGTCGCGGTCATCACCGTTGTCTTCTGCCTGGGTACTTCGGCCTGGGCCGCCTCGAAGAACTGCGAGTACGATCTCGCCGGACGCTACGCTGTGCCGCTGGCGCTGGTCGAGCCGTTTCTGCTGCTGGCGCTCTTCGCGCTGCCATTCGCGTGGCCCGCAGTGCGGCGATTGCTGCGCCGCCCCGCGAGACCACTGAACCAGCGGATGCTCACGCGCGGCTGGCAGATCGCCCTGCTGGCGCTGCTGCTGGGCGGCGCAATCCAGTTCGGCACGTATTTCGCCTCAGATATGCAGGCGGCGTTCCAGTCGCCATTCTACCGCTTCATTCGCCAGGATCAGAGCCAGCTCTATGACTATCTCCAGACGCACAATATTCACTACGCCTGGTGTAATCACTGGCTTGGCAACATTGTCACCTTCCGCACCGATGGCGAAACCGTCTGCGCCGACTACTACGATCAGGTGGTCAAGGGTGGAATTCAGCGGCCGCCAGGCACACTGCAAACGGTCAGCCAGGCCGACCGCCCCAGCTTCATCATCGCGCGTGTCAATCCGCACCCGATCCTGGCGCAGGAGCTTGACGCCCAGGGCATCCCCTATACCATCGCGGTGCTGCCACAAGCAGGAGTGACGATCATCACCCCGGCGCGCGCCGTTGACCCCGCCACGGTGATCGCTGGTCTCGCGCAGGACTACGGCGCGAACCAGTGAACTTGGCTCCCGCACGCTGGCGAGCAACTTGCTGGCGGATGGGTGAGCATCACGAGTACGATACCGAGGAGAGCCTTGCCCGCACTTTTATGTATGTATGGTGTACCAGGAAAGCGAGGGAACTGATGTCGGACACTCAGCCGCATGGTCGCCCAGCGCTCAAGCTGACATCGAAGTGGACGCCGTCGTTCACCGCGGACGACATGACGGCCTATCTACAGGGCGCGCCATCGTGCTCGTTGGGACCAACCCTCTCTGAAGAGCCTCCTACCGTTGAGTCGGTGGAGTTCGTGACCTGCAAAGAACTGACCGACCGCATCAAGGTGTATATTGGCCCGGACGATGATGCGCTCGTCTGCTATGTCGTGCTGCGAGGTCCGTTCCTCTTGACTATGATGTCGCTTCCGCCGGGGGCTGATCCTGGGCCTCATTTCAGCGAGAGAGTCATAGAAATCTACGATGCCAGTACAGGTAGATTGCTCGTGAGTGGCGTTGGCCCTTCCAGACGGAGACCTGGTGACTAAGCAAGTGGAGATGTGAGGTCCAGACCCTTGAACGCCGGAGTTGGCAGCGGGCAAGCTACCACATCGGCAAACTGCGTGCTATACTGAGAACAACGCATCGTTTCATAGACACCAATGCAGAGATTTTCATGACGACTGATCAGCAGCATAGCAACAGCATGATGATGGAGATGGCCATGCGCACGCCGCGCGGGGTATCGTCCATGGTGTCTGCTCGCTGAACATTAGCGCGAGACCGGGGCTGCTCCGCGAGGGGGCGGCCCTTTTTGTTGTCCATTTTTTGATGGCATCATCTACTGAGGGAAGAGAGCGAACGCGCCATGACGAGAGCAAAGAGGGCATCATCGAAGCGACCAGCGGCAAAGGCAAAAGCGTCGCCCTGGTATGTCTCTACCACCATTCCATATGTCAACGCCAGTCCGCATATCGGTCACGCGCTGGAATACGTGCTGACCGACGCGCTGGCCCGCTATCACCGCCGCATCGGCGACGATGTCTTCTTTCTGACCGGGACAGACGAGAACGCGCTGACCAACGTCCAGAGCGCCGAACGTCTGGGTATTCCTGTGGAGGAGCTGGTCGAGCGCAACTCGGCGCGCTTCCGCGAGCTGGCCGAGACGCTAGAAACGTCGTTCGACGACTTCATCCGCACCAGCGCCGATCCGCGCCATACTCCCGGCGTTCACAAGCTATGGGAGGCCTGCGTCCAGAGCGGCGATATCTACAGGCGCCACTACCATGGGTTGTATTGTGTCCGCTGCGAGTTGTTCTACCGTGAAGACGAACTGATAGACGGCCTCTGCCCGATTCACCATATCCCGCCCGAGGAGGTTGAGGAGGAGAACTACTTCTTCCGCCTCTCGCGCTACGCCGACCAGTTGGAGCAGCTGATCGCGTCGGATACGCTGCGCGTCGTGCCGGAGACGCGCAAGAACGAGGCGCTTAGCTTCATCCGTCGCGGCCTGGAGGACTTCAGCATCTCGCGCTCCCGCGAGCGCGCCCACGGCTGGGGCGTCCCCGTGCCGGGCGATCCCGCGCAGGTGATCTATGTCTGGTATGACGCGCTGGGCAACTACATCACGGCGCTGGGCTATGCCGACGATGGCCCACTCTACCAGCGCTACTGGCAGGAGAATCCCCAGCGGATGCATGTGCTGGGCAAGGACGTTATCCGCTTCCACGCCATCTACTGGCCCGCGATGCTGCTCTCGGCGCGGGTTCCGCTGCCGACGACAGTGCTGGTGCATGGCTTCATCACCAGCGGCGGCCAGAAGATGAGCAAATCGCTCGGCAACGTGCTGGATCCAGCGCAGATCGCGGCGGACTACGGGGTCGAGCCGCTGCGCTATTTCCTCTTGCGCGAGATCAGCCCGTTCACCGATAGCGACTTCACGCTGGAGCGGTTTCTGCGCGCCTGCAATACTGATCTGGCCGACCAGCTTGGCAACCTGCTGAACCGGACGATCAACATGCTTCAGCGCTACACCGACGGCGTAATTCCCGCCTCTGGCCCGCTGACGGACGCCGAGCAATCGCTCATCGCCCAGGCGCGGGCGCTTCCGGCTCTGGTGGATGCCGCTGTGCGCGCGTATTCCTCGAACGAGGCGCTGGCGGCTATCTGGGAGTTGATCGGGACGGCCAATCGCTATGTGGCCGAAGTCGCGCCGTGGGAGTTGGCGAAGGCGCGCAAGGCGGGCGACCAGGAGGCGGCGAGGCGGCTGGATACCGCGCTCTACACGCTCGCCGAGACGCTACGGCTGGTGGCGCATCTGCTCGTGCCATTCCTGCCAGAGACCGCCGCGAAGATCGTCGCGCAACTGGGCGTCGCACTCGACATCAGCGCGCCCTGGGCCGATGTCACCGTCTGGGGGCAGCTCGCGGCGGGGACGAGGGTTCAGCCCGGCCCGGTCCTCTTCCGCAAGTGGGAGATAGCAGATGAACGTATGGTGAATTGAATGGAAGTGACATAGGCGCTACGCCGTACGTATGAATAGGTGCTGATGCGATGTAGTTTGAGGCGCATACTTCGTAAGAGCATGCGGCTCAGAGCGCGCTGTCGCCGCATCGCGCCTCATGTGCCTGGGATGCTCGACACGATCTATCTCTCATCGCGCGTCTCCTCATCCATGTCTCGGTGTCGGCGATAAGGATGTCCTGCCAGCGTCCCAGCACACTGTGGTATATCGCTGGTCACCTCAACTGCACGCTCGTTATTCCCCGCATCTAACCTCATATGACTGCTCAATTGAAAACAGGAGGGCTTGTGTATGTCGCTCAGCAATAAGCTTGTCACCTGGCGTAAAGACCTGATTGATATGAGCAGGCGCAACCCACTGCTTTACTACAAAAGTGATGGCAAACGCCCCAGCGGCATCCAATTTCTCCCTGAGGATTCGTCGCTGCTCTTTGCGCAAATTTGCGGCGCTTCTGGGACGATAGCGCTCGATACACTGCCGTGCGCGGGTGAACCGGAGCCAGAGGAACTGGAGCGTCGTCTGCTCAGGCTCAGGGCGCGGGTGCGTGAGGATGAGCAGGATCGCGGTGTTAGAACGCTCTATCTGGCGTTTGGTCTGCTGGAATGGTATGAGTCGCCCTATAGCCAGGAACTGATACGCTCTCCTCTTATATTTGTGCCGGTCGCGCTGAACTATAAAGCCGCCACCGGGTCTTTCTCGCTGAAGCTCCTCGATGACGCCGATTGTGAAATCAATCCAACATTGCGCGAAAAGCTGAATCATAGCTTCAGGATTGCGCTGCCAGTATGGAGCGATGTGACAGGCAACAATGGCAATGGCAATCGCGCAGCAGCGGCGCCCACACTTGATGACCTGCTGAGCGCAGTTCAAGTGGCCATCCAGGACACGGTGTCCGCAGCTGATGGGCGCTGGAAGATATTGCGCGATGAAGTGCATCTCGGCCGCTTCGCCTTCCAGAAGCTGGTGATGTATCAGGACCTGGAGCGCCACGAAGCCGACGTGCTTGCCCATCCGTTGCTAGGCGTCCTGGGTGGTGAGGCGCCCCGGCCCGCGCTCCCTCCCGGCCTGCCTCACCCAGAGCAGTTCGACGACTACGTTCGTCCACAAGAGACGCTGGAGATTCTCGACGCGGACTCCAGCCAGCAGGAGGCGATTCTGCTGGCCAAGATGGATGTCAGTTTCGTGCTGAAAGGCCCTCCAGGCACCGGAAAGAGCCAGACGATTGCCAATATCATCGCCGAGCGGCTGGGGCAGGGCAAGAAAGTGCTCTTCGTCAGCGAAAAGATGGCCGCGCTGGATGTGGTGCGCAAGCGACTGCACGACGCGAGGCTGAGTGACTTCTGTCTCGACCTGCATAACCCACGGACGAGTTCCGCCCAGAAAACGGCATTCCTCACCGCTCTGAAAGCAGCGTTCGACGATGCCGCGAGGCCAGCAGTGGCCGCCAGTGACGCCAGATGGCAGCGCCGGTCTTCCGATTTACAGGAGCGACGGAACGAACTCAACGTTTATGTGCGGGAACTGCATCGGCTGCGTCAGCCGCTTGAAAAGACAGCGTTCGACGCATATGGCGTCCTGGCCCAGTTGGGCGAGACACCCGACCGCGACTTCAGCATCCCCGGCATTGGGGCGGTGACGCCAAGCCTGTATGCCATGATGACGCGCGCCGCCGACCAACTTGACGCCTGCCGTGATGTGCTGGAACGCTACGATAGCCATCCCTGGCGCGAGACACGCGCCGCGAGCTACTCCCTGGAACTCGCCACTTCCATCCGCGCCCATTACACACGACTTTCCGAGGCGCTGCGCACGCAACATGCATCACTGTCACAGATCGTTGAACTGCTCGGCGAAGACGCCCCCGTCTCATTTGCCACCATGCCGTGGGCAGCCGCGCTCGCCCGGGCTACGCTGGAAAGCCAGCATCCGTTGCGTTCCTGGCTGAGCCGCGATGCGCTGGCGCGGGTGCATCCAGTAGTAGACGATATGGCCGAGCGGTCAGCAGCCTACCACGCGGACCTGAGCCAGTTCAAAGCGCACTATAACCGTTCCCTGCTTACCGAGGATCTGACGGCGCTGTGGCAGGCGCTTACCGAGGATAGCGCCTGGGCAATGGAGTGCCTGCGCGTTCAGGCGGATTCGCTCCACGACACAGCGATTACCCTGCGCCCCACACTCGAACAGCAGCTCACAGCAGCGCTCCAAGCACTGACAGCCATTTCTCCGGCAGCGAGTACCCTTGCCGACGTGAGTGGCTGCGAGCAGCCAGAGACGCTCGGCGAGATCACCGCGCTCATCGCCGTCACCAGGCATCTGGTCACTAGACCCACTTCGCCCCCACCAGCGGCCTGGCTCGATCCCGCGGCATGCGCGGTGGCGCGGGCAACCGCAGCGGAGGCGCGGGAGCGCTACGCCCAGTGCGCCCGGATGCGCGCGACTCTGGAAGGTGTCTACCAACCGTCGTTCTTCACACTGGACCTGGCAGGGCTGGCGGGGCGCTTCCGCACAGAGTATCGCTCCCTTTTCCGCGTGCTGAGGCCAGCGTACCATCGCGATGTCAGGCTGGTGCGGTCGCAATTGTTGCCCGGACAGATACGCAACGCGGCGCAGATCGAAGCGGATATCATGATGGCGGCCAGTCTGCTGGATATTGAGAAGGCGCTGGCCGCGACACTGATCGAGTATGCGAAGACGCTGGACCGCTATTTCGATGGCGCGCAGACCGACTGGGAGACGCTGACGGCGACGCTCCGTTGGGTTACGCAACTCCACGACCATCTGACCGGAACGCCCATTTCTTCGGCGATGGCTGGCCTGATAACAGGACCCGCGAAGACACTTCGTCCGGTGAACGCCGCGCTCGAAAGACTTGCCGAGCAGTTTGCCGCGTGGGAGGACGCTGAGACATTCTGCTTGGCCAACCTCCAGGTTGCGCCGCTCCTTCAGGGCGCTGGCACATTCGACGCCGCGACGCCTATGGAGACGCGGGCGGCGATAGAGAACCTGCTTGGCAACCTGCGGGTGTTCTGGCAGGCTGTGGACACCGTGGTGAGCCATCGCCATCTGGCGCTGGAGGCCGGGCAGCATGTGCGGTGGGCGATGCTCTGTGAAGACGTCGAGCGGGCGCGGCATATCCAGGCATTCGAGGGGCGCCTTGCCGTGAAGGCTGAGGACTATGGCCGCGACTTCGGCCATTTCTACCAGGGCGCGGCCACCGACTGGCCGAGAATTCAAGCTGCTATCGCCTGGACAGAGAGCTTTCTGACACGCTATACGGGCCGATCCATTCCTGAAAAGACCGCTGCGCTGGTGGCGTATCCCAGTGATGCCGCCAACCGAGCCGCGCTCCATGAGGCGCTCGCCACGATGGGGCAGACGATGCAGCAGACCAATGAGGAGCTGATCTTCAGCGATACGGCGCTGGCGCGCACAGCGCTCAATCAGCCGGGCAAAACCTTTGAGGAAACGCCGCTCGCGGCGTTGGCAGACCAGGTGGACTTCCTGGTGGATCACCTGGATGATCTAGATCGCTGGCTCACCTGCCAGCAACGGCTGAGCGCATGCCGCCAGGCGGGACTGGACAGCTTCATCACGAACTTGCTCAGTCAGCGACCAATTCCGCCCGATATCGGCGCCATCTTCCACCGCCGCTTTTATGTGCTCTGGCTCGATCATGTGCGCGGCCAGTCGCCTGCGCTCAGGAACTTCCGGGGCGGTGAACACGCAGATGTCATTGGGTCGTTTCGCACCCTTGACGCGGGACACAAGACGCTGGCCCGACAACGGCTGAACGCCCGGCTACAACAGCATCGCCGCCAGATTTTCACTAGCGCGGTCGGCGATTCGCGGTCAGAACTGTCTCAGGCGTCTGGCGCATTACGCAGGGAACTTCAGAAGAAACGCCATGGCTCGATCCGCAAGATGGTGGTGAAAACGGCCCCCGCGCTGCTGGAGCTGAAGCCGTGCTGGATGATGAGTCCGCTCAGCGTCAGCCAGTATCTTGATTCTGGCGCGCAACTCTTCGACCTAGTGATTTTCGATGAGGCGTCACAGGTCTGCCCCGAAGACAGCATCTCCTCTATCCTTCGCGGGAAGCAGTTGATTGTTGTGGGCGATCCCAGGCAGCTTCCGCCGACACGCTTCTTCGCCAAATCGCTGGCAGACGATAGCGGCGCTGAGGATGAGGAGGAAGAGGAGGCCGAAGAGGAAGGGCGCACACAGAGCATCCTCGATGAGTGCCTCAGCGCCAGCTTCGAGACGCGCAGCATCGAGTGGCACTATCGCAGCGCCGATGAAGCCTTGATTGCTTTCTCGAACCATCACTTTTACGATGGACGCCTGGTCACGTTCCCCAGCGCGCATGGCGGCGCGGACCAAGGTATTCGCTTCGAATACGTCGCGAATAGCAACTACAGCCGTGGCAGAAACCGCAACGAAGCGGCGCGCGTCGCCGATATCGTCTTCGACTATCTGCGCCAGCATGACGGCGACGAGCACCCCTCGCTGGGCATCGTCGCCCTGAGCGCCGCGCAGCAGGATGCGATTCGCGAGGCGCTCGACAATCGCATGAAGCGCGAAACTGATCTTCAACGCTATCGAGATGTCCTGAGTGGAGACGACCCCGACGGCATCTTCATCAAGAACCTGGAAAGCGTCCAGGGCGATGAGCGCGACGCTATTATTCTGAGCGTGGGCTATGGGCCAGATGTCTACGGCAATGTCTATAAGCGCTTTGGCCCGGTGAACAACGCTGGCGGTGAGCGTCGCCTCAACGTCGCCGTGACGCGCGCGCGCAAACAGGTGATCGTCGTCAGCTCGATGCGAGCGAGTGACCTGCCGCCAGACATGGCATCCCGGGGCGCGCGCATTCTGCGCGACTACCTGCAATATGCGGAGGCGTGCTCACAAGGTGGCGATCAACGCGCCGCGCAGATTCTGGCGGATCAGCCAGCCGAAGGCGCCGAGCATGTTCCAGATCCATCCGCGTTGCGTTTCGATTCGCCTCTGGAAGAGGCCGTCTACGATGCGCTGACCGCCCGTGGCCTGACGCTGGATACACAGGTCGGCTGCTCCGGATACCGGATTGATATGGCGGTCCGTGATCCAGAGCATCCAGGCGCTTATTTGCTGGGGGTCGAGTGTGATGGCGCATCGTATCACTCCTCGAAGACCGCGCGCGACCGCGACCGCCTGCGCCAGCGGCAACTGGAACTGATGGGCTGGAAGCTGCACCGCATCTGGTCAAGCGACTGGTTCGCCAACTCCGCGCGCGAGGCGCAACGCGTGCTGGAAGCCGTCGCGGAAGCCATTTCTTCGCCTACCACAACCGCCGCGCTGGAGCCTAACGAACACCAGGGCGATGAGGAATCGCCCCGAACAGACTCGCCGCTGGTTGAGCCATCGGTTCCCGAGACAGAGCCAGTGGCGCCTGCTTTAGATGCGGAGGCACGAAGCGCGCTGAGGGCAGCGTTCCAGCGGTTCGAGGAGCAACAACAGCAGCGGAGCGCTCTAACATCGGACGCCGAATAGAATCGGAAAAAAGTCTGCCCGCACTGGCAGTTTGGTACGATGTTTGCTATAGATGGGTTAGAGGCAGGCGGCGCCCATTGCCTGCTTCTACCGCGTGACGACAGATACATTAGTCATAGGCGGGCCGCGCAATCATTGACGGCAAGGCGTCTGTGCGGTATTCTGATGGCGCAGCACGGCATTGGAAAATGGCGGAGCCATACGCTCTGTACGGGCATTGCGCAGGTGACACATATGTGTTGACGTGTTGGCGTGTGGAGCGATCCGCCGGTGCTGCATGGTGTTGCATGGATGAAGGAGTAGGACGTGCCGCAAGCTCCCGCAAAAAGCGCACTTGCTCCCGGAACGATCATTCGAAACAACTATCGCATCGAAGAACTGATTGGCAGTGGTGGCTACGCGAATGTCTATCGCGCCACTGAACTCACTTTCGGCTATGAGCGTGCGATCAAAGAAGTGCTCGATCCGGACCCCGGTGTTCGCATGCAGTTCCAGCTTGAAGCTCGCCTGCTTATTGACACCAAACACCCCAATATTCCGCGTGGCTACTATCTCCTCGACGATAAAGGGCGCATGTACCTCATCATGGAGTACGTGCATGGCAAGGACCTCGAAGAGATTTTGAATGACAGCCTAAAGAACCGCAGGCAGCCACTCGAGGAAAAACAGGTGCTCCAGTGGGCCATTGCCGTCTGTGACGCGCTGACCGAGATGCACTCGCTCAAGACGCCCATCATCCATAGGGATATCAAGCCGGCGAATATCAAGATCACGCCGGACGGTCGTCCAGTGCTGATCGACTTCGGGCTGGCGAAGCTGCACAAGCCGAGCAAAAATACCCAGGCAGCCGCGCAGGGCGTCTCGCCAGGGTTTGCGCCACCCGAACAATACATGGCCAAGGGCAGGACCGATGCGCGTACCGATGTCTACGGCCTCGGCGCGACACTCTACGCCTGCCTGACTGGTCGAGACGCTCCCGAAGCGCCCGCCCGCCTGCTCGCCCAGACGGGAGCCACAGGCCAGGGCGCCGATCTCAAACCTATTCGGTTTTACAATCCCCAGGTCAGCGAGGTGACCGAACGCGTGGTCAAGAAAGCGCTAGAGCTTTCGCCGCAGCAACGTCAGCAATCTGCCGCTGATCTACAGCGCGAGTTGCAGAACGCCCTTAAGGGGGGCAAGGCGGCGCCAGCGACGTTGGATATGGGTCCGGTCTGCGCGAAGTGCGGCACGCAGAATCGCCCAGGCCTGGTGAGTTGCGCTAACTGTGGTACGCCTCTCAATGGGGCTGGTGACTCGCTCACTCGCGGCTCGGGGAAACGCCCGAAGGTCGCGCCAGCCGCGCCCGCTGCCTCAGGCATGCGCGGCACGGCCCAAGTACCCGCGATGCCCGCGCCACCGCCCGTGGCGCACCCGCTGGCCGCTGATCAGCGGACCAAAGGCACCCTTATCGCGGCACAGCAGCGTAGCTCCAACAAACATCCCGCCGTCTCGCCAGCCGCATCGTCCGCGCGCGGCACGACCAAACAGCCAGCGGTGTCCAATCTGCCGACCCCATCAATTCTCAACTATCCTGGGGGCGGCGCGGCAGCGGCTACCGCTGGTAACACGGCCCTCGCGCCGCGTGTCGCACCGACGCCAGCCAACCCACCGAAAGCGCTCAACCGGGCAACTGGCGCGCCGGGAGCGGTGGGATCATCAACTGCCGTGAAGTCTTCCTGGATTCGGGTTGGCCAGACGGCACTGGGTGGTCCGGGCAAAGTGGTGCTGGCGTTTGGCTTCGTCGAGACGCTCTGGGGCGCGCTGATTATCGCGCTGGGTGTGGTGATGGCGGTGACCAAAGGCAACAACTTCCCCATCGTCACGTTCGTTGGCGCGTGGCTCATCATCGTGCTGCTGGCCAGCGTGCTTGGCGGTCACGCGATCAGTCGTCCGGTCTACCGCCGCAAACGGGTGAGCGGATTCAGGCGCGGGCTTCAGGCCTTTGGGTTGCTTGTCTATTCAGCTGTGGTGCATGCGGTCGCGATCTGGGGCGTTACGACCTACTCCAATCTGCAGACTGGCGCGACCGTCGCCATCATCGCGTTCATCGCCTTCGGCCTGAATGTGCTGTTCATCGGTATCTTCACGATGCTCAATATGCTCAACAATTGAGCGCGCTCGGCTCGTTCAGCAGGCTCGACAAAAGACACGATCATTCAGGGGGAGCGTCTCCCATGCCCCGGTCGAATCCGGCGCTCGCGGCACGGCAGCCCAATCCGATGTTCCGCATCGGCGCATTGGTCTATGGCCGTGACGACATCCTGCACCTGGAGTTTGGCGAGCCAGACTTCCCCACGCCAGCGCATATCTCCGCCGCCGCCCTGACCTCCATAACCAGCGAGCGGCAAGGGTACGGCCCCGGCAACGGCATAGCCGAGCTACGCGCCGCCGTGGCCAAGCGTGTCCAGCGCGTCAACGGATTCGCGCCAGCCGCCGAGCAGGTGGTGATGACCGCGGGTGGCACAGGCGGCCTGATGGGCAGCCTGCTCACCCTCTGCGCGCCCGGCGATGTTGTGCTGACGCCCGACCCCGGCTGGCCCGGCTACGACGCGATGCTGGCAATCGCGGGCGCTGAGCGCGCCTACTATCCGTTGCTGCCGGAGCGCGGCTGGCTGCCCGATCTCACAGCACTCGAAGCCGCCATCACGCCACGAACGCGCGTGCTGCTCGTCAACTCGCCCTCGAATCCCGGCGGCGCGGTCTATCCAGCGGAGACTATCGCCGCGCTGGTGGAGATTGCCGTACGACACGATCTCTGGCTGCTCTCCGATGAGTGCTACGACGAGCTGGTCTTCGACGCGCGCCATATCAGCCCCGCTACCCTCGATCCCGATGGGCGAGTGCTGACGGTGGGCAGCTTCTCGAAGACCTATGCGATGACGGGTTGGCGCATTGGCTGGGTGATCGCGCCGCCAGCGATTGCACCCGCCCTGGGATTGACCACCACCGCGCAGATCAACAATCTGCCGCTCTTTGTCCAGCGGGCGGCGCTCGCCGCGCTCGAAGGGCCACAGGAGCGCGTCGCCGAGATGCGGGCATCCTACCAGGCGCGGCGCGACCTCGCGACGGGACTGCTGCGCGAACGTGGTCTGCTCGAATACACCCCGGCAGGCGCATTCTATCTGCTGATTCCAGTGGCGCGGGCGGCGGGCTATGGCGCGGACGAGCCGTTCGAGTCGCTGGCGTTCGCCGAGGCGCTGATCGCCGAACGGAGTATCGCGCTAGCGCCGGGGATGGCGTTCGGCAGCCGCACCGCCCACTATGTGCGTGTCTCGCTCGCCAGCGCCCCCGATGTGCTACGCGCGGGCATCACTGGACTGCTCGATTTCGCCGCCGGATGGCAGTTGCGGCAATCACCACAATCATGACCGCCACATGAAAAGGGGCCGCTAATGAGCAGTTGCGAACGCCAGTGCCAGGGCATTGAAGATCGCTTTGACACGGAAGCCGGAGCGCAGAAATTGCACGCGTATCTGCGCAACGGGCCTGATCGTACGACCCAGTTACTGGTGGATGCGCTGCGGGCTGAAGGCGTCACCGAAGCAACCTTGCTCGATATCGGCGGTGGCATTGGCGCGATCCAGCTTGAACTGCTCGCCTCAGGGCTACGCAGCGCCACCGATGTGGACGCCGCCAGTGGCTACCTCGCGGTTGCGCGGGAAGAGGCGACTCGGCGCGGCTATGATAGCCGTGTGACGTATCGACACGGCGATTTCGTCGCACTGGCGGGCGAACTGGAATCCGCCGATATTGTCACCCTCCATCGGGTCATCTGCTGCTATCACGATATGCCTGCCCTCGTGGGCGCATCCATTGCCAAAGCGCGACGGCTCTATGGCGTCGTCTATCCGCGCGACGACTGGTGGGTTCGTCTCAGCTTTGCCGCTGAGAACGCTGGTCAGCGGATACGGCGCTCCCAGTTCCGCGCCTTCGTGCATCCGACACAGGCGGTGGATGGCATGATTCGAGATGCGGGATTCGAGCGGCGCTTCTTCCATCGCGGCGCAGTCTGGCAGGTGATCGTCTACGGGCGCTAGGGATGGAAGCCAAAGACGCATGTCTGGTTCCTCTACCTCGCAAGGAGAACGGGGTTAGGAGGTGAGATCCAGGGATGAGGCTACATACCCTCTGACAGCGCCTTACCGACCATCCGTCCGACATCCGCTACACAGTTCGCCAGATATTCGTCGCGGGTGGGCGCGATGATGTCCTGCGCGCGGACGATCAGCGATTCCAGCGCGGCGACATCGGGATTGCTGCCCGCGTGTTTGAGCCGCGTCTGATGGGCGTATGTCTCGGCCTGTGGTCGTGGCGTCGCGGGAGCGAACGTCACCACGGACGGGAAGCGGAGCATCGCGCCAGCCAGGGCATCGGCGGGTTGGCCGAAGACGCCCGCCAGCACGCTCGCGACGCGAGTGCAGAGGGCCTCGTCAGTACAGGCGTCCGCCAGCGATGCGCCAAAGCCTGGTGAAGCGAGATAGAGCGGCTGCTCGAACGCCATCTCGACCAGATTGTGCGCCTTCCACCATCCCTGATCGGGCGCGACACCACAGGCGCGGGCAGCATCCTCGGCCAGCGGGACCGCCTGCTGGAAGGCATAGCCGCGCTCCGATGCGGGGCGGCCGCCATACTCCTCGTCGCTGTACCAGTCGAAGCCATGCGGCTCGGCGCCGTGCGAGCGCGCGCCCATGACGAACGCGCGAAACTCGTCACGCGCCGGACCAGCGGGCAAGGTGTTGGCGGCCTCTACCAGCCGCGCGCCGCTCCGGTGCGATTCGGTGTGCGAGAGCGGGCTTTCAAAGAGCATGTCCGGCCAGACACATCCCAGGTAGTGGGCAGGCGTCGGAGCCGGAACGAGGCGCTGTATCAGCCAGGCGTGCGCGATTGGGAACATAGACGCGCCCTTGTCTCAGTCGTTCGGCGGCGTTGACCCAGAGACAGGCGGCGGGGCCGCTGGCAACCCTTCCTGCTCGAAGCCCCAGTCGAGCAACCGGCGCATATCGACCCGGCGCACCTGCCACGATGGGTCGGCAAGCACGGCGCCAACGATCAGGTGGCCGTGGCGGATGGCGGCGAACGCCTGACAGAATCCGGCGGGGCCGGTATAGCCCGGCTTGACGCCAATCGCGCCGGGATAGGGCGAGCCTGCTCCGGCGAGCAGATCGTTGCCCGTGCGCAGATTATACGCCTTATGGGTTGACGTCTTGGGGATAACATATCTGGTCGCGGACATAATCGTGACTAGCGTCGGGTTTTTCATCGCGACGGCTGAGAGTACCGCCAGATCGCGGGCGCTGGTGTGGTGGCCCGGCGCGTCCAGCCCGTGCGGGTTGGCAAAATGCGTGTGCGTCAGCCCCAACTGGGCCGCCCGCGCATTCATCATCGCCACAAACTTCGCCTGGGAGCCGCCAATCGCGTCGGCAATGGCCACGGCGGCGTCGTTGCCAGACGGCATCACCAGCCCATAGAGCATGTCGCGCAAGGTAAGCTTTTCACCGGTATCGAGTCCCATATAGCTGCTATCCGGCCCCACCAGCGCGTGCGCATCGGCCCCAGCCGTTATCATCTGGTCGAGATTGCCACGCTCGACCGCCAGCAACGCCGTCATCACCTTGGTGCAGCTCGCCATCGGCAGCTGGGCGTTGGCGTCTTTGCTATAGAGCACGGTGTTGGAGTTGACATCGAAGACGTAGCCTGCGACCGCGGTGATCTTCGGCGCGTTGGCCGAGAGCAGCTTGAGCGCGCCGCCCGCGAGGTTCGCGTTGGTCGCCACGGGACGCTTCGCCGTTTTGGCGAGGGTGGACATCTGCGCCACCAGCGTGATGAAGCCGCCGAGCAGCACGAGGATGGTGATAATCGCAAGGGCAGTCCCTCGCCAGGAGACCGGCGCCAGTTCCTCGGGCTTATCGGTATCCCTTACCCTGTACCTGGGCCTGAATGTCGCCCTGAATCCTGTCCTGTACTCTGCCCTCACCGCGATCCTCCGCCTGTGCTTCGCCGTATGCTACCAGTTTCCAGGGCGTTCACGTCCCTGTGCAGTAAGTCTAGTCCGAACAGGGGCGTCGCTCAAAGGGAATTGGCCCATATTTCTACGATTTCTCGTATCGCATATACGCGATTGGCCGCAAAAAGGTGGCAACCGGCAGAGGTGGTAATGGCCATCTGTGAAGTAGCGAACACTATCGTGGCGCGCCGGGAAGAATGGGGCTGGATCCAATATGCCAAGGAGAAGAAGTAGTTAGAGATGGGGTGCCAAGGGGCGGGATCGAACCGCCGACACCAGCATTTTCAGTGCTGTGCTCTACCAACTGAGCTACCTTGGCGTATGCTGGAATAGAACCAGCGCTCCAAAGTGTATCATTGGCCGCGCGCCGCTGTCAACCGGCATGCGTTCCCGCGCGTCACCTCACGCCGAAGCCTCCGCCTGGGCGATGCGCGCCAGCCGCAGCCACTCTTCCAGGCTCAGCGTCTGCGCCCGCCGCATGGGGTCGATCTCGCACTCGGCCAGCCAGCGGCTGATCGTCTCATGCGAGGCGTCGAGATGGCGCGACAGGGTGTTATGCAGCTGCTTGCGCTTCTCGGCGAAGCCCGCGTGAATCAGCGCGAAGAACTGCTCGGTGGTGGCCTCGTCCAGTAGGGGCGAGGGATGCAGGTCTACGCGCACCACCGCCGAATCGACCCGTGGCGGCGGAAAAAACGCCGACGCTGGGACATAGGCGACGATGCGCGGCGCACCGTAGATCTGCACACTGAGCGCCAGCAGACTCATCTCACCGGGACCAGCCACCAGCCGCTCGGCGACCTCGCGCTGCACCATCACCACGAGCACGCGCGGTGGGTTGGCGGATTCGAGCAGGTGGCGCAGAATGAGCGAGGTGATGTAATATGGCAGGTTGGCGACTAGCTTATACGGCTCCGAGCCGAAGACCTCATCCGGCTGCACCTCCAGCAAGTTGCGCGGAATGATCTCGACGTTTGGCAGGTCGGCGGTCGTCTCGCGCAAGACTGGCAAGATCGCGCGGTCCAGCTCCACTGCCACCACCCGCCGCGCCCGCTGCGCCAGCTCGCGCGTCAGCACGCCAGGGCCAGCGCCCACCTCCAGCACGCGATCATCCGGCGTGAGGTCGGCCGCGCCGACGACCGCACTGAGCGCCTTGCGACTGGTGAGCAGGTGCTGGCCCAGCCCCTTGTTGAGGGAGATACCATGGCGCGCCAGCAGCCGCTTCAGCGTGCCGAGGTCGGTCAGGTCGCCGTCGAAGGTCGGTGGCGGGCTGGCGGCGCCATCATGGGATCCCGGCGCGAGTGCGGGAGTCTTCTCGTTTTTGTCCGTCATGACCTAATGGTAGCACGTATGGGTATCGTCTGGATATCGTTGAGCTATCGCATTATGCTGTCTTCTGGTGAAAATGCTCGCATACTCGAAGCGTCTGCTTTCCCGTTAGGTTATACTCGTATGCAGCCGACCGTGCGCATGGAATCTCTTGCTTGATGGCTGCCAAAGGAGCGTGTCTGTGTCTCCAGCCGTTCGTTCCAGACTGCTACGAACTGTCTGTTTTGGTGTGGCGCTATTCGCCCTGGCCCTCTCTGCCTGCGACCAGCCGACGCTTCAGCGCGGCCCCACCGGCACGATCAATCTGCATGGCGCGACGACACAGGTGCAATCCGCTGCGCTCGTCGAATACCCTGTACCCGACCGTGATGGCTTTCCCTATGACATCGTCATTGGGCCAGATGGTAATTTCTGGATCACCGGCCATTTCTCACCAGATGACACCTTCGATATCCCAACGGTCAGCCGCCTGACCATGAAAACGGTGCTGACACCCCATGCGATGCCCGGGCCAGGGCAGATCCCCGACGCCATCGTAAATGGCCCAGATGGCAACCTCTGGTTTACGGTCCCCCGGTTCAATGTCATTGGGCGCATCACCCCGGCGGGTGTGATGACTCAATTCCCGCTGCCGTCGAATGGCGGTCCGCTGGATATCGTGCTGGGCAAGGATAACAATCTCTGGTTCACCGAGCCGGGAAGCAACGCGATTGGGCGCATTACCCCGGAAGGCAAGGTCACCGAGTTTCCGCTGCCTGTGGCGGCGAGCTTCCCTAATCAGATGACGATTGGCCCCGATGGCGCGATCTGGTTCACCGAGAATTACCGCAATTTCGTCGGGCGCATCACCTATGACGGCAAGATCACCGAGCTTGCCGTGCCGATCATCGGTCGCGGCCTCTATGGGATTACCGTGGGGCCAGATAAGAACCTCTGGATCACCGACATCGGCGACAACTGTATCTGGCAGATGTCAACAAAAGGCGTAGCGAAGAAGATCGCGCTGCCGCCATCACCGCCGCGCAGCCCGTATAACATCATCCCGGGGCCGGATGGCAATCTCTGGTTCACCGAGAATTCCTACAATGCGATTGCCCGGATGACGCTCAGCGGCGATCTGACCGAGTATACGCTACCGCATCCATCAAGCGGTCCGCTCGCTCTCGTCGCCGCCAGCGATGGCAATATCTGGTTCACCGAACTGGGCGAGCACGCCATCGGACGCATCACCCCGCCCGCATCCTGAAGCGTGACTATGCCTGCCTGCTCAGTCCGGAATCGATTTGAGGAACCGGCGCACCTCGACGTTGAACAGATCCGGCGCGTCGAGGTTGCTCAGGTGGCCGATGCCCGGCATAACCACCAGCCGCGACCCGGGGATACGCGCGTGCAGATCCTCGGCCACGGTCAGTGGCGAGCGGGTATCCGCGCTACCGTAGAGCAGCATTGTCGGCACGGCGATCAGTGGCAGCATGTCACGAAGGTCTACATCGGCGAGCATGTTCACCATGGTTCGCGCCCCAGCTGGATGAAACTCAGACATCACTGCGATCACCTCATCGGTGGCTCCGGCGGGCGCGTGTGATGTCAGGAGTTCGGGAATCCAGCCGGGTATCCACTGGTCTGGCGGTGCGTCAATTTCGCGCAGCGTGCGCTGCTTGCGTTGCTCGACTATCTCCGGCGAGAGTGAGCCTACCCACCCGGCATAGGCCGACGCAAGCGCCAACGAACGCGGAACCGCCGGGTGTCTGCGGTAGAGTTCCAGCGCGAACATCGAGCCGAGCGATAGCCCAAGCACATGCGGGCGCTCCAGCCCAAGCGCGGCGATGAATCCGTTGAGCACATCGGCCCAATCGGAGAGGGAGAACGTCTCGGGCGGGTCGGATGACTGGCCGCAGCCCGGCGCATCCCATGCTACCACGGTAAATTCATCGGATAGGCCGTCAAGCTGCGGGCGCCACACGCGGCTGTCGTCAAAGATGCCGTGCAACAAGACAAGTGGCGGCCCCTGTCCGCTCCGGCGATAGGTAATACGAAGCCCTTCGATCTCGATCTGGTGTACTGGATTCATGCTGCCCTCCCATTGGCTCTACTCACAGCGCTGCGCGTCGCCGTAGCGCGGCATGCGACCATCAGACGACCACTGCGTCAAGATGGGTGTTACTTGCACTGTAGCACCAGGTACAGCCTTTCGTCTCAGCACAACTTCGCAGACGCTGTGCAGACACCATGCAGTCCGTTTGTTGTACACTTGAAGCAGTATCGGGCTGCGAGGACAGCTACCAATTTAGCGAGGGGGCTATGCATGGATACATTGCTGACGCGACACTGGTGGGCGGTGGGGCTACGGGGTCTGCTGGCGATCATCTTTGGCATTCTCGCGCTGGTGGTGCCGAGCATCACGCTGATCGTGCTGATCGCGTTCTTCGGCGCGTACGTGCTGATCGATGGTCTCGTCGCCATTTACCTGGCGATTCGCGGGCGCGAGAACAACCGTAACTGGGGCTGGTTGCTCGTCGAGGGCATCGCTGGCGTGCTGATTGGTATCATCACCTTCCGCTGGCCCGGCGTGACGACCTTCGTGCTGCTGGCGTTCATCGCCGCCTGGGCAATCATCACCGGCGTCATGGAAATTTTCGAGGCTATCGAGTTGCGGCGTCGCATCAATAACGAATGGCTGCTGATTCTCAGTGGCGCAGCCTCGGTCATCTTTGGCCTGCTCCTGCTTCTCTTCCCCAGCGCTGGGGCGCTGGCGCTGGTCTGGCTCATCGGCATCTTCGCGCTTATCTTCGGGATACTACTGCTGGTGCTTGCGTGGCGGCTGAGAAACATGGCGCAGAGCGCCCAGGCGGCATAATCGCCGCGCCGGGAGGGGATTAACCCTCCAGCGCCTCTCTCACTGAGCCAACCACTTCATCAAGTGAGAGCGCCTGTCCCTCGCTCAGCGCACAGGCCAGCGTCGCTTCGTCCATCGTCTCCTGGAGCCAGGCGAGATCGCGCGCGCGCAACTCACGCTCGACTGGTTCCACCGGTCCGCGAATCGCGTCGCGGTGGCTCGTTCCGGCGGCATAGAGGCGCGCGGCTTGCTCCGGCTCGCCACGGGAGCGGGCAAGCGACCCCGCGCGTTCCGCCAGCCACCAGATATATTCGTTGGCGCGCCCCTGGCCAGAGAGGTCACCCAGCGCCTGCGCCAGGTCCCGGCGCGCCGCCGCCGCACCGTAGGCGTCGAGCGCGAATGTGGCGCGAAAATAGAGGATTCGCGCCGCCATCGCCGGATTACCCAGCGTGCGAAACAGGCGCTCCGCCTCGTTCAGATACTCGCGCCCGGTGTCGCCATCGCCCACGCGCCAGTAGGCGCGTCCCAAGGTGAAGGCGCAGGTTGCGGCGCCATACATATCATGCTCGCGGGTGAAGAGGTGGTAGTTCGGTTCGGTGACCTCTATCGCGCGGGCTGGCTCTTCGAGCATGAGGTATGCCTCGCCCATATTATTCCAGGTGAGCGCCCGCGCCCAGTCTGTCTCGCCCACCTCGCGGCTCAGCGCGAGCGACTCCTCATAGTAGGCCAATGCTTCCCGCGGCATTCCCATCTCGTAGTACAGCCCACCAAGGTTCATCAACGGGAAGATCTGGTCTTTGAGATTCCCTAGCTGGCGGTGCAGCGCAAGCGCCTCCTCGTAGAGCGCCTTTGCGCGCTCGTAGTCATGCAGCGCGGTGATCGTATTCGCCAGGTTCATCTTCGAGTAGGCAATCTGGCTTCTGTCACCCAGCTCACGCCACAGCGCGAGGGCCGTCTCACCCGCCTGGCGCGCGCGTTCCAGCCGGTCCAGCCGGTGTGTGATCATTAGCACGCCCGTCCACGCCTCGGCAAGTGTCGCGCGATCTTTCGGCTGTGTCGGTGTCCCAGCCTGGGTGATGAAGCGGTCGAGCCAGTCGAGCCCTTCGAGATATTGGGAATGCGAGGCCCAAAAGCGACGCAGGTGCGCCGCCATGTGCAGCCCCCACATGGTCTCGCCAGTTTCCCAGGCCCAGGCAAGCGCGGCGCGTATGTTCTCGTATTCCATATCCAGTCGCGCCATGACTGCCTGCGGCTGTTCCACCTGATCGGGGAACGTCAGATCAACCAGCCCCGCAAAATAGTTGGCATGTCGCCGCCTCGCCTCGTCCCATTCGCCCTCGGCGCGCAGTTGCTCCTGAGCGTAGGCGCGTAACGTCACCAGTTGCGAATAGCGCCGCACGCCGCCGGTATCCTGGCAGTAGATCAGGCTCGCGTTAACTAGCGTCGCGAGGCGGGCAAGGAGCGTCTCATCTGGCGTGCCGGTAACCGCCTCGGTCGCGTCAAGGGCCGCTCCGCCCACAAACACGCCCAGCCAGCGAAAGAGCCGCTGCTCCTCATCGCTGAGCAGGTCATAGCTCCAAGCGATGGTCGAGCGCATCATCCGCTGATGATCGGCGAGATCCTGGGCGCCTTCCGCGAGTATGCCAAGAAATGACTGCTGAGCGAGCCGGTCGTGCATCTGCTGGAGTCCGAAAATTCGCGCGCGCGCCGCCGCCAACTCGATGGCCAGCGGCAGCCCATCAAGGCGGGCGCAGATATCAGCCACCAGGCGCCCATCCTCTCGTGTCGTGATCTCGAAGTTTGGCGCAACCGCACGCGCGCGATCCAGGAAAAGCGCCACCGTCGGAACCTGGCGCAAGGCATCGAGCGAATCCAGCTGCGCCGCATCGGGGAGGGGAAGCGGCGCCACCGGAAAACACTGCTCGCCACGCACGTTCAGCGATGAGCGACTTGTCACCAGCGCCTTGACGCGCGGGCAGGCGATGAGGAGTTCCAGCACGGCGCGCGCGGCTGGCAACACCTGCTCGAAGTTATCTAGCACGAGCGCCAGCTCGCGGTCGTGGAGCGTCTGGATCAGGGTCTCGCGCAGAGGTAAACTATCGCTCTCATGCACATCTAGCGCCTGAGCAATCGCCGGTAAGACCCGCTCCGGTTCGCGGATGGGAATGAGTCCCACGAAGACAACATCCCAGCCCTGCCACTCGCGCCGCAGCCGCGCCGCCATCTCCAGCGCCAGCCGCGTCTTGCCCACGCCTGCCGGGCCTGTCAGCGTCAAGAGCCGTGTCGTCTCGCGCCCAAGCAAATCGAGCAGCGCCGCTTGTTCCTGTTCGCGCCCAATGAGCGAGGTCAACGGCACAGGGAGATCATCAGCAAGGAATCCATCAGCGCGCTGTTGGGGATTATTCGTGTCGTCATGCGGATACCCCACCCGCGCCTTCGCGGCAAATGCCGCCGCTTCATCAGGGGCGAGCGTGAGCGCGTCGCAGAGCAGGCCGACGGTTGCTCGCTGCGGGGCAAGCGTAATGCCCCGCTCGAGCAGACTCACCGACGCCACGCTCAGGCCCGCGCGCTCGGCAAGCTCTTCCTGTGTGAGTCCGCTCCGACGCCGATAACGCCGGAGCAGGCTGGCAAAGTCTGAGACGTCCATTGCTGCCATGGGATCCTCCCGGGCTGCTGCTCAGGTTGGTAGAGCCTTATTGTAGCACCTTCGACCAGCGTTTTTCGTGATCTTGTTCACGTTCAATGGGCTGGGCGGGTCAGTCGTATCGGCCGACTCTTACGAGTGGTTTTACGGATTTTCGCTGGAGACTCTGCACCGCTCAGGGCACACTTGTTCTCAATGAAGACAGGTACGCAGGTCGCCTACGAGCGTTCATGTTCGTGTGCGGCGCCTACGACAGATCAATCACGTCGCACGAATGAGGGTGTCGCATTGTTGATCTCAAACGCAATGGCGCTCGTGCCACCTCGCAACTCCACCCGCCCCAGATTCACGCTGGCTTCCGGGCTGCTCTGCGTAGTGGTGGCTGCGCTCACGGCATGCTCGCCGGGCGGAGCCACCACAGCCCAAGATGGAACGCAGCCCCCCAAGGCGGCCCAGTCGCCAGTGACGACGAAGGCGGATACGAGTCTCTGCAACTTGATCTCAACTCAGGAGTTCTATTCCGTTGTCAAAGCACCAGTCGGATCGCTGCACGCTGACATCGGGACCGTGAGTGGCTTTCAGGAGGTGAACTGCACGTACAAGCCTCCAAGTCTGCCAGGCGCGGGCGGCGCAATAACCTACCTGTTTACTAACGACGGAGCGGCGTACTTCGCAAAGGTGCAGCTGGGCGACCAAAGCGTCTACAACAGCGAAACCGTTGTGAGCGGGATAGGTGATGCCGCGTTCTGGGGCACGCAGCAAGGCGCACCAGACGCTTTCGAGCTGAATATGCGGAAGGGCAACGTCGTCATCAATATCCTTATGGACGGCAGCGCCTCCGACGGGAGTGCCTATCTCTCTGGGGCTGAACAGATCGCGCAAGAAATTGCCGCCCACCTTTGACACGCCGTGCGGACCAACCTTCGGTTGCATGCTTGCCACCAGATCAGTGAGCGAGCTCTGAAGCGCAGGACTGTTGTTCTCGTGGAAGCACAAGCGCGAGCACGTGATGCCTGTCCAATACCAGGAAGGCCGGGGTGATGGCCAGCGAGGCAGACACCGCACTAATGTGGGGCGCGCAGCTTGCCCGCGCCGAACGCATCCTGGCCGAGTCAGGTTCGCCGTCGCCGCAACAGGAGGCAGTCGAGCTACTGGGACATCTGCTCGGCCTGCCAGTCTCCGAGATCCAGTCGCGGCCACAGTTTGCGATGCGCCAGGCGGACGCGCGCAGGTATCACGCCTGGGTGACACGCCGCGCGGGTGGCGTGCCGATGCCTTACGTCACCGGTCACCTGGAGTTCATGGGGCTGGATATCACACTTGGGTGGGATAGCCCGCTGCCCTTCCCTGGCGCATCGCGGTTGGTGGAGGCCGCGCTGGAATGGGCGCGGAGCCGAGCGCCCGATCAGTTGATCGCCGCGGAGCTGCGCACCGGCTGCGGCGCTATCGCTCTGGCGCTGGCGGCGCTCGAGCCGCGCTTCATCCGCATCTACGCGGTGGACGCCTCGCCGCAGATTCTTGCTGTGGCGGCGGCCAATGGCGCGCGCTATCTCCTCAACCTGGTCATCCACTGGGTGGAGGGCGAAACGCTCGACGCGCTGTCGGAGCCGGTGGACCTGATCGTCTGCGGCCAGTTCGATCCAGCGCTGCCGCCATTCAACGGGCAGTCGCGCAAGCAACTGCCCGTGAAGCTGCGCCCCGGCGGAGCATTGATGTGCGTGCTCGACGCCAGCCAGGCGGACGCGCACATGGAGTCACTGCGCAACCTCGTGGCTGGGGAGGCGCAGGTCTGGACAACCCCACCAGCCGATGGCGCGCTGGTGGCCGTCGCGCAGTTGCCGCGCACACCTTCCTACGGCGCATGACGCGCAATATTCGAGACTGAAAGGTAGCTCGTGCCATGAATCCTATGAAGCTCATGAAACACTCTCGACATCGCATCATCCTGATCTTACTCGCCTGCGCCTGCCTCAGTTTCTCCGTGGCCGCGTGCAGCCCCGGCGGAACATCCGCCGCATCCGGCACGCCAGCGAGCGGCAACGCGACCGCCACCACGGCACAGCCAACGGCAAAGGCCACGCTCAAGGCGCTCCCACCCATCACCCAGGCGCTTTGCCAACAACTGATGACGGTGGCCGAGGCCAATACCATCGTCCAGCCACCAGCCCCGGCAACATCACTCGTCGCGGACCATAGCGAGGATGGTGGCTCGTGCAACTATCTCGCATCGCAGACAAGGATCCCGCTGATCATCTACTTCTTTGACTGGAAGGGGCCGGTTCCGATTCCCCAGGCTGATATAGCGGCTGCGCTAGCTCAGTCCTCCGGCTCAACCAAAATCACGATAAACCAGGCGACGCCTGTCGATGGCATCGGCGTTCAGGCGGAGTTTGTCAGTCTTACGGCGACAGATAAGGGATTCACGGGTTCGGCGACTATCTTCTACGTGCTCGAAGGGCCATTCTTCTACGACTGCCTTACCTTTGGCCCTCTCACTGGCGGCGCGCTCGGCACACAGAGCCAGCTTCAGGCGTGCGCCACGCAGGTGGATAGCCGTCTGCGGCAAAGTTAGTTAACGCGCGCTGGCGCCTGCGTCATGGCTCGTCGCCCTCCAGCCCGTCCGCGATGGCCTTGAGGTAGCGCTCGGCGGAGCGCTGGACGGCGGCGCTGGCGTCTGTGCTGACCACGCGCCCGGCGAAGCCCGCATAGAGCCGGTCGAAGCGGTAGGGCGCTATCGTATCGCGGATATGGCGAATCTTGCGCGCGGGCAGCGGAATGAGGTTCGGGTAGCTGTACATGAAGCTGACCCAGGCGCGGTCGGACACCACGTAGATCGTGTCGCCGGTCAGGAGCGCGCCTTTGCCCTCGGCGCCCGCTGGCCAGTGCAGCACGGCGCTGCCAGGAAAGTGGCCGCCCAGCCGCGCCAGCGTCAGATCGCCGGGGAGCGCGTGCGTCTCGCCGGACCAGAAGGTGATGCGCGAGTCGGGCCGCATGACCCATTGGCGATCCGCCTCGTGAAGATAGATGGCGGCGCCGAAACGCTCGGCCCAGTCGATCATCGAGCCGTAGAGATGCGGATGCGAGGCGGTGATGGCCGCGACGCCGCCCAGCTTTTCCAACGCCTGGGCTGTCGCCTCATCAAGATAGGAGATACAGTCCCACAGCACGTTGCCCTGGTTCGTCTGTACCAGCAGCGCCCGCTGGCCGATGGCGAAGGACGGCTCGGTGACGATCCCCGTCAGCCTCGGCTCCTCCTGTGTGATGAGATTGCGGTAATTCTCCCGCTGCATGTTCGCTAGTGTTGTCCACTGCTGACCGTTTGCCCCAAGATACTGGCGCTGGTCCAGGCAGATCGGGCATTCGGCGGGCGGCTCCTCGCTCGCGGCGTACTGCGCGCCACAGGTGACGCAGATCCAGTTTTCCATGGTTCACAACTCCCTTCGATGATGTCTCCAGAGATTGTGCCACGTACGACCGCCTGCCTGCATCTGTCTGAAGGACAGGATATCCCCGGCCTTTTGGGCAGAACGCAACGGCCTGCCGCTCCGATTCCTTCAGGCAGACATCCGCGCCGCTCATGCTGTCGAAGCAATGGCCGACTTGCAGCAGGATAACGACCTTCGTGATATTGGAGAACCGCGTCAGGCGTTCGCCGCGCCGTCGAGGAAGGCGAGCACTTCGGCGGCGTGGCCCTCGGGGCGCACCTTCTCCCAGACGTGCTCGATCACGCCATCCGGCCCGATGGCGAACGTCACGCGCGAGATGCCCATATACGTCTTGCCGTACATGCTCTTCTCGCCCCAGACGCCGTACTTCTCGGTCACCTCGCCGCCTTCGTCCGAGAGCAGCGTGAATGGCAGGCCGTACTTCTCTGCGAACTTCTTGTGCGACTGGACGCTGTCGCGGCTGATGCCCAGCACAGGAATGCCGCGCTGCTCCAGCGTGTGCCAGCTGTCGCGGAAGCTGCACGCCTCGGTGGTGCAGCCGGGGGTATCGTCTTTGGGGTAGAAGTAGAGCACGACGTGGTGTCCCCGGAGCGCCGAGAGCGTCACCATGCTGCCGTCATTCGCGGGCAGTGTGAAATCGGGCGCGGTCGCCCCCACCGCAGGCATGTTATTGGTCGCGTCTGCTGTCATGTGTAGTAGCCTCCTTGTCCTCAAGCATACCGCAAAGCGCCAGGCAATTACAGCCTCTCACAGCCAGCCTTTTTCCTCCGCGATATGCGCCGCCTCGATGCGATTATGCGCGTTGAGCTTCTGCATCGCCACCGAGAGATAATTGCGCACGGTGCCTTCGGAGAGATAGAGCGAGGCGGCAATCTCCGCGATACTCGCGCCATGCGCCGCCGCCGCCAGCACATCGCGCTCGCGGTCGGTCAGCGGGCTGACGCCGTCACTCAGCGCGGAGACCGCCAGCGCCGGATCAACAACCCGTTCGCCCGCCATTGCCCGCCGGATCGCCGACGAGAGCTGCGCCGCTGGGGCGTCTTTGAGCAGGAAGCCGACGACCCCGCTATCCATTGCCCGCCGCAGGTAGCCGGGCCGCCCGAACGTCGTCAGTATCAGGATGCGGCACGATGGCAACTGCGCGTGTACCTGCGCGGCGGCGGTCAGGCCATCGCAGCCGGGCATCTCAATATCCAGCAGCGCCACATCGGGCTTGGCGGCAAGCGCGGCAGCGACGACCTCATCGCCACGGGCAACCTCCGCCACGATCTCCATATCGGCCTCCAGCGAGAGCAGCGCCACCAGCGCGCCCCGCACCATCGCCTGATCCTCGGCCAGCAGAATACGAATCATGGTCGCCGCCTTCTCTCGCCCAGCGTGGATGTTTTGTCGCCCGTTACTAGCAGTTAACTCGATTTGGCGACGATGCGCCAGTGATGATTGTCACAACGCCCTGTAACGCCGCTTGGCATCGCGCAGACTATATCGGTACGTGAGGGCGCACTCCTGGACTATGGTATTCGGAGGGGAGAGACACACCATGAGCGGACCAACAGACCCACAGAGGCAGGCGGCGATGCTGATCGCGCGGTTCGATGCGGCGCGCGACGGCTTCCTCGCGGCATTCGCACAGGCGCCTGACGAGGCGCTGCCTTACACGCCCGATGGCGAGGAATATGCCCTGGGCGTTCTGCCGCTGCACCTGCAAGACTCGATGAACCATTATCTTGAAGTCTATGACCGTATGGCTGAGGCGAATTTTGGGCCGGTGGACCTGGGCGCCGACCTGGAGATGGTGGCGAATGCCGCCGACCTACATCAGCGGCTGCTCACCACAAAGCCCACGGGCGCGGACCGGGCCGCATTGCTCGACGACCTGAACGCGACCCATCGCCGGGTGACGGAGCGCTTTGCCGACCTGGACGACGCGACGGTGACGCGCCAGTCCAGTGTTGTCTATTCGCCAGGAACCGATCCGTATCCCACTTCAGTCGCCGATATCTTCGGCTGGCTGACCGACCACTACGACGAACACGTCGCGCAGACCGCGCAGTTGATCGAGCGCTGGCACGCGGAGCAGGCGCGCTAGTTTCCACTGAGAGGACGAACATTGTGGCGATGGAACAGTATGATTGCCTGATTCTCGGCTCGGGACAGGCGGGCAACCCGCTCGCCACGGCGCTGGCGCAGGCTGGCCGCAAGACCGCCATCATCGAGCGCGTGCATGTTGGCGGCACCTGCATCAACGAGGGCTGCACCCCCACCAAGACGATGGTCGCCAGCGCCCGCGTCGCCTATCTCGCCCGGCGCGCTGGCGACTACGGCGTCGGTGTTGGTGATGTCACGGTGGATATGAAGCGCGTACGCCAGCGCAAGCGCGAAACCGTCGATAGCTTTCGCGGGGGCAGCGAGCGCCGCCTTGAGGGCAACCCAAACCTCGACCTGATCTATGGCGAGGCGCGCTTCACCGGGCCAAAGACCGTGCAAATCATGCTGCCTTCCGGCGAGAAACGCGAGCTGGCGGCAGAGACCATCTTCATCAATACGGGAGAGCGACCTGCCGACCCAGATGTGCCGGGGCTCGATCCGGCGCGCACGCTCAACTCCACCTCGATCATGGAACTGGACGTCGTGCCGCCGCATCTACTGGTCATCGGCGGCGGCTACGTCGGGTTGGAGTTCGCCCAGATGTTCCGCCGCTTCGGCAGCCAGGTGACGATTATCCAGCGCGGCAGGCAACTGCTCACACGTGAGGATGGCGATGTCGCCGAGGCCGTGGCGCAGATTCTGACGGAGGATGGCATCGAGATCCTGCTGAACAGCGCGCCGACCGGGGTTACGTCAATTGACAATGGCGTGACGCTGCATGTGAAGACGCCGGATGGCGAGCGAGACATCACTGGCTCGCATGTGCTGGCGGCGGCGGGGCGCGTCCCCAACACTGAGGCGCTCAATCTTGCGGCGGCGGGCGTCGCCACCAACGAGCGCGGCTACATCCAGGTGAACGAGCGACTGGAGACAAATGTGCCGGGCATCTACGCGCTGGGCGATGTGAAGGGGCCGCCCGCCTTCACACACATCTCCTACGACGACTTCCGCATCATCCGCGCGAATCTGCTGGAAGGCGGCAGCGCCACGACCACGGACCGGATGGTACCCTGTACCGTCTTCATCGATCCGCAGTTTGGGCGCGTCGGGCTGAGCGAGGAGGAGGCGCGCAACCAGGGGCGCAACATCAAGGTGGCGAAAATGCCGATGTCCTGGGTGGCGCGCGCGGACGAGGTGGACGAGACGCGCGGCTTCATGAAGGCGGTAGTAGACGCGGAGACGCGACAGATTCTTGGCTGCGCGATTCTCGGCATCGAGGGCGGCGAACTGATGGCGATGGTGGAGATCGCAATGATGGGCCACCTGCCCTATACGGTCTTGCGCGACGCGATCTTCGCGCACCCCACCCTCGCCGAATCGCTCAACAACCTCTTCGCCTCGCTCGACGACTGAGGCTGGGCCATTGCCTTTTGCTATCCTGTGACTGGCGCGTGTGATCAGCACATTCGGCTGTGACGCATTTGAAAGATGCTGAGGATATGGTGACGCTGAGCGGGTTACGGCGGCAGAAATGCCCGCTCAGGGGAAGGAGAAAGAACACCATGTCGAAAGCCAGTATCACCAGGATGTGGATAGCGGGTCTGATTGTTCTCGTCGCCGGGCTTGCCATGGGAGGCATCAGCCTCGGCTTGATGCTCGCCAACGGCGGCACGTGGGAGCCAGCGGCGTCTGGGAACGGATCTGACTTTGTCCCCACTATCAATGGATTCTTCTGGACAACCGTTGGGTTCATGGTTGTGGGCTTCACGATTGCCGTGGCGGGTGGCATCGTGCAATTGGCGGCGTGGATTGGGGCGCTCGTCAATACCTACCAAATTGAAGACAAAGCGTGGTTCATCGTTTTGCTGGCCGGCGGTATTCTCGGACTCGTCTCTGGCGTGTTCGGCTTTGCCGTGATGGTGGCCTATCTGGTCGCCGGGCCAGATGGTATGCCCGCGGGCCGACCACGAGTAGCGCCCGCGCCGTACATGTCACACATGCCACAGGCGCAACCGATGCCTGACAGGCCCGCGCCGAGCATGCCGCAGCCGGTGGCGCCACAACCACCCGAATACTCGAGTTTGCGCTAAACGATGCGCTAATGGTTACCGAGGTCCCTGCCAGTCAGGGAGCGCTTGCCTGGGTCGCATATTCGCGGCGCGTCATGGTGGCTTGCACCCAATGGCGCGCTACTGCGTATACGTCTCAGGCAGGCGCGAAAATCGCCTGAGGATCGGCGAGCTACCCTACCGCTTTCCAAGCCTGGAGGAGACGGCTGATGCATACTCATCGCTGGCATATCTCGCGGAGATGGTGGGCCATGGCGCTCGTGCCAGTAGCTTTGCTGCTGGCCGTAGGTCTGACATTGCTTGGGGCCAACACTGCTTCGGCGGCGTCTCGCGCAAGCTGCACCGGCCCAGTGGTCGGGCAGTTTGTCTATGACTGCACAGGGATCCTCACACCGGCGGAGATAGCCACATTGGAGGCGGACGCCGCAGCCGTCGAGCGCGCCGGAGCGCCCACCATCGTGTATTTGCAGGCGCACGAAACTACAGCGGATAAGACGTTGCAAGACGCCTTTGACCTGATGGGCCGCTGGAATGTGGAATCGAGCAAGAACGCGAACGATGGATTCGTCATGTTCTTCAATCTCAAGCCAGGCGATCTTCGCCACGGCACGGTCGCCCTTGCCGCGGGCAAGAAGCTCCATCTGTCGCAAGACGAACTGAACCGGATACGCGACGATACGATGACACCGCTGCTGAAGGAAGGGCAGACCGCCGCGGGGATCGCCGCCGGATTGCAGCAGGTGGAGCATGATCTGATCTATGGGCCACCACCGCCGCCGCAGTCGCAGGTGGTCGGCTCGTTCCTCGGGCGGTTGCCATACAACATCCTGGCGCTGCTCTTCGCGGGCGCTGTCGGGCTACTTTACACGCGCATGCGCCGCCAATCGCCGCTGAGCACCGCGGGCGATGGCGTGCATATCGATCCGCTGGCGCTGGCGACTCCTGGCGACCTCTCGCCCGCGCTGGCCGGAGCGCTCATCCAGGGGCGGGTGAGCGACTCGCAGGTCGAGGCGACCGTGCTGGACTTCGCCCGGCGCGGGATGCTCACCATCGAGCCAGTAGGCGCGAAGAAGGCGCAGATGCGCCTCACAGGCGACGGCAAAGGCCTGACGGGCTTCGAGCAGAGTGTCTGGGATGGTCTCGAGGAACAGGCCGACGAGAGCGACCACACCCTCTCCAGCAGTGACCTCGCCAAAGTGCGTACCGGCTGGAGCTCGCCCAGGGCGGAACTTCGCCGCGACCTGACCGAGCGCGGCTGGTACGACCCCGAGGCGGCCTCCGCGCGCCGACGTCCGCTCTACATCGCGGGCGCGGTTGGGATCGCACTGGCGGCGGTGTCCGTCCTGCTCATGATTCTGGCGAAGGAGGGCTGGGCCGCGGTTGGCATGGTCATCTGTCTGCTCGCCAGCGTGGCAGCGTTTATCGCGGGCTACTCGGTGCATGATACGACCGTCGAGGGCGAGATCGCCGCCGCGCCGTGGCGTGGCTATCAGGCCAGCGTCTCGGATCGCGCCTACGAGCCGAATCTCGATACCGACCTGCCCTACATCGTCGCGATGGGGCTGGTAGGCAAATTGTCGTCGCGGTTGAAGGCGGCGAGCGAGCGCGGCTACTCGCCCGCATGGTTCCACGCCGAGCGTGACGGCCAGCAATGGACGACGGGAACGCCCGGTTTCTATCCCTACTGGATCGTCGTCCATTCGAGCATGGCGCCAGTCTCAAGTGGCGGCACTGCCAGCGGCACCTACTCGGGCGGCGGCGCGGCGAGCGGTGCGACCGGCTCGGCCGGCAGCTTCTGAGTTCTGTAGGTTCTGAGATCTGTGATGAACTTGTGCTCGCGCCTCACCAACATGAGACTCATCGGTGAGGCGCGTCTGCTACCACTGACAGGAGAATGTCCCCTGCTGGAAAGGAGCAGTGTCATGAGCACGACCATTATCGAATCCACGCTCGCGCGCGACCGGCGCGTACATGTCCCAGCTACCGAGCAGACAGGCGCAGCCTGGAAACTGCTCTATCGGGTTGCCGCGATAGTCGCGCTGCTGTCAGTCGCGTTTATCGTTGTTGCGGGCGTTGTGCTGGTGATAAATCCAATCCCGACCACTATGGTTGGCTGGTTCAACCTGTTCAATCAAAGCTGGCTCCGGGGTCTATTTGCCGCCGATTTGATGATGCTGGCGAGTTATGTGCTCCTGGGCGTGATCTATGTTGCCCTCTACGGTGCGCTTCGCCATGTCAATCAGCCATTCATGGCGTTAGGGACCGCTTTCGCGTTTGTCGGCATGGTGGCCTATATCGCGGCGAACCCCGCCTTCTCGATGCTTTCGCTGAGCCACCAATACGCCGACGCGTCAACCGACGCCGAGCGGACGGCGCTACTGGGGGCAGGGCAGGCGATCATCGCCAACTGGACCGGTACCGCGTTCAATGTCGCGTATTTCCTGGGCGCGCTGTTTGCGATCATCGTGTCCATCGTCATGCTCCGCAGCAATGTATTCGGCAAAGCAACTGGCTTCGCGGGCCTCGCCATGGGCGTGCTGACGCTTGTGCCAGCATCCGCTGGAACGGTTGGCATTGTATTCTCGCTCCTGGCGCTCGTACCCACGATGATCTGGTATATCTTGCTTGCCAGGCGGTTCTTCCAACTGGGCGGCGCGGCGCGATGAAAAGTGTGGTTTGATAGCAGGGTAGCGTTCTCGCCTCGGCGCGCGGTGTCCTGACGGCAGGGCATCGTGGTGCGGCCGACGCCCTGCGCGAATGAGGAGGAAGTTCTCATGGGTTGCCTGCTTGCGTTATTTGCCCGTATCGGGTTGCTTGTCGTCTGGACCCAGACATCGCTGGTCAAGACTGCCTTCAACGACGGCTGGATTCTGCCGCTGCTCGGCATTATCTTCCTGCCGCTCACCACACTCGCCTACGTGGTCGTCTACGCCTTTGGCAACGGCGTCAACGGGGCCGCGTGGCTCTGGGTGCTGCTGGGGCTGCTCTTCGACCTGGGCCTGCATGGTTCCGGCTTCTACAGCAACCGCCCGCGCGTCCGCCGCTACCGCTCAGCGCAAAGCGCCTAACCGACGAATTGAGTGGCATGGCTGAACATAGCTGAACATAGCTGAACATGGCTGAACATGGCTGAACATGGCTGAATCTGCCAGGCGTACACCATTTTCATGCGCCTGGCAGATCGGCTTCCCTTGGGGGCAGTGGGAACAGATGACTCTTGGTGAGATAGGCGCCATCGTTGGATGGAAGGAGGTAAGGCAGACATGACCAGGCGCCACAAAGACAACCAACACGATGCCTACCTGGTTGTACCATTGCCTAGGCTCCGGCGTGTGCTGGCGCTGATGTACCCGGTGGTCCAGCGGGCGCATAAGACCCGTGGCCTGATCGAGGTGGACGTGACCGAAGCCCGGCAATACCTGCGCGAGCATAAAACAGAGACGGGCGAGGATCTCTCGTTCACAGCGTTTATCATCGCCTGCCTGGCGCACGTGGTGGACGAAAACAAGGCATTGAACGCCTGTCGCAAGGGTCCAAAGCGCCTCGCCATTTTCGATGACGTAGATGTTGCGCTCCCTATCGAGCGCGACATAGAGGGACGCAAGCAGCCCATCGTCTACTGCGTTCGTGGGGCAAACCGAAAAGATATTCGTGAGATCACGCGGGAGATTCGAACGGCTCAGGTTGCGGCGGTGGAGACGAAGTGGGAGGGATTCCAGGCGGAAAAGTGGCTCATGCGCGTCCCGATGACGGTTCTCAAAGGGATATGGGCCATCTTCTGGTGGGCGCGAGGCCGCTATCCGTGGCTCCAGAAGCGCTATGGCGGGACGGTTGGCCTGACAGCGGTGGGAATGTTCGGAAACGGCGGTGGCTGGGCAATTCCCTTCGATTATCACACGCTCGATGTAGCAGTGGGTGGCATCGCGGAGAAACCAGGCGTGGTGGATGGGAACATCGCCATCCGCGAGTACCTGTGCGTGACGCTGAGCTTCGACCACGACATCATTGACGGCGCTCCGGCGGCGCGCTTCGTCTCGCGCTTCAGAGAGCTGATTGCGAGTGGCTATGGACTTCGCGTGCGCGTGACGAGTCGGTGATTTTCGGGATTATCGACGTGACTGCCATGTGAGGCTGCGGGGATACCATGCCTCCAAGGATGGCTCCCACCAAAAGACGTGAGAATCCAGCCCCGAGAGGGGGAGCTATGAGTACCTTGCGGCGTCTGCCTGCGCAAGCATTACAGGCTTCCACGACTGGGCAGAGAGCGTCACCACGATTCTACGAGATCGACTGGTTGCGCGCCTTTATCATTCTGGCCCTTGTACCTTGCCATGCCCTGGGATTCTTCTCAGCCAACAGCGATCAGTATTACGGCACTGGATATTCCAGCCCGATTGGCCTGTCCACGCTGATGACCGTTGGCAGTTGGGGAATCGCTCTGCTCTTCCTGATCGCGGGAGCAGCGGCATCTGCCATGCTCGCGAGGCACACACCACACCACTTCGTGAGCGAGCGCTTCCTCCGGCTGCTCATTCCCTTTATGTTTGCTTCGCTGACGCTGATCCCGCTGCAGAACTATCTCATCATCCACACGTTTCCTGGGGTGATCGGCAAGATACCCGCTCCCTCTGGATGGAATCCGCAGTTCGCCGATTCTCCGGTGACGTTCTATCTCTGGTTTGTCGGCGCATACTTCGGGTTTCTTACCCACTACACGCCGCAATATGAGTTCATCTTCTGGAGTCACCTCTGGTTCATCCCGCGCCTGTTCATCATCTCTCTGCTTACGCTGCCACTTCTTCTCTACCTGCAGAGGCCGCGTGGCGCTCGCCTCATAGAGTGGCTGGCAAACTGGTGCCAACGCCATCGGGGCGGCGTCTTCCTGTTTGCCGTGCCGCTTGGCCTCCTGCTTGCCGTTCTCGGCTGGCAGTGGCAGGGATGGCTGGTCGTGGGCGCGCCCGACGCCTGGAATGTGCTGGCGCAATTCATATTCTTCACCCTCGTCTACCTGTATGGCTCGATCATCTACTCTGACGAGCGGCTGCGCCAGGCTGTGCGGCGTGATGGTGGTGTCGTGGCCCTCGCACTGGGAATCCTCGTCTTCATCATCACGCAACTTCCCGGTGTGGGCGATTCTTCCCTCGCGCATGACTACTCTGCTACTGGTATTCTGGCGGCATTCCTCCGGGCGCTGGCCGCCTGGATGTGCATTACTGCTGTTCTAGGTCTGAGTATGCGCTTTCTCGCCTTCACCAACCGGGTCGGACGATATCTCAACGACGCCTCTTACCCATTCTATATATTTCATCTTGCAGTGCTCTACCTCATTGGGCTTCCACTGCTCGCAGGCGGAACGCAACCGCTGCTGGCCTTTCTCATCATGGTCGTCTTTACATACGTTGTCACCATGGGAGTCTACGAGGCACTCATCCGGCGCATTCCGCCCATACGCATGCTCTTCGGCATGAAAAAGAGAGCGCTTCCCGTGCCTGAGTGAGCAGCTAGCAGCGTGCACCCTTCCAACTCCGGGTCAGTTCTGGCGTCACAGCACCCACATGGCGAGTGTGATTAATCCAAGGACGACCCAATGCGCGAGCGCGGAATAGACGAAGCTGCCCGTCTTCCAGCGCACCAGCGCGAACACCACACCCCCGATGAAGACCGTGGCAAGCGAGCCAATGTAGGAACCCACGAGGAGTAAGGGCGAGGCGGCGAAGTTGGTCCCGAGGACTGTGCGCGCCGTGACGACCAGATGCCATAGCGTGAAGATACCCGCGTTGATGAGCACCGTCGCGATCAGTCCTTTTTGGGCAAACGCGCGGAAAACATACTGGCGGAATACCAGTTCTTCCAGAAAAGCGGTCAACAGCGGGATTTCGACCAATTCGCGCATGATCAGCGACCGAGCGGGAAGATCCGGAATCGCTGCGTACCCGAGACCACCATGCGCCGCTGTAATGGCGAAGAAGAGCACTGAGGGAGCAGCCAGCCCGAGGCCAGCCGCGATTGCAAGTATGGTGGACCGCCAGCGTGGACGCCACGACGACGCCTCCGCACGTGACCGGCGCAACTCTCCCCAGCCTGGCATGGCATACAGGCCCAGGGCCAGCGAGACGGAGAATGCGCCCGTGTTGATGGGCACGGCGAACCGCCATGAGAGCGCATTGGCGATGTTACCAGCAAGCAAGATCCCTGTCAGCGCAAGCCAACGTATTGGAATGCGGCCAATGACTTCTTTTATTCGCCATGCGCTGGCCGCTATGCGCCCGGCGATTCCAATTCGCAATTTTTCTGGCGCGGGAAAAGCCGCCAGATCCCTCAATCGAACATCACTCAAGTCTTCGAGAGCCATAGTACCTCTAATTGCCTGTCGCCTGTCGCCTGTCGCCTGTCGCCTGTTGCCTGTTGCCTGTTGCCTGTTGCCGTAGTCATTCGGAGTACATGTCGAGCGCGTCCCTGCCATCCTACTGTGTATCGTACGAATCAGTATATGCTTCGGTTCGTCAATGCCGCAATCAGGAGACCAGTGTTGCCTCACGGCCTTGCCACGCTGACGCTCAGCCTGCCTGTGCGCGCGCTCTTCAATATGAATCCGGGCAGCCACCGCTTTGAGGCATGGAACATGAGCCAGTTGTGACCCTATGCGCCGTCCCTGTGACGTGCTGGTGATGCGTCCGTGTTACGTTGCCTGGAGGATGGCGGTGCGCCATGGTTCGCATGGTATCAGGCCACGCCATAAGCCAGGCAAAGGAGGACGCATATGCATGCCCTGGTTGTCTACGATTCACAATTTGGTAACACCGAACGTATCGCCGCCGCAGTCGCCGATACCCTGCGTACGACAGGAGAGGCGCGGCTGGCTCACGTCGATCCGACGCATCCGCTCGATCTGGAGGGTGTTGATCTCCTGGTTCTGGGCTGCCCCACGCAGGGATGGCGGCCCACCAAGGCGATGCAGGCGCTGCTGGCAGACCTTACTCCGCAGCAGCTTCATGGGCGTGCCGTCGCCTGCTTCGATACGCGCTTCCAGAAGCCGCGCTGGATGACTGGCTCAGCTGCGCGCAGGATGGCGGACAGCCTCAGGCAGATGAGCGTCACGTTGCTCGTGCCGCCAGAGAGCTTCTTCGTTGCAGACACAGAAGGCCCGCTGCTCACTGGGGAACTGGGGCGCGCCGCCGTCTGGACGCGGACGCTGCTCAACCGGCTGGAGGCGCCGCATCCGGCCATGCAGCGCTAACCAGCCGATGTATCCACAGGTGATGCTTTGGCCGATCCCTGCTCGGGCGCCGCCTCCTGCTGTATCTGGCGCGGCGACCCCACGAGCAGCCAGGCGAGCGCGCCACTCAGCAGCGCCATGCAGGCGGAGATGATGGAAAGCAGGCGGAAGGTGTTAACGAATGACTCCTGCACCGCCGCCGTCACTTGCGCGGCTGCCTGCTGATCGAGGCCCGGCGGCGGGGGTGTCTCGCCGAGCTTGCCCGCGTCGGCGACCAGCGTGGCGCGCTGCTGCGAAGAGAGTGGCAGCACGTTGGCCCGCGTCTGGAGCGCGCTGGAAAAGGTGAAGATCGCCACCGCGCCGAGGATGGCGAGCGCCAGCACCTGCGCCGAACGTGTCACGGCGTTGTTGACTCCAGACGCGAGACCAGAGTGTTCCGTCGGAGCCGATGACATCACCGCCGTGGTCAGCGGCGCGACGGTGATGCCCATGCCAGCGCCGATCACCAGGATGCCCGGAAAATAGGTCCACCAGTAGGCGACCGGCCCCGATGTGATACCCGGCAGCGCCAGCAGGACGAAGCCCAGCGCGACGACGCTCGGCCCCACCGTCAGCAATAGGCGCGGCCCAACGCGGTCGGCCATGCGACCCATCATCGGTGAGAGGATAGCCAGCACAATCGAGAACGGCAGAGTCGCCAGGCCCGCCAGCGCCGGATTGTAGCCCTGAATCTGGATGAGGTTCAGCGGAAAGAAGAATAACGTGCCGGAGAGCGCGCCATAGAGAAAGACACACATCACATTCGTGCCGACAAAGGTACGCGAGCGGAAGATGGAAAGCGGCATCATTGGGTGGGCGCTACGCATCTCGACGACAATGAAAAGCGCTAGTGCGACGACACCCCCGACGAGCGAGAGGACATCCAGCGGGTTGACGCCCTCCGCGCCGGAGCCGTTGCCCAGGCCAATCGCGCCGAAGGTGACGCCAAAAAGGCCTAACACCACCAGCAGCGTACCCCAGATATCGAAGCGGCCAGTCGCCGTCTCGTCGCGCGTCTCCGGCACATGCATGAGGGCGAAGAGCGCGACGACCGCCAGCGGCACATTGATGAAGAAGACGAGCCGCCAGAGGCCGAGGCTGGCGAAGACGCCGCCAACGGCTGGCCCCGCCATCGTGGTGAGCGTGCTGGCGGCGGACCAGATACCGATGGCCCAGCCGCGCCGCCGCCGCTTGAAGGTGGCCGTGATGATCGCCAGACTCCCCGGCACCATCAGCGCGCCGCCAATCCCCTGAATGACGCGCCCGACCAGCAGCAGACCAATCGTCGGCGCGAGACCGCAGGCCAGCGAGGCCACGGCGAAGAGCGCGATGCCCATGCTGAAGATACGCTTCCGGCCAAATCGGTCGCCCAGCGCGCCGCCCGTGAGGATGAGCGCCGCCAGCATCAGCAGGTAGGCGTTCACGATCCAGAGCAGCTGCGCGCCAGATGCGCCAAAATCGCTCTGAAGGTTGCTGAGAACGACATTCAGCGCGGAACTATCGATAAATGCCATGCTGGACGCCAGAATCGTCCCAACCAGCGTCCACAGCTCGATTGACTGCGTTGACCGCGTGCGTTTCGCGTCGAGGGACATGCGCGCTCCATCCTTGCCAGCGGCGCCCACCCAGAGACGCGCCTGACAGAGCATACATCACCGGGCCACCTGATTACAGCGGCCCTTGGTTCATATGCCTGTAACTCACTACGTAAATACTCGTAGCACTGAAGTGCCGTGTTGAGGCGCCGCGCACCGGGAGCGCATCTCCTGATCAGGATGCATACTGGCTGACCCGGAGCGCACGACACGAGAAGACCTGTTCGACAATCGAAGGATGGATGGGGGCTGAGGAGAAGAATCACGCAGACAGGCTCGCATTCTCCAACCAGACACGAAAACAGCGCAGGAGTTGTTGGGACGTTGTGCGGCTGATGTTAGGAAGCTATCTCAGCCAGAGGAGGATGTTACTCCATGCGAACGATGCGTTTCATGCGTCCACGCGCCCTGAATATGGCGCTTCGTCTCCTGGCCATCGCGGTAGCGCTCAGCGCAGGTCTGCTGTTAGCTCAGCAGACAGCCAGCGCCGATGGCCGCAATGGGTTTTACCAGCAGACCAATCTGGTCTCCGACCTGCCGGGTGTTGCCCGTGTGACCGATCCCAACCTCGTCAACTCGTGGGGGATCGTGCATGGCCCAACTACTCCTTTCTGGATCGCGGACAATGGAACTGGTGTCAGTACGCTCTACGATGGAGCGGGCAACCCATTCCCGGTAGGCTCGCCGCTTGTCGTGACAATCCCGCCGCCAAAGGGTAGTCCAGCGGGTACGACCGCCGCGCCGACGGGAATCGTCTTCAACCCGACATCTGGATTCGTCGTCTCACAGGGCAACAATTCAGGCGCCGCGCTCTTCCTGTTCGCTACCGAGGACGGCACGATCTCGGGATGGAATCGGAATGTGGATCCCACGCACGCCATCCTCGAAGTGGACAAGTCACCCGGCGCAGTCTACAAAGGGCTGGCGTTGGCAAGCAACGGCGCTGGCACATTTCTCTACGCCACCAATTTCCGCGCGGGCACGATAGACGTGTTCAACGACCATTTCGGTCAGGCGCACCTGGCAGGCTCCTTTACCGATCCCAAGATACCGCGTGGCTATGCGCCTTTCGGCATCGCCGCTATCAACGGCAACCTTGTTGTCACCTATGCCAAACAGGACGCGGCCAAGCACGATGACGTGGCCGGGCAGGGCCATGGGTTTGTGGATGTCTACGATACCAGCGGACATCTCCTCCACAGGCTGGTGACACGCGGGCAACTCAACTCGCCGTGGGGGCTGGCTCTGGCGCCAGAGAGCTTCGGACGGTTCGGCGGCGATCTGTTGATTGGCAACTTCGGCAATGGACGCATCAACGCCTATGATCCGCAAACCGGGGGTTTCCGCGGCCAACTGCGCGACGCGAAGCACAAGCCCATCAGCATCGACGGCTTGTGGGGACTGGACTTCGGCAATGACGCGAATGCTGGGCCAAGCACGACGCTGTTCTTCACGGCAGGTCTCAATGATGAGGCGGACGGCCTGTTCGGCTCGCTGGTGAGCATTGGTCGCTGACGATTTCTCAATACCCGCCTGATGTCGGCGCCTGTAGTGCATGACCACTGAAAAAGACCTCGCCCTGATGGCCGGGAAGCCAGAGGGGCGAGGTTTTGAATAGCTGTCGCCGTTGCCTTGTCGCTGTCGCGTTAGTGTCCGAGCACCTGGATGAGGCTGCCCGCGCCGCCAGCCGCCTGCGTCATCAGCACGCCGATGACGATGGTCAGCGCGAAGATACCGAGGACGGCAAGCGCCATCGTCAGCGAGACCGAGCCAGGCACCGGGATGCGCTCTTTCTTCTGCGGCTCGACGGCATACATGCGCCAGACGACGTTGGCGTAGTAGACGATTGAGATCGTGCTGTTGATGAGGCCGAGGATGACCAGGAAGGTCAGCGCGCTGCCCTGGCCCCAGGCCGTGAAGAAGATGAACAGCTTGCTCAGGAAGCCTGCCATCGGTGGGATACCCGCCAGCGCCAGCAGACAGAACGCCATGCCCGCCGCGATCCACGGGCTGCGCCGACCAAAGCCGTCGAAGTCGCGGATGTTCTCTTTGCCTGTCGCGTCGGCCAGCGCGATGATGCCCGTGAACGCGCCGATGTTGGTGACGACGAAGACGACGAGGAAGACCAGCACCGCCGTTGTACCGACCGGTTCATCATGGATGGCGATGGCCGCCAGCCCCAGCAGCAGGTAGCCCGCCTGGCCGATGCTGCTGTAGGCCATCATGCGCTTGATGTTCGTCTGCACTATCGCCACGACATTGCCTAGCGTCATCGTCAGCGCCGCCACGATTGCCAGCATCACCCAGAGGTAGACATCGCTATGCGCGAAGAGGCCGCCGAAGACGAAGACCCGTACCAGCGCCGCGAATCCCGCCGCCTTGGAGCCGACCGAGAAGAAGAGCGTCGCGGGCGTTGGCGCGCCCTCGTAGATATCTGGCGCCCACATGTGGAACGGCACAGCCGAAATCTTGAAGCCGAATCCCGCGAAGATGAAAATGTCCGCCGCCAGCACCATTAGATTGCCGTTGCCCAGCGTCGTGACCGTCTTCGCGATCTCAGTCAGGTCAGTCGAGCCGGTCGCGCCATAGAGCAGCGCCATGCCATACAGCAGGATCGCCGACGACATCGCGCCCAGCAGCACGTACTTGATGGCCGCCTCAGCGGAGCGTCCATCGCGGCGGGAGAGGCCAGCGAGGATATAGAGTGGGATGCTGGTCAACTCAAGCGCGATGTAGATGGTAATTAGCTCGCCTGTGCCGCCCATCAGCATCATGCCTGCCAGCGACATCAGGATGATGGCGTAATACTCGCCCGGCGTCGCCCGCAGAAACTTCTCGACATACTGAAAGGAGACCAGCACCACGGCGAAGCCGATCACCAGGAACAGATAGTTGAAGAAGAGCGCGTAGGAGTCGGTGGTGAGCATGCCAAAGAAGCCGGTGGTCGGGCGCGGGCCAAACCAGTCGAACGTCAGCGAGAGGGTGAGCGCCAGTGGCACGAGCAAGCCAAAGAACGCCACCGCCCAGACCACCGCTTTGCGGCGTGTCACCAGGTCCAGGCCCAGCACAAGAAACGAGAGCAGCACCACGCTCAATTCTGGCGAGAGCAGCCATATCTGCGCCACGTCAATATGAGATGTCATCGAACTATCTCCTGCCTTAGAGCGTTATCGTGCCACCACACTCTGCGCCGTCGTGAGCATGTGATGTACGCTCGGCGAGAGTAGATCAATGAATGGGGCGGGATAGATGCCAACCAGGAGAATCACGACGACGAGCGCGATCAGAATCGCGCGCTCGCGCGCCGATGCGTCGGTCAGCCAGGCCCACTTGGGATTGAGCGCGCCATAGAACGAACGCCGCAGCATCCACAGCAGGTATCCCGCCGTCAGCACAATCCCGAAGACCGCGAATATCGTCTGCACTGGCAGTGTCGCATAGGAGCCAGTGAAAGTCAGATACTCGGCGACGAATCCCGCGCCGCCCGGCAGACCGAGCGACGTGAAACAGGCGAAGGAGTAGAGTAACATCAGCACCGGCATCACCTTGCCAATGCCGCCAAAGATGTCAATCTCGCGGGTATGCGCGCGCTCGTAGAGCACGCCGACACAGAAGAAGAGCATGCCCGTGATGAGTCCATGCGCGAACATCTGGAGCGATGCGCCTGTGAGCGCCGCTTCGCGGAAGTTGAGCGCACCAGCGCTCGTAGCGACCGCCGCTGCCGCGACGCCCAGCGAGATGTAGCCCATGTGGCTCACACTGGAGTAGGCGATCATCCGCTTCATGTCCTTCTGGACCATCGAGGCGCCCGCACCCCAGAGCACGCTGATCGCACCGATGATACCCAGCCAGGGCGCGATAGGTTCGAGTCCCTGCGGCAAAAAGCCGAAGCCGATGCGAATCAGGCCGTACGCGCCCATTTTCAACAGGATGCCCGCCAGCAGCACACTGACTGCCGTCGGCGCCTCGGTGTGGGCGTCTGGCAGCCAGGTATGCACCGGCCACATCGGCATCTTCACCGCAAAGGCGACACAGATCAGAATGAAGATCACCACCGGCAGCGAGAGCGAGGCGCCAAAGAACGGAATCGTACCCGTTATCTGCGGCCCCGCCACGGAGAGATACTGGAAGTTGGCCGACTTGCCACCAGCCTGGATGTAGAGTAGGAAGATGCCGCCAAGCGTGAAGACCGAGCCGATGAGGGTGTACAGCAGGAACTTCCACGCGGCGTACTCGCGGCGTGCGCCACCCCAGATGCCAATCAGCAGGAACATCGGGATCAGCTCCACCTCCCAGAAGAAGATGAAGAGGAAGAGATCATACGAGGCGAAGACGCCCGCGACGCCGGTCTCCAGGATGAGCAGCAGCGCCATGTAAAATTTCTGGCGCGGCTGAATATTCCACGAGCCGATGACCGCGAGGAACGACAAAAACGCATTGAGGATCAGCATCAGGATGCTCAGGCCATCGACGCCGAGCGCGTAGTCCACACGGAAGGTCGTCGTGCCAACCTGGAGGTTGATCCAGTCGAGATGCTCGTACCACTGCGGGTGCGCCACATCGCCGAAGCTGCCGCCGAGCAGCCCGAAATAGAGCCACAGGCTCAGCAGAAAAATGGCCCCCGTGAAGATTGCCGCGATCCAGCGCGCCGAGCGTTGGGGCGCCAGCAGAACGATGACGCCTGCGAGCAGGGGCAGGAAGACAATGGCGGTAAGCATAGCGCGTGTACTCCTTCCCTCTCGCTACTTCAACGCGCCGACCGCGAAGAAGACAATCACCAGTATCACGATGACGCCACCAAACATGGCCGCGCCATAGTTCTGCACCAGTCCGGTCTCGGACCGCTTGGAGACACTCGCCAGCCCGCGTATGAAGCGCCCGCTCCCGTTGACCAGCCCATCGATGATGTACAAATCGAACAGTTCGCAGCCCTTGGCCAGGCCCAGCACGATGTACTTGATAATCACACCGTAGAGCTCGTCGAGATAATACTTGTGAAACAGCACCTGGTAGATGAACCCGCCTACGGGGTTGCCGGTAAAGAGCTTCTTCGGCACGACCTCGATGCCGTACATCAGCCACGCCAGCACAATGCCTACCACCGCGACCGCGATGCCGGTATAGGTCAGCGTCTCGCTGAACGGACTAGTGTAGGGGACATTTTCGCCGGTCAGATAGTTGGCGAAGCCGCTGTTTATGCTCCAGAAGCCCAGCAGCAACGTCGGCACGGCGAGAATCACCAGCGGCAGCCACATCGTCCAGGGCGCCTCATGGGGTTCGCCCTCGCCGCGATACTGAGCGCCAGCCCAGAAGCCCGCCCATGAACCGCCACGACCGCCGAAGGTCATGAAGTAGAGGCGGAACATATAGAAGGCGGTCAGGAAGGCTGTGAAGGCGGTCATGCCGTAGAGCCAGAAGTTGCCGTTGGCCGTGCCATACTCGTACGCCGCGCCGATGATCGGGTCTTTGCTCCAGAAGCCCGAGAACGGCGGAATGCCGGAGATCGAGAGCGTCGCAATGAGCATGGTGAGCGCTGTGATCGGCATGAAGCGCGCCATCCCGCCCATCTGGCGCATATTCTGGATATGGTGCGCCGCGAGGATGACACAGCCGGAGCCGAGGAAGAGCAGCGCCTTGAAGGCGGCGTGCGTCACCAGATGGAACATGCCGGTCGCATTGGTGTCCGCGACGGCGAGGCCGACGAACATATAGCCAAGCTGGCTGATGGTCGAGTAGGCCAGCACCTTCTTGATGTCGTTCTGAGTCAGCGCGATCGTGGCGGCGAAGAGCGCCGTGAAGCCGCCGATGTAGCCCACCACCTCTAGCGCCTGGGGGCCAGCTACACCCGCGTAGATCGGGAAAAGCCGCGCCACCAGATAGACGCCAGCGGCCACCATCGTCGCCGCGTGGATCAGCGCGCTGACCGGCGTTGGGCCAGCCATCGCATCTGGCAGCCAGACGTGCAGCGGGAACTGGGCCGATTTGCCGACCGCGCCCGCGAAGACCAGAATCATCGCCAGTGTCAATACAGCGATGTTCATGGTCTTGGTGGCTGTCTGCAACTGGATGAAATCGAACGTCTGGGTACCGAAGAAGAGTATCAGGATGCCAATCAGGAAGCCGAAGTCGCCCAGGCGCGTCGTGACGAACGCCTTGAGGGCGGCGGGCGGCGGATAGGGTGGGGTGTCGGGGTCGGCGGGGTCGCCGGGAGGCGCGGCGTCGAACCAGAAGCCGATCAGCAGGTAGGATGAGAGGCCCACCAGCTCCCAGCCGATAAAGAGCACCAGGAAGTTCGCGCCGAGCACCAGAATCAACATCGAGACCGTGAAGAACGAGAGTTCGATGAAGAAGCGCGAGTAGCCGGGATCGCCCGCCATATAGCCGGTGGAGTAGAGATGCACCAGCATCGAGACGCCCGTCACCACCACCAGCATGATCGCCGTGAGCGTATCTATGCGGAACTGAATCTGATAATGTAGCGGGCCAAAGTTAAACCAGTCGTAGAGATGAAGCGTTACCCCGCCGCCTGTCAGGTCTTTGGTTGCCCACGGCTCAGAAAATGAAGCGGGAACAGTGTTGGTCAGGAACTGGATGAAGATGATGACCGCAATGACGAACGCGGCGAGCATCGTTACCGTCGTGATGGCGCTGCCAACTTGCGCCCAGAAGGGCGTGGCGCCACCATGCTCATCGTGGCCGCCACCATGCCCGCTATCGTCCGTGGCGTGTGCGTGGGCTTCATGCGCGTGACCGTTGGTTGTCGCCACATCGTGAGCCTCATGAGCCTCATGAGCCTCGTGGGCGTCGGCTGCGCCATGCGCATCGTCAGCCGGTGGCGCCGGGCGCGGCACACGCGGGCGCGCGGCGACATCCAGCGGGCGCGTCACCAGCAGGACAATGATGAGCGCGGCCAGGGGCAGCGCGGGAATCAACCAGGCGTACTGTACCATACTCCAGCTCCGTTGCCGTATGCGTCGGAGTGCGATGCTGCCCGGCGCGGAGCCGGACGCGTTCGCGGCTACCAGCGCATCAGATTAATCTGGCCGACGTCAATCGTGTTCCTTCGCCGATAGATGGCGATGATCATCGCCAGCGCCACAGCGGCCTCGGCGGCGGCCACGGTAATGATAAAGATAGCGAAGACCTGACCAGTGAGGCGGCCTCCGAGGGATCCGTGGTGAACGAAGGCGGAGGCGAAGCCGACGAGCGTGATGTTGACGGCGTTGAGCATGATTTCGATGCTCATCAGGATGCCGACAGCATTGCGGCGGCTCAGCGCGCCGAAGAGGCCGATACAGAAGATGACCGCGCCCAGCACCAGCACCGCGTTGAGTGTCACCATCGCGCTTAGTCCTCCCGGCCTATCACAATCGCGCCCACAATCGCTACCAGTATGACGATGGAGGCGATCTCAAAGGGCAGCACATAGCTGTAATCGAAGGGGCTATAGAGCAACTGCCCTATCCGAACGACCGAGCCGCCCGCGTTGCCCGCATTGACGAGGTTGGCCGGAGCGCTCGCGCTGGCGATAGCCATCGTGCTGCTGCCGACGGCATAGATAATGCCCACGGCCAGCACTACGCAGATGATTCCAGCCAGCCACCATTGCCCCGCGAAGGGGTTGGCGTTGGATGAGGTCATCGCGTTACGGGTCAGCATGATGGCGAAGAGCACCAGCACCGTGACCGCGCCCGCGTAGATAAGGATCTGGACGATTGCGATAAATTCGGCGTTGAGCAGCACGTAGATTCCGGCCGCCAGGCCAAAGAACAGCGCCAGAAAAAGCGCCGCGCGCACGATATTACGCAGCAGCACCACGGCCAGCGCCGATCCTACCAGCAGCACCGCGATCACGTAAAACGCCACGGTCGCCAAATCAGGCATGAAGTTGCTCCTCTATAAACTGGCCACTGGACCGCAGCAACTCATCTGAGGGTGTGTGAGGCGGACGAAAGCGCCTCGAAGCGAGTCACCATCTCTGATTGTATCATCGGCTGTCAATTGACGACGCACGTTCCCACATCGTTCTAATCCAGAAAATATCGGGATTGGCGCTCCCATCAGGCACGCATCCATCGCGGCGCCGCGATAGCCGATTTGGGGCTTTTTCGTGTGGGAGCGTCACAGATGGTGACTTTATATACACATTCATGAGGTATTCATGTTCACGATGTATTCATGTGGCGGCAGCCTGGCGGCTGAAGCCGACAGCCCTGTGGAGCGGACTGTGCCTTCCCTCCCAGCGCGCTAGCAGCAAGCGGTTATCCATGCTACACTTAGGAACGCCGCCTGCGTGGCGCGCTACTTGCGGAGACCGAATCGCAGGTACCTTACCGATTGGCACTGGAGGTGCAGGACCATGGGTGTCGTAGGGCATCTTTTAGGCGGCCTGGGGCGCGCGATTTGGCGCATCTTGCTCTGGTTCCTCATTTTTGGACTTATTGGGGCGGCCATCGTCGAAGGGTTCTCATTCTTTGAAACCAAAGGCGGCCCAACCGTCATAACCCACATTGTCGCCGCCGCGATTGGCCTCACCCTGGCCTATGCCGCAGGGTTGACGGTGCTGATGGTCGAGGTGATTCGATTCTTGATTGGGGCAGTGAAAGAGGCGGAGAAGACCGTCGAAGGCGAGATGGGGAATCTTGGCGGCATTGTCGGCGAGGTCGGCAAGGCCATCGAGAAGCATATCTAGCGCCAGTGGCGACGCGGAAGTGACAACGACATGGATGTATGGAACGCAAACGCGCTAATTGGCAAACGGCTTGGGTCATCTACGCTCGAACGCCCGCTCGGCATCGGCGGCATGGGCGCGGTCTATCTGGCGCGCCAGGAGCGGCCGCGTCGCCATGTGGCGGTGAAGGTGCTGCGCCCCGGAATCGCCGCCGATGAAGACGCCTGGCAGATATTCCTGGCGCGTTTCCGGCGCGAGGCCGACGCCGCCGCCGCGCTCGACCATGCCAACATCGTCCCGATCTATGAGTTTGGCGAACAGGGCGAGCTGGCCTACATCGTCATGCCCTACCTCTCGGACGGCTCGCTGGCAAATTTCCTCGCGCCTGATGCCCGACTCACGGTGGCGCAGGTGGTCGATTACATCGACCAGGCCGCCGCGGCGCTCGACTACGCCCACCAACATGGCATCGTTCACCGCGATGTCAAGCCGTCGAATCTGCTGCTGCACCCCGATGGCAGGCTACTGCTGGGAGACTTCGGCATCGCTCGCCCGCTGAATATGGCGGACTTGCCTGAGGTGTCATCGGTCTTCGAGGGTGGTGACCTGACCGTCTCGGGCGCGGCGATGGGTACGCCCGAATACATGGCGCCTGAGCAGGTGCGTGGCGAGGCGGTCAGCGCGGCGACCGACACCTACGCGCTCGGCGTCGTGGCGTATGCGCTGCTGGCGGGCCACACGCCCTTCGAGGGCGACGATCTGAACGGGATTCTGGCGCGCCACCTGACCGAGACACCACGGGCGCTACGTTCGATGCGGCGCGATGTCTCACGCGACGTGGATGAGGCGATCTCCTGGGCGATGGCGAAAGATCCATCGCACCGCCCTGGTTCTAGCGGCGCGTTTGCCCGCGCGCTCCATGCGGCCAGCACGGGCATCCCGACGACAGGGAGTATCGTCAACTCACGGTCCAGGCCGCAGACCCTGGCGGGGGCCGCAACCGCCCGCAGTTACTCCAGGATCGCCCCTCCTGTGCTTTCGGGTGGGACCGATGCCGATCTCCCGCAGTTCCGCGAAGGGCCAGACGCGCCAACGCTCTATGATGGCGCGTTTCGCGGCGGGCGTGGTGGCTTCGGCGCGCCCGCGTGGCCCTCGGCGCCGCGGCCCTCGGACGATGGGGCGCCACCCATCTTGCAGCCGCGCACCCTTGGCATCCTGGCTTTGTTGGGGGCTGCGGGCGTATTGCTGCTGACGATGGCAATTGTGCTGGCGAGCGGCTCGCTGCCGAATCTCCTCAACAACTTCAATTCCGACAACACGGGCGGCCTCGCCCCGCATGCGACGGCGACCCCATGGCCAACGGCGACACCGCAACCGTCGCCTACGCCGGTCATCAACTGGCTACGTGTCTCGCAGTCGAATGTCGCGTTTGACTGCAAGAAGAATGCACGCTCCATTTCCGTTGTCCTCAAAAACCTGGGAGGGGATTCAACCGGCTGGACTGCGAATGTGGATACGCCTTTTTACGCCGGACAATTCACTGTGCGGCCAAGCTCGGGTGAGCTCAGCGCGGGAAGCAGCAAGACCATTACCATGACCTACTCCGGATTCGCCGGGTTCAGTGGCTCTGTTACGTTCGCGCCGCTCAATGGGGACGCTGGCCAGTCACCGATGGTGAATGTCACCGCACCAACGTGCTTCGGCGGAGGTGGCCAGGGGGCCACTGGGTCGCTCATTCCGGTGTCGCAGGTGAAGAATCTACAGAAGAACGTCACCACCGTGGATAAGCGCAAGGGGCATGGCTGAGACCGTACCCGACACATTCTCGCCCTGCGCCTGCACGTTGATCGTCAATTGCAGTGATGGCTGGCCAGGCTGTGTGGGGTCGAGTTGCGCGACCATATAGCCGCCATTCAGGGTCGAGACTTGCCCCTGATAGAGTGGCGCCGCCGCATCCACGCCGAGCGTCACCTTCGTCGCCGTAACGTGTCCATTCCCCCCGCTAATCCCGCCAGTGTTATCACCCTGTTCCCACAGATCAATCTGTAGGATGCCCTGCTGCGCGCCGCCCAGTGTGAGATCGAGTTGAAGGATCGACTGGCCGGTGTTCGCATCGGTCTGGTGGCTCATACTGCCTTGCAGCGAGGCGGTAAATGGCTGGCTGAATGGCGCGGCGCTGGTGGCATTGGTTGTCGGCGTGGCTGTGGCAGTGGAGCTTCTCGCCGCTTGAACGACCCCACCCGACCCGTTGCCGTTATTCGCGATGTCGTTCCAACCAGGGCGGAGTGGTCCCGCCGCCGTCCAGATGATGGCGATGGCGAGCGATGCGGCGGTTATCGCGGCCCACACCGGGTGTATCTTGCCGCCGGGCGTCACCGGCTGGAGTAGCCGCACACAGAGCAGTCCACAGACCAGCACGGCAGAGACGATATAGAGTTCGATGCCCCAGAGTGTGCGGGTGTCGCTGCCGGTCGCCAGCCCATGCACTGTTGCCAGCGCCCAGACGACGAAGGAAAGCTCATGGAGGCGCAGCCACCAGGAATAGCCGATCTGCCGCCGGATAAAGAGGCTGAGCGTGACGGCGAGCGAGAGGTACATCGCGACGATGCCGAGCGCCATCCAGAGTGGGCGATAGTGGCTGACGAAGGGCAATAGCAGCTCGTTCAGGCCAAAGCGGGTAAAGGGATCGATCCAGCTAGCGAAGATGTGGATGCCGAGAAAGACAAATGAGAGGTTGGTGATCCAGACGTGCAATTCATAGGAGATGAGCCGCGGCCACCAGCGCACCTGCCAGCGCATGCTCAGTGCCAGCCCCAGCAGCACGGAGATCGTCACGAGCAGGTAGGCGGTGAACCCACCCGCGCGCGCGGTATTCCAGGTAATGGCTTCCCAGAGGCTCATCGCGTCTCCTCGATAATCTCGATCTCTCTCATCGCGTCACGTGGCCAGGGGCCAGCCGTCAGGTAGTCGCCCGTCGTCGGGACGAGCAGCCCGGCCAGCCCGCGTGCCGCCAGGAACCGCACACCTGCCCGCGCGCCGAGCAGCAGCGCTACCTTCGCGCCCACCTCCGCCTGGCGGCAGTAGGGCGCCACCACCGTCGCCGAGAGGATGTCGCTCCGCGCTGGCTCGCCGGTCGCGGGGTCGACCAGGTGATGTCGGGCTGTCTCCCCCTGGCGCCAGTTGCGGCGGGTGACGGTTGATGTGGCGATGGCGCCGTTGCGCAGGGGAATCGTCCAGTGGCGATCGCGGCCAGGGATGGCAATCGACCAGTCGGGCTGGCTCGGCGGCTGGCCTGCCACCGCCAGATCGCCGCCAGCGTTCACCAGCGCGGGCGTTAGATGCAGTGCGCGCAACTGGCCGAGCGCGGCGTCTACGGCCATCCCCTTGGCGATACCGCCAAAGTCTAGGCCAGCGCCCGCTGGCAGGGTCACCCGCCGCTGCGCCTGATCGAGCTGGATCAATCGCCAGTCGCCGCCGATACGCGCCTGTCCGACCGGAGGTGTTGCCGTGCGTCCCTTCATGTCAATGTCCGTGAAGGTGCGGTCGTAGCCAATCCAGAGCATCTGGCGCAGCAGTGTGGGATCGTAGCGGCCATCGGTGGCGCGGGCGGCCTCAAGCGCGGTGGTCAGCACATCCCAGAGCAGCGGGCTAACCTCGACAGCCGTCCCCGCCCGCGCGTTCAGGTGCGAAAGCTCACTCTCTGGCAGAAAACGACTCAAGGCACGTTCCCACTCATCAAAGAGCGCCCGTACCGTCTCGACGGCCCGCATACCGTGCGAGGTTGGCGCCAGCACTGTCACCGTCGTACCCATGGCCGCGAAAACGTGGCGGCTCATGCCTTCGGGCGTCTGTTCGTCAGGAGCCACCGGAGCTGGAGGCGGGAGGCTGGAAGGTTCCGGAACCGGGGCCGAAGTTATAGCCTCCGTCCTGGCCGTTCTGCTGCCCATCGTCGTCTGAGCCTCGTCCGTCGCCCGGGAAGAATCGTCCATGGTCATCCTGATGTGATGGCGTCGCCGTCGCCGATGCGCCAGCGGCGTTCGCCGAGGTAACGCCAGTCACATGATTGGCGGCCAGCCCAGCCAGCGCGCAGAAGGTCAGCGTCGTTCCGGCGAGCGTCAGGCGTTTCAACGTTTTCGCACGCCGCCGCGCCTTCTCTGGGGGCATCCGTTCGGGGCTGCTGGCTGGCGGTTGCGGCGATGTCGACTGCTGTTGTGGCCAAGTGGAGGCATTGTTGGGCAGGTTCTGCATCGTGGATGAACTTTCCTCCCGATTCCCACGTCACGGGCTATAGATGCTAGTACCGTGCGGCGTTACAGTCTTGCTGGCCAGTATAGCAGAAGCACATGAGAAATCCATGAAAATATGGAGCGCATGCCTCCATTAGCCCGGCAGACAGATGCCGGGCGCGCAGAGGCCGGGCAGCGCGAGGGTTGAGACAGAGCCGTCGGGCAGCGAGACGACCCGAATCGCCGAATTATTGGTGTCGGCGACGTAGAGCCTGCCACGGGCATAGCTCAGGCCGCTCGGCTCGCGGAAGCGCGCCATCAACGGAGTGCCGTCCTCGAAGCCAGCGGACGACTTGCCGCTGAAGCCGCTGAGGTCGCGGGTCGCGGCGTCGAGTCTACGCAGCTTGTGGTTATAGGTGTCGGCGACGTAGAGCGTGCCGCCAGCAGGAGCGCCGACGGGTACCCAGGCGACGCCAAGCGGGTGCTGCATGCGCGCCATGTCGCCCCGGCCATCGCGGTCGCCGAACTGGAAGAGGTCGCCCCCGGCCAGCGTGCGCACCTTCGGCTCCGGGCCAGCCAACTCAATCTCGCGCACGCTGCTAATCTCGCTATCGGCAATATACAGGTTGACGCCATCGGTGGCGATGCCGCTTGGCTGGGCAAACGCCGCTTGCATAGCGCTGCCATCCGTGCGATGCTCGGCGCCGGAGCCAGCGAAGATCGCAATCGTCTCGTTCGCGGGATGGTAGACCCAGATCTGATGCGATCCGGCCATTGCGATGTAGAGCTGGTTCTCCAGCAGGCAGACATCCCAGGGCGAGTTGAGCGGCGTGCTCAGCGCAGGCCCACCCTCGGTCCGGCGCAGCCCCTGCTCGCCCGTCCCAGCGATGGTCGTCACGGACTGGGTCTCGAGGTCGATTCGCCGCAGCAGGTGATTGCCGGTATCGGCGACATACAGGCAGTTGCGCGCGGCGTCGAGCGCCATTCCCTGTGGGGCGCGGAAACGCGCGGTCTCGTAGTCGCCATCGGTTGCGCCTGGTTCTCCGTCGCCAATCGTTATATAGGCGCCGCCGTTGAGATCGGTGCGGACGATGCGATGGTGGCCGGTATCGGCGATGTAGAGGCTATTGCTTGCCTCATCCGCCAGCACCTTGCCCGGATAGAGCAGCGGCGATTCTGGCGAAAACGCGCCAGACTCTGCCTCCAGCCTGACGGGTAGCGGAGTGGGATCGAGCGCTTCGGCCTGGCCAAGCAGGTCGAGCGCCTGCGCGATAGCGGCATCCAGGCGGTCGCGATTGCCCTCGCCCGAGACGCGCCCCAGCACGTAACCGCGGGGATCGACTAGCACCAGCGTCGGCCAGCCGCGCACGCCATAGGCGTCCCAGGTGCGGCGTCCGCTATCCAGCATCACCGGGTGCGTGATGCCGTAGCGGGCAATCGCCTGACGCACGCTTTCCGGGTCATCTTCGTTGGTGAACTTCGGCGAATGAACACCGATCACGGCCAGTGGACGGCCCGCATATTTGGCTTCGAGATACGTCAGGTCTTCGAGGACATGCAGGCAGTTGATGCAGCAGTAGGTCCAGAAGTCGAGCAAGACCAGCTTCCCGCGCACGTCCGCCAGCGTCAATGGCTGAGGCGTATTAAACCATGCCGTGCCTTGAAGCTCAGGCGCGCGCACTGCTTCAAACTCCAGTCCCATCATCCGCGTCCTTTCCAAGTGCCTGCATACCGTATTTTGCCGTCACGCGGAGCAGGGTGCGCTCTCCATATTCAGCGGTGAGGTAGACCAGCGCCTCCGGTGGAAGCGATATGCCAGGGCGGAGACGCACGCTGACATCCTCACGCGCCAGCAGGTCGTCCAGGGACAGCCCGCGCAGAATCTGGCGCAACGCCTGCCATGAGAGGAGCAGCAGGCCCGCGCATTCGCCGCGCGGCTCCGGGGCGCCAATGGTGTCAGTCGCGCTGCCAATGGTGGCGTGATAGACCGCGACCGCGATACGGTGGACTCCCTCATTGCGCTCCGGGTCGGCGGGGGCGAGTCGTTCGAGATAGAGCAGCGGCGCAGGCGCTTCACGCGGGGGCAGCCGGTCAATCGCATGGAGCGCGCTTGGCCCATAGGTCACATCGGCGGCCAAAAGATGGAGCGGGTTGCCAAGCCACTGTTGCCCAATGGCCGCAATCGCCGCTTCGGGCGAATGGCCCTCTGGCCAGGGGCCACCCGGTAGCTCAAGCGGAATGAAGGCGCAGCCGGGGTCGCGCCGCCAGCGGCTCTCGCCCCCAATCACCAGCGCAATCCGCCCGCGAACCGTTACCAGCGCGGCGCACAGACGCCCATGTGTCGTCTGCCTCGCCGTCTCAGTCTGCATCTTTGCCGCCTGATTTCCAGCCTGCTGAAGTTTAGTGCCTCAGGATCATTGTACCCCGTGGAGCAACACGCGATGATTGAGCCGCATCCATCACCTGATATATGCCAGCTTATCGCCACAAAAAATCGCGGAGGGTGGCCAAATTTCCACCCTCCGTATAAGCCATCTTTTTGTCCGCTACCGCCTAGTACTGCCTAGTACTGCCTGCGCTCTGGGCGGCGCTGCTTCTGGGGCTTCGACTGCTTGGTCTTGCGACCGCCCCAGTCGTCGTCTTCCTCTTCTTCGTCGTCGTAATCTGCCTCGTCGATCTCGTCGAGTGACTCCGCTTCGATCTCCTCATCCTCGCCCGTATTCTCGAAGTCGTAGTCGCTCGTCAGTGGCACATCCAGGTCCTGGGCCTCATCCGAGGCAAGATCGACCTCCGTCTCATCACCCAAATCGGCCGAGTTTTTCATCAGCATGTCGATATTGGCGAGGTCCGCCAGCGAGCTGAGCGAACGTGGCGCCTCGGGCTTCTTGTCGACAGGCTTATTCTTGGCGGGCTTCGCGGGCGCGGGCGGAGCGGTCGGCGTGGCCAGTTCTGTCAGATCAGCCAGCGCGGCCAGATCGTCGCCCGTATCCTCAGGCACATCGAGGTCGAGGATGTCATCGCTCAGCGCGGCCCCCGCGCTCGACCCGCTATCTTTGCCCTGCGCCACCTCGATCCAGAACGAGGAATAGTTGCGAGGCCGCTCGGCATCCTGGGAATTATCTCTGCGAATCATGCGTGTCTTTCTCCCGGGCGTGGTCGGCGCTGAATCTTCTTTTCGGCGGCGCGCAACCATCTGCCATTCAAGTGCTATCTCAACGATGGGTAGATGCTCTCGTACAGACAACACAGATGGACGCCAGTAAGGGCGTCTTCCGGCGATTGTATGCCGCGGGCCACTGGTTGTCAAGTGGCGAGCGACCAGCGTTCCCGGCCATCGGCGGCAGGCAGACGGTGGACACGCCCTTCGCGCTCCAGTTTGTAGAGGTGCGCCAGCACCGAGTAGGCGGCGATTGGGTGCAGATCGGCGCTGACATCGGCATAGATGCCGCTTACCAGCTCACCAACCGTTCGCGGACCCGCCGCGAGCCCAGCCAGTACCTGCCGCTCGCGCTCCTCGCGGTGGGCGATATAGTAGCCGAGAACAGCCTGCGGATCATCCACGAATGGCCCGTGCGCGGGCAAGATGAGCAGCAAATGAAGCGATTGCAGCCGCCGCAACGATGCCAGATAGTCCAGCAGGTCGCCCTCTGGCGGCGCGATGACGACGGTTCCTACGCCCGCGATCAGGTCGCCTGCGAAGAGCGCATCGGCGTCTTCGAGCAGGAAGCAGAGATGGTCGAAGCGGTGGCCCGGCGTATGGAGCGCGCGCAGATTGCGGTTCCCGACCGGTATCACCGCGCCATCGGCTAGCGGGCGATCGGTCGAGGCAACGCCCTCGCGACTCCAGGCGTAGATCGGCACGCCGAGCAGTTCACGCAGAGAGGAGGCGCCATCCGCGTGGTCGGGGTGGCCATGCGTCACCAGAATCGCCGTTGCTCTGCCAAGCACGGCGACCGCATCGGCGACGCGGCGGAGATGCTCGGGCATATCGGGGCCGGGATCAATTATCACGACCTCGCCAGTCGCCTCATCCGCGACCAGATAGGTGTTCGTGCCAGGCCCGGTCAGCAGCGACGGGTTGGGCGCAAGAATGCAATAGACACCCACGGGCAGCGCAACGGAGGCGGACATGGCGAACTGCTCCTTCAACTCTCTTCATCGTCAGTCTTCGTCGGGCAGGAGGATGACCATTTTGCCGTCGCGCTCGACGACGCGCGGCATGATCGTGCGCAGCGCATGCCCGGCGAAACGGGCGCGGGCATCGGCGAAGCTGCGCAGGCCGTGTAGCTCGCGGAGCTGGTGAATCTGGGCGAAGACAAGCGGGAAGTCGCCACGCTCGAAGCCCGCGCTAGCCTCCTCCGGCGTGATCCAGACGCCATCGGTCGTCTCCAGGTGGTCGTACGCCGCCTCCTGGGATGCTGGCATCTCCGCCAGGAAGAAGTGGGTGTCGAAGCGCTTGGGCATGGCCTCGGGCGTAATCCAGTGCGCCCAGGGCGTCAGCGCATCGGTGGCGAAGGTCAGCCCCTCCCGCTCGGCCAGCGCGCTCATCGTCATCTGGCGCTGCTGCAAGGCCGTGCGATAACCCGCGATACGGGCCACATCACCCTGGCCAATCGCCAGCAGCTCGGTCCCGCGCCGCGCCAACAGAACACCCGCCTCCTCGAAGCATTCGCGTAGCGCCGCCACACGGAACCCGCTGCCCAATGTGTCGTCGCCCGCAGCGACAACGCAGAGATCGGACGCTCGCTCCGCCTGCTGATCGTCGTCGGTGACGGAGCCGCCGGGGAAGACGTAAACATCGGGCGCGAATTCGCTCTTGATGTGGCGCCGCACCATAAATACCTCAACCCCGCCCGCGTGTGGCCGCATTAGCACGCACGTCGCCGCCGGGCGTGGGGTCACTGGAGTCGTCATAGCTGCCGCAATCCCTTCTCTGCCAGCACAAATATCTTCCCTGATTCTACCGCGATTCGCGTCGGAGCGATCAGCCTACTGGCGCAAGGGGTCGCGCCTTCGCCGGGTCTTTGACATAGTCGGTCAAGCCAATGACGTTCCAGGGATCGGCACACTCCACGATCCAGCCGGTGTTGATCTCGAAGGTCGGCTCTGCGAGATAGGCGCCGAGTATTCTGGTGTTGCGCCGCCTTGCCCTCATCCGTTGTGAAATACCAGGGCGTTGCTTTTATCGGGCGCCACGAGACGCCACCGGGTGATGCCTTTTGATATAAGTTGTCGTCATTGTAGTGCGCGCTCACCTGGCGATTCAGCGAGCGCGTGGCGTATACTGGAGACTACCAGACGGCAGTCTCCGCAGGCGGTGAGGAGCTATGGATGCGTATTGAAGGTACGTATATCTTTCCTGCGCCCATCGAAGACGTTTTTTCCACCCTGACAAACCCGGATATGCTCGGCCAGATCATTCCGGGCTGTGAGCGTCTGACGCAGCTTGGTCCCGCTATGGGCGAGCAGCCAATCATCTACGAGATCCGGCTGCGGCGCGGCCCCGGCGCGGATGTCTACACCCTCATGCTCACGCTCAGCGCCGTGCAATCGCCTACCCATCTGCGCGCCGACCTGGAAGGCCACGGGCCTGATGGGCCGTTCAGCGGGCATGGGCTGCTCGATCTCGTCCAACAGGATGAGCAGACGTTGGTAGCCTCGGACTGGGAAATCAAGTCGCCGGTGCTGGCGGGGCTACACAGCGAGCGCCGCACCGCGTGGAATGGCTCGGCGGAACAATTCGCCGGAGCGTTGCGCGACCGCACCATTAACGCTCTTCGCGGCAAGACACTCGCGCCCGCCAGCGCTGGTGTGCGTCATCTCACCACGCCACGCGGGCGGGTGGTCGTCATGCCCAAAGGCAGCATGGCGCTCGAACCAGAGCAGCGCGTGTGGCTACGACGCGCGGCGCTGATCGGCGGCGGACTGCTCGCCGGGCTGGCGGCCATTGGAGTGATTGTCGCCGTGGCGCGCCACCTGACCGACGCCAGCGAACGTGACGATTCCAGCAAATCGAGCACATCTAGCGACACCTGACTGTTTCCGTGTCAGTCTCGTTCGCTGACACACCTGGCACGGCCTGAGGGGCGGTTCTCCCTCAGAGGATCACGGCAACGGAAGCTACGAGCATTATCGAGCGCATCAAGCAAAAGCTCGACATCGTCGAAGAAATTGGGGCGGTTGTTTCGCTGAAGAAGTCTGGCAAGGCCTTCAAGGGTCTCTGCCCCTTCCACGGCGAGCGCACCCCGTCATTCTACGTCTTCCCCGATAAGCAGGACTGGCACTGCTTCGGCTGCGGCGAGCGCGGCGACATCATCACCTTCGTCCAGAAGCAGCAATCGCTCGATTTCCGTGAGGCGCTGGAGCTGTTGGCCGAACGCGCAGGAGTCCCACTGGAGCGCGGCGGCCACCCAGAAAGCGCTGAAGAAGCCGCCGAGACCTCCGCCCGCAAACGCATGCGCGCGCTCAACGAGGCCGCCGCCATCTGGTTCCACCACCAGCTGCTGCAATCCACCAGCGCCCAATATTGCCGCTCGTACCTCGACTCGCGCGGCGTCAGCAACGATTCCATCGCGCAGTGGCGGCTGGGCTATGCGCCCGATGGCGACGCGCTGACGCAGTATCTGCTGGGCGTCGGCTATAGCGAGAAAGAGCTGGTCGAAGTAGGGCTGGCGCGGGAACGGGAGGCGACGCGGGGCGGCGGCATCTACGGCTATTTCCGCAATCGGGTGATATTCCCCATCCGCGACGCGCGCGGCCAGACCATCGCCTTTGGCGCGCGCGCATTGGATGGCAGTAACCCCAAGTACCTCAACACTCCTCAGACGCTGCTCTTCGACAAAAGCGCGACCCTTTACGGCCTCGATCTTGCCCGCGACGCCATTCGCCGTGGCAATCGCATCGTGATCGTCGAGGGCTATATGGATGCCGTGGTGACGCACCAGTACGGCACGCGCAACGTCGTCGCCTGCATCGGCAGCGCCATCACCGAGAAGCACATCCGCCAGATCAAGAAGCTGACGCGCCGGGTCACGCTCGCCCTCGATCCCGACGCGGCGGGCGAATCGGCTACGCTGCGTGGCATCACCGTCGCGCAGCAGGCGTTTGACCGCGTTGTCGTGCCGGTGCCTGGGCCAGCGCCAGACAACACGCGCGCGCAACAGGAGGGCTGGGCGACATATAGCGGCAAGCGCGGCATGCCACGGGGCATCGTCCGTTTCGAGGAGCAGGTGGACGCCGAGATCACTGTCGCCAAGTTGCCGCCGCACGAAGACCCCGACGAATTCGCGCGGCGCGACCCAGCGGGCTGGCAGCAGGCTATCGAGCAATCAGCCCCGCTGATCGATTACCTGATCGCTGCCCAGACCGCCGACCTCGCGCTGGATACGCCGCAGGGCAAGCTAGAGGCGTCGCGCCGGTTGCTGCCCATTCTGGCGGAGGTGCGCAATCGCACGCTGGCTGGCGAGTACGCGGACCGACTGGCCGCCCATCTGCATCTCGACGTGCGTGACGTGCAACGCGACCTCGCCCAGACACGCCGACGGCTGGACCGTGAGACGCGCGCGCAGGGCGGACAGGGTGGACAGGGTGGACAGGCACGCGGCCCGGTAGATTCTGGACAAGCAGATTCAGGCGAAGCTGACGACCCCACCGGACCAAAGTACCGTCAGGCGGAAGGGTCGCCCACTGGGCCGTTCTTCAACTATAGAGCTTCGGGCGCCGCGGGGGCGACGGGCGAGCTGCTGGCGGAACTCTCACAGGCGGAGTACTGCATTGGGTTGCTGGCGGCGAATCCCGCGACATGGATGGATATCTTCGCGATTCTCGATGAGAGCGACTTCACCAGTGCGGATATGCGCGCGATTTACGCCATCTTCGCGATGGCGACGCGCGAGGGGAAACTAGCCCCATCCGCCCAGGATGAAAGTGGCGCATTCATCGCGATGTTGCCCGAGGAGCTACGCCAGGTGGCCATGGAGGCTGGCGCGCGCGTCTCGCTGCTTCTGCCCGACTCCGGCCCGGCGCTGACGAAAATCGCCAGCAAAGCCGCCTATCGGCTGAAGCGGATGCGGTTGAAAGCCGAGATGGCCGAGCTGGACTATCTGGTACGCGAGGCTGACGACGACGAGGCGTTGCGCACGCTGATGACCCGCAAACAGGTGCTGTTATCACAGCGTCATGCGATCGATGTCGCCACGGCGTCGGATATTCACGGTTGAGGAGCGAGAGCCCGCGACCAAAACAGGTACGGCGGTACGGATTTTTGGCGATTCACAGTTACATTTACGGTAATGTTCGTTTCAGTAGAGTGACGGGATATACGCCGGGTAGGGAACCCGGCGTGAATGGGACGCAACGGCCCGCGCGACGGGCGGGTGTCCGTTCTGACGCCCTTGTATGACTGGATACGGGGCGCGCATCCTTCGCTGCTGGTTGGGACGTTCTTCAGGAGGGATTGCGGGGAAATGGCTCAGCGCAGGCGAGACAGCAAAATGAGACAGGCTGATACTCTGTCCAATGCAGCGTGGTCGTCGGATACAGCGACTACGGCGATGGCGATTTCTGAAGTGGAAACGTCCTATAGCGCGCCTGTTACACAGGCGTCGTCCCGGCGTGTGCTGCCGGGGCTGGCGCTGCTGCGTGTGGCTGGCGAACCGCACGGCGCGTTTGTGGTTCCTACCGAGAATGACGAGAACGACGAAGAGGAGGTGTTTGGCGAGGACGACTTTGCGAGCGATGATCCGTTCATGTTCCTGTCGTCCGGGCTTCTTGGCGCATCTGTCGCCGGGGGAGAGACCACACTGGTCTCCGACGACGACGCAGTCGGCGACTTGTTCAAACTACAGGATGAAGACATGGCAATCGATCCGCTAGACCCTTCAAAGAGTTCCTGGGCGGCGGTGGAGTCCGGAGAAGACGATACCGGGACCACTGGCAGCCACAAGTGGGATGAGTTGCGCGAGAGCTTTAGCGCGCTGACTGGTGAGATGGAAAGCAATCTGGACGACCCGGTGCGCATGTACCTGCGGGAGATCGGCCGTGTGCCGCTGCTTTCCGCCTTTGAGGAAATCTCGCTGGCCAAGCGTATGGAGCGTGGCAAGCGGGAGCGTACGCAGCCATTCGCCACGCAGCATCTGAGCATCATGCTCGATGCCGAAGAAGCGCAGCGTCAGTTGACCGAAGCCAACCTCCGGCTCGTAGTGAGTGTCGCCAAGAAGTATATCGGCCGGGGCATGAGCCTGCTGGACCTGATCCAGGAGGGCAATATCGGCCTCATCCGCGCTGTCGAAAAGTTCGACTACACCAAAGGGTTCAAGTTCTCGACCTATGCCACCTGGTGGATTCGCCAGGCTATTACCCGCGCTATCGCCGACCAGGCCCGCACCATCCGCATTCCGGTGCATATGGTCGAGACGATCAACCGGCTGATTCGCACCAGCCGCCGCCTGCTTCAGGAGCTTGGCCGCGAGCCATCCGCCGAGGAGATCGCGGCGGAGATGCAGATTACGCCAGATAAGGTGCGCGAGATCATCAAGGTGAGCCAGGAGCCTGTGAGCCTGGAGACGCCCATCGGCGAAGAAGATGACAGCCACCTCGGCGATTTCATCGAGGATCATGGCGCGCTCGCCCCGGCGGAGGCCGCCAGCCACCAGCTGCTACGCGAGCAGGTGAAAGACGCCCTCGGCAGCTTGACCCAGCGCGAGCAGGAGGTGCTACGCCTGCGCTTTGGGCTGGACGATGGCCGCAGCCGCACGCTGGAAGAGGTTGGCAAAGAGTTCAAAGTGACCCGCGAACGCATCCGCCAGATCGAGGCGAAGGCGCTCCGCAAGCTGCGCCACCCGAGCCGCAGCCGCAAGCTCAAGGACTATCTGGAATAGTAAATCCGTATTTCCTGGTGGTATTTTCAAGGTCCGGTGTCGTATGGCGCCGGGCCTTTTGCTTGCCGTATAACAGGTAAGGGAGCAGCCATTCCTCCCGCCTCACGAGGCAAGACGCATTGGCTACGTTCGATCCTCAGGCGATCCTCGACGCCGTTGATACTGGCGCAATACCCGACACATGGAAAGTCTATCGGGCAAAGAAATCGTATCTGCTGGGACAAGGGCTATTTATTTGCATCTTAGGGTTGCTAATGCTCTTTTGCAGTGGTCTTTTGATTGCCATAGGTGTATTCATTATCGTCCTGCCAGGGCGCGATGGTGGAGCATTGATTGGCGGTCTTGCGGCGGCCCTTGGTGGACTGGTATCTGTCGCACTCTCTGCTGGTTTTCTGTGGGCTGGAGTTAGTCTTTGGTGGCAGATGCGTACTGCCGCTATACAAATATTAGCGCTAACTCCTGATGGCTTCGTAGCACGTACTGCCGTACAGCCCAAAATACCACTCACCACTGATAGCCCAATGACGCCAGCCTCAATGGGATGGACCGGTACGAGCAACATGCGAATCTACGTGGTAGCCTACAGCCAGGCACGCACTGTTTCGCTAGTTGTTAAACATACACGCGCAGAAAGTCAAATCTCGCTTGATTTTGCCTTAAAGACACCCAACCCATACTACATAGTCCGGTGGTTCGTCGATCCTCGATTTGGAAAATCGGACACCGTCGCCCAGCAGATCATCGAGGCGCACGCGCGGTATGCGGCGCAATGAGGGCTGGCGACTAAAGTCGCGCCTACGCGCCTGTGGCGGCAAAGCCCGTCTTCGCGGGCTGCGGAACGTGCGCCACGACCGTTCACGCGCCTGGCACACAAATTTGTGGCCCCTGTGGGCTGCTGGCTTGCGGCACGTCTCGGCCATTTGGTCTCGGCCATCTTGCTGTTGAAGAATATCTCACTGAGATCTATGTTTCCATGTGCGTGCCGAGGTGTTGCGCGGCGCTCGCTGTGGCGTCTTGGCGTCGTGGGAATTTGCAAGGTTGGAAGAGGGACGCACGACATAGGAACGTGGGGGATACCAAGTTCCAGCGATTCCCCAATGGCAGGGAAGGGCCATTCACAAATGAACGCAAAATACATCCGAGCGATCACCATCACCCTGGGAGCGTGCCTCGTGCTGGGTGGCCTGGGCGCATTCCGCATGAGTCGCAGAAGCGCGCGGGCGGAGAGCGCTCCGGGCGCCTTCAAGGCGGTGGATGACTACATCACCGACCGGATGGAGACGTCGCGTATACCGGGTCTATCGGTCGCCATTGTGCAAGGCGACCAGATCGTATACCTCAAAGGTTATGGCCAGGCGGACGCATCGGGGCGCCCGGTGACGCCACAGACCCCATTTATCATCGGCTCTATCAGCAAGACTTTCACGGCTCTGGCAGCGATGCAGCTGGTCGAGTCCGACAAGGTGGATTTGGACGCGCCTGTGCAGCGCTACCTGCCCTGGTTTCGTGTCGCCGATCCAGTTGCCTCGGCGCGGATCACAGTCGGCAACCTGCTCAATCACACCAGCGGCCTGCCCCAGAAGGCCGACACCTTCCTCTGGACCGATCAGGATGCTGGCGTCCTCGAACGGAGTGTGCGGTATCTGAAGACGGTCAGCCTGGCCCGCCCCATCGGCTCCTTTGGCTACTCCAACGCCAACTACCAGACCCTGGGCCTGATCGTCCAGACTGTCTCGGGCCAGTCGTTTGAAAGCTATGTCGAGCAACACATCTTCGCCCCTCTTGCGATGCGGACAAGCTTCACCTCGCAGCAACAGGCGCAGCAGCACGGGATGGCCATGGGATATCAGTGGTGGTTCGGGTTCCCTTTCCCTGCCACGCTGCCGTTTCTCCGCTCTGAGCTGTCTGCCGGCTACCTCGTCTCCAGCGCTGAGGATATGGCTCACTACCTGATCGCCCAGGTCAATGGCGGAGAGTACGATGGTCGCTCCATCCTCTCGCCGCAGGGGGTTTCCTTCTTGCAGACACGATCGGCCGATATCCCCTACGGCAATGGGTGGGAGGTGGCAACGCTCAACGGGCGGACGATTGTGAATCAGGATGGCGCCACCGCCAACTACCAGGCCTCGATGTTCTTCGACCCGACGACACAGGTGGGCGTCTTCATCGCCGCCAATGTCATGAATGCCCTGGACGGGCTGTCGTCGCCCCTTGGCGGGGGGGCAACATTTGCGGCTATCACCACCCGTGGGATCGCGGAAAGCGTGTATAGCTTGACGACGCATCAGCCGCTGCCCGATCAGGGGCCGGGGATCGCGCGGGTATCTTTGATCTACAGCCTGCTGATATTGGCGCTGACGGGGTTGCTGGTATTCGCGCTCGTGCGGATGCCACGGCGATACCGGCGCCTGGCGCAGCGCGGGATTGCGCGGTGGCCCGATCTGGCGCGGCGCGGCGGCTGGATCGCGGCGCTGCATTTCGCCTGGCCAGCGGCGCTCCTCTATGTGGCGCTCACCGTGCCGGAGTGGAAGGAACTCGTCTGGTTTCAGCCGGACCTGACCTACTGGCTCTCGGCGGTTGCCGCGCTGGTGACGCTCAAGGGGGTGGTCGAGCTCGCGCTGTCCTGGCGTATCTTCGAGCAGACAGGCCAGGGCCAAATCCAGCCACTACAGGGGACGCAGGTTTCCTGACCGTGCCAAGGCGACATCATGCCCAACGACCATTGATAGCGCGCATGCTCTGGACATAGAAATCGTCCCCTGCCAGTTGTTGACAGGGGACGTACGGACCCCTCCCCCAACCCCCTCCCCTGCAAGGAGGGGGGCTATGAGTAAGGGTGATCTACAGACTCGCTGCGTCGAGGACTTTCGCGAGAATGAGCAAGGCGGCAAAGACCCACATGATCCAGCTGACCTCGCGAATCTTGCCGGTAAGCGTCTTGAGCACGACATAGCTGACGATGCCGACGAACATGCCGTCCGCGATGGAGTAGGTCAACGGCATGAATAGCAGCGCCAGGAAGGCGGGCAGGCCGTCGGTTACGCTATCGAAGCCGATCTTGACGATTGGCTCGATCATCAGAAAGCCGACGACGATCAGCGCCGGAGCCGTCGCCACCGGCGGCACCAGCCCGATGAACGGCACCAGGAAGAGCGTGAGCAGGAAGAAGATGGCAACCCAGACGGAGGTAAGGCCAGTCTTGCCGCCCTCGCTCTCGCCCGCCGCGCTCTCGATGAACGTCGCGATGGTGGCGTTGCCGGTGATTGGGCCAAACATGCCAGCGGCGGCGTCCACAATCAGCGCGCGCCCCGAATGCGGGAAGTTGCCATCTTTGTCGAGGATGCCGAGCTTGGTCGCCAGGCCGCTGAAGGTGCCGAGCGAGTCCATCATATCCGTGACGAGGAACGTCACGAAGAAGAGGATGATCGCGCCGGTCGCCAGGTTGCCGCTGAAGAGCGAGCCGAAATCGATCAGGCCGCGCTGGCTCCAGAACTGGCCCAGGTTGGGCAGCGCGATGAAGTCGCCTATGCCGGAGGGATTCTTCGGGGCATTGGGCAGCAGTTGCCCGCGCAGTGACGTGTTGACGATTGAGGCCACCCAGCAAATTGCCGTGGTCGCCAGGATGCCAATCAGCAGCGCGCCACGCACGCGCCACGCCATCAGCAGCGCCGTCACCAGCAGCCCGATGAAGGCGACGATGACGACGGGATCGTTGAGCAGGCTGAGTCCCGGCAGCCCAAAGGCATCGCCGAAGGGAACCGTCTGCCCAGCCTTGATGTCGGCGAAGGCGCTGAACTTGATGATGCCCGCATTGGCGAGGCCAATGAAGGCGATGAACAGGCCAATGCCAGCGCCAGCGGCCAGCTTGATCGGCAGCGGAATCCCTTTGATGATGGACTCACGCCAGGGTCCGATAACGATCAGCAGGAAGGCGAGGCCATCCAGGAAGACGAGCGCGAGCGCCGCGCCCACCGGGAAGTGGCGCTGACCCACGACGGTAAACGCGAAGAGGGCGTTATAGCCGAGGCCAGGGGCCAACGCCCAGGGCAGATCGGCCCACAACCCCATGAAGAGCGTGGGGACGACGGCGCAGAAGATCGTGCCGATGACGAGGGCATCGAAATTCAGCCCCGCCGCCGTCATGATGCTGGCGTTGACAAAGATGATGTAGGCCATCGTGACGAAGGTCGTCAGGCCCGCGATGAACTCAATACGATGACTGCTGCCACGACGACCGGGGTTCATGATCGTGGCAAAGGTACTACCGGCGCGCGAAGCTGTTGCGGTTGACTCTGGCGCGACCTCAGAGGCCATGGAGAAAATCCTCCTGAAAAGGACACCAGCCGACGATGCGAATCGCCCAACCCACCGCCGGAAAAAACATTAGCCCAGTGGTAGGTCCTGCTGCGGGAGTGAACCTACCATCCGGGCTTTTCTTCCCCGTGGTGTAACATGCACAGTGCCGCGCCATAATGCCGATGAAGTCACGCGGAACCGACATGCCTGCATCGCTCGGACCAGACTGCTGCCGCTCACCACAACGCGCCGCTATGATACATCCAGATGATGGACGACGCGACACTGCGCCGATGCGGCGCGTGGAGCAGGCAGGCACGGAACCCTAGATGCACTTCATCTCGTAGTCGGGCGATTTACGGTCGCCTGGTAGATACATCCGGGCCGTATCCCCGGAAATATACGGGATGCGTCCGACATGCTTCGGACGTTTCTAGTGTAGCATTGCTTGTGTACGCTGTCAATCGGTTGGTTGTTAGCGAGGGTTGTAAGTTGTAACCCACCCTCGGCCATAAATGGCCGGAGTAGAGGCACAGAGACCATAAATGGTCATCTCGCAGCCAAAGCGGTGAGCAAGGCAGCTTCGTTGCCTTGGTGGGCTTTCGAGTCCTCTGCTCTGTTACTCCGGCCTTTCAAGGCCAAGGGGCGGCGCCTGAATGGAGGAGGACAACCTATGATTACCGTGGGAATCTTGACTGTAAGCACCTTGGGCGCAGCGGGCCAGCGTGAGGATACCTCTGGCGCGGCGATTCGCGAGATTGTGACGGCGGTTCCGCTCTCTGCCGACGTGGCGGACCAGCGCATCGTCCCCGACGATCGCGCCGCCATCGAATCGGTCCTGCGCCACTGGGCCGACGATCTCCAGCTCAACCTCGTGCTTACTACCGGCGGCACCGGCCTCAGCCCAACCGACGTCACCCCCGAGGCGACGCTCGCGGTGATTGACCGGCTTGTTCCGGGGCTGGCCGAGGCGATGCGCCAGGAAAGCCTGCTCCAGACGCCGTTCGCCATGCTCTCGCGCGCCGTGGCTGGGTGCCGCGGGACGACGCTCATCGTCAACCTGCCCGGCAGCCCACGCGGCGTGCGCGAGTGCCTGGAGGTGATTGTGCCGGTGCTGCCTCACGCCGTCGATCTCGTTACCGGGCGCAACACAGCCCATGGCGGATAATGGCGCGGGCTGTCGTTGAGGCGTAGCCGCGCCCGCGCACGTTAGGATATACAGACATAGGGAATACAAGAACTGTGTGGCGGGAGTACTCATCACGCCTCCATCGGGACTCTATGGGGTACAATTACGGCGCGGCGGGAGGTCGCGCGGCACATAGACACAGCACAAGCACAGCACAAGCACAGCACAAGCATGGCAGGAGGAAGGGCCGCATGTGGAACGTTGAGGAGCAGGTGGAGGCGAGGCGTCGGCGTCCGGCGGCATGGCAGATCGCGGCGCTGGCGGCGGCGGGCGGCATCGGTCTGCTGGCGCTGGCCAATCGGTTCGCCGAGGCGTCGGCGGGCGAGCCATATAGCGTGCTGGAAGGCGAGCATGGCCGCTACACCTGGACACGCGGCGGCATCAGTTATACCGTGCGCGGGCGCGGCGAGCCACTGGTGCTCATCCACGGCGTCTACGCGGGCGCGTCGTCATTCGAGTATCGGCGTGTCTTCGCGCAGCTTGCCGAGAGCCACCGTGTCTATGCGTTCGACTTGCTTGGCTTCGGCCTCTCGGACCGCCCGCGCATCGTCTACACACCCGACCTCTACGTCGCCCTCATCCAGGACTTCGTGCGGCAAGTTGTTGGCGCGATGGACCATCCGGTGCAGGTGATCGCCTCGACGCTGGGCGCGGCGTTCACCGTGCGCGCGGCGGCGGAGCGGCCCGACCTTTTCGACCGACTGGCGCTGATTCAGCCGACGGGCATCCAGGATCTTGCCTCTGACCCGGACGATGGCAGCCATACCTTCTGGCGCGCGATTCTGCGCTCGCCGCTACTGGGCCAGTCTATGTACAACGCCATCGCCTCGCGCCCGTCCATCCGCTACTATCTGCGCACGGTCTATGAGCGGCGCGAAGAGGTCAGCGACGACCTGATTGACTATTACTACACGCTGGCGCACCAGCCCAACGCGCGCTATGCCCCTGCCAGCTTCATCTCCGGCGCGCTCGATACACCGATAGATGAGGAGTACATGCGGCTGGCGATGCCCATCCTGCTGCTCTGGGGCAAGAACGCCCGCTTCACACCGCTGGAACACGCGCGCGCCTTCCGCCAACTCAATCCGCGCACCGATCTGCGTGTCTTCGACTGCGGCGGGCTGCCACAGGACGAGCTGCCCGACGAGTTCGTTCGCGTCGTCGGCTCGTGGCTACGCTCCACCATCCAGCCGCGAACGAGCTAGCGCCATGACATCGCTGGGCCGCCTGCGCGCCGGGATCGATCCGCTGCTGGCGGCGTGCCTGTGGGGCGGCATGTACGTCGTCAGCCGCGCCGGGTTCGGGCTGATTCCCCCGGTCACGCTGGGCGCGCTGCGGGTCATCATCGGCGGCGCGGCGCTCACGCTGGCCCTCTGGCTTGCCGCCCGGCGCAATCCGAAACTGGCAGCGCCCACATGGACATCCGGCGACCGCTGGCGCGCCATCGCGCTTGGAGGCATCGTCGCAGCGACCATCATCACGCAATTTCTCGGCACGGCGCTGGCCAGCGCGCACGACGGCGCGCTGCTGACGACAGTTACGCCGGTCTTCGTCGTCCTGCTGGCATGGATGCTGTTGGGCGAGCGGCCTCGCTGGCCGGTGGTTGCCGGGATGCTGCTGGCGCTGGTCGGCGTCGCAATCGTCGTCGCGGCGCAGACCGCCACGGAAAGCGGCGGCTCGGCCAACCGCGAGACGGCGCTGCTGGGCGACGGTCTGCTCGTCCTCTCGGCGCTCTGCTGGGCGCTGTTCACGGTCGTCGGCGCGCCGCTGATCCGCAGGCATTCGGCGTTGGTGGCCGCGACCTCCGCCACGCGCTGGAGTCTACTGTTCATGCTCCCGGCGGCGGCCATCGAGCTGGCGCTGCGCGATGACTGGCGCGCGCTCAGCCTCTCGCCGGGCGCGGTGGGCGCGGTGCTCTACCTCGGCCTGGGCGCGACGGCGCTGGCATGGTTTCTCTGGTATCGCGGCATCGCGCATATGGAGGCGGGCGTCGCCTCGATCTACTTCTTCGCGCAGCCGGTTGTCGGCGGATTGCTGGCGGGCCTCTTTCTGCACGAGGCGCTTACTGGCGCGTTCTGGCTCGGCGGGCTGGTGCTGGCGGCAGGTATCCTGGTCGTCGCCTGGGCGCCGAATAGAGTTGATTAGCTATAAACGATCTTTGATATAATCATTAAGTAGACGTTAGGTATCAATCGTCAGAATCCCACAGCGCATGATGAAGGAGGTTCCCTCATGGGTAACATAGCAGTCTACGGATTTGGCCGCATTGGACGTTCAATGTTGAAGACTGCTCTGAAACGCAACTTGTTCACCCCCGTCGCCATTGCCGATATTCGCGACCTCGCGACCTTTGCCGCGCTCTTCGAAGTCGACAGCAACTATGGGCGATGGCACGAGGAGGTCACTACGTCGGGCACTGGCTTTGTGATCGGTGGTCGTGAGATAGCCTATCTCGATTCGTCCAAAGAGGTACCTGACTGGGGCGCAATGGGTGTTGACGTCGTCGTTGACTGCACTGGCCGTGCGGTAGCACGCTCAGGCGCGCAGACGCACCTTGATCGCGGCGCAAAGCGCGTGCTCATCAGCGCACCAAGTAAGACATTGCAGGACTGCGATGCGGTTTTGCTGCCAGGCATCAACCTGGACACCTTCGATCCTAATGAACACAAGATTGTCAGTATGGCGAGCTGCACGACGAATGCCCTTGCCCCGGTAGTGAAGGTCATTCTGGAGCAATTTGGGATTCAATACGGCTTATTCTCGACTATTCATGCATATACGAACACGCAGTCGCTCACTGACCAGCCCATGCGCGACCGCCGCGATTCGTGGGCAGCGGCGGAAAACATCATCCCCGCATCCTCCGGGGCCGCCAAGGCGCTCCAGTTCATCTGGAAAGATCTGAAAATCACTGGGAAGGCGTATCGCGTGCCAGTGAGGACAGGCAGTATTGCCGAGTTGAATCTCATCACAGAGCGCGCCGCAACCATTCAGGATGTCAATCAGGCGTTCATTTCAGCGGCAAGTGAAGGACCTCTGAAGGGCATTATGGGGGTATTGGAGGGCGAGTGGTCATCAGCCCGAATCGTCGGCGATTCGCACTCCTCGATCATTGACTTGCCGCTGACGATGGTACAGGAAGGCAACCTCGTCTCGGTTGCCGCCTGGTATGACAACGAATGGGGCTACTCGTCGCGACTTGCCGAAACCGCTGCGCGCCTCGCGCGCTAACGTCCCAACCGCCGGTGCATCGCCGTGCTGGGCAGTCCATTAATCTACAACTCAACATACTTCTGCTGAAGTTCCAGCAGCTTGCGGATGCCGCCCTCGACCAGCCCGAGCAGTTCATCCAGTTGGGCGCGGAAGAACGGCATGCTCGCACTCCCCCGCACCCTGCCATGTGCTATACTCTGGACACTGCATCGAAAAAGTTCCTGCAATATTGCCAGCGGCTTATCGCACCAGACGCCGACACATGCATTGGCGCGTGCGAGGGCCGAGGTAACGACCATTGAGCGAGAGCGCGTTTTCCTTCCGGTCCTCATGTATCGCGCTCTTGTAGGGTTAACTTTCACGGCCCTCATTCCGCTGCAGCCCGTATTGTACACGTGCGGGTCAGTTGCTACAAAGCGCCATTCCCCCAACGAAAAGCCACGAAGGCAATGGCAGGAGTAAAGAACATGGTCGTTACATCTACGGGAATAGTATCCAGGAAGTCCCGGGGCGAAGGCAGAGACGGCTTAGTGGGTTCACATACGCCCTGTAACCTGCTCGTGCGGTTCAGAGATCCAAAGACGTGGCGCCAAAAAACGCAGCAGATAAAGTGTAGCGAGAGCCAATTCAATCGTTTCAGCGTCGGGGATATGATTGGAATTCAGCGCAACACCGCCTGGTGGGCGCTGTGGGCTGGTTGGCGCATCGCTGGGTGAGCGCGGATCGTCCAACAGCTTCACGCAGACAGCAATACCAGGTAGACAACAGTGAAATTCGCGGGTCGCGCGTTTCTGACATCAGACAGGATGAATGCTATTATGGCCAACAACGCCTCTGACACACGTATTCGGAAAGCCAAGGGATCTGCTACGGTTCCGGTGATATGGCATCTGCAGCGCGAGGGTGGACGAGACTTTACCATCGGCGTCTATCCAGGGATATGTGAATCCTGGAACGCGACCAAAAATCAGTGGGTGCGGATCGCAAGCGGTTTTCTCGCCGAAATCAAGGAACGCATCGCTCCCCAGCCAGCAGGCGCGAAGGCTGGCCCCAGACCCTCTAACAGCACTGGCGGCTACCTGCTGTATGCGACTCGCGACGAGGCTCATACGCTTGCCCTACGCCGCGTCTATACGATTGTGACAGCCGGAGACAACGCTTAAACGCCTCGGCGTGAGACGGCCATCAGTCTAAAGCTCCGCGTACTTCTGCTGGATCTCCAGCAGCTTGCGGATGCCGCCCTCGGCCAGCCCGAGCAGTTCATCCAGTTGGGCGCGGGAGAATGGCTTGCCCTCGGCGGTGCCTTGCACCTCGATGAACTCGCCCTTGCTCGTCATGACGACGTTGGAGTCCACCTCGGCCTTCGAGTCTTCGTCATAGGCGAGATCGAGCATCGCGCTGCCCTTGACGATGCCGACACTGATCGCCGCGACGCCCACGCGGATCGGGTCCACCCGCAGCGTGTGGCGCGCCTTCAGCCGCTTCGTCGCCCGCTGCAGCGCGATCCACGCGCCGGTAATCGCGGCGGTGCGCGTGCCGCCATCCGCCTGAATCACGTCGCAGTCGAGGGTGATGGTATGCTCGCCCAGCGCCTTCAGGTCCACCGCCGCCCGGAGCGAGCGCCCAATCAGCCGCTGGATCTCGTGCGTGCGCCCACCAATCTTGCCCGCGACTGACTCGCGGCGCGACCGTTGGGTTCCCGCGCGCGGCAGCATCGCATACTCAGCGGTGATCCACCCCTGGCCGCGCCCCGTCAGCCACGGCGGCACGCCATCCTCTATCGTCGCCACGCAGAGCACGCGCGTTTTGCCGAACTCGATCAGCGCCGATCCCTCGGCATGGCTAATATAGTCTGGCGTCACCGTCACCGGACGCATCTCATCGTTGGCGCGACCATCTATGCGTGTCATCGCTTACTCCCTTAATATTATGGAATCGTATCGCCTGTTTGGGAACGTAACGCCACCGCGCCGCTTGACGCAACCGCACAGACCCATGTATGCGTCCGCTCGAAAAGCTGCCGCCAGGTGATCGTGAAGGTGACGATGTAGCCGCCGGGCCGCGCGCCATCCGATGTGACGGCGACGCTGGCCGTTCCGGGATACGGCCCCTGCCAGCCACGGTCGGCAAAGTGAATCCAGTAGTCCAGCGCGCGCGTCTCAGGATGCGCGGGTGCGCCAGCGGCAAGCGGGAACGTGTCAGGCGCGACGAACGGCGGATCCTGATTCGTATCGGGCAGCAGCTTCGCCAGCGCCGCCCGCGCCAGAATCGCCGCCGAGGGCGCGGTCATGCCTGTGTTGCCTGTCTGCCCCGCGCCATCCCGTATGATGACAATCGCGCCATGATCGGAGGGCAGGTAGAGCCGCCCGCGCGCCTGATCGACCGGCAGCGTGACATACGTCGGCCAGCGTGCCATCAGCGGCAGCCCCGCCAGGCTTCGTCCGTTGCGCGTATCGAGCGAGAATGTCTGCGTGAAGCCAGCGATATAGAGGCGCCGCAGGGCAGGATTCGTCCCCACCGCCAGCGCGCCATCGAGCATTGGCGCGTGTGCGAGCGTTGGGGCGTTCGCCGATTCCGCGTGAAGCTGCCAGCCACGGCCATCGCCGCCGAAGATGTCGAGCGATCCTGTCGCCGCGTCCAACGGCCCCAGGCGCGCGCCAACTGGCAACGTCAGCGCGCTGACCTGCCGGAGCGTCGAGGCATCCAGCGCCAGCAATTGAGGGGCATCGCTAGCCAGTTTGGGACGTATAGCAACGTAGAGCAGTCGCCGCGCCGCATCGAAGACCGGCCCATCGGGAGCCGGCATGCCGCTGGTAGCCGGCAGCGCGGCTGTGGCCAGCATCCTTCCGGTCGCCACGTCAATCGTCACTACCTGCCCGCCGCCAATGAGATAGAGATGGCCAGTCGCGGCATCGAGTGCGCCGCCAGTCCAGGGGACACTGTGCGGTAGCGCCATATTGCCAACCAGCGCGCTATTTACGGTCGAGAAGCTCGTGAGTGTTCCGGACGAAACGGCGTAGGCTCGCTGGCGCGCCGGGTCATCCAGCAGCAATAGCGCATCGGCAGCGGCGGAGGCGTCTCCAGCCAGCGGTGTGCGTGCTACCTGCTGGCCGTTCGCGCCATTCAGCAGAACAAAGGCATCCGGGCGAACTGGCTGGCACGCGCCGACTGGTGGGCAGAACGGCTCGCGCTGGCTGGCGAGTGTCGCGAGGTTGCCGGTTGAAGCGTCGTACGTCGTGAAGAGCGCGCCCGCCTCGGGGTGGGCAACCGCCACGACTGGGAGCGCTGGCAGGATTGGCGCGGCGACCACCGCCTGCGCCTGACGCGCTCGCTCCACCAGCGCATGCGCGATGACCGCCGAGCCAATGATCGTCAGCACGACCAACACAACGCCAACCGCCCACAACCGGGAGCGGCGGTGGGCGGCGGATGTAGATTCAGAATCGGGCGAGCTTTCTCGCATGGTACGCGCTAGTTTGGCCGCTGAATCGTGTCGGCGTCAGGAGGATAGGGCGCGTTGACCGCGTATCCGCCGGAGACGGTCGGCAGCGTTGGCGGCGCGCCAGATGCGCCGTAGGTCGTTCCCATGGGCGCAAGCGAGTCATCTGATAACGGCGAATACGCCGCCGTTGTGTCGGAAAACGCATTGGGCGCGTTGAAGGCTCCCGCTGGCCTGGGCTTGCCACCACCGAAGATCCGCCGGACGCCCCGGAACATTGCTTTCGCCGCCTTGAAGAAGAGGATCAGCAGCAATACCAGCGCGATGAACCCAACAATCGGCGCCAGCACCAGCAACAGAATAACGCCGACCACCAGAATATCTTCGAGTAAGCTGGCAAAAGGATTGCCCACGCCAGCGGTGGTCGATGTAACCGCGGCGCGCGTACCAGCCTTCATGAAGTGGGTCGCCAGCGCCACCAGCGCGCCCACAACCGCCGCGACGATTTTGCTCTCGTCGCTCAGCGTATTGGCGCTGCCCGCCATAATCAACGCACCCGCAGCGGGACGAATGATCGTATGCACAATATCGCTGATATGGTCCACGCCCGGTATTTTATCTGCCAGGAACTCCAGTACGACCAGGATCGCCAGCACCCCAAGCACAAGCGGATTGCCCAGGACATGGAACTGGTCCTGAACTGGCAGCAGCGCCACACCATCTGGGCCGCGAATGTCGCTGGCGATACCAAGAATCAGCAACGGCAGATAGGCGCGCAGCCCAGCGGTGGAACTGAGTCCCAGCGCGGTGAGCAGCGTCGTCAGCGCAACCGGACTCAGCGGGTCGGTAAGGGGGTCGCCCGACGAAAATGGCATGGGTCATCTCCTCCTGCGCACCGATTGACACGTCGCAAGACCATACACAGGCTCCACGGTGTTCTCTCAGCAGTGTACCATGCGGTGTATATGGCGCAATGTCCCAACGCCTGTTTGGGCAGAGGGATGCGCGTGCGCTATGGATGCTACGAATGCGCAGGCCGAAAGTTGAGGTTACAGGATCAGCTAGACTGGCAGACGCACGAGCTCCGGACCGAGCGTTGACAGCGAGGGGCTGCCCATGAGCGCCATCGCCATTTCCAGTTCGGCGTTGAGCAACGCCAGGACGCTTGCGACGCCCTGCTCCCCGCTGACCGCCAGCCCCCAGAGGATCGGACGGCCCAGCAACACCGCCCGCGCGCCGAGCGAGAGCGCCTTGAGGGCATCCGTTCCCCGGCGGATGCCGCCATCCAGATAGACTTCCGCGCCACCATGCGCCGCCGCGACCACTTCAGGGAGCGCCTCGATGGTCGCCATCCCGCTCTCAAGCTGGCGGCCGCCGTGATTCGAGACGATGATTCCTCGCGCGCCGTGCTCCACCGCCAGCCTGGCGTCCTCCGCCGTCAGGATGCCCTTGACGACGATGGGCAGCGTTGTGATCGAGCGCAGCCAGTCGAGCGCTTCCCAGGTGAGCGAGCTATCCAGCAGCGCATTCGCGTAGACCGCGAGGCCGGAGAGTCCCGGCTCCTGGCCCGGTTGTTCGCGGGCGGCGCCCTCGAAATTGCCCATGTGCAGGTGCGGCGGTAGGCCAAACCCGTTGCGGATATCGCGTTCGCGCCGACCAAGCCGCGCGGTATCCACCGTCAGCACGAGCGCACGATAGCCCGCGGCCTCCGCCCGACGCACGAGATCCTCCGTCACCTGGCGGTCGCGATAGACGTACAGCTGGAACCAGAGTGGGCAGGTCGCCGCTTCGGCAACCTCCTCCAGCGAGCGATTCGACATCGTGCTGGCGACCATCAGCGAACCAGCCGCGCTTGCCCCGCGCGCCGTCTCACACTCACCCGCGGCATGCGCCAGCCCGTGATAGGCCGTCGGCGCGATCAGCAACGGGGTAGGCAGCTCGATGCCCAGCACGGTGGTCTCAAGCGCGATCCGGCTCACGTCCACCAGCACCCGCGGACGCAGCTTAATCCGCTCGAACGCGTCGCGGTTGGCATGGAGCGTCCGCTCGTCGTCACTGCCGCTACGGTAATAGTCCCAGACGACCGGCGCGAGCCGTTCAGCGGCCAATTCTTCATACTCAGCGATATTGATCGGCTCCACGCCCATGCCTCCAAATCTTGCGCTCAACAGCATGCCGCCTGAGCTAATTGTATACTATTCTATGTGGAAGAGGCGCCAAGCCGTTTCCGGTGAGTTGACCGCGCGCATGCCCGCTCCTGGCATGACGTCAGGGTACCATGCTAGAAAAGAATGAGACGCCCCCGTCTGGGGTTGGCGATACGGCCAGCACTACGCGCCGTCGCCCCGGACGTCCCACCAATGATGCGCCTGTCGCCGAGGTGCGGACGCGCACGCTGATTTTGAAAGCGGCGCGCCGTCTCTTCATGCAACGTGGTTTCGCCGATGTGGCCGTTGGCGAGGTCGCCCACGCGGCGGGTGTCACCAAGCCAACGCTCTACTACCACTTCGGCGACAAAGAAGGTCTCTATGCCGATGTGCTCTGCGATCTTATACGTGAGGTTGGCGGCTACATCCGCTTGGTGACAGAGGCGGACGCCACCGCGCGGCAACGCTTGGAAGACCTAGCCGCGGGCTACTTCCAGTACGCTGACGCGACGATGGAGCCGATGCTGCGCGACGCCACCGAACTGCTGGGTGAGTCCCACGGGCGGCGCGTGCGCGAGGCGTATGAGCGCGAGATGTTGGCGCCCATCGCCGAACTGATGCGCGACGGAATGCGCCTGGGCGAGATCGCTGAAGGTAACGCCGATTTCCTCGTGCGCGCCTGGTTCGGGTTGCTCGACGCCTTCACCGCGCAGGGCGGCCACAGCGCGCGCACTCCCGACGAGCATCGCCAGGTGGCGATCCAGGTGGCGCGCTTCTTTCTCGATGGCGCCGCGCCCCGCTGAGCGCGCGATATTCGCAAGAGCAATTCGCTCGCTTCGGGAGTATTGTACGTGGGGTAGGCGTAGCAAGCCTTCTTTATGGTGTTTTAGGAAATTATGAGGTACTCTATCGGCATGAAATTGAACGACTACGCCAAACAGGTCGGCGCTACCTACAAAACCGCCTAGGATGCAGCAGACGGATACGGTATAGGCATCGTCCAGCGAGCCCACAAAACCGAGCTTGCTCTCAACGATCAGCAGATCACCGCCTGCCGCAAGCATGCGGGTGCAGCGCGCTGGGCGTACAATTGGGGCTTGCAACGCAAGCAGGACACCTACAGGGCCACGGGCAGAAGCCCCTCCGCTATCGACCTGCACCGCGAACTGAACGCGCTCAAACAGACCCAGGCGCCGTGGATGTATGAGGTGTCCAAATGTGCGCCACAAGAGGCGCTCAGAAACTTGGATATCGCGTTCACCCAGTTCTTCCGTCGCTGCGCGCTGAAGCACGCGGGGAAGCTAACCGGCAAGGTCGGTTATCCCAAACATAAGACGAGGAAGCGTGGGCTAGGCAGCTTCCGCCTCTATGGAAGCATAGTCGTCTTTCCCGATGCTATTCAGTTGCCGCGATTGGGCCGACTCAGGCTCAAAGAGCGCGACTACCTGCCGAGCGATGCCAAAATCCTCTCAGCTACCGTGAGAGAGCACGCAGGACACTGGTACGTCTCGATCTTGGTGGAGCGGGAACAAGCGACGCCAGAGAACACAGGGCCAGTCGTAGGGGTGGATCTAGGTGTGAAGGCGCTCGCCACCTTCTCGGATGGCACGGTCATTCCCAACCCGCGCCACTTGAAGCGCCGCCTCAAGACGCTCAAGCGCGTTCAACGCGCCGTCTCGCGGAAGCGCAAAGGCTCCAAGAACCGCAAGAAGGCTGCGCGGCGTCTGGGGCGTCTCCATCGTAAGATCGCCAACCAACGGGTCAATACGCTGCATCAGGTCACGACGACGCTGGCGAAAACCAAGTCAGTCATCGTCATTGAAGACCTGTATGTGTCGGGCATGCTCAAGAATCACCGGCTCGCGCAAGCCATCAGCGATGTGGGGTTCGGTGAGTTCCGGCGGCAGCTCGCCTATAAAGCCGCGTGGTATGGCTGTCGGATCGTCCTGGCGGATCGCTGGGAACCATCCAGCAAAACCTGTTCCGCCTGCGGGTGGGTGGACGAGAATCTGCGGCTTTCAGATCGGACATTCCACTGCCGCAACCTACAGATTGCCTGTGGCTTAGTCATTGATCGTGACCTGAACGCGGCTCGCAATTTGAGCAAACTGGCCGGGAGTTCCTCGGACAGTCGAAACGCTTGTGGAGAGGGAAGCGCTGACCAAAGCCGTGAGGCTCTGGTGGAACTGCCCTCGGTGAAGCAGGAACCAAACACGCTGTAGCCCCTCGTGGTATACAACGGTCAGTTTTGGAGAACGGTATCAATGGCCTAGTGCCGTTGCTGGTTTCATACTGCTGTGTGACAATAGTTTCTGGGTATTTCACATCGTGCTGGCCTGATGCTTTGCGCTGGCGCCATGGCTCGCTGTGAGAACCCGGTGATAGTGAGTTTGCCAGGATACACAGATACACACGGTCGCCTCAGCCATCCACATTCCACACGGCAACGGCGGCTTGTCTCGATAGACGTGAGAGTGGCCGATAACACGCGACATTGTGAGCGACGGTATCGGCTTGGCACAGAATAGCGCGTGAGAGCAGAGGGGGAACGCAATGGCGAAGGGCGAGCGGAAGCGAGGATTTGGCTCCCGTCTTTTTGGTCTGATTAATCCCATTCGTGACCCAAGCTTGCTCGTCGCCATCATCCTGACGGTGATCGAGAAAGGCAGCTCAAACGCCACGCCGACTGAATGGGCGCTGTTTGGCCTGCTGAACTGGATCGCGGTCAAAGGCGCCATCTGGCTGCTAGTAAATTTCGCCTTCTCGTTCGTCTACCTTTTCCGCAAGGGACTCTGGGCCATGCGCCATCCCCGGCTGGCCTGGCGTCTGCTGGACGCGATGGGTACCGAGGAGATCATCATCGGCGGCCTGCGCCCGGATATGTTTACCGCAGAGGATGGCTCGCTGCACGAGGGCCAGCTTGCCTATGGCGGCATGGGCCTGGCGGGAGGATACGCCCCGGGCTACGGCCAGGGAGCGCTTGGCCCCGGCTATAGGCAGGACAATTATGACGACTATGATGACTATGGCCGTGGCGGTGGCGTGCCAAGCATGCGACTGGATGAGCGCTCCGAGGAGCTGCGCGATATGCTGGCCACCTACTCACGCCTGATGGAAGACTGGATGGCTTTCACCGAGGAGAAGTGGCGCGCGGTCAGCGACAGCCAGCTCGGGTGGAAGCCACTGCGCGGACGCTGGAACGGCTGGGAACAGATTTATGGCGACTCCTTCAACGCCGTTGGACCAAACGCGCCTGATAACACCGCGCGCCGGTACGAAAACTCGCAGTCGAAAGGCTCGGCGGCCAGCGCGGTCGCGTGCTTCCTGCACGACCTCGATATGCTGCGCCAGGGCATGATTCTCGTCGAGTCTGGCGAACAGCCTCAGGCGCCACGCGCGGGTGGCTTCGGCGGCGGCGGCGCGCCATCGGTCAGCTCGCGGACTGGTAAGGCGCCGATTATCCGCAATCCGATGATCGTCGACGCCGACTAGCGTCAGACCCTCTCCCCCTAACCCTCTCCCCTAAAAGGGAGAGGGGACCAGAAACAGACCGCACGTCTGACTAGCCCGCGCAGGCGAGCTTTGCGGCTGTAGCGCAGCGGAGGCCCCTGGGCGCCGCTTCAGCCGCCAGCCTCTCTACTATGCCGTCGCGGTCTCCAGCACGTTTAGCAGTTGCTCTACGGTGAATGGCTTGGGCAGCACCCCATCCGGGTCGAGATCACGCGCGCCTTCCAGATTGCTGATCGCCGACACCAGAATCACTTTATGACGGCCACGCTCGGCGGGATTGGCCTGAAGCTCGGCCATCATACCCCGGCCATCCAGCACCGGCATCAGCAGGTCAAGCAGCACCACCCGCTCGCCGCCGCGTGGCAGCAGGTCCAGCGCCTCGCGCCCGTTGACCGCCGTCTCTGTCGGGTAGCCTTCTAGCGAGAGCACCTCCACCAGCATCTTGCGGATCGCTGGGTCGTCGTCCACGATCAATACTGTTGGCGCGTGTGGCATGCGTCATCCTCTTTCTCTTGCTCATGTGCCGCATATGTGCTTGTTGTGCGATTTATTTGCGCATCTCTCCCGCGCGGAAACAGCGACGAAACTACCTGCCCGCGTTTCAGCGCCCTGACTCAGTATAACGCGTCAGGCAACCATCACGGCGTCTGTGGAGGCTCGGTCTCGGGCAGGCAGAACTGGAAATCCGAGCCGCGCCCGACGGTGCTCTCAACCCAGATATTGCCGCCCATCGCTTCGATATACTCGCGGCAAATCCATAGCCCCAGGCCGGTCCCACGCACGGGGGTGGTGAGTGACTGAGGGGTACGCACGAATCGGTCGAAGATACGGTCTAGCTCCTCGTTGGCGACTCCTGGGCCAGAATCGATTACATGCGCCACCAGCCAGTGTTCGTGGGCGCGGGCGGTGCGCGCAACGGTCTTGTTGTTGCGGGCGTCTTTGCCATCCACTTCCTTCCTGCCGGCCAGCCTGCCCTTCTGCTGCAAGCGCTCGCGCTGCTCGCGCCGCACCGCCAGGCGATAGGGCGAGCCAGGCGCATACTTGCCGGCGTTCGTCAGCAGATTCGAGATGACCATTGGCAGCCGCTCGGCATCCGCCAGCACCCACATATCCCCGGAAATATCGAGCGAGATGCGCCCCTTGAGGTCTTCGGTCAGCCCCGCGACGGCCCGCTCCGCCATCGCCCGCAGGCTCACCGGCTCGATATGCACATCCAGCTCGCGCTCCTCCAGCATGCTCGCATCCGCCAGCATGCCGATCATCCCCGCCAATTTATCGGTGGCAAGCTGAATCTCACCGCCAAACTGGTTCAACTTCTCCGGCTCCAGCTTCTCGCCATGGCGCGTAATCAGGCTGATGTAGCCATTGATCGTCGTGAGCGGGGTGCGGAACTCATGCGAGATGGTGAGGATGAAGTCATTCTTGAGCTTGTCCACCTCTTCCAGCCGTTCCTTCGCGTCTTTGATAGCTTGATAGAGCCGGGCATTACTAATGGCCGCGCCCGCCTGGCTGGCCAGTCCCTGGAGCAGCCCGATCTCCGTCGGCCAGAAGTGGTGGCGCTGTCCGGGCGTAAAGACGAAGAGGGCGCCAAGCAGCTCATCGCTCTCCTGCGGCCCCTCGTTGCTGAACGCGCCTGAGGTTCCCGGCTGCCTGCTGTCGGCGGCGCGATGCGCGATTGGTACGAGGAGGCCGCTATAGACCTGATTCTCCTTCAGCAGCCCCCCGATAATGCTGCCGTCTTCCCAATCTTCGTCAAGGCGATCCATGACAGTAAACTGCCCGCTCTTGAGAATCTGGCCCACATCGTGCCAACTCAGCGGCACCTGGGTGAGTCTCAGCGGTGGCGCCTGTGGATCACGCGGGCGACTGGTGGCGTTCATCACCAGATGGGTGCGCGCCTCATTGAGCAGGAAGACCGAGCAGATTTCGGCGGTCGCCAGGTGTGACGCCTGATCAGCTAGCGCCTGCACGGTCGTCCCGAGTTCGAGGGATGCATTGATGGTCAGGGCCGCATTGTTGAGAGCGGCCATCTGGTAGGCCTTCGCCAGATTGCGGGCGGCGGTATCGCGCGTCTCAAAGGCCAGCCGCGCGTTCTCCAGCACGACCGCGGCCGCGCGCGCGATGGACTCGAACAGTTGCGCCTGCTCAGGGGTGTATGCCTCCGCCTGTGGGCTGGCGACCACCAGCGCTCCCAGAAACGTCTGGCCGCTGATGAGCGGCGCCGCCAACAGCGAGGCCACTGGCGAGTCATCACCCCAGCCCAACTGGCTGAATTCAGGATGGGCGGCGCGCTCCTCGGCGCTGATGCTGCGCACGACCTGCCCGCTGCCTACCGCATGCCACCAGGCGGGCAGGGTTGTGGCGTGACGGGCAGGTGGGGCAATCGGCGTTCCATCACGCTCGGCGACCTCGAGTGTCGCCTCCTGCTTCTGGGCGTTGTAGAGGATCAGCCCGAAGGAAGGCGCGTCGATCAGGTGGCGCACGAGATCGCGAATCCGCTGATAGAGCGCAGGCAGGTCTTGCGTGTCGCTCCAGAGGACCTCGAGCAGTTCGCTCTGGCTCTGGCCCTGGCGCGCCAGCTCGGCGATGCGCAGGTGACGGCTCACGCGGTCGGCGTGCAGACGGAGCGCCTCGATTTCACGCCCGCTGAAGCCGTGTGACCCATCCGAATAGACGGTAAGCACGCCGATGATGTCGTCGTTGTCGCCAATAGGGGGAATGATGTCGAGCGCGCCGGGACGATAGATGGGTACCCCTGCATGCCAGTGCGCCTCAGCGCCGGGAGCGCCCGTGCCATGGGCAAGCACGCGGAACTCCTCGCCACGTAACGCGATGACCTCGCCCCGCTGCCAGACAGCGCCGACTAACCCCTCGCTCTTGCGATAGACGCGCGCGGTGGGTATCGCCGCAAGCAACACGGTCGGCTGCTCGCCCACCTCAGGATTGTCGGCGGCTGGCTGGGGCGCGGGCGCGCGTGATGGATCGTAGCGGGCGCTACTGAAGTTGAGCGGCTGCGATGAACGCGCCGGGGCGCCGAACGCCGAGCCACTGCCCGACGCGCCTGGCTCGCCCCGCAGGCGCGCGCGCACGACCATCACCCGGCGCGTGGGATCGAGCATCGCCAGTTCGCCACCGTCGGCGCCGACAAGTTTGAGCGCGCCCGCGAGGGCGTCCTGATAGAGACGCGCGATGTCGATGTCGGTCAAGGCGTCGCCTGGGCGAGCCTGCGCGCGCCCCGACGCTTCTGAGGCGTCGTCTGGCTGGGAACTGGTGGATGTTTTGGGTGGCTGGGATGATCGAGATGGCATGCTTAACTATCTTCTCTCGCTGCGTCTCCGCGCGCCTGAACCAGACGATATCCCACGAGATGATTCGATACGCTGGATTGCCGGATTCCGGGAGCGCCGGATCGTACGGGTTTTCGGGCCAGTGACGAAGCGCATAACATGGCGGAAATGCCGGTTCAGCATATCACAGCGGCGGCGCAATGACAACATAGCAGCCCGCTTGCTGAGCGCTGCAAGTATTAACTATAATTTATGGATAACCTCACAAACATATATTGGACTTCTGGCAACGATGCGGGTATACTCTCACCATCACCGATCTGATGAAGAGGGTTAGTCGGAGTCAGATCGCTCCCACTGGCGACGAGCTGATTTTTCGGCGTCGGTGGACACGCGAGCAGGCTGATTTCTGCCGCGCAACGCCGGATGAGCAGGCTGATTTCTGCTTGGCGGCGCTCTCACGAAGAGGCTGTTTCTCTTCGCTCGTATGTGGAGGCTGCTTCTCCGCATCATACCTGATGGGGCGGTAACTCACCGCCCCTCTCGTATTTTCCGCGACTGGATGGCGGCTGAAGCCGCGCCTACGGGCTACGCTGCAAAGCCTGTCCGCGCGGGCTGGGCAGACGCGCCGGGCCTTCGTGCCGAGATGCAATCTATACGCCGTTGCGTTATGACCTTTTAACATGAACCCCGAACAGGTGCTGGAGCGGCTTCGCGGCATGAAAGCCGCGGCAAATTGCCCCTGCCCCATACATTCTCCGCTAGAGTCTCTCCCCACACCGCCACGCGCCACCATCGCTTTCCGGCCCGCTCTGTGCTACGTTCTGCACTGGAAGCTATGTTGCCTTTGAAGAAGGAGGCGCAAGATGGAGCCACTGGCGCAGATGACGTGTGTGGCCTGTCAGCCCGGCGAACCAACGGTATCCGAGGAGGAGAGCCGGGAATACCTGAAGCAGATTCCCGAATGGCGCATCGTCGAACAGGGTGGCATTCCCCGCCTCATGCGCGTCTTTACCTTCCCCGACTTTGCCAGCGCCCTGGACTTTACCAATCGCGTCGGCGCGCTGGCCGAGCAGGAAGGCCATCATCCGGCGTTGCTGACGGAGTGGGGAAAGGTCGCCGTCTCCTGGTGGACGCATTCCATCGGCGGGCTGCACCGCAACGATTTCATTCTGGCGGCGCGGACGGATACGCTCTATACGTCACACGCCTAGCAAACTCTGTAGCGATTAGTAGCGAAGTGAAAGGAACAAGAACCATGGCAGTCGCGGAACGCAAGGCGGAAGTGGTCTGGCAAGGCAACCTGACGCAGGGAAGTGGGACGGTGACTCCGGGAAGTGGCGCTTTTGGCACGCTACCTGTCACGTGGGCGTCGCGCACTGAAGACCCCAACGGGCGGACGAGTCCCGAGGAGTTGATCGCGTCGGCGCACGCGGCATGCTATGCGATGGCTTTCTCGAACACGCTCAACACCGCTGGCACGCCACCGGAGCAGCTGAACGTGACAGCGACCTGCGCGCTGGACCGCGTGGACGGCAGGATGAAGATCACCACCATGCGCCTCGATGTCCATGGCAAGGTACCCGGCCTCGATCAGGCGGGATTCGCAGCGGCCGCGGCGACGGCGGAGCAGGGCTGCCCCGTCTCGAACGCGCTGCGCAACAATGTCGAGGTCACGGTCAACGCCACGCTCGACCAGTAGGGGTACGCTCTTTCCCCCGGCCCCTCCCCGGCGCGGGGAGGGGAGCCAGAGAGCGGCCCATGAATTACACTTTGGCGCTGCTGGTGGGCGCGGTGAAGGTGACCTCCAGGGCGCCATCGGTCATGCGGGCGACGGTCGCCTCCATCGGCACGAGGACCGCGGGCAGGGCGATATCGCGCTTGAAGTTGCCCACCTCGACGATCAACTCGTCGCCCTTCTTCGTCATCACCACCTTCGACAGCTCGACATGGGGCAGCGGTAGCCGCAGCAGATAGCTGTCGCCGCGCTTGATCATCTCCTGTGGGCTGCCACGGAAGAAGACCTGCGTGGGGTCCTCATCGCCCCAGATTTCCACGCCGAGCGCCGCCAGCGCCTCCGCGCCGAGAATCTCCTGCGAGCGATAGGGCGCGTCCCATACTGGCAGCGGCGTGAAGGTTGTGTGGATCTGCTCATAGTAGCGGCGCTGCTGGGCGGCCATCTCGCGGAGTAGCTCATCCTGATAGCCGCCGGGCGGTGGCGGTGGCAGGACGCGGTTGCAGATCACGCCGTCGATGGGATAGTCGTAGAGCGCGAGATACGTTTCGGCGCGCAGGGCCTCCTTGATGACCATCTTCTCAGGGTTGACCACCAGCCGATAGGAGCTGATATCGGGGTTGGTCAGCACCTTACGCAGCGCCGCCACCTGCTCGTTGAGCTTCGCCAGCGAGTCGAGCACATTGACGCCCGGCAGAAATGTCTTCAGCAGCGGCTTGGCGGCGTTGAGCGCGATGCCCTTCCAGCCGTTCGCCTGGTTGACGTACCAGAGGAACGTCTCGGGCATGCTCAGCAGCCGAACCGTCTCGCCCGTCGGAGCGGCGTCGATCACCACCACGTCATAGCTGCTGTCGCGCGCCTGGCGATAGATATTGAGCAGCGCCACGATCTCATCCATGCCGGGGATGAGCGCCATCTCTTCCGCCGCGACATCGCTGATGCCCTGCTTCTTCAGCACGGTCGTGATGTAGTTCTGCACGCGCCCCCAGTGCGAGCGCATCTCGTCGAGGACGTTGATTTCCTGCGCCCAGAGCGAATCGGCGATCTGCATCGGCTCGGCGGTCAGCGGACGGTCCAGCGCGTCGGCCAGGCTGTGGGCGAGGTCGGTGCTGACGACGAGCGTGCGCTTGCCAAGCTGCGCGGCGCGGGCGGCGGTTGCGGCGGCGAGCGTCGTTTTGCCGACGCCTCCCTTACCGAGATAGAGAATGAGGCGCATGTTCAGAAGCTCCTGAGTCTATTGCTCTAGTGTGACGACTCTATCGAGGCGACAGTGCCAGCCTTTAGGGCGAGATGGGTAATGGGCCACCTTCGCGGCATGAATGCCGCGGCTAATCCCTACCACACTCTGCTCGCTTGTGGCGAGATATACCCGCGCTTGGCCGGGACCCGTTGACGTGACGTTTGTTGCTACGTTATGTACGCCCGCGTTCTTGCCGAGGTTGCGGTCGTTAGCCCAGCCGTAGCAGCAGCGCCTTCAGGTAGCGGTCCTCAGGGAAGCCGGGCAGCGTCGGATGGTCGAGCGCCGGCCCAAAGACCTCGATCAGCTGTGCGCTCCGTCCGGCCCGCATCAGTCCCGCGCGCACAGCGTTCTCGAACTCGGCGGCATTCACCGCGCCTGAGCACGAACAGGTCAGCAGCAGCCCATCCTCCGCGACGACGCGCGCCGCCAGCGCGTTCAGCTGCTCGTAGGCATGCAGCGCACGCTCCTTTTTGGCGTGGCTGCGGGCGAAGGCGGGCGGATCAACCACCACCAGATCGAAGCGCTGGCCGGTGTCGCCCGCCGCCTGGAGGTAGCGGGTGACATCGCGCTCCTCGAAGCTGTGCGCCTCGGGATCGTGGCCGTTGAGCGCGTAGTTGCGCCGGGCGAGAGCCAGCGCCGGACCCGAGGAATCGACATTGGCCGTGCGGATGGCCGGGTTGCCTGCCAGCGCCGCCAGCGCAAAGCCGCCGCTGTAGGCGTAGAGGTTGAGCAGGGATGCCAGATGCGGGGCGAGGTGATGTGTCCGCTGGCGTTTCTCGCGCTGATCGAGGAAGAAGCCGGTCTTCTGGCCGCCGTGTGGATCGATCAGGTAGCGCACGGCGCCCTCGCTGATCTCGATCTCTACCGGCACGCTACCACGCGCGACGGTAGCGCCGCCCATCGGCAGCCCCTCACGCTCGCGCACACGAATATCGTCGCGGACGAGGATGCCCGCCGGAGCGAGCGCACTCTCTAGCGCGTCGAGAATCATCTCGCGCTGGCGCTCGACCCCCGCCGTGGAGAACTGCGCCACCAGCCAACGGTCGTAGCGGTCCACGATCAGGCCCGGCAGCCCGTCGGCCTCGGCGTTGACGAGTCGGTAGCCGGTGACATCGGCGGGCAGCAGGCGGCGCAGACCAGCCGCGCGTTCGATGCGGCGTCGATAGAAGTCCGCGTCGATTGTCTCGTCAGGCATGCGGGTGAGGACGCGGAACGCCAGGCTGTTACGCGCGTTGAGGTGTCCCCGCGCCACCCACTCGCCCGCGGCGTTCAGCACATCGGCGACGATGCCAGCGGGCGCATCGGCGGGCAGCGCACGGAAAGCCCCCGAAAAGAGCCACGGATGCCCGTGCAGCAGGGTATAGTCGCGCCCCGGCTGGAGCGTCAGTTGTAGAAGCGCCTCGTCATTATGCGCGGTCTGCGTCATGAAATAGCCCACTGTTCTGTGAAGGTCGTCACATCGAAAGAAGTCAGTCCAATGCAGTATAGCGCGCGCGACGGTTCTGCTGTATACTCATGAACTGGAGTGCTGCGCGCCTGCTTCGATGGGGATGCGATGGTCCAGCATACCGCGATGTTGGACGATCTGGGTGAGAGGCGCTGGCGGAGACAATGGGGCAGGCGATTCGAGGTGCGCGGCAGACGCCGATTGCGGTGGTCGAGCAGGGGCGTCTGGTGCTGCGTGTTGGCGGAGTAATTCAATCGGTCGGTGTTGATGAGACCTATCAGGCGGATATCTGGGATGCCCTGCTGCCCCAGAATCAGCCCACGAACGCGCTGATTCTGGGGCTTGGCGGCGGCACCATCGCTCATCTGATGACGCAGCGCTTCGGCCCGCTGCCGATCACCGGCGTGGAGTTCGATCCGGCGGTGGTCTGGCTGGCGCGCCAGCAGTTCGGGCTGGATGCCCACGAGCATGTGCGGATCGTCGTCGCGGACGCCTTCGACTACGTGCGCCGCTGCCGCGAGACCTACAACGCTATCTGTGTGGACCTTTATACCGCAGGCAAGATGGCGCATGGCGTGCTTGGAGTGCGTTTTCTGCGCGATGTGGCGCGCCTGCTCTCGCCAGAGGGGGAGGCCACAATCAATCTCTGGCGCTCGCCCTACCTCGATGACCAACTGCGCCGCATTGGCCGCGAGCTTCTGGTGCGCGAGGTTGTCGAGGTCGAGGAAAATCTGGTCGTCCGCTGCGGGCGCCTTCCCATAACGAGTTGAAGATATCTGGTCTCTCGCCCCAACCGCAACGCGGATAACGCGTATTGTTAACGTATAGACCAATTTGTCATAGCAGTACCTATTTCTTATCCTCAACGGTCGTGAAAGGTGATACGCTCACCCTATCCACCTGCTCCGCGTGGCATTACATCAGCCGTGCGGCCCTGCGGACGGGCGTGGTTATGTGATGTGTGGCACGGGTGTGGCGAAGGATTTGCGGTACACGACGGCCGAAGGTGTTTTATTCTCTACTATGTTGTTGGTCTGTGCGCGGCGCACTGAGTAACGGTACATGTACCTACACGCAGGCATTATTTTCCCGAGGCAAGTGGGGCTATCGGGACGTTTTTCACACATGGTCAAGGAGCTAAACCCGCATGCAGGAGATGCGTAACCCAGGCATGCAAGACGTTGTACTCGTCGAAAAATCACTGGCAGACTATGAACCGGTCGTCGGCGAAGATATCATCGCCGAACTGCGCGGGATGGCCGATCCGTTTCAGGGCGCGCGCGTCCTGCACATTTCGTCTACAGCATATGGCGGCGGTGTCGCGGAGATGCTGCACACACTGATCCCGCTCATGCGCAGCGCCGGACTGGACGCCCATTGGAAGATTATCTCTGGCACCGATGAGTTTTTCGCCGTCACCAAGAGCATGCACAACGCCCTACAAGGGATGGAACTGGAGCTAACGCCCGCGATGAAGGCGGCCTATCTTCATTCCAACGTTGAAAATGCTGTCTATTTCGAGAACGACTACGACTTTATCATTGTTCATGATCCGCAGCCCGCGCCGTTGCGGATGCTCCGCGCGGGTGATGGTGGCAAATGGATCTGGCGCTGCCATATCGATCTCACCGCCGCCAACGAGACCTACTGGAGTTTTCTGCGCCCCTATGTGCAGGCCTACGACGCGGCCATCTTCACGATGCCGGAGTACGTAAAGAAGGACCTGCGGATCGGCAAGGTAGCGATAGTGCCTCCGGCCATCGATCCGCTCAGCCCAAAGAACGCGCCGATGAGCGATGAGGATGCCGCGCGCATCGTCAGCCTCTATGGTATGGACCCTGAGCGGCCCATGCTGGTGCAGGTCTCGCGCTTCGACCCGTGGAAAGACCCGCTCGGCGTGATTGATGTCTATCGCACGGTGCGTCAGAAGTTCCCGGATGTGCAGCTGGTGATGGTCGGCTCGATGGCGCATGATGATCCCGAGGGGATGGAATATTACCAGCGCACGAAAGACTACGCCGACGGCGACCCCGATATTCACCTGCTCTCGAACATCGACGGCGTGGGCAATGTCGAGGTGAACGCCATTCAGCGTATGGCGACGGTCGTGCTGCAGAAGTCACTGCGCGAGGGGTTTGGCCTGACCATCTCCGAGGGGCTGTGGAAGGGCAAACCAGTCGTCGGCGGCAACGTCGGCGGCATCCCGCTGCAAATCCAGGATGGCGAGACAGGCTATCTGGTGAATAGCATCGAGGAGTGCAGCAAGCGCGTGCTGGACCTGATGCGCAATCCGGCGCGGGCGCGGAAGATGGGCGCGCTTGGACGCGAGGTGGTGCGCCAGAACTTCCTCTCGACGGCCAACCTGCGTAACTATCTGCGTCTCTTCACCGATCTGACGCAGGCGAACCGCGCGCGCCATCACCGCTCGGCGGTATAAGCAGCTCCTACCCTCTCTCCCTTCCCCTAGTAGGGAGAGAGGGACTAGGGTTAGACACTGGCAGATTCACCAAGTACTTCAGAACCCCCTTCTCTGATCGGGAGGGGGTTCTACCAATTTCGTCTCGGTCGTTGTCGTGTGGCATCAGGCGCTTATGCGTATACGTAGCCCGTGATGTCCTACCTCCCGAGCGCGAAGACCCGTGATCCGTCTATAGAAGCGGGAAGGTGGCCCAGAACCAAGAGGCGGCCATCGGCGCCAACCAGTTGCATCACTTGAAAGGACGAATCGTTGTTCTGAAGCTGGCGCACCACCTGGCCGGAAGTCAAATCCATCATAGTCAGCCAGCAGTGCCGGTCTGAGGGCGAAGGATACGGATGATCAATGGTCGCCGATGCGACGTAGACCACGTCCGAGCTCAATGCCAGCGCTAGCCCACCCTGCCCTGGCAGTTGCTTGCTCCACATCTGCTGGTGAGTCTGGAGGTTGTAGGCGATGAGGTGTGTCGCCATCGGCGTGATCAGCGTGCTGCCGTTGAGTTCGAGTGCGAGCATATAGGGTGTTCCCCCGACAGTGGCAAAGACGGGAAAAGGAGGCGTAATCTCTCCCCCCTGTTCTCCACCATCGAGAGAGACGTGCCAGAGCACATCACCGCGCCTTCCTTGATAGGCGGCGAGTGTTCGCCCCGAGAGGACATAGAGTGTCCCCTCATTTAGATAGGGGACGGGGGCGAAGGTGTTGGGAAAGCGAGTATCAGGGACCTGCGTGGCGACCCAAACCTGCTGACCGGTCCTGGCGTCAAACGCCGAGATCTGGCCGTCTGAGGCGCTGACGTACACCAGACCGTTGCCCGTGACCATGTGGCTACTGCGCATGGGGGTCTGAACGCTCCACATCCGCTTCCCCGAGGCCGCATCCACGGCGATCAGCGTGTGATAGGCTCCCACAAAGAGCAAGCCGTCCGCAAATGCCAGCTCACCATCGACGATATATTCCGCATCCTTCGTGCGGTCAATGTCTTGTACACACCAACGAGCCGCGCCGCTGCGCGCATTCACGGCGCAGACCTGGTACGTGAGCGCGACGTAGACGGTCTCATTGGCCAGGAGTGGCGTGGCCCCGAAATCGAGCTGTTCAGGCGCTTGAAACCGCCAGAGCCGCTGCCCGCTGTGAGCATCTATCGCGTCCAGAACGCTTACTGACCCTCCGCTCACCGTTGGGGGTGGGGTAATGTTCCCAGAGTTTCCTGCCGCGCCGACAGCGCTGCCGTTGCTCAGATAACTGACATACACAATCCCCGCCGCACTGGTGAGGGAGTTTGGAAGACCCCTCGCAGACTGATACGCCCAGAGCGGGTGGATCTGGTCTGCGGACCGGAGATCAATCGCCGCCCCTGACCCCTGCCGTGGCTGTTGGGTGAAGACGCTGTAACGGGGGGCTGTGTCTGCACAGGCCACGAGGCCAAGAAGCGCAAAAATGCCTATCCAGACAAGCGAGAGACGATAATGCCGCTGAAGACCCCGCTGCATGCGCTTTCTCCTACGAAACCTCAAGACCTTAAGGTCCGATCTTGCAGAGAGTGTAGCATGCCAGGCAGGTAGAGAAGCATGTCACATCAAAATGGCCTCGGTCGCGGGAGAATGACGCCGAGCGCTGAGAGTCGGCGATGTCATGCGGCCGTTGCGGGGTATGTGCGCCAGCCAACGACAATGGCCCACGTGTAATTGGCATCATGCTTTGCGCGCAAGATCGGCTCCGGCACGCTGGCCCAGCACCATGCCGGGCAAGACCCCCAGCGCGCCCAGCCCCTCGATGGCCAGCCCCGGCGCGCTCTTGGTCAGCGGGCGCAGGTGCGGCAGCAGGTCAGCCGTGCTATCGAGGTCAACGCCCCAGGCCCAGCGCGGTTCAACCCCTGCGAATTCCGGCAGCCAACGCCGCGTCGCCTCGATCATGCGCGCGTGATAGGCGACGTCGCGCTCCCTGGTGGCGTCTGGCGCGCCGTAACGTCCGCCGCTCACGGTCATGCGCCCATCGCCAGGGCGATAATCGTAGTAGACATAGGGCGCGGCATCCCAGAACACCGGGAAGTCTTCGGGGAGATCGGCGGCGAACGCCAGCGCGTAGAGCCGCGCGTTCGGGCGAACCGTCGGCCCGACCGCCCAGATGAGCGCGCGCGCCGTCACAAATGGCCCGTTCGCCAGCGTCAGTCGCCAGCCCTTGCCGCGCTCCACCTCCATGCCGGAGACCGTTGCCTGCCCGGCCAGCGTTGCGCCGCGCTGGCGGGCCACCTGTGCGAGATGCGCCAGCAGCGTCAGCGGGTGAATCCGTCCCTCGTCGGGCAGGCACATCGCGGCGACCACCTCATCGGTTGCCAGCCGTTCATACGTGACCTCGGCAACCTGTTGCGGCGTCCACATCTCGGCGCGTAGCCCAGCCGCGTTGCGCGCGCGTACCTCGCGTTCGAGGCGGCGGGCGGCGGTGGCGCTGGTTGCCAGGCTGAACGAGCGCGTGCGGCGGGCCTGAAGCACGGAATCAGGCCGGGTTGCCTCTTCGTGGACGCGCAGCATTTCCTGATAGGTAGCGGGCCACAGCTCGGCGGCGAGGCTATCAGGAGGGGTATCGGTAATGCCCATATTGACGCCCGCGCTCAGGATGCCCGCGTTCCGGCCCGTCGCGCCCAGTCCCAGCTTTGGCGCTGCCTCCAGCAGCAAGACGCGCGCGCCGGTTGCCGCCGCCGCGCCCGCCGCGCTCAACCCCGCCACGCCGCCACCGACCACGACCACATCCAGGCCGTTGCGTTGGGCTGGCTCTAACTCTCGCACATCTGGTATCTCCAGTAATGCGGCGATACGTAGCGGCAGACCATCCCACCAGGGCGCTTCGGCGCGCGGAGCACCGGCTGATTTTGAGGATGATCTATCGGCAATGGCTGGCTGGGAAGACATAACGCCTCGCTTCGCTGGGTATACGTTATCGTGGAAGATAGTATCGTTCTGCACTATAGACTCCGGGCCTGGCGGGCGTCATTGGCCCGGATGCCCAAAGATGCTCCGCCGGGCTGTCCGTACTGGGGCCTCATCGGTCACATCCCCCATGTCACCGTGCGCGCGATACGCTACAATACCCACGAGTGCGCCCCACGGCAGACCGGATCGTAGTCCAGCCGCGCGCAGGCGTCATTGGACTCAAAGATTTTCGGAAAGCACACTGCATGAATACTGCTGATACCCATGCCCAGGGAGCGGCGGCAGGAGCCAGCGCGAGTGATGCGGCCATCGCCGTCGCGCGGCTCTCGAAGTCGTACGGTGAGAAGAAAGCCGTTCGCGACCTGAGCTTCACCGTCGCGCGTGGTGAGATTTTCGCGCTACTGGGGCCGAATGGCGCGGGCAAGACGACCACCGTCGAGATCCTCGAAGGCTATCGTACGGCTGATAGCGGCGAGGTGCGCGTGCTGGGGCTGAATCCCCGCCGCGATGGCGCGCGTCTCAAGCCGCGCATTGGCGTGATGCTCCAGCAGGACGGCATCTACAACTATCTGACCACACGCGAACTGCTGTACCTGTTCGCCCGCTTCTATAGCACGCCCGAAGACCCCGAACGACTGCTCCAGGTGGTCGGACTGACCGAGGCCGCCACAACGCGCTGCCGCCAGCTATCCGGCGGGCAGAAGCGTCGGCTCTCGCTGGCGCTGGCGCTGGTGGGCCGTCCGGAGCTGATCTTTCTGGACGAACCGACGACGGGGATGGATCCGCAGGCGCGGCGGGCGACGTGGGAGATGCTGCGCGAGCTGCGCGACCGCGGCACGACGCTGCTGCTGACGACCCATTTCATGGACGAGGCAGAGCGGCTGGCCGACCGCATCGCGATCATCGATCACGGCGAGCTGCTGGCGCTCGATACGCCCGCCGGGCTGACGCGCGCGCAGTCCACCACGACGACCGAGGTGCGCTTCACCGCTCCGGGCGCGGTGGATGTGGCAGCGCTAGGCAAGCTGCCGGGCGCGCGGACGGTACGGAGCGATACCTCAGGTACCTACGTGATCGAGACGGGCGACGCGGCGGCGCTGCTAGTCGAGTTGACGACGGCGCTGCGGGCGGCGGGTGTGACGCTGAGCGAGCTACGGGTGGGCCGCGCCTCGCTGGAGGATGTCTTCCTCCAGCTGACGGGGAAGGAGATACGCGAATGAGCACGCCAGCAACGAGCACGACGACACCGGGCGCGGCCCCGGTGAATCAGGCGATTCTGGCGCAGACGCGCGCCGAGTTGACGATGGCGCTGCGCCGGGGCGAGAGCCTGCTCGTCACCATTATCATTCCGACGGTGCTGCTGTTTCTGGCGATGTGGCTGCACATCGCGCCGGGTACACAGAGCGCGCAGATCGCCTTCCTGCTGCCTGGGATTCTCACGGCGGCGATCATGTCCACCAGCCTCGTCAGCCTGGGCATCGCTACCGCCTATGACCGCTACTACGGCTCGCTCAAGCGTCTGGGCAGCACTCCACTGCCACGCTGGGGGCTGATTGCCGCCAAGATTGTGACGGTGCTGGCCATCGAGGCGGCGCAGACGGTGATGTTGGTGCTGATCGCCACCATCTTCTTCGGCTGGCGGCCCACCGGCTCGCTGCCACTGGCGCTGCTGGTGATGCTGATCGGGACGGCGGCGTTCGTCGGACTGGGCATGTTGATGGCGGGGACGCTCCGCGCCGAGGCGACGCTGGCCGGCGCCAACGGTCTCTTCATTCTCTTCCTGGCGATTGGCGGCGTGGTGCTGCCCACCGATCACCTGCCCGTCGTTATTCAGCAAATCGCGCAGATTCTGCCTGCCGCCGCGCTCTCCGACGCGCTCCGCTCGGCGATGAGTCCAACGGGCATCAACGGCGGCAGTCTGCTGTTGCTGACGGTGTGGGCGGTAGTGCTGCTGGTGGCGGCGGCGCTCACCTTCAAGTGGGAGTAAGGGCTATCGTTCGCCCTCGAACTTCTTAGCTTGCCCACTATACGCATGTGTACAGATAGTGTATACTGGAACAGACGTACAAGCGGCAAGTAGTCTGGAGGGCGGTTCGATGGCAGATGGACAGCAAGGCGACGGGCAACTGAGCATCTTCGACGCGGAGGCCACCGCGCAGATTCGACATGTCTGGCACGAGGGCCGCTGGTTCTTCAGCGTGATTGACGTGGTTGGAATGCTGACAGATTCGCCCAATCCGCGCGTGTATTGGGGCGTTTTGAAGCGGCGTCTTGTGGATGAGGGCTTCGGTGAACTGTTTACAAATTGTAAACAGTTGAAAATGCTGGCATCTGACGGCAAACAGCGACTGACCGACGCCGCTGACGCCGAGACGCTGCTGCGTATCGTGCAATCTATCCCCAGTCCGAAGGCCGAGCCGCTCAAGCAGTGGCTTGCCCGCGTCGGTACCGAGCGCTTGCGGGAGATGGAGAATCCCGCGCTGGCGGTTGATCGTTTACAGCGAGAATACCGCCGCCTGGGTTACGATGACGAGTGGATTGGGCAGCGGTTGCTCAATATCGTCACGCGCGATGAACTAACCGAGGAGTGGCAGCAGCGTGGAGCGGAAGAAGGCCGACAGTTCGCCGTACTCACCGATACTCTGCATCGTGGTACCTTCGATGTGGGCGTGCGCGATCATCAGGCGATCAAACATATCGGGCGCGCACAGAATCTGCGCGACTCGATGACGCGCGTCGAGCTAGCGTTGAGCACACTGGCCGAAGCGACGGCGGCTGAGCTACACCAGACGCGCGATAGCCAGGGCTTCGATGCGCTGCGGAGCGATACTCAGGAGGCAGGCGAGGTCGGAGGCGCGGCCCGGCGTGACATCGAGGCGCGCACTGGCCATCCGGTCGTTAGCGGCGAGAACTACAAGACGCTGCGTCAGAGCAGAGTAACGGCGCGGCAATTACCACTCCCCGACGCAATGGATGATGCAACAACTGACGATGAGTCGGACACATAGACTCAACGCACTGTCGCGCTTTCGCGCACACCTCCCGCATCCTTGACGCTACTCTGTGCCGCACCCCATAATTTCTATCGTGAGCGCAGTATGGCGCGCTCACCTGAACTGGTTTGCGGAGAGGTAGCGGTACGGCATGGCGTTTCAGGATCTGCGCGACTTCATGGCGTTTCTGGAGAAGAAGGGGCAGCTTCAGCGCATCACCGCGCCTGTCTCCGCTGAGCTTGAGATCACCGAGATCGCCGACCGCGTCGTCAAGGCGGGCGGGCCAGCGCTGCTCTTCGAGAACGTGCGCGGCTACGACATGCCGGTCGTCATCAACCTCTTCGGCAGCGAAGAGCGGATGTCGTGGGCGCTCGGCGTCGACTCGCTCGACGAGCTGGGCGCGCGCATCAAGAAGTGGCTCGACCTCGTGCAGAACCGCCCGCCGGAGGGCATCATCGAGAAGGCGAAACTGCTGCCTGAGCTGGCGCAACTGGCGCGCATCGGCCCGCACACCGTCGGCCACGCGCCCTGCCAGGAGGTCGTCGTCACTGACAAGCCCTCCATCGCCAACCTGCCAATATTGAAGTGCTGGCCACAGGACGGCGGCCAGTATCTGACGCTGACCATGTGCCACTCGAAGGATCCCGAGACCGGCAAGCGCAACATCGGCATGTACCGCGTCCAGGTCTACGACGAGCGCACCGTCGGCATGCATTGGCAGATCCACAAGGGCGGCGCGGCCCACTTCCGCGACGCCAAAGCCCAGGGCGGCGAGAAGAAACGGATGGAGGTCGCGGTCGTCATCGGCGCCGACCCCGCCAGCATCTACGCCGCCAGCGCGCCGCTGCCTCCCGGTGTGGATGAACTGCTCTTTTCGGGCTTCCTGCGGCACAAGGGCGTCGAGGTCGTCCAGTGCAAGACGGTGGATGTGAAGGTGCCTGCCCAGGCTGAGATCGTGCTGGAGGGCTACGTCGATACCGACGAACTACGCCCGGAGGGTCCGTTTGGCGACCATACCGGCCACTACACGCCCGTCGAGCCATATCCGGTGATGCATATCACCGCCGTCACCTCGCGCCGTAATCCTATCTATGCGACCACCATCGTCGGCAAGCCCCCGATGGAGGACGCCTATCTCGGCAAGGCGACGGAGCGCTTCTTTCTGCACCTGCTGCGCGTCATCCTGCCGGAGATCGTCGATATCAATATGCCGATTGAGGGCGGATTTCATAACGTCGTCGTCGTCTCGATTCGCAAGCGCTATCCCGGCCAGGCGAAGAAGGTGATGGCGGGCATCTGGGGTATGATGCTGATGATGCTCTCGAAGTTCATCATCGTCGTTGATGAGAACGTGGACGTGCAGAATATGCACGAGGTGCTCTTCCGCGTCGGCAACAACGTTGACCCGAAGCGTGATACGCTGCTGGTAGATGGCCCGGTGGACGCGCTGGACCATTCGTCGCCCTATGAGAAGTATGGCTGGAAGATGGGCCTGGACGCGACGGCCAAGTTCCCGGAGGAAGGTCATCCTCGGCCCTGGCCCGATGATATCGAAATGTCGCCTGAGATGAAGGCGCTTGTCAGCGAACGATGGGCGGAATACGGCATCAAGCTCTAACGGATACGATAAACCCTATGGCTGAGAGACCCGATACAACCGAGACAGTTGAACAATCGCCAGATATGTCGCATACGCCAGATGCGCCACCGCCCTCTCACTCGCCGACACCGCTCTGGCGTCGCCTGCTGCGGCGCGATGCGGGGTTTGGCGTGCTGGTGCTCTTGGCGCTGCTGGTGACGGTGCTCGTCATTAGCCGATTGCCGTCCGCCTCAACGCCACCGCCAACGACGCAGCGCCAGGCAAGTGGCACGGCGGCGCCCGCCACACAATCGGGGGCCATCGTGCAACGCGCGAACGCCCAGATCATCCCGATGCCCACCTCGCGCGCCGGGCTGATGCAGCCAGCGGTTGACGCGCAGGGCCATATCTGGGTCGGCGAGATGGTGACCAATCAGCTTGCCCGCATTGATCCGAAGACGGGACAGGTGACCGAATGGGTTCCGCCGGGTGGCAAATATAACATCATGGCGACAGCGATAGACCGCCAGGGCGACGTCTGGTTCACCGAGCAGGCGGCCAACTATATCGGCCGCTTCGACCCGGCCACCGAGACCTTCAAGACCTACCCGCTCGATACCGCAATCGCGCCGCGCATGGCGCCTCAGGACCTCGCCTTCGACGCGAACGGCCAACTCTGGTTCACGCTGCTCGGCGGGCGCATCGGGCGGCTCGACCCAGCCACCGGCGCGATTCAGTCGTGGCAGATACCCGTCCCGCCAAACGCGACGCGCTCCTATCCCTTTAGCCTGGCGGTCACCCCCAATGGTGTCTGGTTCGGCTATCTGAACGGCGGCGCGGTAGGCAGGCTCGATCCCGCGACGGGCAAGGTGACGCTGCTGCCGCTGGCCAACCATCAGGCGGCGGTCTACGCGATGGCAGCGGACCCTGCGGGGCGTATCTGGTTTACGGAGATGCAGCCAGCCATCCTGGGGAACATCGATCCCGCGACGGGCAAGGTCACGGAACTGGCGGTTCCGCAGTCTGCGGGCGACCCCAGCATCCTCTACGGCACGGTGACAACCGGAGATGGCTCCGTCTGGTTCGCCAGCGCGGGCGCGAACGCGGTTGTCCACTATCAGGCCAGCGATGACCTTTTCACATTCTATACGTTGCCCGCGACACAAAGCATTCCCTTTGGGATGGCGCTGGGACACAACGGCGCGCTTTGGATCAGCGGGGACGGCGCCGCCGACAACTATGTGGCGCGGCTTACGGCATAATCCGAGTTGCCATTACGACGCGAATCACAACAACAGCCCGCCAGGGAGAGGATTCCCTGACGGGCGCCGTGTGAGAGATGCGCACACCAACCTGACCGTGATAACGCATGGCGCCACTTGGCATGGCGCATCCGTATCAGCGGTAGCGTGGATTCGGGTTGGGAAGCGGCGTCGGTGTGTTCGGATCCTCATACATCCGGCGGCGTGGCGCATAGCGCGCCTGCCCACCATACATGCCATTCATACCGTTCATCCCATTCGTACCATTCATGCCTGTCGTCGGCGGGCGCCCTGGGCCGGGCGTTTCCCCCGAGGTGTTGCCTTCCTCAGGCTCACGACGGGGATATTGCCCATTAGAATTGGGATCGCGGTAGGTATACGATGGGCGCGGCTCGCGCGGGGGGACCGCCGCGCCGGGCATCGAACTGGCCGGGCCGGGCGCCTGGCCCTCGAGCAATTCCGAGCGCACAATAACGACTTCTGGCGGCGCGTTGATACCCAGCTTGACTCGTTCGCCCTCTACGGCAAGGACGTGGATGGTGATCGTACCATTGAGGACAATCGCCTCACCAGCTTTTCTGCGTAACACAAGCATGCTCCGTACCCCTCTCAAGGCTGTGACGTTCCAGCGCCGGATTCACCTGGCTGGCATTCCCTGCTTCGCTACCCTCTGATCCTGAAGAATAGCCCATGGTCGCGCTGCAACGACCGCTCGCTCGCACAAACCATTTTGGGAGGAGGCTCCACCCTGGCCACCACTGGCCCTCCAGGGTCTGCGTGCTTCGTCGTTTGCCGTCGTCCAGAAGACATAAGCAGACACATTACAAGTCCGTTGTCATCTCTCACTGGCATAGCTCACAGCCAGAATCGCACTGGCGGCTCCGCAAGAATCGTCCCTCTCGATTCCCGATGCGCCAGGAACTCTTGCCCATGAGCGAGGCAAAACCTGCGCCATCGTGCGGATAGGCCTCCGCGGTATGTTTGCACATGCCAGCGACAGAAGTCGTTGTACTCTTAACAACGTAGACGCCGCCTTCTGGTACCGCATTTGGCGTACATCTTTGTGAACTTGTACGCATCCAGTGGCTGGCAGCTTCTCTCGCGCAGGCAAATATCAGTAAAAATACGATCCGAAGGCTACGGTTGCTGCGCGAAACGCGGCGTCGTGTTCACCAGCAGCCTGCCGGGGTTGCTCAGGCATACGCGAATTCCCCGTCGAGGCCGTCGCTGGACACCTCCTTTTGTGGGGATTCAGCTCTCGTCTGGTCTTGGAAACCATGTGCCAGTCGCAAACTCGGGCGACTTGCCGAGCCAGGCCGCATGCTGCCATCCATGACATCGCCTGGCATCTCTCGTCACTGCACCTCGGCGGTATGGAGAACGTACGCGATGACCGTCGTGGGTGCAGTCAGGCAATAACCCTGGCAGTAGCGTAACAGCTTCACAGGAAAGCTGTCAATGGTTGCTTCCCCGTCCCGAAAAACTGGCTAGCCCGATGAACAGATGATGGGCAAGATAACGGTAAGATAACATTTTGCAGGATGACCCTTCGCACACTGGCGGCCCCACCCACACAACTACGCCGGGTATCCTTCCGCCGAGAGCGAGCGCGCTGGGCGCTCAACGCGGTTATGTCTATCTTACCTTACAATTACCTGCCGTGGAATGCAATAGATCACAGTTGTTGTGAGATGTGCGCAACGAACCAGCCCCCTCACCATATACGGCAAGAGGGCTGAAATGGGCTGAGCCATGGATGGCTAACATTGTCCAGCCTGTCCATGCGTTGACCCTCCCCACGGCTGAAGTCGGGAGATTCTTGGGCTGACCACTGCCAACCGGGACGTGTCCCGCCTGGTCTTACACGGTCATGTCGCGGCCCGAAGCCGCCTCCACAAGCGTGAATTTCCGCAGGCCCTGCGGTATGCGGACAGTCTTCCACAACCAAGGACTCGCTGCACTCCCCCTGGCTGAAGACAGGATCTTCCGCTCGGTTCAGATGACTTAGAGCGCTGTGGCTGGCTTGTGCCGGTAGGTAAAGAGATGATGAAAGGTGAAGTTGAACGCGGTCGCGATGATGAGCGCCACCGCCTGCGCGGGCAGCGCGGGTACTTTAAAGATCAGGTGGAGCAGGGCGGAGACTGCGAATGTTACGATAATGCCGCCAGTGCAGGTGACATGAAAACGCGCGCACCGTTGAATCCAGGAGCGGCTATGCCCCGGCAGATGGCTAAAGGTGATCCGGTCGTTCGGGATGAAGTTCGCCATGATCGAGACTTCGGTCGCAATGGCAAAGGCAATGACGTAGTGAACTTGATGCGAGAACGGCGCGCCTTCCAGCGCGTTGAGCATCAGTTGCAGCGTCACCAGGTTGATGATCGCCGCGATGCCGCCCACGAAGAGGTAACTGAACGCCCGCTGAATCCACTCGGCGCGCCCGCCAGTCAACTGGTCGGTGAAGTCGAGCAGTCGGTCAACTTTCGCCATGCCCGTCGGATGATAGCTTGGCAGACTGCGCTCCGATTTCGTCCGCGCCTTTGGCAGCACCGCTGTATCGGCCTCAACCGCCCGCGTGGCCGTGGGTGTTGGCTGGGTATCGTAGTAATCTATCGCGTTCTTTCGTGGCAAATGTTGAGCCATTTCTCCTCCGGCGACTTTCCTCATCGATGCTGGTATGGCGCTCCATGTTCCCGTTGCTTGCCTCGGCCTCCTGGGATATCGAAGAAGGCAATAGAAACATCAGAAACGTTTGCATAGTTGTATGTGTACAGTATTGGATTTGCCACCAAAAGATGAGATATCTCTTGTCGTCAGCCGACCGCTGGATAGCTTCAGCACCATATCCCAACGGGCGCTTCACCGAGCAGTAACCAGGTAACCACGATGAATTCTGTACGCAGTCTACGCAATGTCTCGGATAAGATCGTACCGTACCAGGACCTTTGGACGCCAGTACGCAAGTCCGCAAAGGCCGCACACGGGTGCGAAACCGCCACAAAGCAAGCGGATGCGCTGGACACAAATGTGGGCTGAGCGCCACTGTGACGGGTCAGGCGTCCGCCTCTCAATTGAAGGCCAGGATGATGCCAGGCCCAACCGTTCGGTTGGCGAGGTCGTCCAGGTCTTGCGTCAGTGGATATTCGGTGGGGCTCCAGAGTTCGAGCGCCAGCGCGATACAACGCATCCGGTCGCGCTCGTCCACCAGCTCGTCTTCCTCGGCGCGCTCCTCCGCCGAGAGGTCCTCACCAGTGCTTGCGCTGTAATCCTCCCACCAGCCTGGCGCCAGCACGACCCGCACGAAATCCTCTGGCGCGGTGTCGGGCGGCAGCAGATCGGCGAAGCGCTCGGGATGCCCTCTCAGCGCCTCCAGGTCGGGCGCGGGGGTATTGGTGTTGCCTCCGCCGCCCTCGCCATCCTCTTCGAGCCAGGTGGGATCGCTGATATAGCGGTCAACCCGCGCCCCGCCGCGCGCCAGTGTGTAGCCGGAGACGGTCTCGCCATAGTCGAAGACGGTGAAGACAGGCGCGCCATCGAGTACGCGCGAGAGTTCGACATCCAGCCCTTCGGTGCGGTTGCCCAGCTCCAGCACAGGAGTCCAGCGCGAGACATCGTGGGGGCGGCAGATGAGGTAGCGGTAAGCGGCGTCCAAGTCGGGGTCGGTAACACGCTCCAGCACAGCGCTGAAGGTCCCTTCGAGCCGCAGCACGTTCACGCGATCTTCAGCCGCGAAGATTGTGGTCAGCGCGCGCTCGACGGCGTCGGCGTCGTGGCCGTAGATATGCAGAATGGTGGAAACGGTACTCATATCGGCTATTGTACCCCAAGCGCGCCTATCCCTGCCCCAGCAGCCGCCATGTGACGAACGCCACCAGTGGCATCCACGCGCCGAAGATGAGTCCGCGCGCCGCGACCCACCCCAGCGGGAGCCGTTCCAGCCCGCGCGCGAGCAGCGGCAGAATCGCCACGATGCCCCCCTCGAAGAGAAAGACGTAGATGGGTGTATGCCCAAGACGCGGCAGGGTGGTATAGCGCCACCAGCCCGCGTACCAGGCGCTTTCCTCGTAGAACGGGATAATGAGCATGCCCGCCAGCCCGCCGAGCGCCATGGCCCACCCAAGCGGCAGCAGCCCCGCCAGCCGCCAGCCGAGGTAGCCGAGCAGCGTCAGCACGATCATCCACGAGATCGGCATGTAGGCGGGCGACTGCCAGAGCATCGGCTCACCGCCGGGATAGACCAGCGAGCGCGCGATCTGCTCGCCAGCGGCGTCGGTGGCCAGTTCGACGATCCCCGCGACGAGGCCAAACAGCAGCAACCGCCCGATGAGGGATCGCCACTCGGGGCGCGCCAGCAGCACGACCGCCAGGTAGCCGAGGACAATGCCATCGCAAAGGGCGGCGGTAATCCAGCCGAGCGCCAGCAGCGCCGAGACCAGGTGGCAGAGGGCCATCAGCAGGAACAGCCCCAGAAACGCCAGGTCCGGCAGCGGCGCGCCCCAGCGGAGCGAGAGGGGCATGGATGCGGACGCCGGAGCCAACATCGCTTTCTCAGATTTCAACATAGGTGACCCACTCATTCTGTCCGCACATGTTCACTCATCGGAAATACTATACCCGCAATCACGAGGATTCCATGCGCCGACTGCCCACTTTTATGTTGAGTGGTGTACAATAGGGGTACATGCGGGAGGTAGCGCCGCGGAACAGACGCGAAAGCGCCATAAAGCCGTAAAAAGGGGGAGTATCATGTCCTTTGGTGATGTCCTCTGGGTACTGGCCGTATTCGCATTCTGGGGTGGTGTGTTTGGTCTGATGTTCTTCTTCGTGGCTCTCATCTCACGAGAGCGTGACGACGAAGAGACTGCCTGCGATGTGCCTGAACCGATTCCACAGGCGGAAATGGCCTCGCATGCCCACCTGATTTAGCGTCGTGAAGTAGCTAGCACCCTGAAAAACCCTCTCGGAGCGTACACTGGACGAGGACGGCAACCACCGTCCTCACATTGTTTTCCGAGGCGCGTGCCTCATCTATCTAATAGCGTCAGGGCTGGGATGGCAGTGGCGGGTCGCCATACGCCTTGAAGTATTTGATGAGCGCCAGCAGCGCCGCCGTCGCCCCAGCCGCCAGCGCCGCGCGCCCCACATCGGCCCAGTTGACGGCGCCGTGCCCCAGCGCATCCGCGACGATGGGTAGCGCCGCCACCAACGCCGTGCACGCCAGCCCCTCGATCAGCTTGAGCAGCGCGCGCTCAGCCGGAGTGAGCGCCACGTTGTTCCGCGCCCGTGTGAGTAGTCCAATCATCCTGCTTCCTCCCTGCCTCCTTGATGCTCCCCAACTTCCCATCACCACCTGCCACTGGTGAATCGCGCGCCATTTCCTTGTGGCGCCGCCACAGATCGCGGCTGCTCTTCATGGTAGATGGGAAGCCAGGCAGGCGTCAACGCGACAGGTCAGTCCAACCCCCTACGCCTCGCGACAAAGGTATTCCCCTGGCTGGTATGAACAGGTGGGTCTGTCACGTTCGCCGCAGATAGGAGGCTATTAGTAGTAATTGTGCGCAACCTGGTATAATATCGGCCAATTCGCCGGGCGAGATGTCAGGGTTCTTGTCATACAGCTTATTCGGATACCTATGATGCCGCCCGATAGCGGTCACATCGCTGAAACAAAGGAAGGCGCATGCAGAGAGACGGTGAGCGAGATGACGACAGATGTGATGCTGGTGGCCATGCTGCATGACGTTATGCGGTGAGGGAGCGCAATGCATTCGAAAGATTCGAGGGATTCAGCGATCGACTACTGGATCGCTGAGGCTGAACGGCTCTACCAAATACATGACTATCCTGAGGCGCTTGAAGCAATCGAGCAAGCCTTAGCAAGGGATCCGCGGTTTTGTGCCGGATGGGTCAAGAAAGGGGTCATACTTCGCGAACTGCAGCGCTATGCAGAAGGGACGGATGCGCTTGAGAGAGCGCTGAAGCTAGATCCAAAGAATGCCACCACATGGCATGAGCGAGGCTGGACCCTATACCGCGCAAACGCATTTGCAGACGCTGGCGCGGCCTATGAGGCATCGCTAGCACTCGATCCTAACAATGGACAAGTATGGCGTAACCTTGGTGCGGCGTTGTATATGCAAGGCCAATACGTCCAAGCCGTAGAAGCCTATCGCCAGGCGCTGACGATTGACGCAAGCAACGCGCTTGCCTGGAATGGGCTCGGGCTTGTTGCTGCAGCCCAAGAACACTTGGCTGAAGCTCTCGGGTACATTGAGCAAGCGATCACGCTCGATCCGTCGTGCACCGATGCCTGGAGCAACAAGGGCACGTTCCTGTTTCAAGGAGGACAACCAGAGGCTGCGCTGCAGGCTTACGACCGGGCCCTTGAGCTGAGTCCAACCAATGCCCATACGTGGTTCAACCGTGCCTGTGTCTTAGCCAAGCTTCATAGGTCTGAGGAAGCGCTCAATGCCTGCGAGCGATCACTGGCCCTTGATCCGTCGCATACTGCGGCATGGCAGCAACTAGATACGATCCTCGCGCAGTTACCATCTGAGGTAAGACGAAGCACGTGACAAGCTTGCAAGAACATCCGACTGGGCGATCGTCTGGTTCTTGCGCATGAGGATGTCGACAGCTTCGCGTGGAACGCTGTGCAGGAGACAGGAGAAGCCAAAAATTGACCGACAAGCCCGCTGTAAGAACCCCTGACCGGTGGTATCGAGCAGGCAAACGGCTCCTCGCCATGCGTCGCTACGCGGATGCCCTACGCTTTTTCGACCAAGCTTTGGCAACGATGCCTCCCAACGACAGCGCCAGTGATATTGCCAGCGACATATGGACGGCTATTGGCCACTGTCACCGAGAACTCGGGCAGTTTGACGAGGCTCTGCGGGCATTGGCTCGGGCTTTAGCGCTCAATCCACGTCACGCTGCAGCCCAATCTATGCGGGCAGAAGTTCTTGGTCTGAAGGGCAGTTGTCACGCTGCGCTAGAGGCGAGTGATCTGGCGCTTGTCCTCGCGCCGAACAATGCCGAGGTATGGTCGACGCGCGGCTCGATACTCCACCGAGCTGGAGACGACGATGGAGCGTTAGCGGCCGACGAACAGGCGCTTCGCCTAGACCCGCACTATGTTCCAGCCTTGGAAGGCCGTATTGACATACTGGTGAAACAGGGCCGAAACGACGAGGCGTTAGTGGCATGCGATCAGCTCCTGCAGCTTTTACATGAATTGCCCATCCGTCTTCCGGCTGCCGAGCGGGCGCGCATCTTGACCAGTAAAGCCCATGTGCTCTACTGGTTGGAGCGCCACGAAGAGGCAGTGACTGCCAGTGTGGAGGCCAGTGAGCTCGATAGTTCGCGTGCCTATACCTGGGAACTGATGGGCCATGCGTTAGGGATGATGCGTCGCTACGACGAGGCGCTGGAGGCCGAGGAGAAGGCGCTGCAGTTAGACCCCTCGGTACCGTCGGTCTGGAGTGCTAAGGGCAGATGGCTCTTACTAGCAGATCGGCCGCTCGAGGCGCTCACAGCCTATGATGAAGCTCTGCGGCTCGTCCGTCAGAGCTTGAATGTCACTCTAGCACGGGTCGCTCGAGATGCCGCTGCAGCTGGACTTTCTGCAGCTGCTCAACAACCGCCAGCGCCTGAAGCCACTCCTACTCCTACTCCTACCCCTGATCCAACGGAGCCTTCAAAGGCCCCAGTGCTTGCGACGGCTATACGTGGACGAGCACATACACTGGCCGTCTTATATGTTCGTGGTCAACTGCCGGAAACGGTAAGTGTCGAGACAGAAGATGCACTCCAAGATGCCACCATCTGGAGTGACGTGAGTGAACTGCTAGCAATGAGGCAGCAACGGTATCATGAGGCGCTGCTTGCCTGTAAGGAAGCCTTGGCGCGCAGTCCCTATGACAGGAGTTTGCTCACGCTCGAGATGTCGATTCTTCGTCATCAACACAGTTTCTTGGGATCTCTCAAAACAGTGTGGCGCGACATGCGGAAAGCACGCCATCATGCCGAACTTCGCAAGTCTCTTGGAGACACGAGACCAGGCTAGAACGTAAACACCATAACACAGCAACTGTATTGATTACTCTTCTAGCCCTAATGAGGGCTAGCCGCAGCATAAACGCCCCTGAACGCCGAGAGCCAACAGACCGCCTGGCAGAACGCTCCAACTTCACTGACGAGCTACGGCAGCGCGCCCTGGGCAAACTGGCTGGTCCAGTACTCGACGGCGCCGACATAGCCAAGGTTGGGGATGCAGCTACAGTTGTAGATGGCCGTCTGCCCGGCGTTGTAGGCGCTGGCGCTGTAGTCCAGCACCTCGGCGCTCGCCAGCCCCTGCGTCGGATCGAGCGGACAGCTCCAGCCATCGCCCACGGATGATGGCAAATCCTGGTAGAGCGTGGAGGTCGGTCCGTTGGTATTGTTGGTGTAGAGCGTGGCGCAGAGGCTTGGATTGCTCGCCGTATCAGGGAAACCAAACCCCGCCGCCTGATACTTGCCCGACGCGATACGCATGTAGTAGCACGAGAGATACTTGACCACCTTCGCGCCGAGGGAGGCGTTGCCGCTGAGTGTGTAGATATCGTAGCTGGTGTCCGAGACGCCGCAGCCGCTCGCGTTCAGCACGCTGGAGTGGTTGAAGTAGTCCTGGTAGTAGTACTGGATCTGCATCAGCCCCACACCGCCATCGCATGCCATGACATCCTGATGCCACTTGCTTTCCTGCCAGGCAAAGCCATAGAGCAGGTTGTGCGGCAGGCCATACAGGTTAGCGGCGGCGTCCAGCGCGGCGCGAATCTGCGACTGGCTCGGATTATTCCCGGCGTTCACCCCGCAGGGCGTGCAGGAGCTGACCCGCAACGCCGCCAACGACACAGCGCCGGTTGACCCGGTCGACGTGGTGGCCGTCGCTGTGGGAGTCGCCGTTGCGGTGGCTGTCGGCACGGGCGTCGCCGTCGCGCAGGGCGTCGCCGTGGGAGGCGCGGGCGGCTTCGGCGGCGGCGGCGGCGGTGGCTTCGGTACGCTGACAGGCTTACTGGAGACCTTCTTGCCTCCGCCGGATATGGTGGCTGTCGCCTGCATGGTCGCCGTCGGCACATCGGTCGGCGTCAGTGTAGGTACGAAGAGGGTTGGAGACGACTGCGCCGCGTTCCCAGAGGCCCGCGGATCGCCCTGCGCCGCGAAGAGCAGCGCGGTACCCGCCAGCGCGAGCAGACAGACCGCGGAGAGCGCGGCAATGGTAATCTGTCGCGACCGGCCTTCTCGCCCAGTGATTGCCGAAACGAAGCGGCTCCGCAGGTCAGCTAGCAGGCGTCGAAGTGATTCCATACTTCCCTGTTTCCCCTCCTGACGGGTGCAATCCGCGAGCCATCCGCCCGCGCTCCTTCCCTACGCATATCAACGGGCCAGCGGCGCAGAGATAACGCGCACAGCGATATGGCGACGGCGGGTGAACAGCCACGCGCAGCCAGGCGTTCTTTTCAGCCGCACGCCTGGTCTTGTACTCGAGGTGGCCGTGTGGTACCTTGCTCTGGACTCCAGCAGAGCTTGCGCGGCGAATCAGGCCGAAATATGAGGGCCGACAGCAGCCGTTTAGTGATTACATCAATAAGTCATGCAACCAGGGGAGCGAACATGCAACATAAGCGGCCCACGATGAGGGAGAGGCATCCACGTCGGTTCCGCGCGACCTCTGGTGTGCTATTGCTGCTCATTCTTATGCTGCTCTCCGGCTGTGTCGGCCTGCCGACGACCGGAACGACGGGACCAGCAGCCACTGTCAGCGCCACCGCGATCGCGACGCCCATAGCAAACCTCGACCAGCGCATCGACGCCTACATCGCCAGGCTTACGCCCGCGCAGCAGATTGGGCAGACGTTGATGCTGGCCGTTTATGCCAACGGCTACAATGATAATCTCAACCAGGCGCTCACCCAGTGGCATCTTGGCAGCGCCATCATCTTCCCCAACTACAACGGCGGCCCGCTGATGCCCACCACGCTTGCGGGCATGCAACAGCTGGTGAGTGACCTCAAGGCGCACGCCGATACGCCGCTGTTGCTGGCGACCGACGAAGAGGGCGGTCTGGTGGATCGCCTCTCCTTCTACTACGGCCCGACGCCCTCGCCCCAGCAGCTCAGCGCGACCGGCGACCCACACCAGGCGTATCTCCAGGCGCAGACCGACGCTCAGCGCATGCGGCAGATCGGCCTCAACCTCGATTTCGCGCCGCTGGCGGATATCGATCAGGGCGGCGGCATCGATCCGAGCCGTATGTTCGGCGCCTCGGTCGGTCAGGTCACGTCGTATGCGGGCGCCTTCCTCGATGGCTTGCAGCAGAACGGCGTCGCGGGGACGCTGAAGCACTGGCCGGGGCTAGGCGCGTCCACTGGTAACCCCGACTTCACACTGCCGACGGTCAATCACTCGAAGGAACAGCTCAACAACACCGATTTTGCCTCGTTCCGGCAGTTGCTGCCCCACCATCCCGATATGATTATGGTGACGCACGTCATCGTCCCGGCCTACGATGCGCAGAACCCCGCTTCGCTCTCGCCCGTGCTGGTGCAGCAGGTATTGCGCGACCAGTTGGGCTACCAGGGGGTCGTCGTCACCGACGCGATGGACGCGCAGGGCATCGTCGCCTATATGCAGCAGCAGGGCTACAGTGACCCGGCGCAGGGAATCGCCGAGGCATGCGTGCGGGCGTTTCTCGCGGGCGACGATCTCATCGAAGCGCCCATCGAGCAGGACCGTCTGGCGGCGGTGGTCGCGGCGATGACGCAGGCGGTGGAGTCCGGTCGCATCTCGCAGGCGCGGCTGGATGCTGCGCTCCGGCGCATCATTCGCCTGAAGGTGCAGCTGGGCATCCTGACACTGCCGTAGGTTTGCGGTTTGAGCTACGGGCGTAGCGTGCTTGGCGCGCTACACCGTTTGTCCTGTCGCGGATATGGAGGAGCGACAGCTCAACTCCACGGCGAGCCGTCAGGTAGTTGGTGAAGTGCCTGGCTAGTTGCTACGACGCCTGAGCAACGACTCTGGGACCGGGTCCAGGCTCTTGATGAAGTGGGCGGGTATCCCACCCACCACCGTGCGCGGCAGCACATCCTCACGCACCTCCGCGCTCGTGGCGACCACCGCTTGCTCGCCGACCGTAACGTTTGGCAGGAGGACCGCACAGGCGCCAATCCACGCATCAGCGCCGATCGTCACATTGCCGCAAACATCGCCAACCTCGTCGCGGAGCCGCGAGTTGTTGGGGTAGGGGTCCAGCACGACCAGCACCCGTGGGGCGATGGCCGCCCGATCACCAATCGAGAGCGCGCTGGAAACCCTCTCCAAAATGTACACCTGTTCCCCGACGTGGTAGCCATCGAAATAGTCGCTGTGCTGGTACTGTGGCTGCTGCGGCTACGCCTGGAGAGCCTATTTCTGGTCGTATCGCTGCTGGCTGACCTGTTGGGAGGGGTCCTGAAGATTGTCGTCGGGCGCCATCGTCCTTCCCCCGACCTCGTGCATGTGGTTCAGCAGATTCAGCAGCCGAGTTTCCCGAGCGGCCACACATTGCACTACACCGTATTCTACGGTTTTCTGTTCTTTGTGATCGCGACCAACTTCAAATCATCGTGGTTGCGCAATACCGCGCTCGTGAGCTGCGCGCTGCTAGTGCTGCTGGTCGGGCCGTCACGCGTCTACCTGGGCGAGCACTGGCCAACGGACGTTCTTGGCGGCTACCTGGTCGGGGCTCTTTGCCTGGCGCCGCTGATCGCTGGCTATCTCTGGGCAAAGGCGCATCTCACGGTTACGGCTTCTCCGCCCTGGATTCATCGAATTCCACCGGTATCGGCCGAGCCACCGGCAGGGAACGAGCGGTAGCTGCGCAGCGAGGATATAGTCGTCACGGTCGTTATCACGCCAGAGGCAACACTCAAGGCAAGCGCTGAGAGTGAATATCATCCTCTATGGGGGCAGTTAACCGCGCTCAGCGTCGAGGACATCGCGCGCATCAAGGGCGTCAAAGGCTCAGCCAAGCGGTCCATCATCGCCTATCGTGTCAAATGTATAGGGCCAGCCGCGCTTCGTTCTCTCCAGGCCGGATAGTTCGCGCGCGGTCTTCGAGCGCACTTATTGATGCTATGCCGCCACCAGCTTGAGCGCCTTCGCCAACCCCATCATCGCAGCAAGCGCCTCGGTCGCCTTCGGATCAGCGGGCGCGGTTGTCGGAGCGGGCATGCTGGCTAACTGTGCTTCCAGTTGGGCCACGTGGGCGTTCGCCGCAGTGAGTTGCTGCTCCAGCGCGCGGATGTCCTGCCCGACGTAGATCATGTAAACATTTCGGTTCTGCGTCCAGCCGAGCGAAGTCAGCCGGAAGTCCTGCCGACTGCCCGGCCCGATGCTCGCATTGCCCGGCTCGATGCTGCCGCTGCTGATGACCTGCTCAGCCGCAAGCGGCCAGTTGTTGGCGTCCCAGCTATGACCGAGCACATACTCGCGGAAGCCCATGACCACAGGAACGCCGTTGGGCGCCACCAGTGTCTTGCCATCGTCTTTCCAACCTGTTGGAATCGTGCTCACGTTTGCCACCACCGTACTCACTTTCTCTAACGCGATCATGCCGTTGATCTCCGCCGCCGCCAGTTCATTCCAGCCATGCCAGTAGGTCGGGATGATCCCATGTCCACCTAGCGCGTCGGTCGTATCGCCATTGCCCACCAGATAGCCCAGATCAGAGTCCACGCCGCCCAGCGCCACAAAATGCCCATAAACGCCATGCTCGTTGTCGGGCAGCGCCAGCGCTTTGCCCAGGTACGTGATGACCGTCTGCCCCTTGACGAGCGCCGCGATGATCTCCGCCCGTAGCTGCGCCAGCGGAATCTTGTCCGTCCCGATATACTTCGCCACCCTGGCCCTTTTGGCATCGAGTTTGTGCGCGCTGCCCGTCAGGTGCCAGTGGATATGGTCGAGCGTCGCGCCGCCGCTTGTGTGATGTCCCGTGTTCCAGTATTCCGACCACCACAGATTGAGCGTGGCGGCGTCGAGCGGCGAGCCATCCAGCGGGTGACGGGCCATCAGTTCGGCGTCGGCGCTGCAATCTTTGTTGCTGCCGTGAAATTCGCCGAACGCCTGAAAGCCTGGCACTTCTACATGTACCTTCTGCGCTGTTGTCGTCTCTGTTGTTGTCGCTATTGTCGCCATCGCCATTTCCCCCCTCACGCGATTACGCGCCTACAGTTGTATATTTGCCCGTCCAGACGACCGTGCCGGATGCCGAGGCCGTCACCGTCACCTCACAGCCATAGGGCGTCATCGTGCCTGCCGTCACGGTTGGCCCGCTGGCGACGTTGCTGCTGGTGACGGCGGTAAAGGTCAGCCCGGTCGGCGTATTCGAGAGCACCGGCACAAAGTTGACGCCGACGCCGAACCGCTGGCCCGCGGTGGCGCCCGGCGCGCGAATCGAGAGATAGCCGACCTGTTGCGCGCCGGCAGACTGCACCGGACGGTAGACGCCGCGCCGCCGCTGCCGTGCTTCGTCGGCGATCTGCAAGCGCGCCAGCAGCGCCTCGCCCCGGTCGGCGTAGTTATCGAGTTGGAGCGTCAGCCGCACATCGCCGGACGCCGTCTCACGGTAGCTCGATTCGATGATGTAGAACTGGTTGACGCCTGGAACCGGGCCAGACGAAAGCTGCTGCCCACGGACCGCCAACTCCGGCACGTAGAAGTTGGCGTCGGCGCGCACGTGGCTCAGCGAGAGCGGATTGCCGCTGGCGTCACGCACGGCGCGCAGGGTGATCTCGATCTTGTTGCTGGGATTGCTGTAGGTCGCCAGCCATGCGTTGGCGATGGCGGTCGCCTGCGTGGCGGTGAGCGGGAGATTGCCCAGATTGCGCCGGAGCTTGCGGCGACGAAACGGCGCGTTGCCCTGCGCGCCGCCCGGCCCCAGCCGCGAATCGCTGACCGTGACACTGCCGGGGCCAGCCACCGGATCGACAAACGCCACCTGCACGACGTTGTAGGCCCGCTGCGCCGAGGGGGCCACCCGCCATTCGAGGATGTCCGCGCCGAGCGCCAGATAGTTCGTGGTGGTAACGTCGCGCTGGTGGGCGCGAAGCTGCCACGTCGGCAATCCGGCGGCGTCGGTGTGGGTGGGATGCTCGTAGACCGTCCAGGTGTAGTCGCCGAGCGCGCCCACCAGGTCGTGCAGGATCTCTTCTTCGCATATTCAGCGCCGGGATTACGCCGGGTATACACCGGGTATACACCGGGTATACACCGGGGAATATTGCCATGTTTATAGCTGAGCTTGAGGAAACCAGGGTATAAAGGTGTCGAGGATAGTCCGGATTTCTCGGATGTGTAAGATACCTCCCACATCACACCAAACAGGCAGTGATATAATTGCCTTGCGTGTGCGTCTGCGTCTGCTCTAGTTGATAGCCCTGGCAGCCATGCTCAGTACCGCGCGACGGATGTCGCTATTCCTACCAGCCGCTTAGCCATTGTCCGATGTGTACGTTGAGCTCTACGGCAACTATCTCACCGCAAAGAGCACTCACGACCTAGGCGGCATACTCGTGGCATGCCTCATTCTGGCCGTCTTCGTAGCCAACGACGCCTGGACAGTAGCGCGACTCCTCGCTCGCTGATACACGGGACACAACGCGTTTTCGTTGCCGGGTATATTAGAGGCGGTTCCGAAACACTAGCGGAATGAATGAGCTTGCTCGTATGAGCAGGATTCATCTCACAGAGCAGCAATGGGCCTTCATCCGCCCCTTTCTCCCGCCTCCTGCGGTCCTCTCTCGACGACGTGGTATGCTGCCCACGTTGCACCGCTTGCATCGTTTGGAGTGTTTGGGTGTTTGGAATGCACGGCAGCGCGCCAGGGAGAGGGAGAGAGGGGGCAGGCGATAATGCAGGCGTCAGAGATCCCGCGTGCGATAGCTGCGGCCATGTCGACCGCCTCATCACTTGGCCTGACAGCCGATGACGCGATCGAGCTTCAGAACTCGAACAAGCTTACGCTCCGTCTGCTGCCTTGTGACGTGCTGGCCCGAGTGGCACTGGTAACCCCGGAAGCGCTTCAGGGTGCACAGTTCGAAGTCGAGCTTGCGCAGCGGCTCGCCGCATCTGGGTGCCCTGTGGCTGTTCTTGAGCGCCGCGTGGCCCCACGAGTCTATCAGCGTGATGGCTTCGTGGTCACGCTGTGGACCTACTACGAACCTGCGACACCTCGAGCGGTCTCACCAGCCGACTACGCCCGTGCGCTCGAGCGGTTGCATGCCGACATGCGCACGCTCGCTATCCCTGATATCCCTGCGCCACACTTCACGGATCGCGTTGCGCAGGCGCAACAACTCGTTGCGAATCGCGGCCAAACGCCAGCGCTCGCCGACGCGGATCGGGAGCTCCTCGGTGACACGTTACGCAGCCTGAGACGAGTGATCGGCGACCGTGGCGCCGCTGAGCAACTCCTGCACGGTGAGCCGCACCCAGGCAACCTGCTCACCACGAAGAACGGGCTGCTCTTCATCGACCTCGAGACGTGTTGCCGTGGGCCGGTCGAATTCGACCTCGCCCATGCGCCAGAAGCAGTCAGTGAGCACTATTCGGGTATCGATCAAGACGTGCTGCGCGCGTGCCGACTCCTCGTGCTGGCGATGATCACCACATGGCGCTGGGAGCGAGGCGACCAACTTCCCAGCGGGCGCCAACTGGGCACAGAGTGGCTCAGCCAGCTCCGAGCCGCGGTCGATCGCGAGGGTCTCGATACCCATGGCTGATCCCGGGCCGCCGGGGTCGTAGTCGGCTGGCTATTGATCTCGGGATGAACTTTGATTCCGGCCTTGGTGGGCCATGTCCTTTTGAAAATCAGCGAGACCCTTGGTGGCCCCTTGATCCAAGATGAAAGGTATCGGGCCATTCTTATGTCATACGTTCGGTCCGGAAACGTACGACATCCCTATTCTTCTTACCTCTCTCACCTCCCATGCGCTTCTCTTATCCTCCTCATGCTGGAGGATGACCCTCGGGATGCAAATCTGTACCAGTTTTCCCGTCCGATGGAGCGCCTGGAATCGGTTGAAGTTGTAGGAGCAAGCGCTTCAACTCGGCCACCTCGGCCTGAAGTTGGTCCATCTTCGCCACCAGCCCGATATCTACCGACAGGGCAGCTTGCCCCTGGCTCTCATCTGCGCTGGCCTCCGTCCTAGAATCGGATGCTTGGGATGAGGCGGATGACGATGCGGATGCAGGCGAGAGGAAGGTATTGGCGAGGTAGCCGGTGAGCACGCCAAAGAGCCCGACCCCCACCACCATAATGAGGACGCCAACGATGCGCCTAGGGTTCGTCACAGGATACTTGTCGCCGTAGCCTACCGTGGTGATGGTCACGATGGTATACCACACAGAGTCCGACGCCGTGGTGATATTGGCGTCCGGTGAGCTCCGATTCGCCACCAGCTCAAACATGCTGCCATACTGGATGACGAGCACGCAGAGCACCAGGACGGTATAGAGGGCGCTGCTCGCGCGGTCGTGCAGGACCTTATTGATCAGCGTCTTCATCCCGACAGCGCGCACGAGGCGCACCACGCGCACGACCCGGAAGACACGTGCGATACGCAGCCCTGGGAGTGGCAGGCTCCCTAAGAGATCCAACCAGCCCAGCTGACGGAAGAAGTAGCCGCGCTTGCTCTCCGCCCGCCGTAAGCGCCCCAGAAAGTCGGCGAAGAAGACCACGCACAGGCCTGTGTCGACGATCGTTACGACGTTCTTGACGGCTGAATCAGAAATCACCAACGCGAGCACGATGTTAATGATGGAGATGACCGAGAGGGCAGCGATGAACAACTCATAGCCATTCACCTCCCATCTCTCAGCCGCAGATACTGCCATGAGAGCGCCCTTTCATGCAGTCGAACAGGGGCAGGGGACGATAGGGCATCTAGTTGTTTGTTCCCTTCATCCCCAGCCCGACAGGTCTAATGATATGTGTATTGGCAGCACGATGACGTGGACTCACAGGTGGACGCTAACGGGGAACGTTGGGGCTTCTAACTATAGAATGCAGTGATTCAACGGGAAGATGCTCCGTTCATTATGCCGTGTCATCTCGCGCGGCCGGCCCGCGCCGCATGATGGGCCATTCTAGGAGCGCGGCGGAAGCGCCGACACATGCGCCAAACACCAGACCGACCAGCGGCTGATCCAGCTCTGGCAGGAGTTGGAGCATGCCAATCGCGAGCGGATACCCAATTAGCAGACCTATCGCGCTCGCGAGGATCCAGCGGGCTGCCCGGATGCCCTCCACGATGACGGCAAGCCAGCGCGCTACGCCAATCGTTAGCCCCAGTATCCCGCCAAACGAGAGGACGAGCGCCGCATCGGTCAGTGACAGATTTACCCGAGGGTCCAGCACCGCATTCAACCATTCGCTGACAGTGGCGGCACACGTAAATCCCACTGCCGTGCCCAACGTGACCGCTAGCGCCCACACGCCCGCACGACCGATCTGACCGATCTCTTGGCGCCGCGCGACTGCCTGGGCCAGCCCGGCGCAGACGCCGACGGTCGCGCCAAATCCAGCAACCAGCAGGATCTCGCCGAGGGAGGCGCTCAAGGTAGGCCTGATGGCGGGAAAGAACGCCTGCCAGAGGGCGAACCCGAGCGCGTATCCTGCCACGTTCGCGATCATCCATCCCAGCCAGCTACCCAAAGAGGCTGGTGACGCCAGCGCACGCGTAACCGCCATCGAGACACCCCTTCCTTCTGTTATCTGTTGTCACGGTCACGGTGTCAGAAGCCCCGCGGTACAAGGGATGCAACTCAGCCCATGCGCCGTGATTGAGGTCGAGCACATACCGCCCCTCCATCCACACATGCGTGCCAATAGATGGCATCGGCCCGGCATACGGAGCGGGGTCGGAGGCGCAGAGTGAGATCGCGCCAGGCACGAACGGCTGGAGCATACATACTGGCTCGACTACCAGATACCCGTGCTGCGCCTCATGGTTGCGCGCCGTCAGGAGAGTGTCATAGGGCGGATCCAGTCGGACGAGCAGGGTAATATCGCCATCCACGCCGTCGCGCTCGATCTCCTGCACAGTTCCGGTGATTCGTACACATGCCCGCAACACCTGGAGCCGTGTCGGCTGGTACACATAGCGATCCTGATCGGTAGGGACGCACCCACCACTCGGCGCAGAGGCAGATGGCGTCACGGATCTCACGGGCGTAGTCGTCGCGCAGCCAGCCAGCGCACAGCCCAGCAGACAGACGAGCAGGCACATACCTGCCAGCGGTGTGATCCGCCTCAACCGCCTCATATGCGTTCTCTCGCGATCGTGCTCTCCGTATGCTGTCCAGCGGATCAGTCCTCCGCCTCGCCAGCACCCAGCTTTCCGAGGATGATAGCACGCAGTGGGCGCTCTGCCAAAGCTACGATCAAGACCGTCTGCAGAGATGTGAACACTGGCGACGCTCCCCTGGGCGCTCAATACCCACCGCTACGACCGCCTCGATGCCCTGCTCGCCCGCCTTTAAGAGCATGTGATCGACTCCGCCGAGCCCCACACCAGAACTCTAAGGCAGCCCATGGTAAACTACCGATTATTGTTTCGTCGCGCATCGTGCATAGCCCGTCGCCCAGCGGGGCACCTCACCGGCCAATGTGGCGGTCGGCCCGAGAGACTTGCGTCATGGGCGAGTTGCGCCATCGGCGCGCCTCCGTGAGCTGACGTACCATCAGCGCAGTTGGCGCCTGAGACGAGTACGATCGGCTAGACTGGGAGGGACGTTTGCAACACCAACCATCTGCTTCAGTCATACCCCCGCACCGGTCGATCTCGCTCCCTGGCGTCCATGCGTACGCCAGCGAAAAGTCGGTGCACGCGGGCGATCTCATCGAATTCTTCGTCAGCAGCGAAGTCCCATACGTGCTCTCCATCTGCAAACCGACGCGGATCGATGAGGACGATGAAGGCGATGACAAGGAGGTGCTGCACACGTTTCCTGAATCGCAGCCCCGCGTGCAGCCTATCATGCCTGGCTCCTATATCTATGTCGAACATGGCCTGTCGGCGACTCAAACCTATAAGGAATTTAGTGTCGAGGTGTGGGTCAAGCCATGGGCGGTGGGTCGGCGACAAGCGGTGATTGGCCAATTCGACTACCCGCACCACTGTGGATACGGCATCTTCCTCGACGAACTGGGCAGGGTCGAGTACTATCTCGGGGATGGTGAGGCCTTCCGCGATACGGTCGTGGTTGGCGCAGAGGCACTGGACAAGCAAACATGGCGCCACGTCGTCGGCGCCTGGGACGGGAGTGTTGCCTCACTATGGATCGACGGCATTAAGGTCGGGTCACGTCCCTTCAGTGGCGTGTTCCGTGGCGGACCGGCGCCACTGCGCCTGGGGGCAGCGGGAATCAATGGTGTGGCCGACCAGTTTGCCGATGCAGATCTCATCATGCCGGTGCTCTACGCGCGATGTCTGGACCAAATGGAAATCGCACGGCGATTCGGTGAGAAGGGGCGGCATCTCCCGAGCGGACGCTTTGTGCTCGGATGCTGGCCGCTCCATGAGCAACAAGGCGATCGGGTGCAGGATGCGAGCGGACATCAACGAACTGGCCGCATCATCAATCACGCGACCTGGATGATCAATGGCCCAGGCTTCGACAGCAGCGCGCTCGCCCTTCACCAAGAAGCCGATCCACCGTACAGCCCGCTGAACGATCCGACACACGGCAACGGCATACGTTTCGCGCGCGACGATCTCTACGACTGCCGCTGGGAAGCGACGCATGCCTTCTCTGTCCCAGCCTGGGCGCGTCCTGGCATCTATGTAGCGCGTCTGCGCTTCACCTATGCGGGCGCGGAACGAACATATAACATCACGTTTATCGTCAAACGCCCGCTATCCTCGGCCTCAGCTCCAATACTGGTGCTGTGTGCGACGAACACCTGGCTCGCGTATTCGACATCCGCCTTTGCAGATACGGCGAGCCTGGAAGATGTCTGGCCAAGACGCGGCGCCGGCCTGAAAAACAGCCATCCCGACGCGCCGCGTTACAGTAGCTACTGCACACACTACGGCGGGCAGCCGGCATATTACATTGGCCTGCGCATGCCGTGGCCAAATGCGAGTCCGCGCGCGCTCTACGATCCGGCGGACGCGCAGTTTGGGCAGTGGGCACGACTGGAACTCCACCTGCATTTCTGGCTCGACCGGCAGGGTTACGAGTATGATGTGGTATCTGACCTGGACCTGCATCGCGATCCGGCAATGCTCAGCCGCTATCGAACGGTTGTGATCAATGGGCACAGCGAATATTGGAGCACCCCCGCTTACGACGGGCTCGACCAATATCTTCGCGGCGGAGGCGCCGCGATTGTCCTCTCGGGAAACTCGATCTGCTCACGGGTGAGTTTCGACGATGAGTTCGCCGTGATGGAACAGCGTCATACCCTCCCTGGGATGGGATTCACCCCCGAAGACGACCCCCCTGCGGCCGGCCCGCACGGCGAGCAGTACCATAGCCAGGACTGGGCGAAAGGCGACCTGCTGCGGCGCGCCAACCGGACGTCCGCGTACGTCATCGGCCTGGATAGCGCCGGTTGGGCATTTGCCACCGGCGACGACTTCGGCGTGTATGAGGTCGTGGCGCCCAAGCATCCTTTATTCGCGACGCCGACGCCCGTCGCTCTGGAGTCGGGACAGACCTTTGGCCACGGTCCTGAGAGCCAACTGCCGCGGGCGATTGGGCACGAATGGGATCTGACGCTCAAGACACTGAAGGCGATGGCGCTGCACGTGCCTGATGGCGCGATCGCACCGCCCCACACCGAGCAGGAGAACATCCAGGTACTGGCGCGAGGGGTGCGCCGGGTTGCCGGTCCGCTCGACGCCTATTTCGACATCTTCTTCCAGGAGGCGCAGTCGCAAGATGGTCTTACCTGCGAGATGATTTACTGGGAGCGGCCAGAGGGCGGGCGAGTCTTCAACGCCGGGGCAGTCGGCGCCAGTTGGGTCCTGGGCGTGGACGCTGCATTCGAACGGTTGCTAACCAACGTACTGTACCACTTCGGCATCACGGCGCAGGGCTCCCAAGCGGCCGGGGAGGGCGATTGACGCCATCACTCACAGTGACGTGCCTGATCCGCTCGCCTGCCTCAAAGAGGTTGTAATCGATCCCGCCCAACAGCGCGCCAACGAGATCGCGCCCTTCATTGCGCCTGCGCCGCCCCTCACCGATCTGCAGGTCGCATGTCACCGTCCTGTCGACCCCTTGTGACACATCTGTCACCACGCCCCGATATGACCTAGCTGCAGACGAGCAGTTTGCTCCGCTGACATCCCGCCACTCGCAATCATTCGCCCGAGGCATCTCCGCCACTATCATCGCCCGGTGGCAAGTTGCGCAGGTAGCGCTCGAAGAGCCAATCCAACAACACCTTCGCGAACTCGGGATTGTCGGTCACCTGTTTGTAGAACTTGAAGTGGGTGTTCACCATCCCCTGCAACGCATCCTCCACCACATGATCGAAGGTGAGACGCACGCGCTCGGGCGGGTTCGCCCGTCTGCTGGCCTCCAGCGCCTCGCTCTGATTCAGCCGCTGTTCCAGTTGCTGGATAGAGAGGCGGTCATCTTCGGAGAAATCGGTGCCGAACCGCGTATTCAAGATCTCAATGATCTTCGAGAGCGCCTCCATGTCCTCCGGGACGGGACCATAGCCGTTGACCGGAGCCATCGGGCCGAGCTCGCCAACACCTGTCAAAAGACTAATCCGTCCATCGCTCTTCTGCTGCGCGCGGTAGGAATCGATATTCACCAACTCCTGTATCTCGATGGGCAGCCGCTCGCGCGATGGCGGGATTCGCCGCAGGAGCAGTCGGGCAAACTGATAGAGTTTCTCCAAGTCGGTATCCACCCACGAAATGATTTGTGAGAGAAACGCATAGAGCCGGATGTAGTTGGCGAGCGTGCCACGGAAGTCCACGCGCTCTTCCTCGCTCTTCGCGTTGTACCGCTCGACGGCTGGAGCCAGCGCCGCATACAGCTTATCCAGCCGGTTGGGCTCGCCCCAGTACACCTCGGCGAAGCGCTTCACCTCGTCTTGCGTATACATGTGGAACCCATCCAGCCGCGTCTGCACGTCGTACAACCGATTGGGATCGGTGCCTTCCGTCAGCCGTGTCCGGTCATAGTAAGGCTCAAAGGCGTGGCGAATCTCGTCTTCGCTATTGGCGAAGTCGAGTACCATTGTGCTCTCTTTGCCCGGATAGACCCGATTGAGACGTGAGAGTGTCTGCACTGCATTGACGCCGCCGAGCTTCTTGTCCACATACATGGTGTGCAGCAGCGGCTGGTCGAAGCCGGTCTGAAACTTGTTCGCCACGACCAGGAAGCGGTACTCCCCGCCCTTAAACGTCTCCGCCGTCTTGCTCTCAGACAAACCGTTCATGCCCGACTCGGTATACTCCTTCCCATCGCTGCTCACCGTGCCAGAGAAGGCGACGAGCGCGCGATAGGGGTAGTTGTGCTCACGCAGGTAGGTGTCCAGCTCCTGCTTGTACCGCACCGCATGCAGCCGCGAACGGGTCACGATCATCG
>DASUHD010000034.1:0-24938 GCA_036273675.1 Ktedonobacterales bacterium | reverse complement strand
GACGCATTAGGCCAACTGGGCTATTTAGGCGATTGCAGCAGGCAGGGCAGCGGCCAAGCTGTCCAGAGCGAGGTGGAGCACGACGGCGTTTTGTGTTGAGAGGTTCTTGATACGATCATACGTCGCCTGACTCACGGGAACCAGCAGCAGCTGGCTGACCGACGTGAATGAGCCATGGGCGGCGCGATATGCAATGATTTTACGCGCAATTGAGGTGGTGATGCCGAGCGCGTTGTGCAGGTTGGTCTCGGTGGCAACGTTCAGATTGAGTTTACCGCCCAGTTGGAGGGGTATCTGTTCTCCCAATCGGGGGACATAGATCGCCTGGCCGTCGGCTAGCAGCCCGGCCAAATCGACGCGGGTAATGTCCGCGTTATCCAGCAGTCCACCCGCCGCCTCCACCAACTCACGAACACGCGCGCCGCTATGCAGGCTATACACTCCCGGCCGAAGCACTGCGCCGAGCACATATCCTTCGATCTGCTGGGTGGTTCCCGGCCCAGTGATGGCAACCGTTGGATGGGCGCGCATAAACGCGGGCGGCCAGTTCCCTGCGTGGTTGAGCGCCTCGATCACAATTCCGATACTCAACGCGCAAATCAGCAGTAACAGGCAGGCTCTCATATAGCGCCAGGCCAGTATTCTGCCAATGGGGCCACCGATATAGACTACGCGGCGTCGGGCCATACACGTCTCACAGCACTATATCATGCGCACAACATGCGATACGTTAGGGTAAGAGGAGAGTAAGGCAAGTATAGCAGGGTAGCTATGACCTGGCAAGCAGGAAATATACAGAGAACAAGGCAAATGGCCCCCACACCGCATGATGAGGAGGCCACCAATGACAAGGCTGCTTGCTAGCGTATCTTTTCGGAGATTGCCTTAGCCTGTGTGAAAAGCAACAAATAGTCGCGTCCGCCAGCTTTGGAATCGGTCCCCGACATGTTGAAGCCGCCAAATGGATGGACGCCCACCAGCGCGCCCGTGCTCTTACGGTTAATATAGAGGTTGCCCACATGGAACTCGCGCATCGCGCGGGCAATGCGGTCGCGGTCGGCCGAGAAGAACGATCCTGTCAGCCCATACTGGGTGTTGTTCGCGATGGCCAGGGCATCATCGAAGTCGCGTGCTCTAATGATCGCCAGCACAGGCCCGAAGACCTCTTCCTGCGCCAGGCGCGCTGTTGGCGCAACATCCGCGATGACCGTCGGCTGGATGAAATAACCCTCCTGTGCGGCTGGCTCGCCACCCGTCAGCAACTTGCCTTCGTTCTCGCCGATTGCGATGTATTGCTGAATCTTCTGAAAGGCATTCTTATCGACCACTGGCCCCATGCCGTTACCCTGGTCAGTCGTGTCACCCACCTTCAGCTGCTTCGTCTTCTCGACCACTTTTTCGACGACTTTGTCATAAATAGCATCAACGAGAATCGCCCGCGAACACGCCGAACACTTCTGCCCCTGGAAGCCAAACGCCGACGACACAATCGCGCTGGCGGCGGCATCGAGATCGGCAGTCTCATCCACAACGATGCCATCCTTGCCGCCCATTTCGAGTACGGCGCGCTTCACCCAGATTTGCCCATCGACAGGATGTGCCGCCAGCTCATTGATGCGTAGCCCAACCTCCCGCGATCCAGTGAACGAGACGAAGCGTGTGAGCGGGTGCTGCACCAGCGCATCACCAATCGTCCCACCTGGCCCGGGCAGGAAGCTGACCACACCCTTCGGCACGCCCGCCTCTTCCAGCAGGTCTACAAAGCGAGCGGCGATGAGCGCGGCGGTGCTGGCGGGCTTGAGAATCACCGTATTGCCCGTCACCAGCGCCGAGGTCGTCAGGCCAACCATGATGGCGCAGGGAAAGTTCCATGGAGGAATGACCGCGCCAACACCAAGCGGGATGTAGACCAGATCGCTCTCTTCTTCAGGGATCTGCGTCAGCGGCTGTTTACCGGCCAGTCGAAGCGCCTCACGCGCATAGAACTCCATGAAGTCAATGGCCTCGGCGGTATCACCATCGGCCTCCGGCCAGCTTTTACCGACCTCGTAGATCATCAGCGCATTGAAATAGAAACGGCGTTCACGCATCAGCTGCGCCGCCTTGAGGAGATAGCCCGCGCGCTCCTCGGCAGGCGTGTACTGCCAGGTTTGGAAGCGCTTCCAGGCAGCCTCGACCGCCTCATTGACCTCGGCGACACCCGCCTTGGCCAAAACCGCAACCACCTGATCTGGATGCGCGGGATTGTTCGAGGTGAACGTCTCCGCCGTCATTCGACGCTCGCCCGCAATGATAAGCGGATACGTCCGCCCAAGTTCCGATTCAACCTGGCGCAGCGCATCCTGCTGCGCACGCACATTCTCCTCGCGCGTAAAATCGGTGAAAGGCTGATTGGCAAAGGGCTCCAGCGCATCGACTGAAACACTCCCGGCAATGGTCGCCATTGATGGCACTCTCCTTTGAGGCAAAGAACATCGGCCTTGATGCATCGTTTTCTCAACTACCCCGCATCGTTCGGCACGAATAGTTACTCGAATATCCTCATTGTACCGCGAAGCGTGTGCGCTTGCAGGCTGTCAGCCGTCTCTACAGATGAGTCTCTGGCATTCAGCCATGCATCTGAGGAATAATCATCTCCGGGAACGTACACTCGGCGAAGTCAATTGACATATGTGGCAACACCGGCATGAGGTGGATAATAAGCATGAGTGAGACGGATTTCTTTACGCAGACCGCACTTGACCTGGAATCCTGCGTGACGCCTGAACAGGAAGACGCCGCGCTCGGCGCCTACTTGTTGCTCTATCTTCGCCAGCACTTCGACGCAGATCGTGGCACATGGCAGGCGTCTGATGACCGCGACACGTTGCGCCGATCCTGCCACGCCGTCGAGGTGCTCCATCGGCTCAATTTTGATGCGCAGTCGCGCCAGATGATCAGGGACGGCGGCGACTGGCTCATCAACATGCCGTTTCGAGACCGGCTCAGCGCAGACGAGCGCGCAAACCTCCATCTCTACCCAAGCCGATTCAAAACGCTTGCCTACCTGGATCGCTTCGACGACGATCAGGTGCGTGGGGACTTCGCCAACCTGCTGAGCAAGGCAGTCGGAGGCATGTTGCGCAATGTTGGCGAGTCGGATGTTCTCACCACATGCATCACGCTTGATACGCTGCTGACCCTCGAACGCCGTGGACAGCGGCGCGCTGTCTGCTCCGATGATCGGTTCAACGCCATCGTGAGCGCCCTACTCCAGCAATTCAAATCCTGGAAGGTGGGAAGACCAACTCCGCCAGCGCCATTGGCCAGCGCCGCAAAACCACCTGCGCGCCGACCAGTAACGCGATGTGAGATTGATAATCCCCGTGACCTGAGTTATGTGCTTGGCCTTTTACTCCAGGTGGATCGTTCAGGCCTCGCCGCGCTCCAGGTGAACCGCATCCTCTCGGAACTGCTACTGACACTGAAACAACGCGACCGCGCGCGCCAGAGCGACATCGTGCCATCGCTCTATGTCGCACTTCAACTTGCCGAACACTTCCACGGCGAGGAACAGGCGCAGGTGGAGATCGCAAGCTTGCTACACGACGTGCGCGACCTTTACCAGCGTCCTGACGCAGTGCGGCGCTGGGATCTGGCGACGCATACCCTGGTGTTGCGGCTGCTGCTGACTCTGCATGACGCGATCAGCGGCGATAGCCTGTCACATTCTATCGCGGCTCACCTGCTCCATGAAGCGGAGCAGCGGCGCGCTATCGCGCAAAATACGCTCGAAACCGAACTTGCGACCGTCATCCGCGAACGCATGCAGGTACGGCTGGGAGGCGTTGAGGAGCTATCAGGTGGCTTCACCAGCGACCACATATTCCGGGTGCCATTCAGCTACTGGTTTCCCGTCCCTGGCTTCGATGGCGACCGGCCTTCCTTGACCGGGGCGGTACCGACCACCTCGCTCATCATCAAGCGAAGCACGAGCGACGCCTTCCATACGGCGACCGCAAACTACAATCTGCTGCCACAGCGGCTACGCGAGTATTTCGTCCGCCAGCCCGCTGAGTCCCAGGTCTATAAGTCAGGACTCTCTTCGGCGTATTACCTGCCGATGGAAGACCTGGCGGATATGCGCACCTTCTATGATGTGTTCAACGAGATGGACCAGCGAGCAGTCTCCGCAGGCCAGATGCGGCTGTTACAGTCCGCCACCGGGCAGATCTGTCGCGTCTCGTTCGCGCTCTTCGGCGGGTCCGCCGATGGCCACACGCCGTTTCCGGGGACACAGCTCGCGCGCCTCTACCTCTCGCGCATTGAGAAGAGCCTGATGCGCGGCCTTGTCCGCGTGCCGTGGCTCAAGAATCTGATTCAGGGATTCCACGTGGGCAACCAGCGGTACAAGGGGCTAGACTACTATCTGGGGCTCATCAATCGCCACGCAACGGTGCTCCAGCCGCACGCACTTGGTCTGGCCCATGGCGATTTCCACGCCCGCAATATCATGGTCAGCGCACGCGGGGATGAGGTCAAGCTGATCGACCTCGATAAACTCGACTGGTCTGGCGACTATCTGGCCGACCTGGGCAACTTGCTAACGGACATCTGCATCTATCGTCGCGTGAGCGAGCCAGAGAGCGACTACGGCCTGGCGCGAACCGACCTCGCGTTGAGCAAATCGTCCGAGCCAGGTCTCGCTGAGAACACCCTCCGCTACCCACCGCTCGGACGCCCAGCCACCGTCGCCTTTCAGCTATCAGTGCTGGAACAGATTGAAGGCTTCGCCAGCGACTTGGGCGATACATCCTGGAAGCCGCGGCTCTGGCTGGCCGCCGCCACAGCGCTCATCGTGAGGGTCGCATTCCACGCGGAACGAGAGGTGGCTGCCGTCCTTTTCGGTGAATCTGTTCGCCTGCTACATGAGCTGACGAGATACCTGGAACAGGGCCAACAGAATCAGCAATTGCCGCCGCTGCTGGTACCTTCCGTCACCGCAACTCAGACGCCGCTTCAAAGCGATATGCCAGACTGGGCGATGCCGCACGCGATTCTACGCGAGGTGCACGAGGGATTGCGCGGGCTTGGTCTACGCGCGGAGTGTGACCATGAGACGATCCGCTATTTTCCTCGGCGCAATGGGCAGACTCCCGTGGCATTGCTCGCGCCCGCACGACGTGATGGCATCGCCCGTCTCTTCCTGCGAGCGGACTCGTCGCGTCCGTTGCCGCCGAGTCCGTTGCAGATCATCCCGCCAAAACCCCAGCCTGATCCGCTCAACATGATCGTCATCATAGCGGCTAGTAGCGCGCCAGCCGATGTGCTGTCTCTTGCGAGGGCCTGTCTGGATGCGTTGAAATAGCCGCTTGCGGAGATAATCGGATCAGCCAACCAACGCCGCCTGCGTAACTGGCGGCTTGCCTGAGAGTTGGGTCCGGCGCTCCTCGTAGGCATTGATGATCGCGACACGGCCCTTCGCGCCTTCCGGCGAACTCGGCCACGCGCGCATGACACTCGTATGCACCGCGTCGAGCAGCATCAGCGGCATATCGGCGATACGCGCGCCATGTCGCTCGCTACGCTCACGCTTTGCCAGCGGCCCCAGGTACATTGTCAAATCGCGATAAAGATCGGCCATCATGTCGGCAGTATCTCTGAACGCTTTTTCGTCGTCCATTGCCATGTTCAACACGAACTGACAATCGGCGAACAGTTGGGCAACAGCATCCGCGACGCGTGCGACCCGTCGTGGGTCATCGGACGTCCACGAAACATGCTCGCGCCAGAAGACCAGCAGGTAGGGATCGCGTCGTCGCTCCTGGCGGCAGAACCCGTGGCGCATACCTGTCCAGACCGCGTCCAGCCGCTCGGGCGCCTGACGTAGCTCCCGAAACAGACCGGAATAGAGATCGTGGTCGCCGTCGTCGATAGGGTGGCCTACCGCGGTCGCCTGCAACATCACTCCGGCGAGCACGAAGCCGAGATAGTAGGAGATGGCGTTGGGAGCAGCTGCGGCGTTCTGTGAGCAACCCGTCAGCAGATTCTTCAGAGCGCGGTAACGCGAGCGATCATAGCTATTGGCCAGCTCCGCGCGTCGGTCGCGCCGACCGACCAGAAACGCTCCCAGCACCGCAGCCATGGCGCGCACGGTGCCGAAGTCGCCACGCGCGGTCGCCGACGACATGCCAGACTGCAAGACAGAGAACCCATCAAGGGACTCCCACTGGCTCACAGGCTGGCGCCGCAGCTCGCGGATGGCCCAGAGCGCCGCGTACTCGCCCGAGAGACGCCACGGCAGGTTCCACAGATAGCCGATCATCAGGACAACGACCGCCGCAAACCAGAGCAGCACCTGCCAAAGCTGCGCCATATACGTCGGTGGCTCCAAAAAGTAGACCAGCGCCACCCCAGTTGTCGCACACCAGCAGAGCAGAAATGGTCCAAGGGATAGCAGGACGGCGCGCACCAGGGCCAGCGAGTGCTCCTGGCTAGCAATCTGCAATGTGGTCGCGTTAAAACCAATCACGACCGCAATGATAACGGCAAGCGCCGTCAGATCAGCGCCGAGGAATCCTCCAGTGTCGACCCCGCTTCCAGCAAGCAACGCCGTTGCGCGTGAGAGAAGCGGCGCATTGACATCGAGCAGTGGCAAAGCCCAGCCTACAACGCAGCCCAGTACCAGCAAGAACGCTCCGACAAACGTCAACACCGCACCAATACGTCGTGCGGGCCGTAAAGCCCAAGCAGTCATCCCATCCGCCGCTTTCCCCATACCAACGACACAACGGCGGCCAGGCGGCGCGCCAGCTCATACTCTAACATGTCGCATGAACAAACAACAGCAGCAATTTAGTCCTTTGCCGTACGTGATTTCTTAGTCGTCTTCGCGGGTAATGGCGAGGTCGCCGCGGCCAGATTCGCCTGACCCGTTGGACAGAGCGCGACCAACGTGCATTCTTCGCAGAGCGGTCGGCGCGCCTGGCAGACCGCCCGCCCGTGGTAAATCAGCATGTGTGAGAGCGGAAGCCAATCTTTTTGGGGTACAAGCGCCATAAGATCCTGCTCGACACGCACCGGATCATCGCTTGTGGTAAGCCCAAGGCGACGCGCCAACCGTCCCACGTGGGTATCAACAACCACGCCGTCCACTATGCTATAGGCGTTGCCCATCACCACATTCGCCGTCTTACGCGCGACACCGGGCAGCGCCGTCAGCTCCGCCATCGTGCGCGGCACATCACCGCCGTAGCGCTCGACCAGCATACGCCCCGCATTTTGCAAATGCTTCGCCTTGCTCCGATAGAATCCAGTCTTGCGAATGTCTTGCTCCAACTCTTCCAGTGGCGCATTGGCATAATCCGCCGCGATCCGGTACTTCTTGAACAGCGCAGGCGTCACCGAATTGACCAGCACGTCGGTACACTGCGCGGAGAGAATCGTGGCGACGAGTAATTCGAGCGGCGATGTGAAATCCAGCGAACATTTCGCGTCGGGATAGAGCCGGTAGAGTTCGGCGACGATGTCCCGCGCCCGCTTCTGCTCAGCAGCCGACGGCATCGTGGATGGTTCAGCCATGTAAATATGCTCCTTGTAGCGCTATGCAGCCCAAAGCCCGTCCAAAGCGTCAGCCGCCCTAAAGCATCAGTACATACTGCCCGCACGGCGCCGCGACAATATCATACAGCCAGGTGTGCGTCAAGGGAACGATCAAACATGCACAATCGTCCATGCAGGGCCGCCGGGTGGGCGAGCGACGATACGCTGGTCTCCGTAGAGTGTAACCTGAGCAACACTATCTTTCGGTGCGGTCCACGAAGGAGTCTGCTGAGAGCCTGCTCGTGAGGGGAGTGTTGACTCGAAGTACCAGAAGAACGTGCGGATCGTGCTGACCACCAGGAAAAGCAGCAGCAGCACCCGGCCAATCTGCTCTGGCGTTGTAAATACACGCACGCCATTCATGCGATCAAGCACAATCGGTAGGTGACCCAGAAACGTGAAGATTTCATAGAGCGCCAGCGCCGGGATAATGCATGTGGCAGGCAGGACACTTGCCGCCTCGATGACGCCCGTCGAAGCGCCAATGGCGATACTGGCAACCAGCGGCAACGCTGTCAACAACAGGAGCGCCATGGCAGTCGGGTTCTTCCAGCGTACCAGCAGAATACCGAGGCCAATGATGAAGATCGGCGTGAGCAACACGGGGATAATCGGCGATGAGCCGACCGCCGGATACCCCGATGTGTAGTCTTGTGAGATGAGCAGCCGCAGCACGTCGCCAACGTTGTGCAGCACCTGCGCCCAGAAATCGACCGTTAGGATGCCAGGGCCAGGAGTCGATTGAACGCTGCTGCGCGCGAGGAGCGGGCTGCCAGGGGGCAAGCCATAGCGCAGGCTGACGAAGTAGCCAATCGTCGGCAATCCCGAGACGAGGGCGATGCCAACCAATACCGCAAGCTGCAGCCGCCAATATTTGAAGAGATGGGGATGGCGCAACCGCCACACCACCAGGAATGTGAGCACCAGCATCGGCAGCAGCCAGAGGCCAGGCGCCAGATCGCACGCCAGCCCGGTGCAGATGCCACAGCCCGCATAGAGCAGCAGCGCGCGTCGTCGCGTACGCAGAGTTTGACCATCCACCGGCTCGCCTGGCTTGATCGCGGCGGCGACCTTGCCGCTCAGCCGCAATGCCATCAGCAGCCAGAGCGTCGCGGTACACATGAGCAGCGGCAGGAGGATCACCTCCATCCCGGACCGACTCAGCGAGACATGCCAGCGACTCGTGGCCGCCAGTAACGCCGAGAGCAGCGCGATGGTCGAGGCGCCCTTCCATTGCCCCTGCCGCAGAATCTCGCGCGCAAGTAGATAAATGACATAGACCGTCAGCGTGCCGATTACAGCCGATGGCAGGAGGGCGGCAAGCGGCGTCGGCCCGAACACATAGACGAGCGCTTTCTGGATGGCTACAAAAGGCCCATGGAGGCCTTGAGGGTCGGTGAGCACCAGCTTCAGGTCGCTACTGATCTCTTTGAGCGTGCTGATTTCCGCACTCCCAGTGGGCAACGGCGCCAGCAGGTTACCCAGCCGCAGCAGCCGAAGCATCGCGGCAACGATCAGCACTAGAGTCAGCATCGCGCGCTCCCAGAAGACTGTGTGCTGGGAAAGCCCCTCGCCCAGCGCTCCAACGTACCGGCGCACCACGCTGAACCATCCCTGTTCATAGGGCGCGGCGCGCAGAAGGAGCAACGGTGCGAAGGTGACCAGAATCATGAAAAATTGCACGAAGAAATCGCGGCTGGCATCCGACTCGCCAATCAGCAGGAAATTGCTTACCGCATAGGTCAGGAGAGCGCCCATCGCCAGCATGATACCCTGCCTGCGGACAAACGACTCTATGGCGAGTGGCGCCAGGGGCAGCAGCCAGATAACATACCATGGCTGGAACCAGAACGTGATGAGCACCAGCGCCGCGAACGTGAGCTTTGCGCTGGCCGTTATGACATCTCGTAGATCGCTCTGGTCGCGCAGGGACCAGAGCCGCCGTATCTGGAAGAGAGCATAGAGACCAAAGAGCGAATAAAATACCAGGCGAACCGTTTTATCGAGCGCTGGCCACTGGCTTGATGGCACAAAGATCTGGAGCGGAGCAGCGATAATGCCAACGATGGAACCGTTGTAATACAGCGGGCGTAGCTGCTGGCTAAGACCCGTGAAGGTGGCGAAACCATCCCAGTAGGGGGCGTAGAAGGCGACGACCATGACCAGCCCGATCACCGTGGCGCTCGCCAGCAGGCGGAATGCCGCACCCTTGTCGATTTCGCCGACCGCCTGAATGGTCGCCCTGGTCGCGCGCGCGAAAACGCTGCCCTCACCCCTATGCGCCTCCTCGGCATCCCCATCCAGGGCGGCTGGCGAAGTGTTCCGCTTTGCCGCCAGATGCCGCAGCTCATAGACCAGCCAAAGCGGCACGAAGACGGCGGAAACATATTTGACCAGCGCACCAAGCACCAGCAGCATGAACGCTGTCCGCGCTCGCCCATGGAGCATGCAGAGAAAGGCGCCCAGCACGCAGACCATCATCACAATGTCATTGTGGCCGTTGCCAATCGTCTCGAAGAGCAGCAGCGGACTCCAGCCAAAGAGGACCAGAATGCGAAGCCGACGCGCAGGATAGAGACGGCGCGCCAACCAGTCTACCAGGATGAAGGCCGCAATCGCCGAGGCCGCAGCAATCAGCTTGAAGATGAGCATGTTCAGGAAGAGGTTCTCGCCAGAGACCAGCGCCACCAGTGCCGTTATCAGCAGCCAGACCGGGCCATAGGGCGCCTCTGGCCGGTCAACACTTAGTCCTCCCGGCAGCAGTGACGCCTTCGTCACCATCGGGTTGGCGTGAAAGTGGACCTGGAGGTATCCACGGGCAACATAGCCATACAGATCGGTCGTGGTGACCGGCTGCATCCAGATCATGATGACGGCAAAGATAAGCGGGAACCCAATGACGCACCAGCGCACCAGCCGGTCGAGACGCTCCCCACCCGCCAGCTGTTTCACCCGGCTAGCAGCAATCAGGGCAAAGAATTGTGATCCAAACAGCAGAACAATCGCCAGGACGAAACCAAACGCCGAGATAGCGCTATAGCCCGTAATCCGCCCCATGTCGTTGATGACGTTGGGGTTATCGCTGGCATGAGGGTGACTCCACCAGAGCGTTAGCGGGAAAGCGGCCACCAGGCAGAGGTAGACCAGCGTCGAGACCAGCCCGCAGACCACGATGATACGCAGCGGCGAGACATCGGCAAGAGTATGGGCGAAGACGTCTTCGCCACGCGGGGTGAATCCGGGCAGCGGTGGGGCGTGCTGCCACCGCCGTCGCCATCGGACCGCCAGCCCGCGGCGCGCAGCGGTGAAGGCCGCCCGCCGCGAGCGTCTCTGCTGATAGGCTTCTGCAGCGGAGGCTAGCTCGACCACCACAGGCCAGCGGATCATCGCCACTGTTAGCACGCCATAGATTGCCAGCCACGCGAGGTTACGTCCGGTAAGCAGCGCCACGGCCCATGGGTGCAGGTCGCGCAGCGATGGCCAGACAGCCGTTATCACCTGACCGAGTATCGCGATAGCAGCGATTAACGAAAATAGAGCAACGGCGCTTCGACGCGACGGCAACCGGACGCAGGCAAGAAGCGGAATGACGACCAGCAAGTAGTGGGCGGGCAGCGCTAGAAACGAGAGCATGAATGCAAGAAGCACCGCGCTGGAGCCTGCGAGCAATACTCGACCGCGCGCTATGGCCCGTTCGCTCAAGCGTTCTGCTGACGCTGCTTCGGCGCTTGCCCTGTCGGTCGTTGCACCAATGCCATCCGCAGGTGGCGAGTGCAGGCGGCCAATGCGCCGGAAGGCAAGCCAGGTCGCGAGATAAGCCAGCGCGATCAGGACAAGCGCCATAATCATTGAGGTAGTGTCAGCGTAGCCATCGAGCGCGGAATGTACGACACGCGAGAGGTCACGCGGCGAGAAGTCGGTGTGGACCGCCAACCCAGGCAGCCAACCGACGAGCAGCTCGGCGTTGGCAAAGAGGCTCTCGATCTCGATGCCCCGGCGCGCCTGATAGAGAAGCGTCTCGCTAAACGCGTTCCACCCCGCGCTGGCGACAACCAGCAACGTCCACGCGGCCAACGTCGCGCCAAACCACGCCAGTCCGCTCACCACACGCCGCCAGACGCGCGGAATCGCCGCTTTCAGCGTAGGCGCATCCGCCTGATAGACAAGATAGCAGAGAAAGACAGGGACAAGTAGTATCGGGAAGCCTTTGACGAGCGTCGCCAGCCCCAGGGTAATAAACGAGATGGCCGTCTGCCTGTTTATCAGAGCGAGGATCGCCGCGAGGCAGAATGTTCCCGCCACGAGATCGAACTTCTGGAGCAGCGCGCCGCTGGCGAATACAAGCAGAATATAGAGCAAGCCCGACTTCATTCCATAGCGGTCACCGGGAATCAGCCGACGCGCCACCGCCCGGACCAGCACCAGCGTCAGCAGGTCGATCAGTAGCATCTCGATGCCAAAGCTCAGGCCATAGACGCTGTACCGCTGCGGATCGGGCGCGGGCAGCGCCGTCGGTGAGGCGACGAACGCCGGATCGGGCCGGGGCGCAATCGCCGAGAACGGTAACAGCGCCAGAGCAGGCGCGAGCAGCAGCAGCAACGCCACCGGGGGATACTCGACCGCAAAGTCGCGGTACGGCAGCTTGCCAACGGCAATCTCTCCCGCATACTTGTAGAACTGCGGATCGCTGTAATGGGCGCCGATAATCATGCCGAGCAGCAGGAACAGTCGGGTCACCAGCCAGGCGATGAGCAGAACGCGATCGGCCAGCACAGGCGATTTCGCTGCCGCATTGAACCGGGCTGTCAGCCAACACCACCAGTGGCGTCCCCGCGACCGCATCTCGTGCATCCTATTCATGGCGCACCACCTCGCGAGCGCCTTCATCCTCTATAGAGGTCATGAGTGCGTCGCCGGACAAGCGCCCAGGCTTGTCGCGCGGCCCATCGGCCGCCTCATCGGAGAGCGCGAGCGCCAGGGCGGGCAGCGTGACGAAGTAGAAGTAGGTCGTGAGGCTGCGCCAGGCGAACCACAATGGTGTCACCGCAAGAACGAATCCCAGACCTGCCCCCGGTCGCGGCATGCGCCAGTAGATGACGAGACAGATGGCGATGGCCAGCGTCTCCAGCGCAAGATAGACAGGCGCTGGAGCCAGCGGCAGAATCCCCGCGAGCGAGAGGCGGACCAGACCATTGCCGAGCGGGAACATCGGGTCGATCTGCGGCGCAAGCACGCCACGCGCCCACGCTCCCGGGTTATTGATGACGAACGGCGCATTGATGACTGCAAAGATGGCCACCCCGCCCACCAGCCGCCGCAGCGCCGCGCGCGCGCCGGAGCGACGCCAGACGAGCAGCAGATAGAACGGCGCGAAGAACCACGCGAGCTGCTTTGCTGCCAGCGCCAGGCCGAAGGCCACGGCTGAGATGACCGGGCGACGCCACCAGCGCCAGGCGATGAATAGGAGCAGGATGTAGAAGACGTCCAGGTCGCCAACCAGCGCCGCGTTGAGTAGCGGTGTATCGGCCAGCACCAGCAACGCCAGCCATACTCGACAGTCAGGCGGCACAGAGCGCACCAGCAGAATCGCTAACGCCAGCAGGCAGAGCGCAAAAAAGAGCACGACGCTTGGCAGCCCTGCCCAGACGAATGGCACTAATGGCAGAAAGGCCAGCGCCGGATAGCTGACGCGCGACTCGAACGCGCTCACGGCATCGGGGTTGCCAACCGGCTGCTGGGCGAAGACGGCACGCAGCTGATCCTTCGATGGGTAGGCGGTAGGCGGCGTGTTGGCGAACTCGCCCTGCCGCAGCGGCGTGGTATTCGCGGGGTCCTGGTGGAACGCGCGTATCGCCGCGACGATATCGGAAGTCACATAGGGATTATGCTCGGCGAGCAGCTGCTGGGCAGCGTAGTGGTCGAGCGTGGTGCCGTCGTTGGCGTACTGGGGCGCTGAGAAGCTGGCGGCGACGACCTTGGCGCTCTGGAAGATGCCCAACGGCACGACGAATAGCGTCAGGCAGAGGGCGGCAATCTGAACCTGTCGCCGATAGGGCCAGCGCCAGCGTGGCGGGTTGACACCGACAGCGGCCAGCAGCAGCACGAGTGAAACTGCCAGTATGAGAAAGACGAGGACTCCGGTGAGGGTCGCGCCAAGGGAATGAGTGACGGGGTCGCGCGGAAGCTCCAGCAGATTCTGGAGCGCCAGCGCCAGGGCAACCAGCGTCAGACGCGCCGCGCAAGTCTTGCGGGGAATGGCAATCCATTGTCGCACCCAGCGGGCGATCGCGCCTGGCTCGGTAGTCACTCCAGGAGTCGTCGTGCTCATGCCTTCTCCCGGCGCCTGGTCCATCTGCCTCATCATAAGACCGCAACTGCGCCGACCGCATTCAGCCATAACGGCGTCTGAGGCCAGCCATGGCCGCGAAGCCCACACATTCATGACGCCTACTACAACGATATAAAGCTATAACGCCTCTACGAGATCAATCGTTCCTGGCATCCATATCCAGTACTTCATGATAATGACGAGCGCCGCGAACAGTCTGGCTCAGGGGGTCTGACGAAACGGCAGCATGATAATCGCGCCAAACGCCGCGACCGCTGGCACCGCATAGAGCAGCGCCTGAATGACATCGTCCTGCGACTGCGCGTGCAGAAACATCGTGAAGCTGGCAATGGCAAACCCGACACCGATTGCGAAGAGCAGAATGGTGCTGAGCATTCGCTTCGACATGATCGCCTTCTCTACCGTGTGATGTTATGAATCGTCCGAATATTCCCACAACAGTGGCCATATGCGCCGCCAGATTATACCATGTCTGCGGTCGCGCACACCACGCGTCTATGACCATGCCGTCCTACTATCGGCTGGCGCGACATTCCCAAAACGTCGGCGCGCCCGTTATTGTCTTGCGTGAGGATAAGCAGCATTCGAGCTGCTGATTGCCGAGCTATCATTCACAATTCGTTCATAGGAGGCCCGCTTGAAGCATCCGGTGAGGAGACATTATCCACTTCTGCTCTTTCTTCTCTGTAGCCTGTTCATGCTGAGTATTCTAGCGGGCTGCAAATTGCGCGGTTCAAACATCACGCTGCCGACCGCAACGAAGGCCACTGTGGCCATCACCATGCAGAACCGCGAATTCGAGACGAGCGAGCCGCTGGGCATCCTCGTCAAGAACACCGGTTCGGCGGATGTTTATGCTCTCGATGGCCTTTCCGCTTGTACCGTCTTACAGTTACAGCAATATGATTCCGATAAGAAGGCCTGGGTTGCTGCCGACGGATGCCGCGAGACGGTACAGCCGCGTGTACTGGTCATTCGCGCGGGGATGAGCGAGCCGTTTACGCTGGCGCCGAGTTCTCCCCGCGACCCAAACTCGTGGGATTCGGGTACGTATCGCATCGCGCTCATATACACAACGCATGCCGATGGCAAATCAGCGGCGCAGACCGCCTATTCGCCCGGCTTCACTATCTCGGGCTAGCAGGCGATGGGCGTGCAGGCCGTAGCACAATGAAGCATGGAGCGATATATGGAGAATCCCCAACTCGTCGTCAGCAACTTTATGTTCGCGCCAGAAGATCAGCAACGGATGGAGGCGGCGCTCGGCCCGGGCGCATTGGCGCTTGTCCAGGGCGGCCGCGACGTGCTCCGGGAAGCGCTGGTGGCGCACCCCGTAGCAGATGTCGTCGCCAGCTTCTTCCCACCCGCCGACCTGCTCGCAATCGCGCCAAACCTGAAATGGATCGCGCTGCCCAGTGCCGGGGCTGACCATGCGATCCGCGCGGGCATCGTGCAGCCGGGCGGGCCAGTTGTAACCACTGCCAGCGGCATCCACGCGGTACCGATCGGCGAGTTTGTCCTCTCGCTGATGCTGATGTGGGTTCGCCACTGGCCTCAGATCATCGACTACCAGCGCGCAGGGACGTGGCCCGATTCGGCGGGACGCGAGCACCTGCACGGGCGCGAATTGGACGGCGCGACGCTTGGCGTCATCGGTCTGGGCTCGATTGGACGGCACATCGCGCGTCTGGGACGCGCCTTCGGCATGCGTATCATCGCCACGCGGCGGAGCGCCAACGCGGGGGCGAGCGATCCCGACGTCGATATGATGGTTCCGCCGGACCGGCTAGGCGACCTGCTCGCCGCCGCGGACTTTGTCATTGTGAGCGTGCCGGCGACGGAGCAGACGCGCCATCTGATCGGCGCGGACGAGTTGCGGGCGATGCGACATGACGCCTTTCTGATCAACATCTCGCGGGGCAGCGCAATTAACGAGGCGGCGCTCATTGCGGCGTTGACAGATGGCGTCATCGGCGGCGTGGGGCTGGATGTCTTCGAGACGGAGCCGCTGCCCGCCGAGAGTCCGCTCTGGCAACTGCCCAACGTGATCATATCACCGCATGTGGCAGGTAACACCAACCAGTACAGCCGCCGCTTCACCGACCTCTTTCTGGAGAATCTGGCGCGTTACCGTGCGGGCGAGCCGCTGCGCAACGTGGTGGACTTGGGACGAGGGTACTAGAGGACTGATACGTGCGCTGCGACGGTATTGGCCGATTGGGGTGTTTCCAACCCCTCACTACCCGATAACAGGAGGATGAGGATTTCTCCGAGTTACCGCTCAAGTGGTATGACCACGTGGTCGACTCCACACACTTCGCACGGCACTGCGCGCCAGGCCATTGACCCGGGCTGCTGTAGCGTGCCACCTATGTTATACTGGCGCTGCCAGAGGACGCGCATGCGACCAACTCTCTGGCTCCCCTCCTCTTAAGGGAAGGGCCAAGGGAGAGGGCAGAGGACGAGACGATATGAGCGACGACTGGCGAAATACGCTGCCGACGCTGCGTGAAGAGACGCGCGCCGCCCAGGGGCGGGCGTTGGAGCTGCTCGCAAGCGCGGTAGTCATCTCGACGCTGCTCAGTCTAGCGATCAACCTCAGTTCCTCGCTCATCGCCAATACGCTGCCGACGCCTGTGCAGATTGCCCTGATCGCCATCGCCGCGTCGCTGGGGCTGCTGGCGATCATCATTCTCCTGCCGCGTATCTCTACCACGGTCAAGGAGTTTGAAGAGGATATCGAACTCGTCGTTCCCCTGATGGTCTCGCCGAACGATATCAGCGTGCTGCGTGTGCGCTACTACGACGACGTGACCGAGCTGGCGCACGCCGCCATCACCCGGATGCCCGCCGAGCAACGCAAGGAGATCGCGCACATGCTCTTGGCGCAATACGGCGACGCCGACAGCGCCGAGCGCGCCAAACTGACCGCCTTCCTGCTCGATCTAACCCAGTTTCTAATGGCGGGGCGACTTGCCCGCGAGTCGCGCAGCCTGCTTGGGCCACACGCCGCCTACCATAAGTTGCGCTCGGTCGCCCGCCAGCAGTCAGCGGTCACGTCGGTCGAGTGGCGCAGTCTCGCCGCGCAGGTCGAGACCAACACCTTCCTCCACCAGCGCACGCAGGGTATTCCCGAGAAGGTGTTGTTACCGGATGGCGTCTCGCTGATGCTGCCAGAGGTGGCGCCCACCGCACTTGGCAAGGTGCATCGGCAACGCGCCGAGGCGCCGGGCATCGCCTATGTGCCGCTGCTGGAAGCTCGTTCGCGCCGCGATGTCGCCCTGCGCATCAGCACAATGGTCGGCTTCAGCGAGCACGGTCTGCCCACACTTGGCGGCCCTGAAAAGGGCTTCACCGCACGCTGCGTGATGCGCAACGTGCGCGATGAGCGCATCCGAAGCCTGGCAAAAGCTGAGGAGCAAGCCGCCAGTGAGGTAGTAACGCATCGGCGCGGCAAGAAGCCGGACAAATCCGAGAGGGCGGAGACCGCCACTGCTCCTGATGCCACGGCTACCTATACGGCGGCCTTCGCCAAGCTCTACGATTCCAGCACCAAGCCGCACCTCATACGGATTTTCGTCCGCTTCGACGGTATGTTCCGCATCCGTCTGTTGCTGAGCGACCGGCGCCAGCGCGGGCGCTACGCCTGGGGCGCGGCCCTCTCGCGATTGCTGGCGGAGTCTGACATCGAGGTCTTCCTGGCGACGCTGCACGAGAACGGACAAAAGACTCCCCGCCGTACATTCTAAATGGGTGGGCGGATCCCTCGTGGCCGTCGGCCACCCTCCCCTCACAGGCGAGGGACGGTGACCATCACGCCGAGTGGCGAATGCCTTGATCCCTCATCATTTAGGGGGCTGGTGTGCGAACCGGGAGGCTCGGAGCGCGTCAAGCGCGCACAGCGCCAGCGGTCCGCAGGACAGATCTGCGGGAGAGGCTGTGGACGAGACGCCGTCAGACCCAGAGGCCACAGCGGGTGCCTGACGGCCCCTCCCTTTTAGGGGAGGGGGTAGGGGGAGAGGGCCGGTCATATGACACGTACATTCCTCGCGCTGGAGTTGCCTGACGCCGTACGGAACACCCTGCGGCGGCGCATTGAGCGGCTGGAGCGGATGATTCCCGAGGTACACTGGGTGGACCCGGTGGGCCTGCACGTCACACTGGCGTTTCTCGGCGAACTTGACGATGAGCGGTGGGATGCAGCGAGCCAGGCGGCGGCCACTGTCGCGGACGTACATGCGCCATTCTCGCTACGACTGGCGGGCCTCGGAACGTTCGGCTCCGCACACGCGCCACGGGTCATCTGGGTGGGCCTGGCGGGCGAAAAGGCGCGGCTGCTAGCTTTGCAGACGGCCCTAGCCGACGAACTATCGGCACGTGGCTTTTCCCGCGAAGCGCGTCCTTTCTCGCCACATCTGACACTTGCGCGCATCAAGAAGCCGCTCACCAACGACGCGCTCGCGGCACTGGCGCGCGTGCTGCGCGAGCCACCGCCCGACACCACCTGGCGGGCTGACGCGATCTCGGTCATGAAAAGCGAGCTGCTCCGCCCCGCCGCACGCTATACCGCTCTCTCCCGCTGGCCGCTCGCGCTCCCCTCATAAGCCGCCGCCAGTCGTCCGTCGTGGCGCATCCCGCTACGAGTGGTAGAATGTGCCGAACGCGATTGGCGCTTGCCTCTGACGCCTATATCGCCTATGTCGCGTACCTGACTTTCGTTGCGGACCGAGCGAAGGAGATAGATTGCGATGGCCGGAGAGAACAGCTTTGATGTGGTCTCAGAATACGACGAGCAGGAACTGGCGAACGCGCTCGACCAGACACGCCGCGAGATCACCACGCGCTACGACCTCAAGGACACCCACACTGAGTTGACGTACGACGCCAAGAAAAAGACGATCACAATCCTCACCAACAGCGAGTTCACCCTCAAGAACGTGCGCGATGTGTTGGAGACAAAGATCGTGCGCCGAGGGCTGTCGATCAAGATCCTCAAACCTGGAAACATCGAGCAGGCGGGCGGCAATCGCGTCCGTCAGGTGATTGAGCTGCAGAGCGGCATCTCACAGGATCTCGCCAAAGAGATCACCAAACTGATCCGCGACAGCTTCCCGAAGGTGAAAGGGCAGATCCAGGGAGATGCGGTGCGTGTCGTCGGTAAGAGTCGCGACGACCTCCAGGCGGTCATCGCCGCGCTGAAGGCGAAGGACTATCCGGTGCCGCTTCAGTTCAACAACTATCGCGGATAACGCCACTACGCGCGGGCGGGCCACGCTTGACGCCGGTACGATAGTACCATACAGCGTCAGGCCGCTCGCGCGCCTTATTTTCCCGGATGCCCTTATCTTAGCCTGCCTGTCCTATCATTGGATGAATTAGCCGCTACCGAGCCATGTTATACTGAGCGCCGGGCGACGTATGCTTCAGACGTGTCCAGCTTGACTCAGGTCTCCGGCGCTGAAGCTCCTTTGAAGTATTGCCGCATGTCTCTCGCCCATTATTCCTGAAATCCCTACATTGCAATGCTCGATGGCGTATGCTGAAACGTAGCTGAATTCGTGCAGTCCGCAGACGCGCGCAACGCGCATTCTGCCCATCCATTGCCAGACATCATCCGAGGCGTGATGTTGGTGGGGCAGGAAGCCGTCAGATGGGAAGTTAGAGTATGGGCAGAAGAGGCTCTTCTGGCGATTGGGGCGATATGTCGGGTTCGCGCTCGGGGCGTGGCAGGCCAATGGATGATGGCCGACGGTCCGGGGGGCGTCCGCGCGTGAGTGGCCCACAGGTTGGAGCAGCGCTGCGTGAGGCGCAGCAGCTTCAGCAGGAAGGGAATCTGGAAGAAGCCGTTCTCGTCTGCGAAGATCTGCTGGACGGGGGTGTTGACCGCTCCGATGTGCATTACTTTCTCGGCTGGCTGTACCAGGAATCAGACCGCTGGGACGAGGCCGCTGGCCAGTTTGAGATGCTGCTGGAGGACCCAGACTATGCGCTCTCCTGCTTCTATGCGCTCGGCCAGTGCTTCCGCGCGATGGGTAACCTGGAAGAAGCGGCTCGCTACTTCGATTCAGCGGTAGACCGCGTCAACCTCGACGCGCTGACGCTGGACGAAGTGGACCAACTGCTGCAACTCTGCCAGGAGGCCGCCGAGGCGCATCGCGAGATGAACGACCTCGAGGGCGCTTCGACTGTCTTCTCGGCGCTGCTTGGCTTCCTGCGTAGCCAGGGATGGCGCGAACAGGTCGCCGAAGTTGAGCGGATGATGCACGAGGTGCTGGGTACAACGCCACAGCCCCAGCGACGACGGCGTCCCACCGCGGGAGGCGGCACGCCCGGCAAGATCCCGCAGCGGGGTGGCGGCGGAAGAACGAATATCCCTGACCCCATGCTGAATGACTTCCCAATGCCTGACGGCATGTCCGCTGGCCCAGCCAGGTCCTCGGGAGCCGACTTCTCGGCGTCGCAGGGCGGCGGGATGAATGGCGGCATGGGCGTTGGCATGGGCACGCTGATGGGCGGGAATGCCAATGTCTATAGCGGCACGCCTGCCTCCAATGGCGACCACCTGGCGCAATTGATCAACTCGCTGGGCATGGCGGGCAGCGGCCGGGCAAGCCTGATGAGCCTGCCAGAGCCGTTGCGCTCGCAGGTATCGCAGGCGGTGCGTAGCATCGAGAACTATGTGGCCCACGGACTGCTTACCGCCGCCGTCGAAGAGTGTATGACTGTGATGGAGCTTGCGCCGCAGTATCTCGATGTGCATCTGCTACTCGGCGAGATTTATGTGCGGCAGGGCAAGTCCGAACAGGCCGTCGCCAAGTATGCTGTGCTAGTCGAGACGTACCTGGCGCACGGTCGCATCGACGATGCGATTGCCACTTTCCGGCGCATCCTGCAGCTTGAGCCGAGCAATCTGACGTATCGGGTCAAGCTGATCGAGCTGCTCACGCGTCAGGGACGCTCCGACGAGGCGCTCGTCGAGCGCATTGCCGCCGCCGACGCCTATCTGCGCATGGGCTACGCCGACCGCGCTATCGGCGAATACGAGCAGGCGCTCATGGCGCAGCCGAATAACGGCCAGTTGCGCCTGAGCTATGGGCAGGCGCTGATGAAGGCCGGACGCGTCGCGCAGGCGGTCGGCGAGATTCAGCGGGTGCTCCAGGTCGATCCGACCAACGTGCGTGCGCTGGCCACCTGGCAGATGGCGCTGGCTACCGGCTCAGTCGCCTCGCCCGCGATCAGCTCGCCTGGCATGAATTCCAGCCGCGTCTCCGCGATGGAGGTGCTGGGGCGATTGCTCGGAGCGTTGCGCTCCGAGCATTTCGCCAGTTATAGCGATATCGCGCGTGACTACCTCCAGGCGTCAGACCTCAGCCCGACGAACCCTGACTTGCGTTACGCGCTGGGGCAGGTGCATCTGGTGACAGGGCGCCACCAGGAGGCGCTGACGTGCTTCCAGCAGATTGCCGCAGCCCACGGTATGGAGGTGCTGGCACACTTTGGCGCGGGCCAGGCGCTGATGATGGCGGGCGATCCGCAGAGCGCCGCGGCAGCGGTGCGCGAGCTTGAGGAAGCCTCCGCGCTGACCCGGCGGATGCCACCCGATCCCGCCGTCTGGATGGCGCGCCCACGTCTGGAGGGCGAAGAGAAGCTCAACCCCGAGATGGAAGTGGCGCTGCTGCTTGCGCGCGCCTATCAACTCTCGGGTCAGTCGCCGCAGGGTCAGGCGATCTTGCAGTCGGTCCAGAGCCAGCGTGCGGTCAACGACGAGGTCTACCAGGCGCTGGGACAAATCGCGGCGCGCCAGGGCGACCCTCAGGCCCAGCTGCAGGAATATGCCAAGCTGGCTCGACACTACCGCACCAACAAGCAGTTCGAGAATGCCGTCGCCGTGTTGCGCGAGATGGCAAGTCGCAATCCTGACGACCCTGCTGTGCATAGCGAGATGGCAGAGATCCAGATTGCGCGTGGGATGCTCGAAGAGGGGTTGTCAGAGTATCGCCAGCTCGCAGATATCCATGTGCGCCATGGCCATCTGCGCGAGGCCGCCTCGGTCTATCAGAAGATGTCTGAGGTTGCCTGGGGTGTCGGCAATCAGGCCGACGGGCTGATGTATCTGCGCCAGGCGATTCAATACGCCACCGACGACATGCAGTTACGGCAGCAGTATGTGCAGTACTGCCTGGAAATGAAGAACGTGCCTGACGCCATCGAGCAGCAGGTAGTAGTCGCGCGTTACTACTTTGCCAGCCGCCAGACCAAGGAGGCGGTCGCCGCATTGCAGCAGCTCATCGCGATGGATAAGACAAACTTTGAGGCGTATGACCTGTTGGGTCAGACCTACTATTCCGTTGGCGAGTACGAGCAGGCGGCGCGTGTCTATCGCAATCTCGCCAAGGTAGACCCCTCAAACCAGATGGCACGGGCGCGTTTGCAGGAGCTTCAGGCCGTCCGTTCTCAGATGGGCTGAGACGAGATACAATGCAGGCATGAGCTGCATTGGCACCGCGGGGCATGTGGACCACGGCAAGTCCACTCTGGTCACCGCACTCACCGGCATCGATCCCGACCGCCTCGCCGAAGAGAAGGCGCGGGGCATGACTATCGACCTCGGCTTCGCCTGGGTCACGCTCCCCAGTGGACGCGAGGCGAGCATCGTGGACGTACCCGGCCATGAGAGCTTTATTCGCAACATGCTGGCGGGCGTCGGCGGCATCGACGTGGCGCTGCTGGTCATCGCGGCAGACGAAGGCGTTATGCCGCAGACGGACGAGCACCTCGCCATCCTCGATATGTTGCGGGTGCGCTCGGGCGTCGTCGCCTTAACCAAATGCGATCTGGTGGATGACGACTGGCTGGCGCTGGTCCGCGAAGACGTCGCCGAGCGGCTTGCTCCCACTACGCTGGCAGGTAGCCCGATTATTCCCTGCTCGTCCGTCACCAGACAGGGCCTCCCCGAATTGTTGGACGCGCTAGATCAAGCCGTGGACGCCGCTCCCATCCGTCGCGACCTTGGGCGACCCCGCCTGCCGGTAGACCGCGTCTTTAGCATGGCTGGCTTCGGCACGGTCGTTACGGGGACGCTGCAGGAGGGCGGACTCCGCATTGGCCAGGAGGTCGAGGTGCAGCCACGCGGCTTGCGCGCCCGAATTCGTGGCTTGCAGGCTCATCGTCATCCCATTGACGAGGCCGAGCCGGGTGGCAGGCTAGCGGTGAACCTGACGGGAGTCGCGCGCGCTGACCTGCGGCGCGGCGACGTGGTCACGCTGCCTGGGATGTTTCAGCCGACGGCCGCGCTGGATGTGCGGCTGGACCTGCTGGCGTCGTCGCCACGGGCTTTGGCTCATAATGCCGAGGTCGAGGTGTATCTTGGCGCGGCGGAGGTTGCGGCGCGAGTGGCGCTCTTCGAAGACGATGAACTGGAGCCAGGCGCGACTGGCTGGGCGCAGATCAGACTGGCGCAGCCGCTCGTGGCGGCACGAGGAGACCGTTTCATCGTGCGTGTTCCGTCGCCGAGCCTGACCATTGGCGGCGGGGTGGTGGTTGACCCGCACCCGCGCCGCTATCGCCGCCATAACGCCGCTGTGCTGGGATGGCTGGCGACGCTGGACGATGGCTCGACTGAAGATATCGTGCTGGCGATGTTGCGCGGCCAACCTGGAGGCGCCGGGTCATCGAGTACACGGGTAGCTCGACCAGGAAGCTATGGGGGCCGCGAGCTGACAGAACTCGCGCGGCTGGTCAGCATGCCCACGCCTGACATAGAGGCGGCGCTCAGCACGCTTCTAGCGCGAGGGGATGTTGTATTCGCTGGCTCGCTCTACGTCGCCGCCGACCAATGGCAGCGATTGTCTGGAGATGCGCTCCAGCTTGTACGCGACTACCACCTGCAGTATCCGCTCCGGGCTGGCGTGCCACGCGAGGAGTGGCGCTCACGCCTGCGCCTGACGCCGCATGAAGCCTCAGAAGCACTGGCGCGGCTGGTGGCCGTAGGCACGCTGGCAGAGACGCATGGTGGCCGTGGCGCCTTCGTTTGCGTGCCAGGACACGCGCCTCACCTCACCGCGCCGCAACAGCAGGCGGCGGATGCGATGCTGGCGCGATTCCGTCAGGAGCCATTCGCCCCACCGACACGGCCCGAAGTAGAGGATGCCTTGGGCGCGGAGGTCACGGCGCTGCTGGTCGAGCAAGGCGTGCTGGTGCGGCTCAACGATGCGGTGCTGCTGGAACGCTCTGCCTACGTCGAAGCATTGCGGCGAATGGTCGAGCACCTGAGAACCCACGAATCGCTGACGGTGGCCGATGCGCGCGATCTGCTACGAACAACGCGGAAATATATGCTGGCCCTCTTCGAGCATACCGACGAACGGCGCTACACCGTACGTCGCGGCGATGATCGCATCCTCGGCCCGCAGGTGTCTGAGGTGGATACGCTGGCCCGGAAAATGGCCGAGTGAAGTGCGGGCGCATGTTGACACTCCGGCTGCGGCTGTGGTATATTCCGACGTGCCGTGCCAATCGGTTGATTGGTAGGCAGGGACCCGTAGTGTAGCGGCCTAACACGCCGGCCTGTCACGCCGGAGACCGCGGGTTCGAATCCCGTCGGGTCCGCTAGTACAACATGCGTGTGACAAGCCTGCTCGCTGTTGGCAGTCGAGCAGAAAGAATCCCGCAAGTTCAGGTCGTGGCTTTACCGCCGCGACCTGTTCGTCGTTGATGACGACTTCCTCAAAGAGCAGGCGTGCCAGTCGATTGCGCTGCTCTGGCAACGCGGCGCCCCATGCCGTACTGACGTTCGCCAGCAGTTCGGCTAGTCCGTCAAGGTGAGAAGCCTGGCCCTGTGCGCGCATGTCCAGGAGCGCGAGGTCGCGTTCGATGACTGCCGCGTGTTGCACGGGCGCGGCCGTCGCGGAACGCTCACCAGGCAACTCGCCAAAGTAGAGCCGGTTCAGAAGCATGGCGCGCACAGTATCTTTCGTGAAGAGGTTGCTGCCATGGGTTCCACGTGTGC
>DASUHD010000033.1:0-4952 GCA_036273675.1 Ktedonobacterales bacterium | reverse complement strand
GACTTCCGCTCGATCTACGCCACCGTGCTCGACCGCTGGCTCGGCGCGCCCGCCAGCGCGGTGCTCGGTGGCAACTACGGCGAGCAGGCGTTCCTCCCGCCCGCGTGACCGCTGGGCGCTAGGACGATTTCAACGGGTCACGAATGGCAGCCATGCGGTGAGCGCGAGATTGCCGCTCGCGATTTGCGCCTTGACGGCATCGGGTACCGGTGGGCGACCGAAGCGGATATAGTCGTCACGCACGATCAGGTCAGGATGGGTATCTGGCCCGGTCAGCAGCGTGCGATTGAAGGCAACTTCGTTATTGAAATACTGGCTGTTGATGCGGTCCCAGTCGGTGTAGGCGTTCAGACCCACCTGGAGGCGCTGGGGCAAGTCCGGGCGGTTGAAGCAGCGGCTTAGCGTCCACGACTCGCCCGGCAGACGATAGAGCATCACAAACGTCTGTCCGACCCGCACGACGCGCAGGTCCAGCCAGTCGGTCGAGCTGGGGATAAGCCGCAGGTCGGAGGCGCTGTTGACCGTCGTCTTGGTCTCGATCTGCGGGGCGCCATCAGCGGCATGGCCGACGCCTGTGGTGATGAAGACCCAGTTTTCGTGGCCCGGCGTCCACGTACCGGGGGTAAGACCGTCGCGGGGCGCGCGAGCCATGATGCCGCTGAGCGAGTAGGCGCTGGTCGGAACGGCGCTGTGCTTGCCGTTGGCTCTGATGCGCGTCGTGACTATGAAATCGCCGGTGACCTCTTTGTAGAGGAAGACGCCGTGGTACTCCTCGAACCAGGTGCTGGTATAGGGCACGAGGTAGAGCGCGCCGGGGCTGGTCACGTTCACATCCATCTTCTGGATCTGGCTCGGCCAGCCCTCCACTATGCTCAGGTTCTGCCACGGGGCGAGGCTGGAAGCGCCATTGAACTCGTCGCTGAGCGCGCTCAGGTCGTCGCTCGTCGGCGTCGAAGGGGTGGAAGCTGGCACAGGCGCCGCTGGTGTGGCGGCGGACTGCGTCAGACAGGGGTTAAGGGCGGCGGGGCTGACTGTTTGTCTGACCACCGGGGTGCTATTCCCGGCGGCTGTTCCCGAACCGCATGCGGCAAGCAATAGTAGCAGGCCGCACAGCGTAGCGGCAACTGCTGGGCCACGCACTCTTGTTGCCATATTCTCCTCCCAGAGACCCGCGCCTCACAGCTATCCGCCGACCGGTTCACTGAGCGCTTCATGGTCCTTAGACATAACAACGCTATCGGCTTTTACATCTGAGTCTCGCAGCCGCCGCACGGGTGAGCATACCAGCAAGACCGGGCCGAGCAGCTTGCCTGCGCAGACGATGAAGAGCGTCACGCGCACGCCAAGCGTCTGCCCCAGGATGCCGCCGAGCGCCAGCCCAACGACCGTCGCGCAGCCCTCGACCACCCGCAGCGTTGCGTGTAGGCGTCCCTGCATCCGGTCGGGCGTCGTCCGCTGAAAGTGGCTCAAACGCGTGACGCTATAGATCGTGTAGGCGGCGTCGAAGCTCTGGCCAACGATCAAGACGGCTACCGCCAGCGTCGCCGGACCGCTCGCCAGCGGCACGGTGAGCGCGCCAAGATCATAGACGAGCATCCCGACCAGCAGCATGCGCCCAACTGGCCAGCGCCGCGCCAGCCATGGCACGAAGAGCGTCCCGGCGAAGGCGCTGACGCCCCCGACGGCGAAGATGACGCCCATCACCACCGGAGCAAGATGCAGGTCACGGACGAGGTAGAGCGTAATCAGCGCGCCAAGGGCATTGCCAAACAGTGTATCGACCGCCCCGGCAGCCGCCAGCGCCCGCCGCACCGGATCGGCGGCGACGAACCGCAGCCCCCGCGCCACCTCACGCGCCATCCTCTCGTGCGCTTCAGGCGCACCAATCGGCGGAGCCTCTTGTGTACGGATTGAGACGAGTGAGATGGCAGAGACGACAAAGGTGGCGGCATCCACCAGAATCGCCAGCGGCGCGCCCGCGATCTGCACCAGCACGCCCGCGATGCTCCAGCCTGATACCTCGGCCAGCGACTCACTGGCGGCGAGCTTGCTGTTGCCCTCGACCAGTTCCTCGCGGCGTAGCAGCGTAGGCAGGAACGAGGGGTAGGCGACATCGAAGAAGACGGTGCAGACGCTCACCAGCACCGCCACGACATACAACTGCTCAATACGTAGCGCGCCCAGGACAGCGGCAATCGGGATGGAGGCAAGCGCCAGCGCCCGGCCAATGTCGGCTGCGATTAGCAAGGGACGGCGGCGCAGGCGGTCCACCCAGACGCCCGCAACGAATCCGAGCAGCAGCCCCGGCGCGACCTCGGCGGCGGCAAGCAGCGCCATCTGGCCCGCGCCCGCGCCAAGCATTAGCGCTGCCAGCAGCGGCAGGGCGAACTGGGTCAGCAGCGAGCCAAACAGCGAGACACTCTGGCCCGCCCACAGTTTGAGAAAATCAGGATGACGCCATACACTCGTTGGAGTGTCGGGCGTATCAACTGACGATGGCAGACGAACAGACATAGCAATGCTCTCCAGCACACAAACAGGCGCATATTCCCGTTAGAAGGGGTAATATCAAGTGGGGGGTCGGCCTGGCGGATTGGAGAGCCGGGGCTAATGCGGGTGCAAAGCGCGTTGGAGGCACACAAATCGCCCATACCAGCGTGTGGCATGAGCTGAGAGTTCGCGGTGGCGCTTCTCCGTTATCGCGCGTTTGCAACGCGGACCGGAGGAAGTGACCGCCCTCGCAGGCTCAGCGCCGGGCCTACAGGGCGTGATTGACCGGAATCACCATATGCGCGATATCGTACACGCATTGTGGCGCAGCCGTCAAGTTGACAGCAATGCCCCAGTGCGGCGACACTGACGGTACACGAAACGCCACAGCGCCACGAAAGGATATACGTCCATGACGACCCGCACGAAACCCGCGACTCCCGCCGCCCTGCCCGGTTCGCCCGGAATAGCCGCGCTGGAGCGAGGCGAGACGTTGCCCGCCAGCTGGTACACCGATCCCGCCTATTACGCGCGCGAACAGGAGCGTATCTTCCGCCGTTCGTGGCAATACGTCGGGCTGACAGAGCAGGTGGTCAAACCGGGCGACTTCTTCACGGCGCGAGCGGGCGCAGTGCCGATTGTCGTGACGCGCGATCAGCAGGGAACGCTGCGGGGCTACGTCAATGTCTGCCGCCACCGCGGCTCGCAACTGGTGAACGCCGAACAGGGCAATCGTACGACGCTGCAGTGCGCCTATCACGCCTGGACGTACGACCTCGATGGCTCGCTCCGCGCCGCGCCGGGCATGCGCGACGAGCCGGACTTCGATAAGGCATGCTACGCGCTCGTGCCGGTCCAGGTGGAGGCATGGGGGCCGTTCATCTTCGCCAACCCTGATCGCGCCGCGCCGCCGCTGACGAGCGTGCTGGGCGACCTGCCCGCGATGGTCAGTGCGACGGGACTGCGCCTCGACGCGATCCGGCGCAAGGTGCGCCGCACCTACGATATCGCAGCCAACTGGAAGGTCGTCGTGGATAACTATCTCGAATGCTACCACTGCCCGGTGGCCCATCCTGGCTTCAGCGACCTGATCGACCTTAAGAGCTATGCCGTCGCCGAGTACGAATATTTCTCGACACAGGCTGGCCCGCCCACCAAATCGGCGCGGGAGGGAAAGGCGGGCCTCTACGATATCAGCGGCGAGGTGGAGGCGGGATTCTACGCCTTCCTCTGGCCCAACTTCACTCTGAATATCTATCCCGGCCCCGGCAATGTCTCGCTCAACCTCTTCCTGCCAGTGGATACCAACCGGACGCTCGCGGTCTATGAGTACTGCTTCAGCGATTCCGTGCCGGAGCAGGAGATTGCGGAGTTCACCCGTTTCATCGATCAGGTGCAGGAGGAGGACGTTGTGCTCTGCGAGTCGGTGCAGCGCGGCCTGAAGTCGGGCTTCTTCGACCGGGGGCGGCTGATGCAGTCCGAGCGGATGCTGGCGCACTTCCAGAAGCTCGTTTATCGCTTCCTGACGGATGAGGCGGAGGCATGAACCATAGCGATCACGTGCGGCTGATCCGCGATGGCGTCTCCGGCGGAGGCAGTGCCTGGGCAGACCTCGGCTCCGGCGAGGGCGCGTTCACGCTGGCGTTGGCTGATATGCTCGGCCCCGGCGGCCATATCTATTCCGTGGATACCGACGCCCGCGCCCTGCGGGAGCAGCGACGGGAGCTTGAGGCGCGCTTCCCGGCGGTAACGCTCGAACAGCGCGCGGCTGACTTCACCCGTCCGCTCGATCTGCCGCCGCTGGATGGCGTTGTCATGGCCAACTCGCTGCACTTCCAGCGCCATAAAGAGCCGGTGCTGCGGCTGGTGCGCGCGATGCTCAAGCCGGGCGGGCGGCTTGTGCTGGTAGAATATAACGCTGACAAGGGCAACTGGTGGGTGCCTTATCCGATGTCATACCCGACGTGGGAGGCGCTGGCCGCAGCGAACAGCTTCGTCGCGACGCGTCTGCTGGCCACGCAGCCGAGCCGCTTCCTGCGCGAGATCTACTCCGCGCTCAGCTATGCGCCATCATGAGCATCTTGTAGGAGTCCAGCGCGATGTCTGATACGAGCGAACAACCAGTGTCTACCCCTGGCCTCGACCTGCACGACCTGCGGGCAGACTGCGCGCGCTGCTTCGGGCTATGTTGCGTCGCGCCGACCTTCGCCGTCTCGGCTGACTTCGCGATCAACAAGAAGGCCGGGAAGCCGTGTCCCAATCTGCACCCGGACCTCCGCTGTGGCATTCACACGCAGCTCAGGCAGAAAGGCTTTCGCGGATGCGCCGTCTATGACTGCTTTGGCGCGGGCCAGAAGGTCTCTCAGGTCACATTTGGAGGAAAGGATTGGCGTCAGGCTCCGCACACCGCCGGGCAGATGTTTCGCGTCTTCTCGGTCATGCGCTCGCTGCATGAGCTGCTC
>DASUHD010000032.1:0-6352 GCA_036273675.1 Ktedonobacterales bacterium | reverse complement strand
TTGCACGGAAAATATAAAAAGGCAGGCGCCAGTTGGGCCAACGCCTGCCTGACCTGTTATGATGGCAGTGACACAGCAGCTAGTCGGTAAGAATAGGTCGGGTGAGGATGGCGAGGAAGGCGCTCCACGGGCCAACCGCCTCGGCGTATTGTTGTGACAGCACCTCGACGATCTGACCAATGTGGTTGAGATCGTGAACCACCCAGGCTGCCAGCACCTGGCTCAGCGTGACGGTTCCCAGATCGGGATGGATGCCCTTGAGCGCGAGCTGCTCCGTGGTGATATGCAGCTCGTCTAGCGTTGCCAGACTCTTCGCGCGCGCCTGCTCGAACATCGTGAGCAATTGATCGAGCGAGAGATGCTGGTCGTCCTCGGAAGTGTCCGACCATTCGAGTGAGTCTAACTGGCGTTGCTCGCCATACTCAAGGATGGTATTGGTACGGTCAATCCATCTCCAGCCAGCCATTTCGTCGCCATGCAGTAAGTGCCTGACAATGTCACATGCGCTCCAGGTATCGGGTCCCTCAGTGCTTGTCGCCCACGCCTCGGGTAGCCCCCGCAGCAGCGCTGTCAGCGTCGCTGGTGTGCGCCGCAGAATGGCGACCGCGTCCTCGTACTGGTAGTCCATGCGCAACTCCTGCCCAGTGTGTTTGGGAAGATAGGCTCTCGAAAGGTCCACCAGCGCAATGCAGTAGGAGAGAGAACCTTGCTCCCTGTTCTCTCTCCCACTGGGAGAAGTGGAATCAACTGATTCCCGTTCGCGGCTCCACGTTCCACCCGATGCGTTTGTTAGAAGCAGCAGCATGCCTCCACATGGCGCGCGTCTGCCGTCAGCTCCTGGTAGAGCGCGCGCACATCATCGCCAATATGCTCCCAGCCGAAACGCTCCACGGAGGCGCGGGCATTGGAGGCCAGCCACGCCCGCAGCCGATGATCGCGCAGTATCTCGTCCAGCCGCTCGGCAAACGCGCGGGGGTCGCGCCAGCGCACCAGCAGCCCATTGTGGCCATCCCGCACGATGCTCGTGAGGCCGCCTACGGCCGAGGCGACGACCGGCGTGCCGGAGGCGAGCGACTCCACCGCGACCAGCCCGAAGCTCTCGTAGCGCGAACTGACGACGACCGAGTCCGCCGCGTGATAATACCGCAGCAGATCGCCCTGCGGCGCCGCGCCGGGGAAGCGCACTCGCTCGCCAATACCGAGATCAGCCGCCCGTCGCTTGAGCCGTTCAAGCTCAGGGTCGCCCTCAGGATTGCCACCGACAAGCATCAACTGCGCGGGGGTGCGCATGAGCGACAGGCTCTCCAGCAGCAGGTCCAGTTCCTTGATAGGATCGAGCCGACCGATGGAGAGCAGCGTTGGCTGATCGGCGTCGAGCGCGAGCGCCTGGCGGGCAGCGTGGCGCGAGTCGGCGGTGACAGGCGTAAACAGGCTCAGGTCCACTCCGCATGGAATCACAGCCATGTGGCACGGCGACAGGCCATAGAGCCGCCGCAGTTGCTCACCCTCGCTCTCCGTCGAGACGGTGATACGGTCCACCGCCGAGGCGATGCGCCCCTCCTGTTCGATGCGGATCGCCGCGAGATGATCGCTGCTGCTCGTGCTGCCGTATTGCTGGCCCTTGAGCCGCTCGACGGTATGGAACATAGTAACATGCGGCACGTCCCACGCGCGGGCCAGCGGAAGCGCCGCCGCCGCCGAGAGCCAGTAGTGCGTATGCAGCAGGTTATATGGATGGGGCGAACGCGCGGCGAAACGGCTCACACGACAGGTAAACTCGCCGATGTATGGGAAAAGCTCCGTGGGCGGAAGGGGAGCGACCGGCCCAGCCTCGATCTGTATCAGCCGAACACGTTCGGCGATGTGCTGCATGGGGGGAAGGTTGGGGTCTGAACGCCGGGTAAAGATATCAACGTCAATGCCACTGCGGCCCAATTCGCGCGCCAGCTCGCGCACGTAGACATTCATGCCGCCCGCGTCGCGGGTGCGGCCAAGGGATGCCAGCGGCGAGGTATGCAGACTGAACATGGCGACCCTAAAGCACATTGCCACACCATCCAGTCTTGCCAGCGCGCCGCTGGAGCCTTGGTCTGGCGCAGATGCGAGGCCACCTTCCTTCGTCGGCCTGCGCCACCACACCGCCGGGTAGGGCGAGTGTGCACGCGGCCACTCTACACATATACATTCGCATTCATTCACCTCTTTGATGTGGCGGGGGAATACGTCGTTGCGCGCCACGCTTCACATTATAAACTAACAGGGGAACCCATCGTGCCACCGTTGGGCGCAATGGCTATCAGGCTTGACGCGGAGGCGGGCGCAAGCCATAATTTCAGGACGTGCCACAGACCACTGTACGACCAATCGGCGCACTTCATAGAATCATCTCAAGACTGACTCAAGACAGGCACGAAGCAATTTTTCCGGGGAAATGGGGAGATGGAGCGCACCACACTGACTGAGCGCCTGCGTCGCGTTGAGGCGGAGATCGCGGCTGGCCGTCCCGAGCAAGCGCTGGCGTACTGCCAGGAATTGCAGGCGGCGTATCCCCGCGCGGTGCGGGTGCAGCGCGTGCTCGGCGAGATCTATCTGGCGCTGCATAGGCCGCGCGAGGCGCTGGCCGCGCTCGACCGCACACTGGCGGGCGATCCCGAAGATGTGCGCGCCTGTTGCGCGCGGGCGCTGGTGCATCAGATGCACGGCGACGACCTCGCCGCGCTGGCGTGGTATCGCCGCGCCTGCGACCTCCGCCCCGATGACCAGGCGCTGCGCCTGAACTATCGCGATCTGGCGCGCCGCCTCCGCGAGCCATCGTATCGTCCCTCGCGGGCTGGGCTGGCGCGGCTCTATCTCCGTGGCGACCTCTTCGCCCACGCCATCCGCGAGTGGGAGCAGTTGGTCAACGAAAGCCCCGATATGCTCGACGCGCAGGTTGGTCTGGCCGAAACGCTTTGGCTCGCTGGTCACACGCGCGTTGCCGAGGAGCGGTGTCTGCGGATTCTCGCAAATGCGCCGTCATGCGTGAAGGCCATGCTGATTCTCATGGCGCTCTCCCTCGCCGATGGCGATATGGACAGCGCCCGCGCGCATTTGCAGCGGACGCTCCAGCTTGATCCTGATATGGCCATCGCTCAGGTGTTCTTTGCCGACGCGCTCGCCTCGGGCGATCCCGTGCTGACCCCACTCCTGCGCGCCGATGGTGGCGCCGAGGGCAGTGACGAGACGATGAAGTTGAGCCGCCAGACCGCTGGATTCGCGCAGTCGGCGCCGATTTCAGGACAGCGCAACCTGAGCCGCCCGCTCGTCACCTCTGCGCCTGCCACCTCTGGGCCAGTGTTTGGCGCGTCCCAGCCGACCAGCCAGCCCTTGCCGCCGCCGCCACGGCCAGATGTCCCAGTTCCCAGTCAGCCGACACAGGTCACTCGGGCGTTCAAAGAGACTGCCTTCATGATCTGGGCGCAGGACGAGGACAGCCAGCCACGGCTCCCAGCGCAACAGGTAGATGACGCCAGCGACGCCGATTCCGCGGCGCCGTCGGCATTGGCCAATCTCGATAGCGCAGCGGATGACGACGAGGCGCGGCGCGCGCTCAACTGGTACAACTGGCTCCAGTCGCAAGGCGCGGTAGCCCTGGGCGCCGCGTCCGCGCCAGGAGCGCCCGTGATTCCGGCGCCTCCGGTAGCCAAGGGGCCAACAATCCCGCTGTCTGGTCTCGATGCTCCTGTGGGTGCTCCAGTCGCGCCACCAGGCGTTGCCAATGGCCACCCAGCCGTCGCATCGGAAGGAGCGGGCGCAGCGGGCGGGCCACGGCTCACGATGCCTATTCCGCCCGCGCAACAGGCTGATCCGCTCTTTCCTTCCGCGCCGTCTGGCACGCAGCCGCAGCCAGAGCCGCAAGGCGAGGATGTGGAGCAGGCGACGATTCCGCTGCCATCGTCTCAAGTGTTGCGCACGATGTTCGCGGAACTGGGGGGCAATACCTCCTCCCAGCCAGTGGTGGAAGCCGGAACCGTCGCCAGCGCGCCCGCGTCGGGGACACCAGATATGCCCGAAGCGACGTATGACGAGTATGTTGAAGCGGATGGTGCGCCAGCTATCCGGCAAGACAATTTCGTTGCGGACGATGACAATCATGATGACAATCATGATGACAACCAGTATGGCGACAATGGCGACAATGGCGACGATCAGCCGAACGAGGCGCAGACACTCGAAGACCTGGAGCGCCAGTTCTCCGCCTCCGGGTTCACGCATATCGAGACACGGCATGGTCTGTTGGCGGACCTCGAGCGCGGACAGCAGGTGGGGGATGTCGCAGGTGTCGCAGGTGTCGCAACGCCGCCAGAGCCACCAGCGGACGATGAACCAGCGCGCGATGCGCCAGCGGGCGGCGATGCGCCTGTGAGGGTACCGGTGGTCAGCGGGCCTGATCCGCGCGACTACCCGGCGCGGCTGACACGCGCGCGCCAGCGGCGAGACGGCGGGCAACTCGACGAGGCGCTGAGCGAGTACCGTGTCATCATCAAGAACGCGCCCGATCTGCTGCCAGACGTGCTAGATGATCTGTACGCCAGTCTGGCCGAGTTGCCAGATCATCCCAATTTGCACAGCGTGCTAGGCGATGCGCTGGTCTGCCAGGGCGAATACGAAAAGGCGCTGGAATCCTATAACAAAGCAATGGAGCTGGCCCAGGCGCGCAGCGGGCAGTCCTGAATCTCGCAGTGTGGCAATGACTACAGCGCATGTGACACCATATGTGACGGAATTCGACCTGAACGGATCATGAGGGACTAGTGTGGAGACAATACTTCAGCGGCTGATGGCAATAGATGGTGTCACGGGCGCGCTGCTCGTCGGCAAAGATGGGTTGGTCGTGGCCAGCGCGATGGATAGCGAGGATGAAGAGATGGTCAGCGCGATGGCCGCCGCCGCGTACGACGCCTCGGGCCGCTATATCGAGCAGTTGAATATGGGCGATATCCGCCATGTGCTTTTCGAGACGACGCGCGGTGTCATTCAGGTGAGCGACGGCGGCGATCTGCTGGTTGTGGTGCGCAGCTCGCGCGACGCCAATATCGGGCGCGTGCGCATCGAGATGCAGCAGGCGGGGCTGCGCCTCTCCGAGCAGATGGGCGCGTACTGATTCCTAGCGCTGGCGGCGTACATGTTCCCTGCTTCGCGGCATGAATGCCGCGCCTAATCACGCTAATGTGGCTTGTGCTGTCCGCCGACTCCCCATTGCTGTGCATCCAGTGCGCGCTATCAGCTACTATTGTGTGGGGATTTGCCGACATAGATTGTCCCACGTGTCCGCGATCATCGCGGATGATCGTGTGAAAAGACAAGCGATTGATAAAGGAGACTACGAGTGGAGCGAACGCTCATCATTGTCAAGCCCGAGGGGGTGCAGCGCGGCCTGATTGGACAGGTGATCGCGCGATTCGAGCAGAAGGGGCTGAAGGTCGTCGGCCTGAAGCTGATGCAAATCCCGCGTGAGATGGCGGAGCGCCACTACGCCGAACACGCCGGGAAGGCGTTTTATGAGGGGCTGGTAGGCCACATCACGTCTAGCCCGGTGGTGGTGGGCGTGCTCGAAGGCCCGGAGGCTGTCAGCGTGACCCGCACGATGATGGGCGTGACGAATCCGAAGGCGGCGGCGCCCGGCACCATTCGCGGCGACTACGGCCTCGACATCGGCCTCAACATCATACACGGATCCGACGGCGCGGAGTCGGCGCAGCGCGAGATCGGCATCTTCTTTACACCCGCCGAACTGGTCAGCTACGAGCGCGCAGGCGACCGCTGGGTGGCTGGCGAGTAGCGATACGCGACGATACGCGACCGTTATATCCAGCGGCGCTGAGGAAGGCGGCGAATCACGTTGATTGATTGGGGCGTGTTGCTGGTTCCCGCCGCGGTGCTGCTGGTTGTGCCGCTCGCGATTATCGTTGGCTACCGGCGCTCTGTTGGCTCGATTGTGGTCAGCGGGGCGCTCGCGGCTGTCACCTTCGCCGCGTTCTGGCTGGTCCTGGGTGGCATGAATAATCTCTCAGGGCCGACCCTTCCCTACAGGATAATTCTGCTCTATGGCGGTGTCTTGCTTGCCCTCGCAACGTGGGCGCTCTCGCTGAATGCTGCCGCGCAGGCGCGCCGCTGGATCTGGGTCGGGCTACTGCTCGTCGCGGGCTACTGCACCCTCGCCGCTATCTACGCCTCATTCTCAATTCAGCCATGTTTTGACGTGTCGGGTGGGGAGTTCTCCTGCGCACAGCCCGACCCACTCAGGCAGGCGCTTATTTTCCTCGGCTACCTCGCTTGCCCCGTCGCGGCGCTGGTGTATGGCGTCTATGGC
>DASUHD010000031.1:0-7663 GCA_036273675.1 Ktedonobacterales bacterium | reverse complement strand
TCCTGAGGATAGCTGGGCGTTGCCACTGATCGCGTTCTGTATGTTTGCCAGATGAGTCAAGGAGATGGCGAATAGACTGCCAGCTACAACGGTCACCAGCAGCGTCCAGTTGACCCATTCTCGACGTATTCCCCCGCTCTTCATCTGCCGCTGTGTCCAGTTCCATGCCCTCGTCAATCCATGAGCCAGGGCATCGAGCGCATTGCCGACTCGCCTCATTCGCTGGTCCTTCATGCGCCTCTCTCTCGCTAAACGCGCGTTCCTGCGCGTTGTCCGCACACGCAGAGAGGTCTATCCTGCCTGAGCGCTACGAATATGGCAAGCGAGTGGGCCATTCCTCCCTACCCTGGAGTGTTCGGCTGCTGTCTGGAGGATATGCGGCCAGATGGTGAAGACATCCCTGTGACTGATCCTGCTGAGGTCGCGGAGTATCTTGAAGTATGAGATTGACGACCCTGCCGTTGTTCCCGGCAACTAATTGGGGTGACGCTCGCCATGCAGTACGTCGCTACCCATAAGTGCATGCAGCGCTGACGGGAGCGCCACCGAGCCATCGGCGCGCTGTCCGTTCTCCAACACTGCCGCCAGCGCGCGGCCCAGCGCCAGCGCCGAGCCATTGAGCGTGTGCGGATAGCGTCCGCGCCCGCCGTCTCCGGGACGGTAGCGTAGATGCAGCCCGCGCGCCTGGAATGTTCCGCAGTCGCTCACTGACGAGATTTCTACATAGCGGCCCTCGCCCGGCATCCACACCTCCAGATCCACCGTCCGCTCCGCCGCGAAGGGAAGTTCGCCCGCGCAGAGCGCCACCACACGATAGGGCAGCGCCAGTCGCCGGAGCGTTTCCTCCGCGTCGGCCAGCAGCGTCGCGAAGGCGGCATCCGCTGTCTCGGGCGTCGCGATGCGCACCAACTCTACCTTATCGAACTGGTGCTGGCGAATCAGTCCGCGTTCTCGCGCGCCAGCAGAGCCTGCCTCGCGCCGAAACGCAGGTGTGCAGGCCGTGTACGCCAGTGGCAGCGCGTCTTCAGCCAGCGTCTCATCGGCGTGGAGCGCCACGAGTTGCGTCTCGGCCGTCGGGCTGAGCGCCAGCGCATCCGCCGGAAGTTGATAGAGGTCGTCGGCAAAGCGCGGCAGATGGCCAGTGCCTTCCAGGATGGTCGTACGAAGCAGGTGCGGCGGGGCAACCTCGACGTAGCCGCGTTCGCGATGCATATCGAGGAATAACGTTGCCAGCGCCCGCAGCAGCCGAGCGCCGTCGCCTACGAGCAGTGGGAAGCGTGGTCCAGCCAGCTTCGTCGCTCGTGGCAGATCGAGGATGCCCAGCGCGGTGGCCAACTCATCGTGCCGCTTTGGAGTGAACTTGAAGACCGGCGGCGTTCCCCAGCGCCGTAGCTCAACGTTGCCGGATGCATCGTGGCCATCGGGAACGTCATCGCGGGGCAAGTTGGGAATGCGCGCCAGCAGGCTACGCTGCTCGTCTTCGAGCGCCTTGAGCCGCGCCCGCATGCGCCTCAGCGCCCCTGGCTCGCTTTTGCTGGCAGCCAGCGTATCGTGCTCGCTCGCCAGCGCCCGACGCTCGGCGTCCAGCGCCAGCCAACGCTCTAGCGCATCGTACGATTCCGGCGCGGACCCTCGCCGCCGCAGCTCCTCGCGGACGCGGTCGGGGTGGGTCCGCACCAACCGCTCGCTCAGCATAGTGGCCTCCTGGCATACACTGAACCACTATGAACAATGATGTTACTTTGCCACAACTTTGATAGCGCCAGTTGTAATCAAGAGCGCTGCTACTCCAAAGGCGACAACTGGATAGCCATAGATCCACAGCGCCATGTAGCGAAAGCGCCGCCATATCTCCTGACGGAGCCGCTCCAAATCGGGGTCAGGTTGTCTATTCAGCATTACCCGCCAGGTGGTACGCGCCACCGCGCCGAATGGATTCCCGCCAGCAGCCATCATAGAGTGGAACACCCTCGACGAGCGGGAATCGCTTCAGATAGGCGACTTGTTTTGCGCGCATGCGGAAATACAGCGTGATCATTCCCACAGCCCAGATGGCAGCCAATGCAAGTGACACAATATTCTGAGCGGTGGGTGGTAAATACACGCTAATTCTCCGTATTAGACAGACTACAGCATAGCGTGTTCCGGTATATGCCACCCCTCCTCGATGCGGGGAGGTGCAGGGGGAGAGGTTCTGGGTTAAGCCTACTTCCCCGGTTGCATGATGAGCAGCGCCTGATTGTCTTTGGCAATGGCCGACGCCGTGAACAGCATCTTCTGATAGTGGCCCTGGTCCCACAGCGGCACAAGATCGCTATAGTGCGCCGAGAATGGCTGGCCCGACTCGCCGGTCGTCGTCACCCAGACGGAATTATCGAAGTTCGCGAGATCGATAATCTGGCGCATCGAGGGGACCGAGCGCTGGTTATAGTTCGCCGGGTCATCGCTGAAACGACCGTCGCCGCCGACATCGATCGTCGTGCTGTCGCCGGGACGCGCCACAGGCGCAACGTCGAAGATCAGGTTGAGTGGGCTGACGGTCGCCAGCGGATGCTCGAAGTGGGCCGTGTGCAACGTGCCCCACTGCCACTTGCCGGTGTCGTCGCCAAACTGCGCGCGGAGTGAGTGTACCGTGTCGGCAAGCGCCTCGCCAATTGCGGCGTCGCGCGCCTGGTCGCTGGCGAAGAGCGGCGCCGGATGGCTCAGGCTGTTCACCAGCGTGGTGAAGAGACAGCTTGGCGTGGCGTTGCCCTGGAAGATGCCGTAGAGGTCTTTGCCCAACAGCGGCTCGACGGTCTCGCGCAGCAATGTACCCGCCGCCACTTCGTAGACCGCCGCTGCGGTGCTATTGCGGGTCATCGTGAAGTCCCAGTTTTGCAGCAGGCCCGCCGCCTTGGCCGCGTCACCACCCGCCGCCTGGCCCGCCTGGATGAACGCGGGTACAAGCTGGCTGGCGGGAATCGAATAGACATCGTTCTGAATCTGCTCGATGTCGCTTACGCTGAGCTTGGCCTTGCTCGTCAGCAGATCGTCGATGCGCCGCGCGCGATAGCCGCAGTCCCAGTCGTTGGTGACATAAACCGGGTAATCGCTCGGCACGATACGGTTATTGGCGGTTGCGATCAGATGCGTACTGGGATTGTAAAGTGTCGGCATCTCGTTCTGCGGGACGACACCCTGCCAGTCGTGGTCTGAGGCGCTGCCAGCGACCGGCAGCAGCCCGTTTGCCGCGGGACGGATCGGCAGCACGCCCGACATACGATAGCCGATGTTACCGTAGATGTCGGCGTAGACAAAGTTCTGACTGATAGAGATGTTCCCTATCGCGTCGATAAACTCTATCCAATTGCGCGCGAAGTTGAGCTGGAAGAATCCGCGGAAGCTGTAGGTCGGCTGGAGCGCCGTCCATTTCAGCGAAACGGGCGGATACTTCTTCAGGTCGTCGAGTCCGCTGTTGATGATTGGCCCGTGGATGGTGCTGCTGATGGTGATGGTCTTGCTGCCCCCGCCACGGATGTGGATGACCTGCTGGCGCGTCTGCAATGGCTCCCAGGCGCGGTCGTAGAGATACTGGCCGGGGTGGCTGGTTGGGTCGAGGTTTTCGAGATAGAGATCGGTGTTGTCGGCGCCGACATTGGTCACGCCCCAGGCGATATAGTCGTTGTGGCCAATCACAATGCCAGGCTCGCCGGGGAAGGTGAAGCCGATCTCATCCAGCCCGCCGCCACGCAGCCCGATTTCGTACCAGACGGACGGCATGTTAATACCAAGGTGGGGGTCGTTCGCCAGCAGCGGCTTGCCGGTGGTGGTATGCGTGCCGTCAACCACCCAGTCGTTGCTGCCAAGCGCGTCGCGAACGTCGCCAAGAATCTGTCGTAGAAACGTCGTTCCCTTGAGCAGGTTGGGCGAGAGCGCCACTGTCTCCTCGGCTGGCACGGGCGCAGTCGCCTTGCTGCTCGCGCCGGACTCCTGTGGTGGTGCGGCGGTTCCTGGGCTGGCGAAGAGCGTTGGATTGGTGTCTGGATACTGGGGAAAGAGCGCTGAGGCGATGAGCGGGCCGACCTTGTTGGTGACCATCGCGCGCGAGTATTTAGTCCCCCAGGCGCTATCGAGCGAGAGCGCCACGACGCGCCCATAGGCCAGGCTATCCAACGGGGTCCATTTCTGCGGCGTAACGCCAAGGATCGTGAACTCCAGCGGCAGGCTGTTCTGGTGGCTCTCCAGGAACGCATTGACGCCGTCTGAGTACGCGGTGAGCATTTGCAGCGTGCGCGCGTCGAGATTTGCTTCCTCGTAGCGAGCGGCGCTGTAGAGATCGAGCGTGCGCAGCAGGATGTCGGTATCGAGGATGCTGTCATCCTTGCCCGCGCCGAACATCTCGGCCAGTCGTCCCTGCGCGACCCGCCGGTTGAACTCCATCTGAAAGAGCCGGTCTTGCGCGGTGACGTAGCCCTCGGCAAAGGCGACATCGTGTACATTGTCGCCAGTGATATGTGGAACCCCCCACGAATCGCGTAGCACCGAGACTGTGCTGTCCAGCCCCTTGACCTTCAGCGTGCCGGTCGTCTGTGGCAGCGTCCGCTGGACGAACCAGACCGATGTGGTCCCGGCCAGCGCCGCCAGTATGACTACGGTAATAGCCAGGCCAAGCAGCACACGCAACACGATACGCCCGGCCCTGCGTCGGCGAGTGGGGACGGCGGGAGTCACAGGGGCGGCGGGCATTATAGGAGCAGGCTGGCCGATGGGGGGAGTTGAGCTCATGGCGAACATCACTTCACTATCATTATCATTGGCGTGCGAACCATATGCCCACCACACGAAGGCACGTGCCGCCAGTCTAACAGGCGAAGGCATGACCCGGCAAGAGGGAGATAGGTGCGCTGGCGGAATGTGGCCGAATAGTATATATTCGATATATCTAGATACGACAAAAGTCATAGACGAGACATTCCATTCGTCACATCACTTTGTCGTCTGCCGGACGTATACTATGAAACAAGAATGAATTTATCGCCACGCCGCCAGGCTATCGGCGCTCGGCCCGAGGAGCAGAGGATATGGCAAACACACCAGATAGACCACAGATGAGTGACGAGGAACGCGCTGAGCTGCGGGCGATGATCGCCGCGGGACGCGATCTTTCGCCTGAAATGGATGAATCGCTGGTCGACTCGTACGCCGAAAGGCGCGCGGCGGAAAAACGCGCAAAGGCGAAGGTGCAGGGCAATGGCAACGGCAATGGTGATGGCAATGGCAACAGCAACGCCGTGGTTCCGCAACAACAGTCTGGCGGTGTGATGGCTGGAACCAATCCGGCAGTCGCCATTGCCGGGATGGCGATGGTGGCGGCTATCTTCGTGACGATTATGATCGTTTCGGGTGGCGCCTACTGGTGGGTAATCTTCCCGTTGATTGGCATCTTCGGCGGATGGTGGGGAAATCACGACCGCCGTCGCTTAGACGGCCGGCGCGCGCTACGCTACCAGATGCGTGCGGACTACTATCGGACGCGTATGGGCTATCCGCCCGAGCAGGACGCCCGCCGCCTGCCTGAGTCTACGCAAAGCGACTCCGGACCGCTGCCACCGCCCACCAGCGCGCAGCCCCAGACGCCTCCGCCAACCCGGAGTGGTCCGCCAGCAAGCACACCGCCGTCCACGCCATCAGCAGGCGCATCTGGCGATCAGCCTCCGAGCAATCCAGCGGGCTAGCGGTCCGCAGAGCGTTTCGCGTGAGCCTCTCCCCTTGTTGGAGAGGCTTTCTCATTTTCAAGGGAATGGTGAGCGCATCATGACGAGTAAGCCACTGCTCATCATCGTCAATGGTCTGCCCGGAACCGGTAAGACAACCCTGGCGCGACGACTCGCCGTCGATCTGGGGCTTCCGACCTTCTCGCGCGATGGGTTGTTCGAGGCGCTGTATGATGCGCTGGAATCTTCCACTACTGGGCCACTGCCTGGCTTGGGCGCCGCGGCCTATGCGCTGCTCTACGACGTGGCGGGTTCGGTGCTGGCGTCGGGCCAGCCGGTGATCGTCGAAGGCTTCTTTGGTCGCCCAGATGTGCGGCGCGCCGAGTTTCTGCGCCTGCGAGAGCGCCATGATTTTGAGCCGCTGGAGATTTTCTGCAAGGCGGATGGTCCGGCGCTGATGCAGCGCTTCCTTGCTCGCATGGCCTCTGGCGAGCGCCACCGTGGCCACTTGGACCGGGAATGGCTCGAACACAACGAGGCGCGACTCCTGGGCGGGCAACTGGCTCCGCTGGCCATTGGCCATCAGGTCATCGAAATCAACACGACAACCTCACACATCTTTGCATATGCTGAGGTGTTGCGCCAGGTTCAGGTGGCCCTCAGGATAACGCCCGCGTGATTGCGTTATGTGCCTGAAAGGCGCGCCTTGAGCGGGTGGGAAACATCATACAGCGTGCGGTGACGCTCATCCGTGGGCTGGCGTTGGCGTAGCTATCGGAGTGGATGTTGTGGTGGGCTGTGGCTCGCCCTTCACCAGCGCCTGCATCGCCGGATCGAAGGTGGCTGCGGTTATTTGACCGGGGAAGCGTTTCACGATGGTTCCAGAGCGATCAATCAGTATTGTCTGGGGTATGCCGGTGATGCCAAAGTTCGTGACGATGTCGCCTTCTGGGTCGGGGCCGCATGGATAGCTGATGCCATGCTGTTTGATGAACGCCTGCCCGTCCTTCGTCGGCGTCTGATAGGCGATGCCGATGAAGACGACGCCCTGCGCGGCGTAGGTCTTGGCAGCAGCTGAGAGTACGGGCGCCTCGGACTGGCACGGCTCGCACCACGACGCCCAGAAGTTCAGCACGACCGGTTTGCCATGGAGCGCCGCTAGATGAATACGCTGGCCCGCCGCGCCGTTCCAGATGCTGACGGTGAAGTCGGGCGCGGCGTTGGGGTTGGTGACCCCTGCTGGTTTGCTCGCCACCAGGCTGTTTGCCTGAATGATACGTATTACTAGCACTGTCACCAGAATCGCCGGAACCAGTGCGGTGATGACGAAGCCGCGAAAACTGGGTTTGCCATTTGGCATCACCACCGCACGGATGTTCTGCAGCATGAGTTGTTTGCCTTGGTGAGATCGGCAAGCGTACCATCTGTCTCCAGTTGATCAGTGCCAGAGATGGTCAATCACCATCGCCGCAAAGAGCAGCGCCAGATAGTAGTTCGAGAACCAGAAAAACGCGCGCGCGTCGGCCAGTGTGCGGGTGCGCATCAGACGAATAGCATAGTAGAGCAGCGCCCCGCCAGAAAGCAACGCCACCGCCAGATAGAACCACCCCAGCGTTCCGATGGCGACCAGCGTCAGCGAGCCAAGCAGCAGCGTCACCATGTAGATGACGATCTGCTTGCGGGTCTCGGCATCGCCGCGCACCACCGGCAGCATGGGGACGCCTGCCCGCTCGTAGTCCTTGCGTAACACCAGCGACAGCGCCCAAAAATGCGGCGGCGTCCATAAGAAAATGATCAGAAACATGCATAGCGCGGGCAGCCCCACGCGCCCCGTAGAGGCAGCCCAGCCGACCAGCACCGGCACGGCGCCCGCCGCCCCCCCAATCACGATGTTCTGCGGCGTCGTCCGCTTGAGCCACATCGTGTAGACCCCGACATAAAACAGGATCGCGCTGAGCGCCAGCAGCGCC
>DASUHD010000030.1:0-12161 GCA_036273675.1 Ktedonobacterales bacterium | reverse complement strand
TTGCGAGTTCGCGGCGGGCGCCACGGCGACATGGGTCGCGCCTCGCAACGGCGCGTCGTAGGCGTACTGCGCCGCGAAGCCAAGCCCCGGACCGGAGGCGCTCGCCACCAGCCGTACCAGCCGACTCAGCGTCGCGTCGCAAATCAGCACATTGGTTGGGAAGGCCGAGTCAATCACCAGCGCACCCGTCTTGCCAAAGAGCGTGCCTGTCGAGGCTGATGGCGTCACCGGGACGGCTGTCGCCGTCGGCACGGGCGTTGCTGTCGCCACAGCAAACGCCACCTGGTGAAGCGATGCGCTTACGGCTCCGCTGGGAGTCTGCGCCGCGCCGCTCACGGGAGTGGGCGCGGGTGTCGGCACAGGCGCCGCAACCGAGTAATCATTCGGCGAGACGGGTTGGAGCGGGCTTGGAATCTGTACCGGCAGCGCCGAGAACGCGAATTTGTTAGCGGTGTTGATCTGGCTCAGGCCGCCCGCGCTATCCAGCATATAGAGGATGTTGTGGGAGTACGCGAGCGAGACGGGGTCGCGCTGGAGCATGACCGTCTGCGCGGGGCCGGTTGGCGGTTTCGGCGGAGGCGGTGTTATCTTCCCGGTCTTCGGCGCCTGCAGCGGGCTGTTATAGTGCCAGACACCATAGATACCCGCCGCCGTGCGCGAATACGAAATATAGACATCCGCGCCCGAGACCGCGATTAGCTCTGGCGTCTCGCCGCCCGCCGTCGCGACATTGAAGCGGTTCGCGACCGTCGTCTTGGGGGTGCCATCGCTGTTGGCGCCATTCGTCGTCACCATCATCACGACATACTGGCCGCTCGGCTGCTCCGCCAGGATGTTGAGGGTTGTACCGTCGCCTGTGATCGCCACCACCGTCGCGATGCCGCTCAGCGAGATCTGCAAGCAACTGGCGCCCGACTGCGGCACGCCCTGATCGGCTGGAACAACCACCTGGTAGAGCTGGCCCGAGCTGACAACATAGAGGACCTGTGAGCTGGCAAGCGCCGGGAGCGCCGCGTTCATCGCGGCAAGCTGGGTCACGCTGGTCAGCGTTGTTGGCGTTCCCCCCGATGTCTGGCAGGATAATCTATAGAACTGCGCCATGGTGACATTGACGGGCGTCACCAGCGCCGCGCTGTTATACCGCTCGATAGCCTGCTGCACCGCTGGCTGAAGCTGTTTCGCCAGCATATCCTCCCCAACGACGCGATACGAGGCGTCGAGATTGGGGTTGTCCAGATCATCAACTACCAGGTCGCGCGCCCGTGCCAACGAGGTCAGCGCCGTCGCGGGGTCCTGGCGCGGAGCCTGCGAAATCGCCTGCTGCGCCTGCGCGACATTGCGCTGAAGCTCCTGGTTCGCCGCCTGCCGCTGGCCATATGGCCCAAACGCGAAATACCAGAAGCCCGCGGCAATCGCCACGATCAGAACCGCCACCAGCGCGCGCAGCCCATTCGTCACCAGCCGTCGCCGTGCCGACGCCCGTCGCTGTTCGCGCGCTTTCGCCGCTCGCGCCGCCTTCGCTGCCTGGACACTCTTGGATGCGGTGCGGGCGCCTACGGCGGGCAGTGGCTGGGTGATGCCCTCGGCGGGTATCGCCGAATCGGGCAGCATGAGCGCGCCCTTCGGCTCTGGCACATCGACCAGATAGACCAGTGTCGCGGAGATATTGTCTGGCCCGCCGTTGGCGTTGGCCATATCGATCAACGTGCGGACGGCCTCATTAGGCTCCTGATCGCCCGTCGCCACCCGCTCGATCTCGCCCTCATCGACATAGCCGTGTAGGCCGTCGCTACAGAGCAGCACGCGGTCGCCATTCTGCATCGCCTGGACGAAGAGGTCGGCGGTTACATTGGGCTGCGTGCCAAGGCTACGGGTAATGACATTGCGATGGCTGTGGTTGCGCGCCTGCTCCTCGGTCAGCAAACCCACGCGCACCTGCTCCGCGACCCACGAATGATCGCGCGTGACCTGGTGCATCTTGCCATCGCGAATAATATAGGCGCGGCTATCGCCGATGTTGACAACGAACGCCCGCCCCCCCGCGACTACCAGCGCGACACAAGTGGTACCCATGCCGGCGTATTCCGGGTTTTCACTGGCGCGGCGATAGATCGCGTCGTTGGCGCGCTCGACCGCGGTAGCAAGCGCGGTGATCACGTCGGCGCCAGCGGTGTTGTAATACTCCTCGGAGATCGTCTTGACCCCAAGTTCCGACGCGACCTCGCCAGCCGCATGCCCTCCCATGCCGTCGCAGACGATGAAGAGGGCGCCCTTCTCATCCAGCACGTGCGCATCTGATGGGATCAGATGTGCAACACTGTCCTGATTACGTTCACGCCTGCGACCCACATCGGATAATTCAGCGGCTTCGAGGCGGAGTGTTCTGGCCAACAAGATCTACCTCGCCATTAGTAAGCAGTCGTTCATAAATGAACGGCGAAGACGAACGCCGCAATCATACACCGACCACACTGAAAGCGCAACGGCAGAGTACTACCTCTGGTTGAGCGCCGCGTGTGACCGCCGACATGACCGTGGCCGAATGTGACTACACTAACAAACGAGCGAAAGCCGCATGGAGAACATTTTCCGCCAGTTTGACGAGAGATTCGTCGGCGCCGCCGGAACAGTTGAGCCACATTACGCCGGGATTGCGCTATGACCGACCGCACACATCCGCACGGAACAATAGTACTGGCAACGCCGCCTGACGCCATTCCACCCGAAGCTATCGAGCTGGCGGCCAATCTGCTGCGCGCTGGCGAGGTCGTTGCCTTTCCGACCGAGACGGTCTATGGGCTGGGCGCCGACGCCACCAGCGAGGCGGCGATGCGACGGATCTTCGCCGCCAAAGAACGGCCACTGAGCGATCCACTGATCGTCCACCTGGCCGATACGATGCAACTGGAGGAGGTGGCCCGCGATGTCCCACCGGAAGCGGAGCGGCTGGCGGAGCGCTTCTGGCCCGGCCCGCTGACGCTGGTGCTGCCACGCCTCGCGCGCATCCCGGCGCTGGTCGCGGCGGGCGGCGATACCGTCGGCGTGCGCGTTCCGGCGCATCCGGTGGCCCAGGCATTGCTGCGAGCGGTGGACCTTCCGATTGCCGCGCCAAGCGCCAACCGTTTCATGCACACCAGCCCTACTACCGCCGCGCACGTGCTGGCTGATCTGGATGGCCGCATCGCCTGCATCCTCGATGGCGGACCGACAATGGTCGGCGTCGAGTCCACGGTCGTCGACCTCACCACCAGCCCGCCGCGCCTGCTACGACCCGGCGGCATTACCCTGGAGGCGTTACGAGCTATCCTGCCGGATATTCTGGCGCCAGCAATCGCAGAGGGCGTGCCACCCCCTACGTCGCCTGAGCGCATCAAGCCAGCCCATGCGCCGGGGCAGATGGCGCGCCACTATGCCCCGCACACTCGTCTGGCCGTCTTCGACGCCACGGGCGCGGAGGCGCTTGCCGCTATGCTTGCGCTGGCCGCCGAGGCGCAGGCGCGGGGCGAACGGGTGGGGGCATTGGCAGCCGACGAGGAAGCCGCTACACTGGAAGACGCTGGCGTGCGCGTCGCCCGGCTCGGTCCGGCGGCTGATCTCGCGGCGATCTCGCGCCGACTCTACGCCGCCATGCGCGAGTTGGACGCCGCCGGGCTGGACCTGTTGCTGGCCCATAGCTTCGGTTCGCGGGGGTTGGGCCTTGCCATCGAGGACCGTCTGCGCCGGGCAGCTGGGGGGCGACTGCGCACCGTATAGTCTATATCATCAAGAGAATGGCAATCTCCTGGCTTTTGAGAACGGATCGAACCCATGACCTATAAGCGCGCCGACCGGCCCGGCTGGCCTCGTCTGCGGGCGCAGCGCTTCATCTGCCAGCGCATCGCCGATGGACGGGTGAACGGCTACGCGACGCTGCTGAAGATGCTGGAGGTTGCCGAGCCGCTCTGGGTGATGCATCACGACCAGCGCATCTGTATCGCCGACAACGGCTACATCTGGCTCCAGATCTTCCCTGAAGGGGCGAATTACACCCACACGACCATGTTCGACGCCGACGGCCAGCCTGTACAGGAGTACATCGACATTGTGGCGGAACATGGCATCGGCGAGGACAGCGTTCCCTGGTACGACGATCTCTATCTCGACATCACCTGGATTCCTGAGGGCGCGCCAATTCTGCTCGATCAGGAGGAGCTTGAGGCGGCCTTCGCGATTGAGGCGATCACCGAGGAGCAGTATGAGCTGGCGCGCGGCGAGACAGCCCGCCTGCTGGTCGCGCTCACCCTGGGCGAATATACGCTGCCGGAGGTCACCCGCGCCTGCTACCCCGCGCTGAAAGCCGCCCTGGCGGTGGCAGAGATCAGTGGCGAGGCGCCGCTTCCAGTCGTCGCCCTCGCGGCGAGCGTGGAGACGCCAGGCAGCCAGGAGACACCGCCGGAGATTGCCAGGATCTCCGAGAATGCCGAGAACACTGACGATGAGATAGCGACCGACAGCGTGGAGCAGGTTGAGCAGGTTGAGCAGGTTGAGCAGGTTGAGCAGCCTGAGCAGCCTGAGCAGCCTGAGCCAGCGGCGCAGCCAGTGGAAGATGGAGAACAAGATGCCTGAGATACAATTCGACCGCTTCTATCGCTACGACGACCTGACGCGACTGGTCCAGGCGTTCGCCGAAGAGCATCCGCAGTTGATGCGGGTCGAGAGTATCGGCAAGAGCCACGAGGGCCGCGATATCTGGGTCGTGACGGTGACGAACTTCGCTACGGGCGAGGCCAGCGAGAAGCCCGCGCTCTGGGTGGACGGCAACATCCATGCGACCGAGGTCTCGCCGTCGAGCGCGTGCCTCTACCTGCTCAACACGCTGGCCAGCGGCTATGGCAATGACGACGACATCACCCGCTGCCTCGATACGCGCGCCTTCTACGTCTGTCCGCGCGTCAATCCAGACGGCGCGGAGTGGGCGCTAGCCGATGCTCCCAAGTTCATCCGCTCCAGCACGCGCGCCTATCCCTACGATGAAGAGCACGTACACGGCCTGCTGACAGAAGACATTGACGGCGACGGCCGTATCCTGGCCATGCGCATCCCTGACCCCAACGGCGCCTGGAAGATTTGCCCGGAGGAGCCGCGCCTGCTGGCGCGGCGCGAGCCGGACGAGACGGGCGGAAAGTATTACCGCGTGCTGCCAGAGGGGCAGTTGCGCGACTTCGACGGCGTCGAGATTACGATTCAGCCGCCGAAGGAGGGCCTGGACCTCAACCGCAACTTTCCGGCGCTCTGGCGGCAGGAGCACGAGCAGCATGGCGCGGGCGCCTATCCGGCCTCGGAGCCAGAGGTGCGCGCGCTGGTCCACTTCATCTCAGAGCATCCCAACATCACCGGCGGCGTCGCCTTTCACACGTTCGCCGGGGTGCTGCTCCGGCCTTTCAGCCATCAAAGTGACGAGAACTTCGCTGCCGAAGACCTCTGGACGTATCAGAAAATCGGCGCGAAAGGCACGGAGCTTAGCGGCTATCCCAACATCTCCGTCTTCCACGACTTCAAATACCATCCCAAATCGGTTATCACCGGCGCGCTCGACGACTGGATGGTCGCGCACCTGGGCGTCTTCGCCTGGACCGTGGAGATATGGAGTCCGCAGCGCGAGGCGGGCATCACCGACTACAAGTATATCGACTGGTTCCGCGAGCATCCGCTGGAAGACGACCTGAAGCTGCTGAAGTGGAGCGATGAGGCGCTGGAAGGCAAAGGCTACGTTGACTGGTATCCCTTCGAGCATCCGCAGCTTGGCCCGGTCGAGATAGGCGGCTGGAACGAGTTCTACGCCTTCTCGAATCCGCCGTCGCAGTACCTCGAACGCGAGTTGGCGAAGTTTCCGCGCTGGCTGGTCTGGCATCTGCTCATCTCGCCCCGGCTGGAGCTTTTCGAGGCGAGCGCGACCCGCGTGGGAGACGGCGCGTATCGCGTGCGGTTGGCGGTGCAGAATAGCGGCTGGCTGCCCACCTATGTGATGAAGAGCGCGCTGGACAATAAGCTGGTGCGCGGCGTCGTCTGCGAGATCGCGCTGCCAGAGGGCGCGTCGCTGGCGTCGGGCCACACCCGCCAGGTGCTCGGCCAGGTGGAGGGGCGCGCCTATAAGCCGTCGTCGCCCTTTGGCTGGGACGTGGGCGACCCGACGACCGACCGCGCCAGCACCGAGTGGGTCGTGCGCGCGCCCGAGGGCGGCGTGGTGAGGCTGATCGCCCGCCACGACCGCGCCGGGGTCGTCCGCGTCGAGGTACCACTGAGCTAGGACGACCGGTGATGCGGGCGGTTAAAACCGCGCCTGAAGGGCCAGCAGCCACGAAGTCCGCCTGCGCGGACTGCAGAGGCAGACTACACTCGACCCGGGTATGCGTGACGCTACTCTGCGAGAGAAACGCACGCAGCGGCAGCGGCCCGATGGGTGGGCTGATCTTCGGCCTTCCACATCCTCATATCCTCAACGCATGCGCCGAACGAGCGGGATTAGCCGTGGCACTCATGCCGCGAAGCTGGGTTACCACTCATCTTGCTCCATTGTATGGCTGCCCGCTATGCCGGATATGCGCGCCAGCCGCCAACGCTCCAATCGCCGTCAGTCCAAAGACTGAGGAACAACACATCATTTGCGCGATTTCGGATGCCTGATCGTGTACTACGATATATCAGGTTGGTGGAAACACTGGCCAGCGTCGTACATGCATTCAACAGCGCGGAAGGCGGACAAGATGGATAAGAACTCCACCATTCGGTTGCTGATTTCCGACGATTGCCTGGCGGTTCGCTACGGGTTGAAGCTCTGGCTGCGGCTGGAGCCGGATATGCAGGTCATCGGCGAGGCGGCCAACGGCGTGGAGGCGCTCACGCTAGCACTACGGCTGCGTCCCGATGTGATTGTGATGGATGCGCGCATGCCACAGATGGATGGCATTGCCGCGACCAAAGCAATTCGCTCCGTGCTGCCGGATACCCCGATCATCGTCCTCAGCATGGAGGACGATCTCATGACGCGCACCCGTGCGCTCGCCGCTGGCGCCACCGCATTCCTCTCCAAATTCGAGACACTGACCGCCCTCCCCGACACCATTCGTGCGCTCGCCGAAACTGAGACACTACCCGCCACAGACGCCATGTAGTATCATAATGGTCAGCAGACGAGCATTCGTTGTTGGGGTCCGGTTGATCATGAGCGAGAGCGCCACTATTTCCATATTGATTGCCGAGGACACGCAGGCCATGCGCGCCATGCTACGCCGCGCGCTTGCGAGGCAGTCGGATATGAGCGTCGTCGGCGAGGCCGCCAGCGGGAGCGAGGTGATCGAGGCGGTCGAGCGCCTGCGCCCAGATGCGCTGCTGCTGGACATGGATATCGTCACCGGGGACACGCGCTTCATCTCGAAGCGGCTGGTACTCAAAGACCTGCGCGAGCTACTGCCGGACACGAAAGTGATTATTCTCAGCGCCTATGGCGATCCTTCTGTCAAGAGCCTCGCGCTCAACGCGGGCGCAGTTGCCTACCTCGAAAAGCCGGTACGCATCGCCGAGCTACTGGCCGCCATCCGCACCGCCGCCACGCCCGAAACGCCGCCAGCCGATGGTGATGGGGCGAACGCGGGCGGTTAAAACGGCGTCCCCTCAGCCGACATTCACTTGTCCTTTCTCCCTTGCGTGCTATCATATCTCTGGCTAGCCCAAACTTACCCAAAAGTAGGGGGATACGATGACACGATTGCCGACCGTGCGCGATGGCATGCTTATGACCAGCCCGACCAAGCCGCCGATACCGGTGGGGACGCCACACTGGTTCGACTGGCTGGACGCGGCGCGGTCGTTCGCCTATCGCGGCGCGGCGGGACGCTTCACCGCGCGGCAGGAGGAGCGCTCGGGCCGCCGCTTCTGGTACGCGTATCGCCAGCAGGATGGCACGCTGCGCAAGAGCTATCTTGGCCGCTCCGCCGAGCTGACCGCCGAGCGATTGGAGGAAGCGGCGCGCGCTCTGGCCGAGATGGCACGGACTGACGCGAACAGCGAAAATCGCACTAGGGAATCCATCGCGGACGCCTGGCTCTCGCCGCTGATCGCCACCAAGATCGCCGCTCCCGTCGCGACACCCTCGCTCATGGCGCGCCCTGGCGTGCTGAGCCGCTGCCTCGAAGCCGTCGAGCGCCCCTGCGCCATCATCGCCGCGCCCGCTGGCTTTGGCAAGACCACCCTCCTGATGATGGCCAGTGAGCAGGTACGGCAACAGGGCTGGCGAGTCGCCTGGGTCAGCCTGGAAGAGTCCGAGCAGGACCCCACCCGCTTCTGGCAATACACGCTCGCCGCGCTGGATGGCGCGCAGCCCGGTATCAGCGCCACCGCGCGCCACATGCTTGAGCTGCCCCGGTCGGCGCCCATCGAACGGATGCTGACCGTCCTCATCAACGACCTGGCAGCCGCCAAGGCGCCCATCCTGCTCGTGCTGGACGACTACCACCGCGCGGCAACGCCCGCCATCGATCAGGGGCTGGCCTTCCTGATCGAGCACGCGCCCGCCATGCTCCATCTGCTGATCGCGACGCGCTCCACGCCCGCATTCCCGATGGCGCGGCTCCGCGCTCAGGGGCGCATTGCCGAACTAGACGCCACCGATCTGCGCTTCTCGGCGGACGAGGCGAATCGCTTCATGCGCGAGACGATGCGCGTCACCCTGCCACCGGAGCAGTTGGCGCATCTCGAAGAGCGGACTGAGGGCTGGGCGGCTGGACTGCAACTCGCCGCGCTCTCGCTGCGCAACCAGCAGGGCATCCCCAATCTCGCAACCGATGGGGCCACGACGCCGCGCTACATCGCCGAGTTCCTCATCGATGAGGTGCTGGAGCGCCAGCCTGACGACATCCAGACGTTTCTGCTGCTGACCTCGCCGCTGGAGCGCCTGACCGGCCCGCTCTGCGACGCCGTCACGGGACGCAGCGATAGCGCCACGGTGCTCGCGCGGTTGACGCAGGAGCAGCTTTTTGTTACCCCGCTCGACGCCGCACAGACCTGGTATCGCTATCACCATCTCTTCGCCGAGGTATTGCGCGAGCGGCTGGAACGCAGGATGCCTGAGAGCGTGAAACAGTGCCACCAGCGCGCGGCGGACTGGCTCTGGCGACATGACATGCCAGACGATGCCATCCGCCATCTGCTGGCCGCCGGGATGTTCGCGGAGGCGGCGGCGCACATCGAGCAGGAGAGCGACCGGCTGGTGCTGCACGGCGAACTGGCCGGGCTGGTGCGATGGGCGCGCGCGCTGCCACGCGATGTCGTCCTGGCCCATCCTCACCTCTGTCTACTTTCTGCTGTGGCGCTGCTCTTGCAGGGCGAGGAACCCGACGCCGTCGCCTGGCTGGACGCTCTGGAAAAGCGCTATGGCGGGCAGGATGGCCTACCGGTCAATGTCCGCGGCGAGTTTGCCGCGGTCCGCTCGTTTCTGGCGCTCTGGTCGGGTGATATTCTGGGTGGCGCGGCGCAGGCGCAGGAGGCATTGCAGCAATTGCCGCCCAGCGATCGGCTGTTGCGCACCCTGACGCTCTGGATTAGCCATGTCATCGGCATCTTTGGCGAGGGCAATCTCGCCGAGGCTGAGCGCACCATTGGCGAGGTGGCCGAAGACAGCCGCCGCGGTGGCAATATGCTGGTGGCGTTTATCGCGCTAGTCACGAAGGCGAGCGCGATGCTCTACCAGTGTCGGCTCCGCGAGGCCGCGCAAGTCTGCGCTGAGGCGCTACGGCTGCTGCCGGATATGGATATCCCACTGGCCGCGATGAGCTATTGCGTCAATGGCGAGATTCGCCGCGAATGGAACGAGCTCGACGACGCCGAAACGCTCCTGCGGCGCGCGCTGGCCATCAGCGAGGAGGCGGGCAGCCCGGAGTACATCAATGATGGGCTGATCTATCTGGCACAGGTGCTCCTGGCGCGCGGCCGCTATGATGAGGCGCTGACCACCCTCGAACGGATTCGTACGATGGTGCAGATGCGGCAGCTTGCGCCCTGGGATCTCAATCAGATGGAGATCGTGCGCGCCCGCGTGCTGATCGCGCGCGGCAAGCTGGACGAGGCGAACCGCTGGGCCGAAGGGCGTCTGCGCAGCCGCCAGCAGGGCGATCCCGGCCCGATGGCTCCGCTGGCGTTTATGTACGACCTCGAAGACCTCTCCATCGCCCGCGTCTTGCTGGCGCGGCGAGATGCCGATGCAGCCACCGCAATCCTGGAGCCGGTGGCGCAACGGGCGGACGACACCGGACAGTGGCGCAATCTGATGGAGGCGCGGATGTTGCTGGCGCAGGCAAGCTGGCTGGCTGGCGACACCGAAACGGCGACATGCATGCTACACAGCGCCCTCACCATCGGCGCGCCCGAGGGGTTTGTGCGCGTCTTCCTCGACGAAGGCGAGGTCATGGCCGACCTGCTGGCGCATTACCTGGCGAACCAGCCTGCGTCATCCGCGTCGGCACGCGAACGCGAGCATGCGCGCAAGCTGCTGGCGGCGTTTGGCCGGGCCGCCGATGCTCCCATCCCTGATAACCCGCTGGATGTCCTATCTCCGCGCGAGGCTGATGTGCTGCGGCTACTGGCGTCGGGCCGGTCGAATGAGGAGATTGCAAACGATCTCGTCCTCGCGCTCAGCACCGTCAAGTGGCACGTCGCGCACATCTACCGCAAGCTTGGCGTGCGTGGCCGGATGCAGGCGGTCGCCCGCGCCCGCGAACTACGGATGATCGCGTGACCGCGTCGTACCCGCATCATATGCTTGCATCCTTCCGGCGCATCGCAAGGAGCGTCAGGACAAAAAAGACCAGCGTTAACGCCACCAACGCGCCCCAGAATGCGAGAACGTGCGCCGCGTCGTGGGCATAGAACGCCGTGCTGTGATCGGTGAATTTATCATGAAGGTGATCGATGCTCCCCGCTGCCTGCATCCCCCAGCGCGCGGGCAGGATAACGCTTATCCACTGGCCAGCATTGCCCTTCAGTTCGAAAATGACACTGGCGAAGATGATCTGCGGAATGAGCAGCACCGGCACGATGCTCACCGCACGGTCGCTGTTAGGAACGAGCGCCGAGATGACCAGGCCCATCATCAGGCCAGCGAACGACGAGAGCAGCAACGTTACATAAAGCTCCGCGAACGCGCCGGATGTGCCGCGCCACAAGAGTCCGTTAGCGGGATAGCCAGCTTTTGTACTCACAATATAGAGCAGGATGAAGTCTTGCACTGCCAGCAGCGCGCCCAGCACGACCACCTTCGAGAGCACATACGGGAACAGCCGCAGGTTCACGGCGCGCTCGCGTCGGTAGATCGGAGCTTCCTTCACAATCTCACGGGCGGCGTTGATGATGCCGAACCAGATCGCGGAGACGATGAGAGTAAAAAGCACCTCCTGGGCATAGACATCCTGCGGAGCGCCTTTCGACATGACGCCAGCCGCTGTGTTACGCAACACATCGTGATCGGCGAGCAGCCAGACCAACGCGGCGATGATCGGCGCTTGCAGCAACAACAGCAACAACGTCGGCAGGTCATGGACCATGACATTGACGTAGCGCCGGGTGAGATACCAGAACTGCAGAACACTGTTATCACATGCGCCCGCTCCAGGCTCTGGCGCGTTTTCTCGCTCCCACGCGCGTGCGATATTTTCCGGTTGCTCGTGTGGCCGTTCGACGTACTGCTGGTAATCAGGCGACTGACGGAAGAGTTCGGCCCAGCGTTCCGGCTCCTCATACAAATGGTTGTAGATGTCGGCGTACTCTTCACTGTGAAAGAACGCCTTGAGCTGATTTGGAGGCCCAAAGTAGGCCAGTCGCCCACCCGGCGCGAGGAAGCAGATGTCGTCGCACAGGTCGATATTCGAGGTGGTGTGTGTCACCAGCACCACCGTCTGCCCCCGGTCCGCGAGTCGCCGGAGCAGTTGCATCATCTTGAGATCGAGGCCAGGATCGAGGCCCGAGGTTGGCTCGTCGAGATAGAAGACCGCTGGCCGCCCGAGCAGTTCCAATGCGATGTTGACCCGTTTGCGCTGGCCACCCGAGAGACGCGAGATAAGTTGCTTGCGCTGGTCGGTCAGGTCCACATCCTCCAGAACCTCCTCGATGCGCGCGACCAACTCCTGCCGCGG
>DASUHD010000029.1:0-46117 GCA_036273675.1 Ktedonobacterales bacterium | reverse complement strand
CAAGGAGAGTAATAAGTATGACCGAGAATCGGACTACGCGAACGACAGCGAACAGGACGCATCGGACCGGCAGGCGTGGAAACAACGAAGGCAGTATTACTCAGCTCAGCGATGGCCGTTGGCAAGAACGAGTCACCTTGGAAAACGGTCAACGCAAAGCCTATTACGGCAAAACCCGCGCGGAAGTACAGCAGACGTTGACCACAGCGCTTCATGACCGGGACCGTGGCTTGCCGATCACCAGTGATCGCCTTACGCTGGGGCAGTATCTCGTCGGTTGGCTGGATGCGAGCCGACATCAGCTCAAGCCGCGGAGTTGGCAGCGCTACGAAGAAATCACGCGCAGGCACATCGCGCCGACATTAGGCAAGCTGCCTCTCAGGAAGGTGACCCCCCAGGACGTACAACGACTCTATGCTGCCAAGCTTGATGAAGAGTTGTCCACTACGACGGTCCATTACGTCCATCGCACTTTGCGCCGGGCACTGGGAGAAGCCGAGCGGCAGGGCATGGTCCCTCGCAATGTGGCACGCTTGGTGACACCACCACGACCACAGCGCGACGAGATGCATGCGCTCGACAGCGACCAGGTGCGGCGCTTTTTGGGCGAGGCCGTGGGCCATCGGTTGGAAGCGTTCTTTACGCTGGCCATCCATTCTGGCGCGCGCGTCGGCGAGTTGCTCGCCCTCAGGTGGAAGGATGTCAGTCTCGACCGTGCCTGTCTGTCTGTGCAAGCGACACTGCAACGTACCAGAGAGGGGGGGTTCACCTTCGCCTCGCCGAAGTCGGCCAGGAGCCGGAGGCAGATAACACTCTCGCCGACAGCTATAGTGGCACTTCGGCGTCATCGCGCGCACCAGCTCGAAGAGCGGTTAGCGGCTGGTGATGCCTGGCAGGATAACGATCTCGTCTTCGCAGATATACTGGGTGCGCCCTTGGACGGAACTCATGTTCTCCGGTACCAATTCGCGCCACTCCTGAAACGCGCCGGGTTGCCGCCGATGCGCCTCCATGACTTGCGCCACACCTGCGCGACGCTCTTGCTAGGGCAAGGCATTAATCCGAAGATTGTGAGTGAGATGCTTGGCCACAGCACGGTCGCTATCACGTTGGACCTGTATAGCCATGTCCTGCCGACGATGCAGCAGTCAGCCGCAAGCGCGCTCGAAGCGGCGATCGGCACCCGCTAGAGACCGTTCCAAAACGCTGAGTGGCGTTTCGAAGCATTCTCTGCCGGCCATTCGGTGGACGTGCACAGAGCGCCTCTCGGTCGCGCCACGCGCAGTCGGACGGACACGCGCAGGGCGCGGTGGGCTGTACGAGGTACGGTCCAGGCCAATTCGGACGTCTTCCACAGTCAAGATGTGCCCCAGACGCCGGACTTACGGTAGCCGGCCAGCATACTCACCGCGATGACAAACTGGATCAGGCCAACGACCACCTCCAGCACCACATACCAGGCAGGATCTTCACTGGGCACGATCCCAGCAAGCTGCAGTGCTGAGGTGAGCACGCGCACAATGCCCGCCAAGAAGACGACCAGGATCAGCCAGAAGGTCCAGCGCCAGTTGTGGATGACGCCAATAGACAGCACAGCAAAGAGCGCAGTAACCCCCAGCAGTGTGCCAATCTCAGCCGGTCGCTGGCCGCCCAACCGCGTCACCGCTTGAGGGAGTAAGCCGTCGTAGACGTTGCGTGCAACTATCAGGAGCATTACCACGAAGGCCCAGTAAACTGCGAACAGACCGAGAACCAGCGCCTTGGTGCGATGCATTCCACACCCCCTTTCGATGTCAAATTCGACGCTTATTGCACCAAACCGAACTGATCTGCAATGAGTCGAACGACCCAGTTGTGCCGCGCCGTGACACCTCGCTCGATGTACTCACCTGGCAGTGGTCCGCGCTTCAGACGGTGATCACGATCTTGCCTCTCGCGTGTCCTTTTTCCAGGTAGCGGATCGCCTCGTTCGTCTCGCTGAGGGCGTATCGTCTCTCGATCACGGGTCTGACTTTGCCGGACTCCAGCAGCTCTTTGAGGAACGCTAAATCCTGCTGGTGCTGGGAGGTATTCGCCAGCAAGCCGCCCACCTTCTTGCTTCCCATCCCGGAAATCACTGGTCCGAGAAGTAAGGCTTGGAACAGGGCTTGGAATAAATGGCTGGACGCTCCGACCAGGACATACCTGCCCGTAGCCCGCAAGGTCCGTCGATAGGCGGAAATCGGATGATACCCGCTCACCGCCACGATCAGATCATACCGCTGCCTCTGCTTGCCCCTCTTCCTGGTGAAATCTTCCTGCGTGTAATCGATGACATGGTCCGCGCCAAGAGCGCCTGCCTGGTCCACATTCCGCGTGCTACACACGGCCGTGACCTCCGCTCCGAACGCTTTGGCGATCTGCACGGCAAAGGTTCCTACGCCCCCCGAGGCGCCTTGAATCAGGACCTTCTCTCCGGGCCGAATGTGTCCTTTGTCTCGCAGTCCCTGTAGCGCGGTGACGGCCGCAATCGGCACGGCCGCCGCCGCCTCATACGAGAGATCGGTGGGCTTGAGCGCAAGCCTGTTTTCAGCAGCACACGCAAATTCGGCAAACGCCCCACGCCCGATCCCAAAGACCTTGTCCCCGACCTGAAATCGTGTAACGTTGGCGCCAACCCCCTCCACCCGCCCGGCCAGATCCACGCCGAGTCGCGGGTCCTTGGGCTTGCGGAGCCCGTCCCCGGCGCGGAGCAGGAACGGTTGCCCTCGCATGATATGCCAATCCAGGGTATTGACGGACGCCGCGTGAACCTGTACCAATACTTCACCGTCTTTGGGGACGGGTTTCTCCACCTCTTGGAGCTCCAACACATCAGGTGATCCGTAGCGTGTGCGGACAATCGCTTTCATGTCTTTCCTCCCCGTTGCGCTGACCTGGTCACCACCAATCACTGACCGTCGGTTCCCTCTGATGTCTCTTCCTGACTAGCTTTGACGCACACGACTGAGAGCAGAGGAATGCCGAGATCGCGCACCTTTCTTATCACTCCATGCAGCGCAGCCTGATCGACCAGCGGGCCAGTAAGCAGAGTCTCACCGTTGTCTTCTCGCGTGATGGCGAGGCCCTCAAACCAGCTTGACCAGTGAGGACCCAGATGGCCCTCGATCCGGATGTGACAGATCATCGGTTGATCTGGGTCAGGTGTTGGAGTGCGCTCGCTTGCCATGATCCTTTCCCTGGCGTGGTCGGTCACCGCCGTCTGTACTACTTGCTCGATCTTCCAGGAGAATAGCTTCATGACAGGATGCCCGTAGAGACCCGAAAGTGGTGTTTCGGGTGGTGTTTAGCGGAGTTGGCGTAGAGGCTCTAAAGGGGGGGTGTTTGGGGTGTTACGTCGAGGTATCGAGCGGGGAGGAGCGCTCACGCTTCGGCTGTATGGGTTGCTTGTGGGCCATGTTTGAGGCCGTATCTGCGGACAAACTGCTGTAGGAACTATAACAGGCCCAATGCGTGGGCCCGTGCGACCGCTTCAGTGCGCCGTTGGACTTGGAGCTTGCCAAAGATTTTCTTATTGTGTCCTTTCACCGTTTCCAAGGCGAGGACCAACCGCTCGCTAATCTCCTGATTCGAGAGCCCTTGAGCGATGAGGCGCATGACTTCGAGTTCGCGTCGGCTTAGAGGCTTGAACAAGGGCTGGGCAGGGGGGACCTGCGATACCGTAGCTTCGTACTTCTGCTTCTCAACTTCACAAGCCGCCAGCATCTTCCCAATATAGTCCGGCATCAGCCCATGCGCCGCGGCGGCAGTCAAGAGGGGCGCCATCGGGCGTCCTTCATCGACAAAAAGCCGGATCAAGCCCTCTGGCTCGGCCAGCGCGAGCGCGTCCAGGAGGAGCTGCACCGCCTGGTCCCGGTCGCCATCTGCCTGGACCGCGACCGCCTGGAGTACCAGCGCTTTGAGCCGTTCATCAGCCCACCCTTTGGCCTCCACCTGCCGTCGCCAGGGAACGAGCGCCGCCCGAGCAGCAGCGGGGTTTCCCTGCGCCAGGAGGACGCGGGCCTGGCTAAGTGGTAGGTCATGGGTCGCTGCCAGATGCGCAGCTGCCGCCAACTGGCCCTGACGCAGGAACGTCAGGACCTGTGCGGCAGCGATTTCAGGGAGACGATGCGCGAAGCCCTGCTGGTGCGCGGATTGTCTGGCCTGAGCGAGCATGGCGGCTGCGCCTGCCACATCGCCCTGGGCCAGTTTCAGACGGGCAAGAAACACCTCACACGCAACAAATCGGTCAACACCGCTCTCATACTGCCGCGCCAGGTGGAGGCTCTGTCGCCCATGCTGCTCGGCGGCCTCCAGATCGTTCCATTCATAGAGTATACGGGCCAGGCCAAGATGCGCTTCGTAGATCATCGGCTGCGGCATATCACCTGCCAACTGCAGGACGCGCTGGTAGGTCGCAGCCGCCCGATGGAGCTGATTTTCTGCTTCCTGGACAGAGCCCAGGCCGGTTGTAGCTGTTAAGGTGAAGAAGATGTTCCCAGACGCCTCGCTGAGCGCAATCGCTTCGGTATAGGCCTGGCGGGCGGCAGCTCGATCTCCCTGAAGGAGGTAGGCATTCCCCAATATACAGTAAGCGGTCGTGCGGAAAAGCAGGTTCTTGGGGTGCAGGTACTCCAAGGCGCGGCGCGACTGGGCCAGCATGGGCTCTACCTTGAGCTGATTCGACGCCAAGACGGCCCTGTCGGCGGCTATTTGTCCGATCAGGTCTCGGGTCGTGTCGTCTGGCTCGGCGCGTTGCAGGGCGGCTTCGGCAACGCGCAGTTTCTCTTCGACACCGGTCGTTTGGCCGATAATCAGTAAACCCGAGGCATACCTCACCAACAGGGCCGGCCGAGCATCTAGAAAGGTCTTTGGCAGTGACGCCAGCCAGTCCAGGATCGCCGTCATCGCGCCACCGAGATGCATGGGAATCCGCTCTTCGTCCATCATGGAGAGGCGAGAATGGAGGTGCGCAGCAAGAACGACTGGATGTGTTCGCTCTCTGTCCATCATACGCGCGGCACGCTCCACATCATGTGCGGCAGCCGCATGCTGAAACGCTTCCAGGTCCAGGCCCTGCGCTTCATACCAGATGCTGGCGCGGATGTGCAGTTCGCTCACCTGGCTTTCCGCGTCCCCCGTCGATGAGGCGATGCGCTGCTGCAGGCGCTGCCGCAGCAACTCCGCAAAGAGGTGATGATAGCGGTACCACCGCCGCTCGTGATCCAGCGGGACGAGGAACAGGTTGGCGTGTTCGAGGTATTCCAGGGTGGCTTGTCCAGAAACAGCAGGGTTGAGCACAACAGCCTCACTCAGCGGAGCGCAGAGACGGTCGAGAATGGAGGTGCGCAGCAAGAACGACTGGATGTGTTCGGGCTGCTGCTGCAAAACTTCCTCAACCAGATAGTCCATCACGAAGTGGTGGCTGCCGGTGAACGAGGAGATGAAGCCGGTGACGTCATGCAACCCTTGCAGAGAAATCGCGGCTAATTGCAGGCCAGCAATCCAGCCTTCGGTGCGCGTCTCCAGCGCGGCAATGTCGTCCGCCGAGAGGTTGAGATCCATCGCCTGGTTCAGAAATTCGGCGGCTTCGGAGGCGGTAAAACGCAGGTCGGCGGCGCGCAGGTCGGTCAGGTGGCCTCCTGCACGTAAGCGGGCCAATGGGAGCTGCGGATCCTCACGGGTGGCGATGACCAGGTGCACCTGTGGGGGCAGGTGCTCGAGGAGAAAGGTGAGGGCCTGGTCCACCGGTTGAGCATCAAGAACATGGTAGTCGTCAAGGACAAGGATGAACGGGTCCGAAAGGGTGGTCAGGTCATTGAGTAATGCCGTGAGGATTGGTTCGAGTGGTGGCAGCTGACTTGATTGGAGCGCGCCCAGCACCCCGGCTCCAATGCTCGCCTCAATCGTTTGTAAAGCCACGACCACGTAGGCAAGAAACCGTGCGGGGTCGTTATCCCCTCTGTCCAGTGACAGCCAGGCGGACTGGCGACCGCAACCGGCGATCCAGTCACTAAGCAGCGTCGTCTTGCCAAAACCAGCGGGGGCAGAGAGAAGGGTCAGCTTGCGGTCCAGCCCCGCATTTAGCCGCGCAATCAGGCGAGGGCGGCGCACAATGTTGGGCCGAGGCGGGGGAATATAGAGTTTCGTGGCGAGAAGATGCATCGTCCTATGCCAGCGATCCCATGACCTCGGTCAGGTCGAACGTCTCTGACCGCTCATCGACACAGTGACCAAGACAGCATCGACCAGAAGCGCGGCCGCCTACTGCGGCCAGTATATCATACGGATTCCGTCCCAATAGTTGCAGCTTGCTGTCGCACCAAGTCCTATGAATCCAGGATTTGGCCAACGTCAACCATGATGACTGCGGCGAATTTGCTGCAGGCGGTTCCAAAACCCTACTCGGTACTCGGGCGGCGAGTTCTGCCAACGACAGCCCGTGGTCAGCACATACAGCATGCCTTCGACCGTCTTACGGTCATCGGCGCATGGTTGTCCTGTGTGTGCCAGAGGTGGCAGGAACGGCTGGGTGAAAGCCCATTGCCTGTCAGTAAGATACTCAGTGGCCATGCGGCCGTGCTAATTAAGTGTTTGAAAAGCCATTCTGTCTAGGCTGGTGCCAGGCGCGTGAGCAGCAGCCGGATGCCGACGAGATAAATGAAGGTCTCCTCGGTGCTGGGGAGTCGTTCATAGTCCTTACTCAGGCGCCGTTTGCCGTCCCAGCCAGGAAAGGGTGCGCTCGACGACCCAGCGTCTGGGGATGATGTGGAACCCGGACGCATGCGTCGCATGGACCTCGCCCAGATCGGCAAGCACGTCGGGCGCATAGCGCTTCAACTGGCGATCGGCCGGGTAGACGACTTGCACAGTCCAGCCATACTCCTGGGCTGCCCAGCGCACCAGCGTGCCGGTGTAGCCTTGAACGGCCCAGATGTGCTGTAGGCGCGGAAAGGACGAGCCTGCGGCCTCGAGCACCCATTGGCCACCTTTACGGTCGGGGATACTGGCCGCGTGCCCATCTGCACCACCACGCTGAGCAAGAAGCCTTCGGTATCCACCAGAATGTGGCGTTTGCGGCCGACCAGTTTCTTGTTGCCATCATAGCCGCGCACGCCGCCCATTAAGGTCTTGACCGATTGGCTGTCAATAATGGCGGCGCTCGGGGTGGGATCGCGGCCGGCATGCAGCCGCGCGAGTTCCCGCAGGTGCGCATGGATCTCGATCCAGGTCCCATCGCGACGCCACTGGCGAAAATAATAGTACACGGTCTGCCACGGGCCGTAGTCGCGGGGCAGATAGCGCCAGGCGCAGCCCGTGCGCAGCAGGTAGAAGACGCCATTGGTGATCCGCCGCATGTCTGAGGACCGTGGCCGTCCATAGGGTTTACTGGTCGGAATGAGCGGCGCCAGCAGCGCCCACTCTGCCTCGTTGAGATCGCTGGGGTACACTGGAAGAGCCATACCGAGGATACCTCCGAAACCTGCGAGAGAGACTCGTTTCGGGTAGGGTATCTTCGGGCGGCTTCTGCTCGCTTAGCCCTTTCTCGTACAGTTTCTAGCATGCCAATTCGCGCAGAGTGTTACAATTGGCATCAAAATTGGCATCAAAATAGCCTGACGCGGAGTCTGCCACTCCCTCAGGCTATTTTGCTTGCTTGCCACGATCTCTGGTTATTTCGGGCCTACTTTGGTAGGGCGGGGGGGACTCGAACCCCCACTCCACTTGCGTGGAAGCGGATTTTAAGTCCGCTGTGTCTGCCATTTCACCACCGCCCCAGGCGCGCATAGGCGCGTATCTGTCCGCCAGCATACCACACCCTCCCCCACCCGAACCAGCGATATGACACACTACTCCTGGCGTTGCCCGCTAGTTGACACCGCCAGCCTGCCGGAGCATACTTCCGTGAGGAGACAAATACAGTTTTCATGGTAACGGTTCTTCGTGCGTCATGGACGGACGATGAAGGAAGGAGCCGTGGCGATGGCATGGTGGCAGTTCCGGCGGCGCTCTGATGATGGGCAAAACACAATCGCTGGCAATACGAGGCAACGCTCGCTGATGGGGCGCTTATTCCTGCGCGACGTGCCGTATGTCTTGCCGAAAGATATGGGCGAGGTCAACCGGCTCGACTTTCAACACTACATGATGCGCTCGGCGCTTCGTGGCAACTATGCCGCGCCCATTGGCACGCCAGACAGCATTCTGGACGTGGGTAGCGGCACAGGACGTTGGGCTATCGAGATGGCGAGGCTCTTCCCAAGAGCCAGCGTCACTGGGATTGATGTGGCGGCGCCCCAACCGGATGAAAGCACCGCTGGCGCTATCGCGCAGCCAGCCAACTACCATTTCGTGTCTGGCAATGTCCTCGAAGGATTGCCCTTCCCCGATGGCAGCTTCACCTATGTGCATCAGCGCTATATGATCGGCGCAATCCCTCGCGACCAGTGGCCGTATACCGTTGCGGAACTCGTGCGCGTGACGCGACACGGCGGCTGGATCGAGCTCGTAGAGGCTGGCACATCGCGCGGGGGCGGCGCTGCTCTGGCGACGGTGGATGGCTGGGTGGCCTCGGTGCTGGCGCGGCGCGGACTGGATATCCACCTTGGCTCCCATCTGCGCGAGTTCCTGGAAGGCGCCGGCGCCAGCGCTGTTACGGTGCGCGAGATCAACCTGCCGCTCGGAGCCCATGGTGGCCGGATTGGCACGCTGGTCGAGTCGGACTACTTCGCCGCGGTGGATGCGATGCGCGCCCCAGTGATCGCGCTTGGAATGGCGACAGAAGAGGAATACGACCGCGCCGCACGAGCCGCGCTCCGGGAGGTGCAACGGGGCAAGTGCGTTTTCCCGGTCTATGTCGTTTACGGTCATCGGCCATAGCGTGCGCACTAGTGGCAACCGGGGATAGCGCGGAATGATATGCTACTGACATGGGCTCCGCTCTGGGCTTATTGACCGTGCGGTCTGAGAGCGCCTTGTCCCACCGTCTAAGGCTGTCTCCAGGAGGTATCTTGCGTGGCTGATTCCACATCCGAGGCTAGTCCACCGCCGATGCATACGCGCGTCACCGAGCTTTTTGGCATCCGCTATCCCATCGTCCAGGGCGGGCTGGCGCACCTCGCTTTTTCCGGGCTGGCCGCCGCCGTCTCTGAGGCAGGCGGGCTTGGCCAGATCGGCATGGCCTGTTTCGAGACGCCCGAGGAGATGCGCGCGGACATCCAGCGGCTCAAAGCGCTAACGAAGATGCCATTCGGCGTCAACTTCCCGCTGGGCCATACACCCGTCGAGCCGTACGTCGCGGTCGCGCTGGAGGAAGGCGCGCACGTCATCTCGATCACCGCTGGCAACCCGGAGAACGTCTTGCGCCAGATCGCCACCAGCGGGGTGAATCCGCTACCGAAGACGATGGTGCTGGTGGCAGGGACGCGCGCTGCCCGCAAGGCGCAGGATCTAGGCGCAGACGCGGTGATCGCGGTGGGCTACGAGGGCGGCGGCCATCTGGGGCGAGACGATGTGGGTACGCTGGTGCTAACGCCGAAGATTGTCGAGACGGTGAACATCCCGGTGCTGGCGAGCGGCGGCATCATGGATGGGCGGGGCATGGCGGCGGGGCTGGCGCTCGGCGCGGATGGTGTGGAGCTGGGGACGCGCTTCATCGCCGTTCAGGAGTGCATTGCCCACCAGAACTATAAGGATGCGCTGGTGGCCGCGACCGAGGCCGATACGGTCATCATCGAGCGCACGATGGGCCGACCCGCGCGTGTCCTGCGGCGCGGCCCGCTGGTGGAGCGCATTCTCGCCATCGAGGATGACCTGACCCGCCGTGGCGCCAGCCGCGAGGAGGCGTTCGAGGCGCTCTACCCGCTCATCCGTGGCGAGATGAACAAGGCCGCGGCCATCGAGGGTCGGCTCGACGATGGCTTCATCTGGGCAGGCGAGGGCGTTGGCCTGATTCGCGACATCCCGACCGCCCGCGAGCTGATCGAGCGCATGGTACGCGAGGCCACCAATGCCACCGAGCGCACGCGCGCCATGTTTGGGTGATGCTAGTTTTGCGGCAACGTTGAGGTCTGATGACATTGACGCATGACCCCGAACAGCGTGCTGGGGGTAGTTCGCGGCATGAATGCCGCGGCTAATCGCTTGCGCCAACCTTTTTTCACCGGGCGAGCAACTCCTCCAGACATGGAATTAGCCGCAGGGCTTCAGCCTGCGGCGTGGGAACCCTGGATATCCTGGCGCCATCACGCATCCTGCATCCCGTCGAGCTGGTAGACCTGGAGCGGTAGCGTCTTGCCCTTGACCACCAGCGGATCGAGCGCGTGGGCGACTATCTGTGGGGCAACGGCGGCATAGGTCGCGGCGCTGAGGATAATCTGGTCGGCGGCGCCCGACTGAAGCCGCTGAGCAATGTTCACCGCGTCGCCAATCGCCGTGTAGTTCTGCAGGCGCTCGCGCGAGCCGATATTGCCGACGACCGCCAGCCCCGTATGCACGCCGATACCATAGTGGACCGACTCGGCGTCGGGGGGCAGCGCCGCGTGGTGCCGCTGGAGCGCCGCGCGCATCGCCCAGGCTGCCCGCACCGCCCGCGCCGCATGGTCCGGCTGAGCCAGCGGCGCGTTGAAAATCGCCATCAGCGCGTCGCCGATGAACATCGTCAGCGTGCCTTCTTCGTGCCAGATCGCTTCCGTCAGGATATTGAGATAGTCGTTGAGGATGCGCACCAGCTCGCCCGGCGCGATCCGCTCGGCAAGCTGAGTGTAGCCGCGAATATCGGCGAAGAGCACGGTAATCTCGCGGGTCTCTCCGCCCAGGTTGATGGCGGACGAATCCGCCAGCAGCTGCCGCACCACCGCCGGATGCACATAGCGCCCAAAAAGCCGCTGAATCTCCTCGGTCTGGCGCTGGCTCCGTCGTAACTCAGTTAGATCATCCACCACCATCGCGACGCCCAGCGGCTCGCCCTGGCCGTCGCCCGCGCGCAGCGGCGAGACATTCAGCCGCAGACACACCTCGCCGCGCTGGGGCAGCGTGCGCGTCACCTCATGCCCCAGCGTCGCCGCCGTGCCGTTAATTGCCTGGAAGAGGATGTGGGCAAGCGTCGGGTCGCCAATGCTCGCCAGCACCTCCTGATACGAGCGCCCGATGGCCCCGGACGCGACGAGATTGAAGATGCCCTCAGCCGCCCGGTTGAACGTCGTCACCATGCCAGCCGTATCCGCGGTGATGACGCCGCTGGCCATGGAGGCGTAGATGTTCTCCATGTAGGTCTTCATTGCGGTGATTTCGCGCACGTGGTGGCGCAGGTCCTCGAAGAGCCGGGCGTTATCGATGGCGATGGCAGCCTGATTGCAGAAGGCGGCCAGCAGATCGAGGTGCGCCGTGTTGAAAAGCGCGCGCTCGGTGCGGCTATCGACGTAGACGACGCCAACCGCGCCGCCGCGCACCCGGAGTGGCGCGCACATCACCGAATGGATGCCCTGAATCACGACGCTCTCGTGCTGGCGCAGCCGCTCGTCCATCTGCGCGTCGGTCGTCAACAGCGGGCGTTGCCGCTCCCAGACATCGCGCACGATATTGCGGCTCAGCCCAAAGTCACCCTGGGCCAGCGGGCGGCCATCGGCTCCGCGCGCCGCCGCGAACTCTAAATCGCCGCCCGATGCGTCACGCAACATCAGGAAACCACGCTCGGCGTGTACCACGTCGATGAGTTGGTCGAGTACGCGGCTCAGCACGTCATCGAGATCAAGCGAGGTATTGAGATCTTGCGCGATCTGATAGAGCACCGAGAGCCGCTCGCGCTCGTCCTGCAGCGCCGCGACGTTATCCTGCGCGGTCTGCACTGAGGAGCTCAGCCGCTTGAGCGCATGCTCCAACTGCGCCAGACGTAAATCGGCGGCGCGCGCGGTTTCGAGCGCATCTGCCAGCAGCCGGGTGCGAGGATCGCTCAGGTTGGCGGAGAATTGCCCCTCGGCGGCAGGTTCGAGCGAACCGGCGAGGCGATGCATGGAGGCGGCGATTTCCGCCAGTCCGGCGGCTATCGAGGCGACATCTTGCCGGGCGCGCGCCTGGGCAGCGCGTGCCACCCCTGCGACGTGGGCCGCCTTCGAAGGCTCGCCCAGATGCGTAACCAGCGCGCCTTCATCGTCGAGCGTTGGCGTGGGAATCGACGATGGCGGTGGCGGAGTTTCTTCGGGCGGCGTTAACGCGCCTATCGGCCTTGCACTCGAACCAGCGCCCATGCCCAGCACCACCGTTGGCTCGTCGTCGAGGTTGGGAGCTTCGTTGGAAATCTGCCCAGACTGCTTACTGTCGCCAGAATCTTGTGATGTCGCCATACTAATCCGATCCGTGTGAGCGGGTGTGCGTCAACGCGGCGTCATTCCGTCACCCGCGATCATTGCGTGGTAACGTGTCTGACGTATCATGACAGGCGGGGCGCATCCATGGGCGCGGGCGCATATCACCGGGAAAGCGGTATAACGAGTATACCATGCGGCAGGTATCCTGTGTATCGTGAAGTTTGTTTTCCGCGGGCAGCAAGCTCACAGGGAAGCCTGCTCTCGCGGGCTTCCCGAATGGGCTATGTTCGAGTGAGGAGGCGAGTGGAACTACAGCGCCTCAAAGATGGCGGCGATGCCCTGGCCGCCGCCGATGCAGAGCGAGGCCGCGCCGTAGCGCAGACCGTTGCGGCGTAACTCGTTCACCAGCGTCATCGCCAGGCGCGTCCCGCTGGCGGCGAGTGGGTGGCCAAGCGAGATCGCGCCACCATGCACATTGGTCTTCTCTCGGTCCAGGCCGAGGTCTTTCTCGACGGCCAGATACTGCGCCGAGAACGCCTCATTCACCTCGACGCGGTCCATCTGGTCCAGCGTCATGTCCGCCCGCTTGAGCGCCTGGCGAATGGCAGGGGCTGGCCCGATGCCCATGATATCCGGCTCCACGCCAACGATGCCCCACGAGACGATGCGCGCCAGAGGTTTTAACCCACGCTCTTTGGCCACCGCGCCCGTGGTCAGCACGACCGCCGCGCCAGCGTCGTTGATGCCGCTGGCATTGCCCGCCGTCACCACGCCGTCCTTCTTGAAGCGCGCGGGCAGCTTCGTCAGCGCCTCCATCGAGGTCTCGCGGATGCCCTCGTCCTGGTCGATGACCGTCTCGCGGCCCTTGCGGTCAGTCACGGTCACCGGCACGATCTCATCGGCGAAGAGGCCGCTCTGCTGAGCCTTTCGAGCCTCCACCTGGCTGCGCAGGGCATAGGTATCCACCTGCTCGCGCGAAATCGAATACTTCTCGGCCAGATTCTCGGCGGTGATCGCCATGCCGCAGCCGACATAGCTATCGGTCAGCGCCTCCCAGAGATAGTCTTCGAGCGGATGCTCTCCCAGCGAGAGGCCGGTGCGCGCGCCACGAATGACGAACGGCGCCTGTGTCATATTCTCGCCGCCGCCCGCCAGCGCGATGGTCCCCTCACCCAGCAGCAGCGACTGCGCAGCCGAGACGATGGCCTGCAAGCCGGAGCCACAGAGGCGGTTGACGGTCAGCGCGGGTACCTCGATAGGCACTCCCGCTTTCAGGGCGACGTGGCGCGCGAAATAGATGGCATCCGCGCTGGTCTGCATGACGTTGCCAAAGACCACCTGGTCGATGTCGGAAGCCGCCACTCCGGCGCGCTCGATGGCGGCTTTGGCGGCGGTGGTGGTCAGATCGATGGCGGAGATATCCTTGAGCGACCCCATAAAGACGCCAAAGGGCGTGCGGGCGCCGCTCAGGAGAACGATGTCGCGATCTTCGAGAGTCATAGCTGTGCCGTTCCTGTTCCGGCGCCCAGCGAGCGCCTGTCTCATACCGATGCTGGTTAGCGCTTCTCGGCGAATTCGCGGAAGCCCCTGCCTGTCTTCATGCCATAGCGACCCGCCTGCACCATGCGGCGCAGCAGCGTCGGCGGCGCGTAGGCCGGGTCAGGATACTCGCGGTAGATCGCCTCGGCGGCGTAGAGCGTGGTATCCAGGCCAACGTAGTCCAGTAGCTCGAACGGCCCCATCGGGTAGCCACATCCCAGCTTCATGCCCGTGTCGATGTCGTCCATGGTGGCAAGGCCATTCTCGTACATGCGCACGGCGGAGAGCATGTAAGGGATGAGCAGGAAGTTGACGACGAAGCCCGCGGTATCCTTGGCGATGATCGGCGTCTTGCCGAGCGATTGCGCGAACTCGCGCAGCGCCTCAGTCGTCTCGTCGCTGGTGGCGATGGTGCGCACAATCTCGACCAGCTTCATCACCGGCGCCGGGTTGAAGAAGTGCAGCCCCGCGATGTTTTCCTGCCGCGTCGTCACCGACGCCATCTCGATGATGGGCAGTGACGAGGTATTGCTGGCAATAATCGCGCTCGCCGGGACGATGCCGTCTAGCGCCGAGAAGAGCTTCTTCTTCTCGTCCATGTTTTCGATGATTGCCTCGATCACCAGATCGCGGTCGGCGAAGTCCCGCATTTCGAGGGTGCCACGGATGCGTCCGCGATACTCGCCCGCCTGCTCCTCGGAGATCCTGCCCTTATTGGTCAGCATATCCCACGCGCCGTTGATGCGGCCCATGCCGCGGTCTAAGAGCTCCTGCGACACCTCGGCCAGCAGCACATCATAGCCCGCCTGCGCTGCCGTCTGGGCGATACCGCTGCCCATCAGGCCGCCGCCAACCACACCAACCTTCTTGATCGCCATTGATCTGAACCCTCCTCGGATATCTGTCTGTCTTGAATGAGCGCGGTGCGCGCCAGACAGTATTGTACCGCGAATAGGGCTGTGTGCGAAACACAAGACTCGACGTATATACCTATGAGTCTCTCATATGCGGCCCGCACACACAGCGCAGCCACTGGGCAATTTCCTGTAGACAACACTCGCTTGTTGTGTAACAGGCATACATTATGCTAGTTTGTCCGCAGGTTCGCATATGGGCAACGAGGCCCAGCTCATAGTTTGAGCATCTCTGTAGCGCGAAGATTGCACCGGCTTGACAGCTTATCAGCGTGAAAGCTGTGTACAGAGAGGGAGAACGATGGCACACCACATGGATGAACTTCAGGAGAATGCCCCCCAGGGACAGGAAGCGGCGATTGACGATCTCGTCACGGATTTTCAGAAGCATGGCCTGAGTCGGCGCGCTTTTATCCAGCGTGGCGTGGCGCTCGGCCTCTCGCTCAGCGCCGTCTCAGCGCTACTGGCGGCCTGCGGCAGTTCCACCAGCGCTGGCAGCAACCTCCCCAAAAACACCACGAAGACGTTAAACCTCTTGACGACCTGGGGCGGCGAGGAGCAGGACTCCTTCAAGGCGGTGGTTGCGCCCTTCACCCAGTCGACCGGCATCAAAGTCAATATCACCGCGACCCGCGATGTCAATGCGCAGCTGACCATTCTGCTTCGCGGCAACAACCCCCCAGACATCGCTATTCTGCCGAACCCGGGCAAGATGCAGGAGCTGGCCGCCCAGCACCATCTGCTCGCGTTCGACAGCTTCATGGACATGAACCAGGTCCACAGCGACTATGCTTCGTCGTGGATCGACCTTGGCTCCTACAACGGGAAACTGTACGCCATCTTCTTCAAGGCGGCCAACAAGGGAACTGTCTGGTACAATCCAGCGCAGTTCCAGAGCAACAACTACACCATCCCTACCTCCTGGCAGGATATGATCACCTTGTCCAACAACATCGCCTCGTCGGGCAAGTATCCCTGGTCGATGGGTGTGGAAAGCGGCGCGGCCAGTGGCTGGCCGTCGGCGGACTGGGTGGCGCAAATCTTCGTCAATCAGTCAGGAAACAAATATGACGACTGGGTCGCGCATAAGATTCCCTGGACCGACGCTAGCGTGAAGAACGCGTTCCAGTATTTCGGGCAGATTGCCCACGGCAACCACTACATCAATGGCGCGCCACAGTCCATTCTGGCGACCAACTTCCAGCCCGCCAGTTTCCTTCCCTTTAATTCGCCACCGACAGCGTACATGTACTACCTGGGCGACTTTACCGAAGGGTTCATCACCACCCAGTTCCCGAAGCTGAAACCGGAGACCGACTTCAACTTCTTCCCGTTCCCGACGATCAACGATCAGTACAAGGGCGCGATTACCGTCGGCGCTGACGTAGTAGTGGCGATGAGGGATGGCGACTCCATTCACCAGCTGGTGAAATATCTGGCGACGGCGGACGCGCAAGCCATTTGGGTCAAGCGCGGAGGCTTCACGGCGGTCAACAAGAACGTGCCTGTCAGCGACTATCCTGACGCGGTGTCGCAGGCGTCGGTCAAGATGCTCACCGCCGCGCCCATCGTCAAGTATGGCGCGGGCGACCTCATGCCCGCACAGGTGCAGACGGCCTTCTGGAAGGGGCTGCTCGACTACATTCAAGACGCGAGCAAGCTCGATAGCGTGCTCAGCACGATCGAGTCCACCGCTGTCTCAGCGTATCACTAATTCCCCGCCTGGTTACCAGGTTCCGCGGACGTGGGCCAACACCTCACGTCCGCACGGGAAGGGGCCACGCTATGGCTATCGCTGCCACGCAGGAGCCACCGGCTCAAGGAAAACGACGGTCATTCAACGTCAAAACACGCGACGCGCTCATCGCCTGCATCTGGATCGGCCCGGCGGTGGCGTTTGTCGTGGTGTTTCTGCTCTATCCGGTCATCTCCACGCTCTGGACCAGCCTGTTCAACTTCGACTCAACGGAGTTCGTCGGCCTGGAAAATTTCCAGAAGATCTTCACCAGTCCCGGAACGCTGATCGTACTACGCAACAACCTGATCTGGCTGGTTCTGGGTACCGTAGGGACAGTAGCGCTGGGACTGATTATCGCTGTGCTGGTGGATCGCGTGCGCATCGAGAGCGCTGCCAAGGCGGCGATCTTCATTCCGATGGCAATCTCGTTTGTGGGCGCGGGTGTCATCTGGAAGTTTGTCTACGACTATAACGCCTCTGGCAATCAGATTGGCCTGCTCAACGCGTTTGTCACCCGGCTTGGTTTCCAGCCACAGGCGTGGCTCGTCGGTCCGGGCAACAATATCGCACTGATCGTTGTCTACGTGTGGATGTGGACCGGATTCTGCATGGTCATCCTCTCGGCGGCGCTCAAAGGCGTGCCGACCGATGTGCTGGAGGCGGCGCGGGTGGATGGCGCGGGCGAGTTGTCGATCTTCTTCCGCATCATCGTGCCAATGATTAGCCCAACGATTGCTGTGGTCGCGACGACGATGATCATCAATCTGCTCAAGATTTTCGACATCGTGTATGTCATGACTGGCGGCAACTTCAATACCAGTGTCGTCGCCGTCGAGTTCTATAACCAGCTGCTTATTTTCAATGACAATGGCATCTCCAGCGCGCTGGCGGTCGTGCTACTGGTGGCCATCGTGCCGATCATGATCTACAATATCCGCCGATTCCGCATCCAGGAGGCGCAGCGATGAGCGGCATAGGCAAGAATCCAGCCTCCCCGGCGGATATCACCACCGATATTGATCTGACCAGCAGCAAACCCAGCGCCCTGGCGCAGCCCACCACGCGCTCGCTTACCCCGCGCGAGCAGTTGATACGCAGCGTCAATAGCGGTCTGCTGACGTTCCTGGTCGTGCTGATCGCGCTGCTGTGGTCGGTCCCCACTTTTGGGCTGTTCATCAGCTCGTTCCGGCCGGCCGCCGCGATTCACAGCACCGGCTGGTGGGAGGGTCTGGCGCCGCCATGGCATTTCACCCTCGAAAACTACCAGAATGTGCTGAAGACACAGGATTTCGGCACAGCCTTCATCAACAGCCTGATTATCTCCATTCCGGGGACGATCATCCCGGTGTTGGTAGCCGCCTTCGCCGCCTATGCTTTCGCCTGGATGCACTTTCCTGGGCGTGACTGGATTTTCCTGGCGATTGTGGCGCTGCTGGTGGTACCAATTCAGATGACCCTGATCCCTATTCTTAGTCTTCTGACCGATGTTGGGCTGACGGGCAGTTTCATCGGCATCTGGCTGGCGCACACGGCGTATGGGCTGCCGTTCGCGATCTACCTGTTACGGAGCTTCTTTGGCGCGCTGCCGGGTGACCTGATGGAGTCGGCGCGCATCGACGGCGCGTCGCATCTGCGCATCTTCTTCCGCATCCTGCTGCCGCTGGCGGTGCCGTCGCTGGCCTCGCTGGTCATCTTCCAGTTCATGTGGGTCTGGAACGATCTACTGGTGGCGCTGGTCTTGCTGGGTGGCGCGCCCGATCACGCGCCGATGACGGTGGCCATCGCCAACCTGGTGAACTCGTTCGGCACCAACTACGAGGTGCTGACCGCCGCCGCCTTCATCTCGATGGCGCTGCCACTGGTGATCTTCTTCAGCCTGCAACGCTACTTCGTGCGCGGCATCCTGGCTGGCTCAGTGAAGGGATAAGCGGTCCACACCTCTTGGCCCCCTCTCCCGCGAGGAGAGGGTAACCCAGCAGGCGCGGGCGATCCTGGGCCAACTTCGCGGCATGAATGCTGCGGCTAATCCTCACCTGCACTCGCCGCACACTCGGCTCGAGCGAACTGATTGTGCCTATTGCCTACCAGAATCATGGACAGAAGAACTATGACAACACCATCCCATCAAGTCCCTGTCGCGATGGAAATCGGCAAGACACGAACCTTTGCCTTGGCGTTAGACTGGCCTGGATGGACGCGCATTGGCCACGATGAGGCAGCGGCGCTCGATACGTTGCTTGCCTACGGGCCACGGTATCAGCGCGCGATACGCTCGGCGCACGCTGGCTTCCAGGCGCCCACCAATCTGGACGCATTCGAGATAACCGAACGACTGGCAGGCAGCTCAGCAACCGACTTTGGCGCGCCCACTGTGGCGCCTGCCGCTGATGCAGCGCCGGTGGACGCCACGGAGCTTGAACGCCTCCAACGCATCCTGAGCGGATGCTGGAAGACGTTCGCGGAGGTGGTCGCTTCGGCCAGCGATAGGCCGCTGCGCAAGGGGCCGCGCGGCGGTGGGCGCACTGTCGCGCAAATATCCGATCACGTCGTCGAGAGCCACTACAGCTACCTGCGGAGAATCTACTGGCGCGAGCCGCACGAGAAAACAGCTGACATGCGTGCCACGATTGAGGCGGTTGACCACGCAGACGAACAAGCGCTAGCCTTTGCCACATCAGACGAGATGCCAGCAGCTGGTCCGCGCGGCGGCGCATTGTGGACGCCACGCTACTTCGTCCGCCGGGCGGCGTGGCATATCCTTGACCACACGTGGGAAATCGAAGACAAGGTTGAACCCTAGTTGTTGGCGGCGGACGATTCACCACAGGAGCCAAGATAACTGGGAACCGCACAGGCAGGATTAGCCATGGTCTTAAGGCTGCGGACCGTTCGCCTACGATGTGCTTTGCCAATGTACGCGGAACGAATTAACTGCCTGCACTAATCCCCAAAATAGTCGCGCCAGGCGGCGGCCACCGCGCGCATCTTCGCCCCGCCCTCCATCTGGCGTAGCGCGGGTGGAATCCAGGCCGCCGTGTGCGCGGTATGGGTACGGAGCGTACCCATCACCTGAAAATACACCTCAAGGTCGGCGGGGAAGAGCAGCGGCTCGCGTTCTCCTGAGTCGCCTCGCTCCGTGTCGAGGTAGAAGTAGTGGCCCTGGTCGGCATACCACGCGCGCAGAGCATCGGGCGATGCGGCAGCGCTTCCGATGCTCTTGACCTCGTCAGCGAAGGCCGAATTGGCCGCACCCAGGGGCAGCGCGTGCAGGTGCGCGTGAAAGACCGTCTGGCGGAAGACGCCATGCTCGAAGAAGATCGGTGCGCGATAGGTGGCCGTCAGAAAGTCGGCGACACGCTGGCGCAACTCCAGCGCTTCCGCGTCGAATTCCACAGGCAGCGCGCCGTAGCAGGCGTAGTGATCGCGTGGCACGATCAGCAGATGGCCCTCGGCGAGCGGCGCGTGATCGGCGATGACCAGAAAATGGTCCGTCTCCTCAAGCACCACGTCGAGCGCGTCATGCGCGCAGAAAACGCACCGGTGGTCCGGCATTGGCGTTGCATGGGCAGCGGACAATCTCATCCAGGCAATCCTTCGCGGCTAATGGCTGGAGCTTGTGCGCGCCATATCGCCGAATAGATTGCGCAGCCGCCCTCCAGTTGGGCGTGTCGGCTGCCACGGCGGCAGATCGGCGGGCGGCGGTGTAGCCGCGCTTGGCATCACGCCTCGCTGGCGTGCGGGCGGCGCAACGAGCGCATTGGCCGCGAGATTGCGTGCGGGCGACTGCTGGTCAACCGGCGCGAAATGCGGCCAGGGTACCGGGCGCGCATCCGAGAAGGGCCATGGCTTCGAGACACGCAACACCAGGATTGCCAGTGGGATGCAGAGCAGGAAGACGATAAGCGCGGTCCACTGCGCCTGCTTCAAGCCACTGATGCCGAGGAAGGGCGTCGTCGGCTCCGTCGCGCGGAAGAAGAAGACGGCGAACTGGCTGATAGCATAGAGCGCCAGATAGAGCGTGAAGAAGAGGCCCGCGCGCACCTTTGGCAGCCGATGGCGGAGCGGCCAGAGCAGCGCCAGCGCCACTAGATTGAACAGCATTTCATAGACCTGGGCAGGCTGGAATGGCACGCCCAGCGTCACAAACGTGTTATTGGGGTTGAGATAGACCAGCGCCCACGGCAAGATATGTGGGTCTGATACATAGGCGAAGCACGGCCCGCTGATGTTGGAACAGACGCCAGGCGGCAGAGTGACGGCCCCGCCAGCGGCGTTGCCAAGAATATCGCCATTGACGAAGTTGCCGAAGCGCCCGAAGATTTGCCCGACCGCTGCAAAGAGCGCGGCGCCATCCAGGGCAATCCAGCGATTCAATCCGTAGCGCGGCGCCAGAATGAAGACGATGGCCGCGCCGAGGAAAATAGCGCCAAAGAAGGCCATGCCACCGTTCCAGACGGCGATAATGTTGATCGGCTTGAGCAGGTAGTTCTGTACCAGATCAGGCTGCTGTAGGACGAAATAAAGCCGCCCGCCAACCAACCCACCAATCGCTGCCCAGATAAACAACCCCCAGAGCTGGTCCTCATGGATGCCCTCGCGCTTCGCCCAGCGCATGACAACGAACAGAGCGACGGCAATGGCGACCACATAGGCGATACCGTACCAATGAACGGCAAACGGGCCAAAGCGCACCAGAATGGGGTCAAGGTTCAGAACGAAATATGCCAAAGGGAAATGACTCATCCCTGCTTTTCCTCTCCCTGCGCGGCTCGCCATCGCTTCCCCCGTGGGACGCTCCGCCACGCCTGTCAACTGACATTATCGGAGAGCGAGCCAGCCGCTGTCAACGACTGGGACGGCCCGCGCACATCTTCTACACATTCTGCGCATATGACGAGCATCGACGATTTGCCCTACAATGCTTAAAATGCATAACGCGCGACGATTGCCAGGCCATCGGCTAACGTCCATGAAATACCAGCGCCAGCCAAACATGCCTTGTCTCTGTGCATGATTTTAACGCTACAGGAGCGCCACATGGGAGACGAATCAATTGTCGAGGGGTTTGTCGTCGGCGCGCTTGGCGCGAACTGCTATCTGGTCGTCTGCCCGCAGACAAAGGCGGCGATGGTGGTTGATCCCGGCGACGAGGCCGAGCGGATCCTGGCGCGGATTCGCGAACGCGATGTGACGGTGGTCAAGATCCTGCATACACACGGCCATTTTGACCATATCAGCGCGACCGAGGCGCTGCTCGCTGGACTGGATACGCCCGTTCCAGTGGTGGCGCATCCAGCGGATGGCTATCTGTACACCCACGAGGCGCGCCAGTGGGGAGTGCAGTTTGGCTATCCCCTGCCAGAGTCGCTGAGCTTGCCGGATAGTACTATCACAGACGGTATGTTGGTAGAGGTGGGTACACTAAGGCTGCGGGTGATTGCTACACCAGGACATACGCCCGGCAGCATCTGTCTGTTGTATGAGCCACAAGACGCAGGCGATGCATCGGACGCATCTGGCGTATCGGCGGATGCCGAAGAGGCGCATGAGGGCGCGTGGCTGCTGTCGGGCGATACGCTCTTTCAGCGCGGCATCGGGCGGACCGATCTGCCGGGAGGAGACGAGGACGCTATCTACGAGAGCATTCTGACACGTCTCTACCCGCTGCCAGCCGAGCTGCTGGTCCTCCCTGGTCACGGCAGGGCCACCACCATCGGCGAGGAGCGGCGTATGAATCCGTTCGTGCGTGGAGACTGAATCAGCGCTCGACTGGTATACAGCCCCGTCGTACCAGCGCCGTTACCCGGCCGGGGTCCGTAGGTTTCACCTGATGAGAGGGGTAGTAGGCTCACTCCTTCACCGGTATCCTGTTGTACAATGGAACGCCTTTGCGGGACGTGCGGGACGTGAAGTAAGTCGTTAACGAGGTCGTTGAGGAATTAATTGGAATGAGCAAAATCTGTGTTGTTGGGACGGGGTACGTTGGCCTGGTCACTGGCACATGTCTGGCCGATATGGGCAATCAGGTCACCTGCCTGGATGTGGTTGCCGCGAAGATCGAGCGCTTGAAGGCTGGTGAGCTTCCTATTTATGAGCCAGGCCTTCATCCCATGGTCACGCGCAATGTGGACGCAAAGCGGCTGCGCTTTACCACCAGCTACGCGGAGGCGATGAAGGGCGTCGAGTTTATCTTCATCGCCGTGAACACGCCGACGGTGCGGGATGGCGACGGCGCCGACATGTCGTATGTCGAATCGGCGGCTCGCTCCATTGCCGAGTATCTGCGCAACGACGCGATCATCGTCAACAAGAGCACGATGCCAGTGGGCAGCGGGGATCTGGTCTCGGCCATTGTCCACGAGCATCTGGTAGATACCTCGCTGAAGGTGTCGGTGGTCTCCAACCCTGAGTTCCTCCGCGAAGGATCAGCCGTCCAGGATTTCCTCCAGCCAGATCGCGTCGTCCTCGGCTCGACGGATCGTGCGGCGGCAGACAAGGTCGCGCAGTTGTATCATCCAGTGCGCGCGCCAATCGTCATCACCGACCTCTACACTGCCGAGATGATCAAATACGCCTCGAACGCCTTCCTTGCAACCAAGATTTCGTTCATCAATGAGATGGCGCGTATCTGTGACCGCCTCGGCGCCGACGTGACGGAAGTCGCCGCCGGAATGGGCTACGACAAGCGCATCGGGCGCGCCTTCCTGTATGCTGGCCTGGGATACGGGGGCAGTTGTTTTCCCAAGGACGTGAAGGCGCTGGCGCACATGGCTGGCGAGGCGGGGCTGCATCCGCAGCTGCTCGACGCGGTGATGAAGATCAACGACGACCAGCGCCACGTCGTCATCGACAAGCTGGAGCAGGAGCACGGCGGTCCCGGCAGCCTGAAAGGCAAGACGTTCGCCGTGCTGGGGCTGGCCTTCAAGGACAACACTGACGATATGCGCGAGGCGCCCTCGATCCACATCATCCGCTGGCTGATCGAGGCTGGCGCAAACGTGCGCGCCTTCGACCCGGTGGCGACGGAGACGGCGCGGCAGGTGCTGCCGAGCGCGGGCCTGACCTACTGCGAAGACGAATATGAGGCGGCGCGTGGCACGCATGGCGTTCTCGTCATCACTGAATGGAAACGTTTCCGCGACATCAACTTCGCCCGGCTGCGTGATGAGATGCTCCCGCGCGAAGAGGGTCGCGTGCTGATCGATGGCCGCAATCTCTTCGACCCGATAGAGATGCGACGCCTGGGCTTCCGCTACCATGGCATTGGCCACGGGGTAGAGCGCCGCAACGGCAACGGCAGTGGTCACGACAACGGCAATGGCCATAGCAATGGCAATGGCAATGGCAATGGCCACAGCGACAGACGGGGCAACGGCAAGATTGCAGCGCAAACAAAGCCTACGATGACCACACGAGCTACCCGCCCAGTGGGCAAAGCCAAGGCATCCAGCACTAGTAATGGACGGGGCAAATGACTACGGGAGACGCCGAGTCTTCCCATACCTCCCATACTTCCCATGCCTCCGATGCGCCAGCGCAGTCTGAGGCGCCTGGCGAGCCGCTTCATCTTCCAGCCGCGCCCGTGGCAGTGACCGTGGGCGTGGATCTGGTGGAGGTGGAGCGGCTCGTCCGCACCTGGGAGCGCTTTGGTGACCGCTTTCTCCACAAGGTCTTCACCGACACCGAACTGAACCAGGCAAAGAGGCGCGTCCATCGGCTGGCGGGGCGCTTCGCGGCCAAGGAGGCCTGCGCCAAGGCACTAGGAACCGGCATCGGCGCGATTCGCTGGCACGATATCGAGATCATCCGGCTGCCCACCGGCAAACCCGGCTTGCAACTGCACGGCGCGGCGGCCGAGCGGGCGCGCCTGCTGGGGCTCGTCGCCTTCGACGTCAGCATCTCCGATACCCACCAGCACGCGCTGGCGGTCGTCGTCGGCGTGGGCAACAACTCCAGCGCATCAGAGGATTGAGCCCCTCTCACTGCTGAGGTGGATTCTCGTCTTCTTCGTCGTCCTGCTTGGGGATGGGAGGGTCGTTGGTGATCGAGATGATGACCGCGCCGAGTGTCGCCACCGTCAGCAGCACGATGGCCACGCCCCAGGGCGTATAGGCGCTGGCGGCGTCCGATACCTGCTGCTGGTAGATACGCAGCCCGGCGAAATCGAGGCTGTTCAGCTGGTCCTGCGACAGGTTGAGCGGCGTCCAGGCTGTCCATGCCTTGAAGGCGAATGCGAGCGCCGCGACAGCCAGCACAATTGGCGCGATGATTCGCTTGCGCTTCCACCATGGCACGCCCGTCGGCTGGTAGAGCAACGCGATGCGCCAGGCCGCCAGCAGCAGCGCGACGGCGCAGACCAGCGGCGAGATGACCCACAAGAGTACACTGTTAGCTGCCATGCTAGTCCGTCCCATCACTCGCGAAGAACGCGCGCACGTCTTCGATGTCGGTGGTCCGGCGCGCGGGCGGCAGCGCGGCCAGCACCTCGCGTCCGTAGCTCTTGGTGTAGAGCCGCTTATCGAGAATCGCCATCACGCCGCGGTCGTCGCGCGTGCGCAGCAGCCGCCCAATGCCCTGCTTTAGCCGGAGAATTGCCTGTGGCAGCACGTACTCGCCGAACCAGTTGACGCCCGCCTCCTTCATCTTCGCGACACGCGCCTCATGCACTGGATCGTCGGGTGGATCGAATGGCAGCTTATCGATCACCACCAGCGAGAGCGCCTCGCCCTGCACGTCCACACCCTCCCAGAAGCTCTTGAGGCCGAAGAGCACCGCGCGCGGACTGCCGCGAAACTGCTGAAGCAGCGCAATGCGGTTGAGATCGCGCCCCTGCACCAGCACGGTATAGCTATCGTCGCGCAGTTGTTCCTCGATGCGCGCCAGTACGCCTTCGAGCGCGCTGAAGCTGCTGAAGAGCAGGAACGCCCGCCCCTCCGACGCCTCAACCAGCGCCGCCATCTCGCGGGCAAGCTCATCCAGATAAGGGCCGCTAGCCGCGCCAAAGGCTGGCTCCTGGCGCAGTCGTGGCACGTAGAGCAGCGCATGAGTCCGGTAGTCGAAGGTATGCGGCAGCACGACCTCGGGCGACTTGGGCAGGCCGACGCGCTCGCGAAAGAAGGTGAAGCGATTGTTGACCGCCAGGGTCGCCGAGGTGGCGATGGTCGGGATGCGGTCGAAGAGCTTCTCGCGCAGCAGATCGGCGACCGAAAGCGGCGCGGCTGAGGCGGCAAGCTGGGCCTCGCGACGGCGCCCGCCACCCACCTTTTCCAGATAGTAGACCCGCTCGTCGGGCGACTTGACGCCGAAGACGATACGCGCGTCTTTGGCGAGGCTGCGGGTGCGTTTGACCAGCTTCTCATAGAGCTGCTCTTCTTTGCCTTCGACGGTGATGGGCCGGTTGCGCTGGAGGCTGGTCGCCAGATCGTCAATCGCCGAGGCGAGCGCGAGCCCTTCTTCCAGCGGCTCGCTCAGGTGCTGGCGTCCCTTTGCGTCGGGCCGGGCCACGCGGGCGAGCGCGTCCCAGGCGCGCTGATGGGCGGCCAGCGCCTCCTGCACGGCCAGCGGATCGGCATGCGCGCGCAACCGCTGCTGCGCGAGCAGGCTCATTACGCGACCAGGGGCGACGGTGACGGTGAAGGCGCGAGTCGCCTCCTCCTCCAGGTGGTGCGCCTCGTCGATGACGATAACGTCGCGCTCCGGCAGCAGAAAGCCCTCCATCGCGGCGTCGAGCAGCAGCAAGGTGTGGTTGACGACGATCACCTGCGCTTGGCGGGAGCGTTCGCGCATCTCGCGGATGTAGCAGTCGTGGAAGTGGGGACAGTTGCGCCAGGCGCACTGGTCGCTATCGCCCGCGATACGCCCACGCAGTTCGGTGCGCAAGGGGATATCCAGCAGATCGAGGTCGCCGTTCCACTCATTGAAGTCACCCATCCGCTCGACCATCGCCTTGAAGGCGAGATCGCCGGTCAACTGCTGGAACGATTCCTCCTCGGTAAAGCGGTCGAGGCACAGGTAGTTGCCCATTCCCTTGACCAGCGCCGCCTCAAACGGCGCCACATGCTTCTGGACGAAGGGAATATCTTTGTAGAATAGCTGCTCCTGCAGGGCTTTGTTGGCGGTGCTGATGAGGGCGACCCTGCCCGAGCGGATGATGGGGATAATGTAGGCGATTCCCTTACCTGTACCCGTTGTAGCCTCGGCAATCAGGTGGTCGCCAGATTCGAGCGCATCGGCGACGCGCTGTGCCATCGTCACCTGAGCGGGGCGTTCCTCGTAGCCGGGCAGCGTCCGCGCGAGGACGCCGCCATGCTCGAAGTCGGCCCGCACGATCTCGCGCAGCGCCTCGTCGGTCTGTTCTTCGCTCGCCATCGCTCCGCCTGTCTGCTGGTTAGGGCATGAGGGAAACTTTCGCCCGCCCGGCTAGTGTACCACGGCAGGGCCTATCCACGGACGGCTATCAGGTTATTCTGCTCATGAGAGGATGGGATGGAAACGAGAAGATCTACACATCCGGCGCGACCTGGACACATTGGTAGCGCGCCCGCAGCGGCTCCGTCTGCTCGTTGTCGTCGATGTGCAGGCCAGCAATACCCGCGATGACGCCGCCCTGGCCCTCGATCAGCTGGATGGCTGCCCAAGCCTGCGCGCCCGTCTCGATCCACTCGTCCACCAGCGCCGAGAAGGCGGCGTCATCGGCGAACGTCTGCGTGACATCGCAGCGATTGCCGCTCGTCTCGCGGTCAATCAATGTAAGATAAGGGCGGTCGGGCATATATACATCTTTCACAAAACAGGGCAATGGCTCAAGATTCACGAATAGTATTGGGCATGCTTCTGCCAGTCCGCGCAGGCAGACTTTGTGGCCGAACAACGTGAGGTCATTTAGGCGCGGTTTTAACCGCCTACTCTACTCCGGCAACCCGCGACGCAGCACCCGCAGCCAGTTACCGCCGAGGATGCCTTCGACGTCGGCTTCGCTGTAGCCGCGTTCTTTCAGCGCGTCGCCGATGCGGCCCAGGTCGGCAACGGAGTCCAGCTCGACGGGGGTGGACTCGACGCCCGCGCCGCCGTCGAAGTCGCTGCCAATGGCGGAGTGACGCGCGCTGCCGGTGAGTTGGCAGACGCGGTCAATATGCTGGGCAACGGCATCCAGGTGAACGGGAACGCCGGAGCCGCGCTCGTAGCCGCCGACGAGAAAAGCGTTGTGCAGCACTGCGCCGATCACGCCGTCGCGCTCGGCCAGCGCGCGAATCGTGTCGTCGCTCAGCTGGCGGTCGGTGGGGACGTATTCGCGGCAGTTGGCGTGGCTGGCGATCACCACCCCGTTGAAGACATCCAGCGCATCCCAGACGCTTTGCTCCGCCAGGTGGCTGATGTCCAGGATCATGCCCAGCGCTTCCATCTCGCGCACCAGCCCCCGACCAAGCTCGGTCAGCCCACCCGGCATCCCGGTGCCACCGGCATAGCGGGTACCTCGCCACGCTGGCCCGACGATGCGCAGCCCCTCGGCGTGCCATGCCGCAAGCTCAGACGGATCGCGCAGGGGATCAGCGCCTTCCAGCAGTAGCGCGAAGCCCACCGGGCGCTCCTCGGGCGTCGGCGCGGCCTGCCAGTCACTCACCAGTCCATCCAGCGTCGCGCGGTCCGTGATGATGCGCACGCCAGGCGTGGACTCCGCCAATCCGGCGTAGTAGCGCAGTTGCGCCAGGCCATCGTCCACCATCGCCTCTGCCTCGCCGGGGAAGACAAAGATCGTCCCAAAGACGAGGCCGACGCCACCGCGCCGCAGGTCTGGCAGGCCGATCATCGCCGTCTCGGGATGATACGTACCCGGCTCCCAGGTGGCGGCCTGTTCGATGGCGCGCGTTTCCGCGACACTCCGGCGCACGTCGCGCCCGTGATGCAGCACATTCGAGGCGATATCTTCATGCGCGTCGACGATGAACACTGGCGATTTCTCCCTCAAGATTGTGATATATCGCGGCCAAGGACGAACCCGCGCGGCTCGATCAACTGGAAGCCGAACCACTCGTAGAGCGCGTGGGCGCGGTAGTTCTCCTCCTCGGTATTGAGGACGATCTTCCAGACGCGCCGCTGTTGGAAATAGCGGATAGCCTCGGCCATCAGCCGCGTGCCGACGCCTGTTCCCCACGCCCGCGGATGCACCGCGATGCGCACTAGATAGCCCGTGACGGCATCCACAGTATTGAACTGGTAGCCAACGATCCCGCCATCATCCTCAGCGACGACGAAATACGGATACGTCTCGGCTACATCGAGTATATCAGCCGCGTCACGCTGCCAGAGCGGCGCAAAGCACGCCTGTTCGACGGCCAGCACCCCCGGCACATCGTCGGGAGTAAATGGGCGCACCATCACCTGCGTGTTGCCCTCCGAGGGAATGGCAAAGTCGCTCTTGTCGTAGGAGCGCAGCAGACTGGTGAGAGTGAAACCGCGCTTCGCCAGACTGTCGCCGAGCCAGTCGTTATCGATGTCGCCGCCCGAATAGTAGAGCGATTGCGCGCCATGCTCCGACACGCGCCGTATGATCTGCTCCAGCAGCGGATCGAGATACTCCTCGAAGCGCTCTCCCTGGCTCCAGGTGACGCCAAAGCCCCCCAGCCAGGCGCTCGGCGGCGCCAGCCAGTTGATGAGCAGAAAGGCTTGCAGCGTTCCGCCCGCTACACGCCCGAGTGGCCCGGAGGGTACGCTGAACGCGCCGACGGCGGGGTAGCGCTCGACCAGTCGAGAAAGTTGGTCGAGGTCAAAATGAAAATGCACATACTCCGAGGTATCGAGGATGTGCCGGATGCCGCCCTCATCGGAGGCATGCAGGTCGCGCAGAGCTATGACATCCTGCTGCGTCATGCATACCCCCTCCCCTTACCCCTCCCCCACGGGGAGAGGGGAACTGTAGGAGTACTAGCCGCCACGACGCGCATGGCGGCCACCGTTGGCGCTAGTGCGTGCGCGCGTTCCGGCTGGCTCGCGTACATCGTGCGCGCTCGGCGACCTCACACTGCCTCCGCTACTGTAACCATTGGTGATAGGCAGTCGGCGGTCGCGGCCAAACGCCCGCTCGGTGATCTTCACGCCGGGCGGCGCCTGACGCCGCTTGTATTCGGCGCGCTCCACCATCTTCATCACACGCTGCACCGTGGCCGCATCGTAGCCCATATCCACAATCGCGGCGGGCGAGCGGTCATCCTCGACGTATGCCTGCAAGATGGGGTCCAGCACCTCATAGGGCGGCAGCGAGTCGGTGTCTTTCTGGTCGGGACGCAGCTCCGCCGATGGCGGCTTGGTGATCGTGTTTTCAGGGATCAGGTCGCGGCCCGCCTGGGCGTTGCGCCAGCGCGCCAGGTCATACAGGAACGTCTTGAAGACATCCTTGAGGACGGCGAAACCTCCCGCCATGTCGCCGTAGAGCGTCGCATAGCCGACGGCCATCTCCGACTTATTCCCCGTCGTCAGCACAATCGCGCCGGAGCGATTCGAGAGCGCCATCAGCAGGTTGCCACGGATGCGCGCCTGAAGGTTCTCCTCGGGTAGTGTGGATGACGAAGGGAAAAGCCCAAACGGCTCGCGCAAGACATCCAGCATGTCGGCAAAAATCGACTCGATGGGCAGTGTCAGAAAGCGAATGCCCAGATTGTCGGCCAGCGTCTTCGCGTCGTCGCGGCTGCCCTCAGACGAGTAGCGCGACGGCATCGAAACGCCCGTTACGGCGTCGGCCCCCAGCGCGTCCACCGCGATCACCGCCGTCAGCGCCGAGTCTATGCCGCCGGAGAGCGCAATCACCGCCGACGAGAAGCCGTTCTTGCCCACGTAGTCCCGGACACCGAGTACCAGCGCGCTGTACGCCTCCTCCTCGCGTGAAAGCGGCGGCTCGATCCGTGCGGCGATAGGTGGCGGCGACATATGGGCATGGGCAGCCTCGCCGCCGATAACCAGGGGGGCGAGTGCGCCGCTCTGCCGATCAACCTTCTCTTTGCGGCGACGCGGATCGTGCAGGCGGGTGCGAAAAACATCCTCGATATCGAGGTCTACCAGCAGCAGATCTTCCTCGAAGGCTTTGGCGCGCGCGATCAGCTCGCCCTGGCCGTCAAAGACGACGCTATTGCCGTCGAAGATCAACTCATCCTGGCCGCCGACGAGATTGCAATAGGCGACGATGGAGCCGGTATCCGAGGCGCGCGTGGCCAGCATCCGCTCGCGCCCAGCCTGCTTACCTACGAAGAACGGCGACGAGCTGAGATTGAGCAACACCTCCGCGCCCGCGTACGCCTGCACCGTCGGCGGGCCGCCCGGATACCAGATATCCTCGCAGATCGAGACGCCCGCCATCACGCCATCGATCACATAGCAGGGCGCACTGTCACCGGGCTGGAAGTAGCGGTCCTCGTCGAAGACACTATAGTTGGGCAGGAATTGCTTGTGATAGACATCCAGGCAGGCGCCATCGCGCAATATCGCGGCGGCGTTGTAGAGGTCGGCGCCACGGTCGGCGAATCCCACCAGCGCGGTCATGCCCGGCAGGTCCGCGGTGGCGCGGCAAACATCGTCCAGCGCGCGCAGGTTATCGGCGACGAAGCCTGGCCGCAGCAGCAAATCTTCGGGTGGGTAGCCGGGAATCGCCAGCTCGGGGAAAACAACGATCTGCGCCCCCGCCTTGTGCGCCTCGCGGGCCGCGCGCACGATGCGCTCGACATTGGCCGAGAGCGCGCCGACCGTCACATTGATCTGCGCCAGAGCGATGCGCAGCCGTCGCACCCCGTTCGATACGCCACGGTGATTCGTCCCCGATTGCGCATGCATATGCTGCCTCCTGACTATGGCAGGCTGGCGGGCGCGCCATCGTCTCTATATGGTGACGCCGGAGCCTCAGTCTCTTTACGCATTGGGAGGCTCCTGGTATTGCAAGCAACTCCCACCTGACACTGTAGCACGTCACGGAACGTCAGGCGAGAGCGTTCCATGCTTCGTACAGTGCGGCGCGCGCGGCGGGAACTGTGGAATAGGTGCGGAGCGCCTGCGTGCGGTTGTCGCGGAAGAGCGAGAGGAAGAAGACGGCGCGATCCTCGCCTGGCAGATTCCAGCGCGAGGGGTCCCAGTGCTGGACGCCCAGATACGCCTTGAAGGCGCGTTGCGCATCCACCGCCTTTGCCAGCCGACGGCTCCGCCCAACGCCGACAACGCCAGCGTCCACATAGGCCTGAGGCGTCTCGTCCCACTGCGGCTGATAGACCGGCGACCAGCGCAGAGTCAGGCCATCAGGCGGATTGGGGAGCATGAATCAGCCGCCAACGCGCTTGATCTTATAGCCCAGCGCCACCAGCCGCGCCTCCACCTTGTCGCGGTGATCGCCCTGTAGCTCAATGTCGCCGTCTTTGAGCGAGCCGCCCGCGCCGCAGAGTTTGCGCAGTTGCTGGGCAAGCGCGGTCAGTTGGGTGAGGTCGCCGGGCAAGCCCACAATGATGGTGACGGCCTTGCCGCGCCGCTGCTTGCGGTCGAGCGAGAGCCGGACGAAGCCATCGCGTGGGGCGACGGAAACGTTGCCCATACGCCGCTCCTCGCGGCAACGGCACCCGCCCTCCGGCTTGCCGCATTTGCTACAGTAGCGAATCTGCCCCGCGCCCGTCGTCCAGACCACCCGCTCATTGCCCGCACTGCTGCCCACTGCGCTACTCCCTGGTCCCTGGCCTCGCCTCGATATTTGCCAATTGGATGCTCTGCCAGAGTGTAGCACACAGGCGCCGACATACGGCGTATTAGCACGCGTCGCAGGCGCAATCGCTCAGTGTATGCGCCGACGTATTTGACGACCTGTCCCAGTGCAGACGCACGATATCCTCTGCCTCGGCAAGTAGCGCTGCCGCGTTTTCGTCGCGAGCCGGGCGATACCGCGCCTCCCCTGGTTGTGCTCCGGCGTAGGGGGCGGCCATACGCGCGCGGAAGACGGCGAATGCGCGCCGCAGAACGACAGCGAGCGGGCTGGGGTTATGGTGTATCCGCTGGCATTCGCTCGCCAGCCAATCGTTCTCGGTCTCTCGCACGAACTGCTGTTCGCGCAGGTGAATGTGGGTATTCCAGAGTCTCTGATCTAACATGGTGGTCTCTCCTCCAGATGGAGGTACGGTGGTATGGTACAGCCACTCAGCAGGGTGAGCGGCATGGCGTCTCATCACGGGCAGCATGCGCCGCCTGTGTCAGCGCGTACCACTGGAGCGCCAGCGCCTCATTCACCGTCAGATGCGATGTGGAAGCAGTCTCGGCCAGTGAGCCGTTGTCGAGAAAACGGCGGGTCAGAAAGTCGCGCTCTTGACTTGGAAGACCATCGAGGATGCAGCGAACCAGCGTTGGCGCATCGGTTTGGTCGAGCGCGGGCGTCGCCTTATCCGGCTGCTCGAAGGAGCCATACAGCCAGCGCAGATGCTCGGCAACCATGGATTCCGCTGTCTGCCAGAGTATCGCTTCCAGGCTTTGTCCGCCTGGCAGGCCGCGTGCCTTCCGCTGCGCCTGAACACATGCGCGCTCCGTCAGATTTTCCGCGTCTGCCCGGTTACCCACATAGCGATACATGAGCTGATAGACGGCGCGTATCTGACCTTCATCGATAGTTGCCGAATCATGAGATGGGGTATCGTCACCTTCGTTTGCGTGTTCTTGATGCCCTCGCATGTGCGAATCTCTCCTCGCCTTCTCTCCGCGCAAGCCGAATTCGGTCGGCGCGACTGTCTCACGTCAGGGGATTGTGGCGCTATGGCTCGACGTTCCCTGTTGTGTAGCGCCACCGTAAGAACCGCAGTCGCTCCAGTTCGTGGGCGCTCCAGAAGTCATGGCCAACCTTATACCTGCGGCGCAACTGAAGCAGGGCGATCCACTCCTCGCAGGTGAATAGTGATAGTTCGGCCTGTAACTTCCAGGCCGTCGTCACGGCTGATTCATCGCTCTTGCGATTCTGCTGATCGTGATACATATCGCTTCTCCAAACAGATCGCGTCCGCGCCGTGGCAAGCGCTCACTGCGGGCGTTGTGTGCGTTATTGTGTGCCAGTCGTTCTTGGAAGGTGTCCATGGTACGAACCACCTCCATCCACAAACGGTACCTGGCAGGACTTACAAGAATTGGGACAAATATAACCAGATGCTTACAGGTTGAGGGAGCATCTGAATAAGCCAGGAAAAATAGCAAATTACGAGATAGAGAGGCGGACGGCGGGAAGTACTGGCGAGGACGTTATGGCTCGAATTTGTAGCCGATGCCCCAAACCGTGCGGAGATGGCGTGGCCGAGACGGGTCGGGCTCGATTTTCTCGCGCAGGCGGCGGATATGTACTGTCACGGTGCTATCCTCGCCGTAGTTGTCGTAGTCCCAGACGTGTTCCAGTAACTGCTCTCGGGTAAAGACCTGTCTGGGGTGCGCCGCGAGAAAATAGAGCAGATCGTATTCCTTGGTCGTCAGGCCGACAGGGCTGCCGCTACGCTCGACCTGGCGTGTGTTCGAGTGGATGGTGATATCGCTGTAATGGAGGTCGCCATCAAAGACCATCGCGGGAACGCTGAGCGCCCCCAGTCGGCGCATGATTGCCTGGACGCGGGCAACCAGCTCGCGCGGATTGAAGGGCTTGGTAAGATAGTCATCGGCGCCCGCATGGAAGCCCTCCAGTTTCTCAACATCCTCGGCGCGCGCCGTGAGCATCAGAATGGGGACCGCGCTGACGGCGCGGAGTCGGCGACAGACTTCCAGTCCATCGATACCAGGAAGCGTCAGGTCAAGAATAACCAGGTCAGGCGGCGTCTTCTCCGCCAGGCGCAGAGCCTCCAGGCCATTTGAGGCTTGCAAGATCAGAAAGCCCTCAAGCTCCAGATATTGCCCGACCACTTCGCGCACGGTCTCTTCATCATCCACGATGAGCACGCGGCGCTGCTGCGACGCCACATCGCGGTTGACTCCAAGCGCATCGCTCGGCACGCGCATCCGGTAGCCCCCTTACGCTCGCGCATGACGCGCCAGCACGGCGAAATCAGCAGTGAGCGGCTTGACCCTATAGTGGCAACATAATAGCATCTTCTTAACAAACTCTTTCGCCCGATGAACAAATTCTTACATCACGCAATTGACGCGAGTGCCAAGCACGGGCTACACTGGCGTAGTCTCCCGCTTCATTTGTTCGTCTGTACGTTACACGCCGCAGCGTCTCATTCGTCAGACATATTGGCGCGCCAGGTGGCGGGGGAGTTTGCCAGCGTACTCGTATGTGATGTAGATGCCCATCGGCCCTCGCTCGAAGGAGGGACAGGCGATGAATCCCCACCCGAAAGCGCCCGCACCGCAAACAGCCGCGCCGAGTGATCCGGTAGCGGAGGAGTCGCCCTCCAATCAGCGCGCTAGAGGCTCTGTCGCGAGCCAGACGAGCCAGACACGCCAGCTTACCTTTCTGCGCGCCATCATCAACAACCTGGGCGAAGGAGCTTATGCGCTGGATTCGCATGGGCGTGTCACGTTCATGAACCCCGCCGCGGAGCGCATGCTTGGCTGGACCGAAGATGAGCTACGTGGCCGCGAGATGCACCCGACGATCCACTTTCAGCACGCCGACGGAACACCCTATCCCAAGGAGGAGTGTCCGCTGCTTCACGTCCTGCGGTCGGGCGCCGTCACCACAGTTGATGATGACACCTTCACGCGCAAGGATGGCTCGATGTTCTCCGTCGCCTATGTCTCGTCACCTATTGTGATTGATGGCGAGATAATCAGCGCGGTACTCGCCTTCCACGATATTAGCGCGCAAAAAACACTGAACGAGGCGCTCAGGCGCTCCGAACGCGAGGCGGCGGCGCGGGCCAGCCAGCTCGTCGCAATCTTCGAGTCCATAGCGGACGCCGTACTCGTCTACGACCGTGATGGGCGCATCTTGCAGACCAATGGCGCGGCATCCCTGTTACTGGAAGCTCAGATGCCGCCAGGCATCGTAGCCGACACGCTCGACGAGCGGAATCGCTACGTCACCTATCTGAATGAGTCGGGACAGTCTCTCGCCGACGAACAACGTCCTGCGAAGCGAATACTCGGGGGCGAAGTGATGCGCGGCGCCAACGCGATAGACCTCACCGTGCGCTCACATGAGGGCCAGGAAGTTATCATGAACGTCAGCGGGGCGCCAATACGAGACACGGATGGAACTGTCGTCGGTGGCGTCTTGATCGGGCGCGATGTCACAGAGCGTCGCTGGCAAGAGCGCCAGACGCGTGAAGCGCTCAACGCCTTGATGGCCATGGCCGAGGCGCTAGTCGCGAGCGGCCAGGATGACGTGGAAGGCCTGTCGTCTGATTCGCCAGTCTCTCCCAACAGCGTGGCAAAACAATTGGCCGTGCTTACACAAACAGTCATGGGGTGCGAGCGGGTCGCCATTGTTGCCACGGAGCCGGAGACGGGCGAGATGCACGTTGCGGGAATGGCAGCTTTGTCAGCGGAGGAGGAGCGTATCTGGCAGGCCAACTGGCCGCGAGCCGGGCGCATGAGCGATTTTCTCACCCCTGCGCTGATCGAGCGGCTCAAAGCGGGCGAGATGATCGCCATTGACCGGACGCAGCCACCATTCAATCGCTGGCCGAATCCCTTTGGCTCGCGCACGCTCGTCGTCATCCCGCTCCGAGTGGGCGGTCGTCACCTCGGCGAAATGTCGCTGGACTATGGCGCGACGACACGGCAGCCCACCGCCAATGAGTTCGCGATGGCGGGCGCGGTCGCCAAGCTCACCGCGCAGATTATCGAGCGTGAGCGGCTGGCGCGGGACCGCGAGATTGCCCGCGCGAATGCCCTGGCTCTGGCGGAAACGGCCCGGCGCATGGATGAGTTCCTGAGCGTCGCGGCGCACGAACTGAAAACGCCTGTCACGAACGGCATGCTTACCACAACGTTGGCGCTGGACACACTGCGGGCGTTCATCGCTCAAGCGGAGCAAATCGATGTAGCAACACGCGATGCGCTGGCCTACATTCAGGGGCTGCTGGAGCGGTCCGAGGCCCACACGGATCGCCTCAGTCGGCTGGTCGTCGACCTGCTCGACGTCTCGCGCATTCGCGCCGGCAAGCTCCAACTGCGGATGGCGCCATGCAACCTCGCCGCTATTGTGCGCGACGTGGTCGAGGAGCAGCGACAGATAGCGCCAGGGCGCGCGATCCTCCTACAACTGCCACGCGCATCGCGACTGGCCCCTATAGTGCTGGCTGACTCTGATCGCATCCGGCAGGTCGTCGCCAACTATCTCACGAATGCGCTCAAATACTCGCGCGGCGATCTACCCGTGCATGTGCGCCTGCTCATGAAGGATGGGTGGGCGCGTGTCTCGGTGCGCGACGAAGGGCCGGGCGTACCACCCGCCGAGCAGCGCCGCGTGTGGGAGCGCTTCTATCGCGTGCCGGAGGTGCAGGTGCTGAGCGGCTCTGGCATCGGCCTGGGGCTTGGGCTGCACATCAGCCGAACACTCATCGAGCAGCACCAGGGGCGCGTCGGCCTGCGCAACGCTCGTAGCGGCGGCGCGATCTTCTGGTTCGCCCTCCAACTCGCGCCCGACGTCTCCTGAGCAATTCGCATCGCAGGGCTTGCGGAGCTTCCGCGCGAGGTCAGCGAACACCCTATTTATCCATCGAGGAAGCGGCGAACGTCTGCGTCGAACTTGACCTGTGGAGCATGCTTCTTGATGAGGGTCAGCAACATCCAGATATCACGCGCAGGAAGAACTTCTGGCCTTACCACAAACTCCGACAATGTGGGTTTTTTCGCATCATACACAATGACCAGAAAATCCCGATCATAGCCTCCACGTCCGGTAGATACATACCGCTTCTCCATACGAAACTGCCGGAGCGTTCGGAGCGGAATTTTTGTCGTACGAACCAGACGCCAGCCTGGCTCACGAATGTAGAGGTGTGATGTCGTCAGGGTCGTTCTCCAGGCATATCGCGCCCAGAAAAAGAAGGCAGCCGAGAGAGGCATGAGCAGCAGGAAAACGACGATTCCTGTTAATCGATAATCTGGCTTTCCTGGAGCGGTTGATGGTCCCATCAGCAGAATCAACACGAACACGCCAAGCACTGCAACGGCAATCACTGAACCCACCACTACACGTTTGAGCCTGGCCTTTATTACCAGTAGTGGACGTTCCTGTATCTCATGGCGCTGCGTCTGAGATGTCGAGTTGTCCATTGTCTGCTCTCACCACATCCGCAAAGCCGCAGAAAACGTCCACTTATAACTATCGCCGTGCTGGCTGGGCGAGCGACTTTGCCAGGAAGTGGCCAGTGTAGGACGACTCCACGCGCGCAATCTGCTCCGGCGTTCCCTCCGCCAGCAACTCGCCGCCACGGTCGCCGCCCTCTGGCCCCAGGTCGAGCACCCAGTCAGCCGCCTTGATGACATCCAGATTGTGCTCGATCACCACCACCGTATTGCCGGTATCCACCAGCCGCTGCAAGACCGCCAGCAGCCGCTCGACATCGGCAAAGTGCAGCCCGGTCGTCGGCTCGTCCAGAATATACATCGTCCGCCCGGTGGCCCGGCGCGATAGCTCCGTCGCCAGCTTGATGCGCTGCGCCTCGCCGCCCGAAAGCGTCGTCGCAGGCTGGCCCAACCTGATGTAGCCCAGGCCAACATCGTTGAGCGTGCTCAGCTTGTTGGCGATGGATGGCACCGACTCGAAGAATGGCAGCGCCTCCGCCACCGTCATCTCCAGCACATCGGCGATAGACTTGCCTTTGTAGTGGATCTCCAGCGCCTCGCGGTTGTAGCGCTTGCCCTTGCAGGCCTCGCACGGCACGTAGACATCCGGCAGGAAGTTCATCTCAATCGTCAGGATGCCTTCGCCCTTACAGACCTCGCAGCGGCCGCCCTTCACGTTGAACGAGAAGCGCCCTGGCTGGTAGCCCCGTAGCCGTGACTCTGGCACCTGCGCGAAGAGCTCGCGTATCGGCGTAAACGCGCCGGTGTAGGTTGCCGGATTCGAGCGCGGCGTCCGCCCAATCGGCGACTGATCGATATCAATCACCTTGTCCAGATACTCCACGCCCTCGATGTTATCGTGATCGCCGGGCCGCGCGTGCGCCCGGTTGAGCTGCTGCGCCAGCCGCTTGTAGAGAATCTCGTTGATAAGCGAGCTTTTGCCCGACCCCGAGACACCCGTCACCACCACAAAGCGGCTCAGCGGAATCGCCACATCAATGTTCTTCAGATTGTTCTCGCGCGCGCCACGGACAACGACATTTTGCCCGCTGCCGACGCGCCGTACCACCGGGATCGGAATCGAGCGCTTGCCTGAGAGAAACTGGCCAGTCAGCGACTTTGGATTGGCCGAAATCTCCGCCAGCGTACCCTCAGCGACGACGTAGCCGCCATGCTCGCCCGCGCCCGGCCCCATGTCGATGATATGGTCGGCGGCCTCCATCGTCTCCTCGTCATGCTCGACGACGATCAATGTATTGCCCAGTTCGCGCAGCCGCATCAGCGTGCGAATCAGCCGGGCGTTGTCGCGCTGGTGCAGGCCGATGCTTGGCTCGTCTAACACATAGAGGACGCCCATCAAGCTAGAGCCGATCTGCGTCGCCAGCCGGATGCGCTGCGCCTCGCCGCCCGAAAGCGTCGTCGCCGAGCGGTTCATCGTCAGGTAGTCGAGGCCGACATCCACCAGGAAGCCGAGCCGCGCGCGAATCTCCTTCAGAATCTGGCGGCCAATCAACTGCTCGCGCTCGGTCAGCGGTTCGATACCGCTCAGGTCGTCGGGACGTAGCTCTTTGAGCAGTTTCAGGTTTACCCGTCTGCTGCCCTTGCCGTTGCGCCCGTTGCCATTCACCCCGTTCGTCCCATTCGTGCCGTTCATTCCGTGCGCCGCGTCCGCTACATCGGCGGTCAGCGCGTCGAAGTAGCGCAGCGCGTTGATGATCGAGAAATCGCCCACCTGAACGATATTGCGGCCACCAATCGTCACCGAGAGGCTTTCGGGCTTGAGCCGCGCACCTTTACACGCCGGACAGGGCCGCGCCGACATGTATTGCTCGATCTCTTCGCGACCATGCTCCGAGGCGTCTTTATAGCGCCGCTCCAGGTTGGGGATTACTCCCTCGAAGTTGCTCGAATACTGCCGCCGCACGCCCTGGCGATTGCGATAATAGAACGTCACCGAGACGCCGGAGCCGTGCAGCACGACATCGCGCGCTTCGTCGCTCAGGTCTTTCCACGGCGTATCCAGGCTGAAGCCATGTTTCTCCGCCACCGCGCCCAGCAACGTCGTATACCACTGACTGGTGCTGGCGAATCGGCTCCACGGCAGAATCGCGCCCTCGGCGATGCTCAAATCGGGGTTCGTCACCACTAGGTCAGGATCGATCTCCAGCTTTGTGCCAAGGCCAGTGCATTCCGGGCAGGCGCCGTGCGGATTGTTGAAGCTGAAGTTGCGCGGGGCCAGGTCTTCCAGGCTCGTGCCATCATAGGGGCAGGCGAAGCGCTCGGAATACATGCGCTCTTCGCCGTCTATAATCGAGACCAGCAGCACGCCGTTGCCCAGTTTCAGCGTCGTCTCAACCGAATCGGCCACGCGGGTGCGCTGGCTCGCCTCGGGGTCGGTCTCGGTCTGGGCGCTCTCGGCCACATAGGCGACGGGCCGCTCGGCCACCAGCCGCAGATTCCCGCCAGAGTTGTTCGCCTCGTCGCCAGAATGCCGGATGACCAGCCGGTCTACCACCACTTCAAGCGTGTGAATCTTGTACTTGTCCAGCTCGATCTCTTCGCTCAGGTCGCGCACCTCGCCATCCACCCGCATGCGCACGTAGCCCGCCCGCCGCATCTCCTCGAAGACGTTGCGGTACTCGCCTTTGCGCCCGCGCACCAGCGGCGCCAGCAGCATCAGCCGCGTGCCATCGGGCAGCGAGGTGACGGCGTCGATAATCTTCTCCACCGACTGTTGGGTGACCTCGCGACCACACACGGGGCAGTGCGGATGGCCAATACGGGCGTAGAGCAGGCGGAGATAGTCGTATATCTCGGTGACGGTGCCTACCGACGAGCGCGGATTGTGCGACGTGCTCTTCTGGTCAATCGAGATGGCGGGCGAGAGGCCATCGATATGATCAACGTCGGGCTTATCCATCTGCCCAAGGAACTGCCGGGCATAGGACGAGAGCGACTCGACGTAGCGACGCTGGCCCTCGGCGAAGATGGTATCGAACGCCAGGCTGCTCTTCCCTGAGCCAGAGAGTCCGGTGATGACCACCAGTTGGTCACGCGGAATCACGACATCTATGTTCTTGAGGTTGTGTTCGCGCGCGCCGCGCACGACAATCCGATCCTGAGACATGGGCGCCCCTCAATAATGTATCTACCAGGGAATAACACGAGATAATGCCAGATGTGTTTCAGCGTGCAAAGACAGACGATGATAGACGAGAACTGCCCGGCGGGAGGGCGTCGTATGGCGCCTTCGGACAGCATCTCAACCTGTATATTATAGAACGTCTGTACAAAAGAATCAAGCTGAACCACACGAGCCGACGACCCCAAAAGAGGCTTAAGATAAGCATTCTCATCGTAACAGCGATAACCGGAAGCGCTCCCAAAAGTCCTGTCGAATAAGAGGGGAAATGGCAATCCATATCAACCGGGAGGAGGCGTTGTCGGGGATTTCTGGTGCCTGCCAGACCTGAGTTGATTTCGCTGCAAAGCCATCTTGACGCTCTCGAACACATATATCGCGAGACCTACAGACGCCAGTACAAATCCTAATAGCCATACGAACAAACAAGCCGTATCGAGCGCATCGAGCAGACTCCCCTTTTCAAACGAGTTGTGCGTGATGTAGCCTGCTACGCCAACGCCCATACAAGGCACGCTTGCCAGAAGCAATCTGATGCCCCAGGACGAAGATGCCTCATTGGCCTTTGCAGCGCTCACCAAACCAGCGAGGGCTGGGCCTGTCCCCAGTAATACACCAATGGCAAGCACTATCGTGGATATGTCGCCATGAACAGGGTCCAACATCGGCCTACGGAACTTTCGGTGCTGGCGCCACTTCTCGCCGAGCGATGCCGCATACAAACGTCCCCCGACTGAGAGGTTAAGAGAAGATATGCTTAGCGGTCGGTGGTGTTGCGGTAGCGCCGCCGCATCCGGCGCATACGGAGGCTCGTGGTCAGCCGGGAGAGTGGATTCGAGCGCACGGGCCTGATGCGAACTACGTTATCGGAGGCTGGCGAACGGCGCACACGGCGCGCGGGGAGACTCACGCCACGAAACCGCGCCCACCAGCCTAGCGCCACGCCCACCGCAAAGAGCAGGAAGCCGCCAAGCGCAATCAGACCACTGACAAATGTCGCTTCCAGTTGGTAGTAGGTCAGCCCGGCGCCCACCAGCGCCAGCGCGATGCCGAGAAGCATCAGGGTAACCGGCAATTCAAGACGGGGAACCCACGAGACGTGGGGACCACGGGGACGGCGAGCGGCAGGGCGCTTGAACGGGCGGATGCGCTCGCCCAGGCCTTGACCAGACTCAGGACCCTCGAGGTTGCGCAGAATCTCTTCGATTTCTCGCTCGTACTTATGAGGCATATCAACACCTCCCGGCAGCCATTCGTGGGCCGACTGCGCGTGGCCACTGCCTGCACCCTGGTACGTAGTATAGCCCGTGAAGCTACCCAGGGCAAGCGCCATCTTACCTACCGCTGGCGAGTCATCGAGGAATGTGGATCGTTCAGGCCATCAGCGCGTTCATTACCGAGGACTTCAGCAAGAAAAGCGCCATCAACTCCACGACGGCTAGCACCACCACTCCACTGAACACTGGAAAGAACTGCCGCCAGGTATTGAATCGGCCAAGTTTGTTGGTCAGGCCAAGCGCAAAGACCAGATTCACCAGCGTGAGCGCGAGCACCAACCCCACCGAGCTGAGTATTCCCACTGGATAGAGAATGATCGGCGCAACCGAGATGACCACAAAGAAATCGATGGTCAGCAGCGGCAGCATCAGCGCCAGCTCGCCCAATGAGTCGAACGATGATCGCGGATCGTCGGCGCGCCAGATCAGCCCGCTGGCGGTCGGGATGATGATCGCCGCCATCGCTGTCCCCGCGCCGAGTCCGGTCAGCAAGCGCAGCCAGTTCGCGGGCTGGTAGAGGTGTGGCAAGCCCAGGTCAAGGAAGAGGGAGTTGAAACCATCGACGGCCATCAACAGAATAGCCAGCCCCAGTACGATCATCACCGACGTGCGCGGCAGGCGCGAGACCCGCAGCCGACGAGACGCGGCCAGGTAGATGAACGTCGTGGCGAAGCCGAGGTAGATACCCGTATTGCGCGCGCAAAGCGGAAGCTGCTCGCCAGCGGGGAAGAATGAGTGGCCTGGAAACTGGGCGCAGATACCGCCGTCGAGGGCGCGCAGCCGCTCGATCAGCGTCGCCCCTGGGAAGACCGCCAGCCCCACCAGCGCCAGCGCGTAGCCCACCAGCAGCCCCGCCACCAGCCACCCCGGCGGCCCACCAGCGCCGCCTGCGCCGCTAGCGCCGTGCTCCGTCTGTGTCGCGGCCATACGCATGCGCACACTCCTCATACCAGCCACGAGGGCAAGGGAATCCACGAGTTCACGACTAACAACCAGTTCATCAGAATCATAACACCCATGAGGACCAGCAATAGCCCGGTTAGCGTCTCGATGAGCCGCGACCAGCGCCGCAGTCGCGCCAGCAGTGGCGTCAGACGGTCGAAGGCAAGGCCCAGCGCGAGAAACGGCAGGCTCAACCCCAGCGAATAGACCGCCAGCAGCAGCACGCCCGCGCGCAGCGTGCCGCCCTGCGCCGCCAGCGCCAGAATCCCCGCGAGAATCGGCCCAACGCACGGCGTCCAGCCGAGGGCGAAGATGACGCCGACGACGAACGACGTGGCGTATCCGGGCTTGCCCACACGCAACGGAATGCGTCCAGTGCGGTCGAGCCAGGGCAGCGGCAGCAGCCCGGTGACATAGAGGCCCAGCGCGATCAGCATGATGCCGCCGACCTGCCGCAGCAGCGCCGCGTGGGCGACGAGCAGGCTGCCCAGTTCGCTGGCGGTCGCTCCCAGCGCGATGAAGGCGAACGAGAAGCCGCCCACAAAGGCCAGCGCCATGGTAAAGGCGATCCGACGGATGCGCAGGCGCTCATCCCGTTCAGCGATCGCAAGCTGCCAGACGCTCGGCCCGACCAGTTGCGCGATGTAGATGGGCGTCAGCGGCAGCACGCACGGCGAGACGAACGAGAGCAGCCCTGCGAGAAACGCGCCTGTCAGCCCAGCCCACCCAATCATCGCGCCACCCTTCGTTGCGTCACGGCTTTGCCCTGCTCGCCCGAGAGGACAAGACGACCATTTATGGTCAGTTCGGCTTTACTCCGGCCATTTATGGCCGAGAGGTGGATCATGTATCAATTATCGGGCACGGTTGCCTGGAGGATATCCGGCGCGCGCGCGAGCAACTGCGCCGCCGCAATCCGGGTGACCACCTCGTAAAACACGATGGCATAGAGCACGGACGCAGGCAGAGTGATGACCAGCCATTCCGAGTGAGACAGAATCAGCGGCAGCAGCAGCGCCGCTACGACCGGGGCGAGCAGCGTGTAGGTTGCCATCGTCGCGACGAACATGAGCAAGGTGCGCAGACAGCCATTTCCCGACGCCGCGAAGTTCCCCTGCCCCATACGCATCCGCCGGACGCGCATTGGAATGAAGACCGAGATCAAGTTGCCGCAGCCCAACAGCACCAGAATCGCCGCGATGCCGTAGCCCAGCGCCAATGGCACATTCGACCACGCGCCACCCAGCGCCGCCACCAGCACCGTCATCAGCGCCGAGACGCTCCCCGCCACAACCGCAACCGCCAGATTCTTCCCTCTGAGGATATCCAGCGGCTTGACCGGGAATAGGAAAAGCGTCTGCAAGCCCTCGCGTTCCAGTCCGAACGCATTCTGGGCCAGATTGAGCGTGATGAGCAGCGATGGCAGCGGCGCAATGAAGACCTGCCACGGCGCAATCGGGATGCCTAGTCCGCCGTCGGAACCAGTCAGCTCTACGCGCCGCCCACCAAAGATGCTGGGAAGCAAGACGAAGACCAGCAGGACGAGCGTGCTGACGAGCGACGCCTTGATCTGCGGGTCGCGCCAGAAGTAGCGGCGGTCTTTATCGGCGATGGCCAGCGCTGGCCCTGAGAACGGCCCCCAGCCGCTGCGCCCCGAGCCTGCCTCGGCGGCTGCTCCCGCGACCGCAACGCCACCATTGCCGCCAGCAACCGCGGCGCCCGCCCGCCCACGTCGTGAACGGCGACGCACGCCAGCGCCCGCCGACTCCGCCGTCGTAATGCCGCGCTCCAGCACCCAGGCCCAGACGACAATCATCACCACCGCCAGTGCCAGCATGACGCCGAGCCACGGCAGCGCCGCCACGTAACTGCCCTGATCGGCCAGGATGATCGCCCGCGCGCCGAAGCCCGTCGGGAACCACTGGAGGTAGCGCTCCAGATGCCACGAGGCGAAGTCGCCGGGCCGGAAGCCGATCATCGCGCGGCTGACAAACTGGTTGATCAGCGCGCACGAGACACCGAAGAGCGCGAAAAAGACCACCATCAGGTCGCGAAAGCGGCGGCTGCGCAGAATACCCATCAGCGCGGCAAGCAACAACTGGCTGGTGGTGACGATCAGCACATAGACGAGCGCCAGCGCCACCACCGTTATCAGCACGGCGGGCAGCGAGGCATGCCAGCCAACGATGACGGCGGCCAGCAGCGCCAGGATGATGATCGTGCTCATATCGAGCAGCGTCGCCAGCAACAGGCTGACCATCTGCTCGCCGCGGGTCAGCGGATAGGTCTGGAGTTTGGTGACATCCAGCCCCTCATTCAGGGTGTATTGCATCAGCGGGAACGCCGCCCAGGCGGCCCAGAGGCCGACGAGCGCGATGTAGAGCAGCTGCGCCGCGTCGGGGCGGTCGAGCAGCAGGTAGCCCGCAGCCGTGCCGAGGCCGAGCACCGCCGCCAGCCCCAGCAGAAAGATGGCGGTGAAGATGAAGCCGACGATCTGCCGCGCCGAGTGGGTATGGCTGCGCACAGTCAGCTTCCAGCGGAGCCAGAGCAGCGCGCGGATATGATCCCAGCGCAGGCTGAAGCGGCTGGCCATCGGGCGCGCGCTGTCCTGAGACTGCTGTGGCGCGGCGGCTATTCCAGCCATTCCAGCCCTCCCTCGCGGGTATTGGCGCCGACCAGATCGAGAAAGACGTCTTCCAGTGAGCCGCCACTCGCTCCCGCGCGCTGCCGCAGATCAGCCAGTGTGCCCTCGGCGATGAGCTGCCCCTGCTTGACGATGCCGACGCGGGTGCAGAGCCGCTCCACCACGGCCAGGATATGCGAGCTGAAGAAGATGGTCGTGCCGCTGGCGGTGAGGTCGCGCAGGATATTGGCGATGACGCGCGAGCTGACGGGATCGATGCCCTCGAATGGCTCGTCGAGAAAGAGGACTGCCGGGCGGTGGACCAGCGCGGCGGCCAGCGCCACCTTCTTGCGCATGCCGACCGAGTAGTCGATCACCAGCTTATCGGCGTCGTCGC
>DASUHD010000028.1:0-7566 GCA_036273675.1 Ktedonobacterales bacterium | reverse complement strand
GCAGAATCGCCAGCGCCGAGGCCAGCCCGGTACAGATAAATGGCAGCGCCTGGCCGACATCCAGCAGGAAGCCGCCGCTCGCGATGCCCGCCGTCTGCACCAGCAGCATGACGACGAACATGCGGCTGAAGAGCCGACTATAGCGCGCTGCCTTCTCGTGGCCGCCCGCGCGCTCCACCAGCGTCCAGAGCAGGGCGCTATCCGCCCCGCCGCGAAAGGCGAAGGCGACCCCTTGGAGCGCAAAGCTGGCGGCTATGGCTCCGGGCGTCGGCGCGAGAAAGAGCAGCTCGGCCACCACGACCAGTAGCGCTGAGATGACCAGGCTGAGCCGCCGCCCCATCAGATCGGCGAAGATGCCGGTCGGCGCCTCGGCGAGAAACTTGGCGACGTGAAAGCAGGTCTCGAAGAGACCGATGGCGAATGGCGAGAAGCCGTGCAGCGCGAGATAGACCACCCAGACGCCCTGGGTGAAGGTGAGGCTGGTCGCGGCGGTATAGAGGCCGAACGCGATGGCCCAGCGGCGCTGGGTGGCGGGCGCGGCGATCTCGATGGCGGGTGACTCGGCGGCAGGCGAAATAGATGGCAGGCTCATAGCGGCGATACTCTCATTTCCGGGAAGCGGCCCTGGCGAAGGCAGTCTTCGCGGGCGGCGGCATGCGCGAGGGCATGCCAGTCGGCAAATGGGACAATAGGCGAGTTAGAGAGCGTGCTTCCCGGCGGAGGTGGATGTACTTGCTAGGATATGAGTCTGCAAACGGAAGAGGCAAAGCGAGGAGTTACTACAGGCAACGCCACTATTCCCGCGCCATGCGACTGGCATGAATTGCGGAGAACGAGCAGTGGCGCATTGTCCTCACCTCGCCGCGTAAGCAAATGCGCCGGGCTTACGCGGCCGATCAGCTATTTTTGGTTGGCCTGCACAGGAGGGTGAGACGCGCGACCCCATGACGACGGCGGCGCGTCTGGCGATGATAGGTATTCACGAGCAGGATGGTATCATGTGGAGCGCTTCAGGTCAAGGATCTCCAAATCATCAATATTGTGACGTTCCGTGATATCTGGCGCAAGGACCATCTGCGCGATTTCTTGCCTGGTAGTTATCTCGGTGTTACCATGCTGCGGATAGAAGATGCCAGTGGATATAAGGGGATGGGGAGACGAGGTATGCAAGCATTGACCGCCCTGTTGCGCAGTAAGGTGGGCATTGCCGTATTGGGCATCCTACTTATAGGCGGCACAGGGGCGTATTTCGGCGCGGCGAGTGTCTGGCATCCCGGCGGATTGCCCGGCGGATACTTCGCCAACAACGACCCGACCGCACCCGCGACGAGTGTGGCTGGCTCGGTGACGTCAAGCCCCAGCGCTGGCGCTGGCGGTCATACTGGAACCCCGTCGCCGACAGATATCCCCACGAACGCGCCAACCGTCGCCCCGACCACTCCACCCATCGGAGCCGGGCAGACGATTGATCTCCACGGCAGCATTGGGGCCATCAATACGGCAGCGAACAGTTTTATCCTGAGCGTCAACGGCGCGCCGAGAACGGTTGTCGTGAACGGGCAGACATCCTTTCAAGGCGCATCTTCGAGCCTGCAGGGATTGCGAACAGGCTGGCAGGCCGAGGTGAAAGGGCGAGCCCAGAGCGACGGAACCTTCCTGGCGTTCCTGGTAAACTCAGACAACGGCGCGTAGGGGCCAGTTTCGGACACATAACAATCCCCGGTAGCTACGCATTGGAGCGCAACCACCGGGGATGCGTGTTTGCCGTGATAGTCGACGTTACTTGACGTCGGCCTTTGCGCCGGCCTCTTCGAGCTTGGCCTTGGCGGCGGCAGCCTCTTCCTTCGAGACGCCCTCTTTGACAGCCTTCGGGGCAGCCTCGACGACGTCCTTCGCCTCTTTCAGGCCCAGGCCGGTCAGCTCGCGCACTGCCTTGATGACGTTGATCTTGTTCGGGCCGATCTCCGTCAGCATCACATCGAACTCAGACTGCTCCTCGACGGGGGCGGCGGCCTCGGCGGCTCCCGCGCCACCGGCGGCGGGCATCATGCCAGCGGCCATCACCGGCGCGGCGCTCACGCCCCACTTCTCCTGCAGGGCCTGGCTCAGCTTGACCAGATCGAGCACGCTCATGCTGTCGAGCTGGTCGATAATCTTCTCCACATCAACGGCCATGGTAATTTCTTCCTTTCGGCGTGGCAGCCTCTTCTCAGCTCTACACGCTCAAATACGCTTGTTCTCGTTCTCGTTCTCGCGGACCTCTCCAGCAGACGCTCCGCCGGATACGTTTCCGCATGTGAAATGTTGCTAGGCAGCCTGCTCGCCGCCAAGCTGGCGGACGCGGGCCTCCAGCACATTGACCAAATCACGCATCGGCGCGGTCAACAGGCCATAGAGCTGGTTGAGCGGGCCATGAATTGTCCCGACCACCTGGCCACGCAACTGGTCTTTGCCCGGAATCTTCGCCAGATCCTCGACCTGCTTGGCCGAGATTGGGGCCAGTTCCAGAATACCCGCCTTGATCGTCACCGGCTTGCCGGTGCGCGCCGTCCTCAGGTAATCTGTGATTGCCTTGGCCGCCGCGATCTCGTCATCGTAGCTGAGAGCAATCGCCGTCTGGCCGTGCAGCAGCTCCGAGAGATCCTGGTAATGCGCACGCTCAGAGGCGATACGCAGCAGCGTGTTCTTGACAACATGCAGCTCCAGCCCCGCCGCGCGCAGCTTGCGCCGCAGATCGGTGACCTCGGCCACCGTCAGCCCCTGCGTCGTCAGCAGGACCGCGCCACGCGCCCGCTCCAGCTTCTCCTGCATCTCGTCGATGAGAGCGCTCTTTGCTTCAGTTGGCATCGTCAGTTCCTCCCCTCCAGGGCAGGTGTCGGGGGTATAGCCGCCGGATGTTCTCCGCATCCAGCCTGCCCGCCGCGAGTGTGGCGAAGCAGCCCCGCGAGCTACTCAGGGAACACACGCACCCATGCCATCCGTTTTCATGAAGCTACAAAAGCCCACGAAAATGGGCCTCCAGGTCGCCGACCCGAAGGCCCAAAGCACTCTATACACCAGACACACCGCATCGCGGCATATCGAGTGAGCACTGTGGATACTTCGCCTCGGCAGGCCTCTCGCTTAAGCGCTTGCGCGCACCTGCTATCAGTGGCATGTATACGATTGTTTTAACGAACTCAGTATAGCAGCCGATGGCCGCCAGCGTCAATGGTTGACCCAATCAACCTTATGCTGTGCGCAGTGCCATCGTCGGCTGGATATCGAGCCGGACGCTGGGCGACATCGTCGAGCAGAGCACAATGCTCTTGATGTACTGCCCCTTCGCCCCGGTAGGCTTCGCGCGCTGAATGGCATCGAGCGCGGCGGTCAAGTTCTGAGTCAGCTGCTCGTCGGTGAAGGATAGCTTGCCGATGGGAATGTGAATCAGGCTGGTGCGGTCAACGCGGAACTCGACACGGCCCGCCTTCACCTCGCGCACCGCCCTGGCGATGTCGAAGGTGACGGTACCCGTCTTCGGGTTCGGCATCAGGCCGCGCGGTCCCAGGCGTCGGCCCAGGCTGGCGACCTTGCTCATGACATCCGGCGTCGCGATGGCGACATCGAAGCCTAGCCAGCCCTCGTTGATCTGTTTGATCATGTCGTCCAGCCCAACGAAATCGGCTCCGGCCTGCTCGGCCTCGGTGGCCTTCTCGCCCTGGGCAAAGACCAGCACCTTCACCGATTTGCCCGTGCCAGCCGGCAGGCCAGCGGTGCCGCGCACCATCTGATCGGCGTGACGCGGGTCTACGCCAAGCTGCATGTGCAGCTCGACGGTGGGATCAAAGGTGACGTAGTTCAGCTTGCGCAGCAGCGGGATCGCCTCAGCGACCTGATACAGCTTCTCGTCGTCAACCAGCTTGATCGCTTCTCGATACTTCTTACCATGTTTTGGCATGCGAATCTGCCCTCCTCGTGGCTCATGGTCCGCAGTGACTATTGGGCGGATAGAAGCCGGGGAATCTCCGGCTCTGTCTCTCTAAACGTATACGACGCGACACAGGATTCGGCGCTAGCCCGGCTGGCATACTTCAGAAGCCGGGTGTGCGAATCTGGTCGGGCAATGTCCAACGATACAAACTCAGGCGATGGTGATGCCCATCGAGCGCGCGGTACCCGCGATGATGCGCTCAGCCGCCTCGATGTCGTTGGCGTTGAGGTCTTTCATCTTCAGTTCGGCAATCTCGCGCAGCTGCTTCTTGGTGATCTGCCCCACCGTGGCCTTCGCCGGGGTCTGCGTCCCCTTGTCGACGCCAGCCGCCTTCTTGAGCAGGTCGGTCGCCGGGGGCGTCTTGATGATGAAGGTGAAGGAGCGATCCTCATAGACCGTAATCTCAGCGGGAACGATATTGCCCGCCTGATTCGCGGTGCGCTCGTTATATTCCTTCACGAAGCCCATGATGTTGATGCCGTGCTGGCCGAGCGCCGGACCAACTGGCTGTGCGGGCGTCGCCTTGCCCGCGGGGAGTTGCAGCGTAAGCACTGCCTTGACGCGCTTAGACAATTTCTACTCCTTTGAGGTCACCGGGCGATGCGGACTCCGCGAACGAAGCCCCAGGCCATCACGGCCCGCGCCCTTCCTCGAACTGGCGCCCGCCGAAATCCGCACGCACGGCGGCGCGGCGCCCTCTCTCTGCCAACACGTTGGAAACAAAACAACTACTGATCGCATCCAGATAGAAGCATACCGCATGGATGCGACCGCCATCACATCTTCTCGACCTCGAGGAAGTCCAGCTGCACTGGCGTCTCGCGTCCGAAGAAGGAGACCAGCACCGTCACCTTATTGCGGTCTTGATTGATCTCGCTGACCGTCCCGATGAACTCGCTGAACGGCCCGCTGATGACCTTGACCGGCTGGCCAATCTTGTACTCGATCTTGGCCTTGGGCTTGGCCTCAGCGCCAGCGGCGGGCGCGCGCAGAATATAGCGCAGCTCGCTCTCAGGCACCGGAACCGGCTCGGTACCCATGCCGCCGACGAATCCAGTCACGCCGGGCGTATTGCGCACCGCGTGCCAGGTGACCTCGTCGAGCACCATGTCCACCAGCACGTACCCTGGATAGATCTTGTGGGTGACAGTTCGGCGCTGCCCATTCTTGATCTCGATGACATCTTCAGTCGGCACAACCACCCGGAAGATGCGCTCTTGAAGCTGCATCGAAACGATGCGCGCCTCGATATGCGTCTTGACCTTGTTCTCGTAACCAGAGTAGGTGTGGATGGCATACCAGTGACGCCCCTCGACCTCAGGTTCGGGCGGCGGAAGCTGTTCGCTCTCCTCCAGGGGTTCCTGATCCTGCGCGTCCATCGTGCTCTCCTCTATGGCGCGGAACACCCACGCCAGGTATCACATCTGGCTTCTCTGGTAAAGACGCTGCCGCCGATGCCGAGCGTACAGCCAATGCATGGCGCTCAGGCTAACCGCCCAGGCCAACCACCCAGGTCAGCAGCCTGGCCAGACCGAGATCGGCGGCGGCGAGAATAAGGGCGACGACCGCGGACATGGCGATAACGATGAGCGTCCAGTTCCACGCCTCGTTCCAGGTTGGCCAGGTCACCTTACGTAACTCGATGTACGATTCGGCAATGAAGCGCGTCACCGGGTTGCCCAGCGTCCAGGCAGGCACCGTATAGGTGCGCAGTGCCGTCCGGTTCGTGGTGGAGGTGAGCGCCTGGTCACTCGCGAAGGCCGCGGGCAGCGGATCGCCAGCGTCTACGGCCTCCTGCGCCTCTGCGAGTTGCTCGACCTCTTCGTCCATCAGACTCTCCCCGGCGGGATCGAGCTCCTGATCGCGCGGCGCCTCATCATCGGTCGATGGTGTGCGCACGGCACGTGCCAGGCGTCTGTCCTTATTCGTACTTGCCTTTGCCAAGGTGAGTTCTCCTGTTGCGGATCGCCGCGCGTCTGCGGGCAACGCCTATGAGTACGCTCGTCCGCTACTTCGTCTCGCGATGCGCGCGATGGCACCGGCAGCGCGGGCAGAACTTCCGCAGTTCCATGCGGTCCGGGTCGTTCTTCTTATTCTTCGTCGTAATATAATTGCGTTCTTTACACTCGGTGCAGGCGAGTGTCACCAGAATACGGTTTTCTTTGCCTTTGGCGGCCATATGTCCCCTATCCTCTCAGCCTTCTCTTTCGTGGCTCCGTCGAATCCGCGCACACCATCATACATAGAATGTCATGAATTGCGATGTATGCCAACCATGCGCAAACGTACTGGCGCAAACCACTCCAGCCTATTGTATACCATCTTCCAAATGACTGTCTAGCGCATGGACACGAAGTTCGTCACACCTTTTTCGCTGTTGCTCAGGAACGGAATACGCTCCTGACCGACGACTGCCGATCAGGAGCGTTGCACGTTGCAACCTGTGCGCGTGCGTTCAGAGTGAGCTTACGCGGTGACCTTGGTGACAGCGCCAGCGCCGACGGTGCGGCCGCCCTCACGAATGGCGAAGCGGCTGCCCTCCTCCAGGGCGACCGGCGACAAGAGCTCGACCTGCATCGTCACGTTGTCGCCCGGGATCACCATCTCGACCCCCTCGCCCAGCCCAATCGCCCCGGTCACATCGGTGGTGCGAATGTAGAACTGCGGCCGGTAGCCATTGAAGAACGGCGTGTGCCGCCCACCCTCCTCCTTGGAGAGGACGTAGACCTGCGCCTCGAACTTGGTGTGCGGCTTGATCGAGCCCGGTTTGGCCAGCACCTGCCCGCGCTCGATCTCGCTCCGCTCGACCCCACGCAAGAGACAGCCCACGTTGTCGCCGGCCTCGCCCGCATCGAGTGTCTTCTGGAACATCTCGACCCCGGTCACGGTGACGGCGCGCGCCGCCTCGGTGAAGCCGACGATCTCGATCGTGTCGCCGACCTTCACCAGCCCCCGCTCGATCCGCCCGGTCACCACCGTGCCGCGGCCCTTGATCGAGAAGACGTCTTCGACCGGCATCAGGAACGGCTGGTCAATCGGGCGCGGCGGCGTCGGGATGTACGCGTCGACCGCGTCCATGAGCGCCCAGATCGGCGCGGCGGCCGGGTCCGTGCGCGAGAGGTCGCCGCTCGACTCCAACGCTTTGAGGGCCGAGCCGCGCACCACCGGCACATCGTCGCCGGGGAACTGGTTCTTGCTCAAGAGTTCTCTGACCTCGAGCTCGACGAGTTCGAGCAGCTCTTCGTCCTCGAGCATGTCGACTTTGTTCAAGAAAACCACCATCGCCGGCACCTCGACCTGGCGCGCCAGCAAGATGTGCTCTCTGGTCTGCGGCATCGGGCCGTCGGGCGCCGAGACGACGAGGATCGCGCCGTCCATCTGCGCCGCCCCGGTGATCATGTTCTTGATGTAGTCGGCGTGCCCGGGGCAGTCGACGTGGGCGTAGTGCCGCTTGTCGGTCTCGTACTCGACGTGGGCGATGGCGATGGTGATGCCCCGGGCCTTCTCCTCCGGCGCCTTGTCGATCTGGTCGAAGGGCGTGAAGGTGACCGTCGGGTCCTTTTCGGCCAGACACTTGGTGATCGCCGCGGTGAGCG
>DASUHD010000027.1:0-33477 GCA_036273675.1 Ktedonobacterales bacterium | reverse complement strand
GTGGCGTTCGCGTCCGCCATCCTCGTAGCAATCCATCGCCAGGATCTCGTCTCCCGTCATCTGCGTGATCGTCTCGACGACGCGGCGACCGTAAATCTGCTTCATATCGGAGTAATCGTCGTAGACGACGAGGGTATGTCCAGCGCGGGCGAGCGCGTCACGGTGCAGGTAGTTCTCGATCTCACGCTTGCGCAGGATGTAGCAGGCCCCGCCCTGCTCCTCGCATTCGCGCTTCCACTGGAGCTTTTCGGGCAGCACGTCATGCGCGGCGCTGAAACGGTCGCTATCCACGATCATCGCGAAACGCCGGTTCATCCGCCCCATCGCCCGGAGTGTAATCCAGTGCTTCAGGTTGTGGCCGCCGGAGGGCATCAGGCCGATGCGCAGGTCGTCGAAATCGGCGCGGATGTAGCCGCTCTGCTTCAGCTTTTGCGCCAGCGTCCGCCAGAAGAAGACATCGTCGCGGCCCTCGACGAAGACGCAGGCGCTGTAGCCGGTAATCTGGTCGGCAGGCTCGATGCCCAGCTCCTCGGCGACATCGGCTGGATCCGGCCCCTGGATGGCCCGCGCCACCCCGCCCATGCGCTCGATCAACACCAGGTCAGAGAGGGGCGAGGCGCCCGCGAAAACCGGTGAGTGTGAGGTCAGAATCACCTGCGAGCCTTCGTCCGCCAGCGCGCGAAACGAGGTCACCAGCTCGCGCTGAAGGCCGGGATGCAGGCAGTTCTCCGGCTCCTCGACAGCGTAGATGACGTTGTGGTCGTGGCCGAGCGTCTTTTCGGCGATATACTGGAAGAACGCCACCATCAGCAGGCGACGCATGCCGCTGCCGCGCTGATCGAGCGAGCGCTGGACGCCGTGCTCGTCGGTGCCGAGAATCTCGAACGAGACGGCCTTCTCCCACGAAAATGCAGGCCGGACCGCCAGCCCCGAAAACGCGGTGGTGTGGCGACGCAGCCGCTCGAAGATGGCATCCACCTCGCTCTGCAACGCGCGATTGATCGACTCGGTGAAGGCGTCGCGGGCGGCAACCACCGTCGCCTCCTCGGTGGCGGCGCGCACGATGGGTCGGAACTGCGCCTGAAACGTCGTCTCGCCCACGCCAAGCCGCGTATCGGTCTCGAAAAGCTCGTAGCGCGGCAACTGCGCCTCGATGCTTTTCCAGAGGTCGTCGCGCACGCTCAGCAGCAGCACGCACTCGACCAGCGGCGTCTGCTGCTCCTGGGCGACGGCGCGCAGGGCGGCACGCTTCTCTGCGGCAGTGCGCTTGCGTTTGCCCTCGGTCAGCGGCACACCAGCCGTGACGCAACGCTCGTTCAATTCGCGCTCTTTCAGCGCCAGCAGCCCGCTGAAGCGCTCGTCGGCGAAGTCCTGCACGATCAGTGTGAGCGTGGGGCGGTCGTAGGGGCCAGCGCACGGAAACGTCTTGCGCACCCGCAGTCGCCCATCGGCGTCCAGCAGCCGCTCGTCCGCCAGGTGCAGCCCGCCGCCTTCGTAGTCGAGCGTCTCGGGCAGGGCGGTCAGCGAGACTTCGATGACCACCTGAGCCTCGTTCGAGGCGCTATCGTAGACATCGCCCGCTTCAAGCTTGTTCTTGCCGAAGAAGAGCTGCAGCGCCTTGAGGGTGTGGGATTTGCCCGCGTCGTTGCGGCCAATGATGGTTGAGAGGGAGCTAAAGGTGATTTCTTCCAGCCGGGCGAAGGGACCGTAGTTCTCTACGCGCATGCTATGCACTCGCACCGTGATGTCCTCCTGATGTCGGCTGGATGGTAGTGGATGATACCGGGGATAGTGTTTGCGTCCTGCGCCAGCCCATCCATTCTAGTGCCGCCGCTCCGTTGCGGTCAAGCGCGCGGCATGAGGGTAGCCCGTTCGCTTCAGGTTTCCTTTGGGCTTTATCCGCAGCGGAAAAAGGCTCCCCTCACCCATGCGGGCGAAGGGAGTTTGAGATGTAGCAAGCGCGAGCGCTGTTACGAGCGCTGTTATTAGAACAGCTTCAGCGAGCTGTCGGCGCTATCGATTTTCCACTGGCCGTTTTCGTAGACCAGGTTGACTGTGCCGGTGGCTAGATTCGCGTTCTCGCCCCGCGCCACCTGCATCTGAGCCGTCGCGGTCTTGCTGTCGCTGCTGATGCTTGGCAGCGCGTGATTGGGGTCAATGGTGCAGGTCGCCACATCGCCATCGCTCGTATCCAGCGCCGCTTGATGTGTCGTGAATTGCGACTGGCTCTGGCGACCCTGCGCTCCTGTGGAGAGCAGTTGATAGGCGGAGCCGTAGTCCTGCGTCTCGAAATCGGTGCAGAAGAGTGTCATTTGCGCCGCCGCCGTGATCGCGTTCCCGCCATTCTTGATCGCGTTGCTTGCCGTCTGCGCGCCTATGTACAGGGCGACGCCGACGCCGCCACAGATCAACAGGACGACTACCGCCGCGATGCTGCATCCGATGATCCAGCCGCGATTCGACTTCTTCGGCTGCTGCGGGTATTGCGGCGGTTGCTGTTGCGGATACTGCGGCTGCGCGGCCTGATTGTAGACCGGCGGCTGATAGGGCGGCGGCTGTTGCTCCTGGCCATAGCCGGGCTGCATTGGCTGTTGTCCATACGCGGGCGGTTGCCCGTAGCCAGGCTGCGTTGGCTGCTGGGGATATTGCGGCTGCGGTGGCTGCCCTGGTTGCGGCGGTTGCTGTGGAAACGTCTGCGGATTATTGGGATCACCTGGGTATGATGGATCACCGCCAGGATAGTTCTGGCTCATGTTGGAAGCGCTCCCTCTGCGGATTCTCGACGATACAATGACACAATGGCGCGGACACAATGGCGCGGACACAATGGCGCGGACAACCCGTCGGCCATCTCAGGTGCAACAATATCAGACATCGCGCCGCGCGAGAAGTGCAGTACGCCACATCTTGCCGTCAGAGGAGCATCAGCGAGCTATCAGCGCTATCGACCTTCCATGTGTCATGTTCGTAGACCAGGGTGAGCGTCCCGGTGGTTGGTTTCGCGTTCGCTCCGCGCGCCACCTGAATCTGCGCGGTTGCCGTGTTGCCATCGTTGCTAATGCTCGGCATTGTATGGTTGGAATCGATCATGCAGGTCGTGACCGCGCCAACGCTCTCATCGAGAGCTTGCTGATGCGAAACATATGTTGTTTGGCTGGTGCGCCCCTGCGCTGCTGCTGAAAGATGCTGATAGGCGTCGCCATAATCCTGCGCTCGATAGTCACTACAGAATTGACTAACCCGCGAGGACGCTCCAATCGCCGCCGCGCCAGACCGGATGGCGTCTTTCGCCATCTGCGGACCAATATAGAGGGCCACACCGGCGCCAACGCAGATGAGAAGAAGCAATATCGCTGCGATACACCACACGATTATGTCGCTGCGCCCCGGGCTTTTCTGTCGCGGTTGCCGTATGTTATCAGGCTGGTGGGGTGGTGGTTGAGGATTTGTTGACGGATTGTTCGGATCGCCTGGGTATGATGGATCACCGCCAGGATAGTTCTGACTCATGTTGGAAGCGCTTCCTCCGCGGATTCTCGACGATACAATGACACAATGGCGCGCGAACCACCCGACGACAATTCCAGCCTCACCATGACCAGACGCCGCGTTGTCAACGAAGTGGACTGCTCCACAACTCGACAGTGCGCCATGTTGCGATGGCTGCGGCCCTTCGCCGCGCTGCCAATCTATCAGAACAAAGTGTTTGTCGGTTCAGCGGCGTCCACCTTCCAGACGTTGTTCTCGAAGACCAGCGCGAGCATCACTGCTGTACCATTCCAATTCGGGCTATTACTTGTATTGTTTCCGCGAGACACGTATACCTGTACGTCCATACGCTTCCCATCACTGTGTGTGGCTGTAGCGCGTAGCGTATCGAGGTCGATGCCACAGGATGTGACGCTCCCCTGACTCTGATCCAACATGGCCATCTGGGTCATGAACTGATTTACCGTGCCCATGCGCCCCCTGGCCGCACGCGAGAGGGTATTGTAGGCCAGTACATAATCCTGGATCTGTATGGCCCGGCAGAAGTTCTGAATAGCCGCTTTCCCATCTACTTCTCGCTCAATAGGATCGTACACAGCTCGAAAGAGCGCGAAGCTCGTGAGAGCACAGAGACAGATCACCACACCCGCCGCGATGCTACAGCCAATGATCCAGGACTTCGCCGAGTTCTTTGGTTGCCGCAGTTCCAGTGGAGGCGGATTCATTGGCTTCAGATTACCGATCAACTGTGACGGATAGTTTGGCTGACTACCCCCCGCAAACTGCTGTGGAGACGACTGTGGACTATTCGTAATTCCGGAATCTGGCGAATCGCCCCCATGATCGTTCTGCCCCATGCTGCTATAGTTCCTCCGTTAGTACATGACATTCGACCCGCGCTCGTCGGCCACTGTATCAGAGACTCGCTGTATGTACAAGGCTACCTGGTGTCTCTTCCAATAAGAGACGGAGCGCGTGATGGGCGCTGTTTCGATGATTCAATGCCCGAACTGAGGGAATAGCGCGAGGTAGAGCAGCAATGTTATACTTATTATCAGTATGCCCGACGGAGCCGCAGACTCCGGGTGGACACGGCTTGCGTCGCAATTATGGCAACAAGGTGAAAGGGTTACGCGATGATTGACCCTGATGCAAATCTCGACTCGCTCTATCAGTCTGAGGAAGTGAATCCTGACTGGTACAAAACGAATATTCCGTGCCAGGTAGGCTGCCCCGCGCGTACCGATGTTTCCAACTACATTGGACTGATCTCGCAGGGCCGCTTCGACGAGGCGTACGTGCTCAACCGCCGGTCGAACGTCGTTCCCGGCGTCCTCGGGCGCACCTGCGCGCGACCATGCGAGCCGGTCTGCCGCCGCAACAAAATCGATGGCAAGCCCGTCTCTATTTGCTGGCTCAAGCGCGCCTCACACGATCACCGCGAGTATCGCCATCTGCCCGCGCGGCCACAGGTAACTAAAGACAAAAAGGTCGCGGTCATCGGTGCTGGCTCGGCCGGCATCGCAGCCGCGCGCGAGCTGGCGGAGATGGGCTATCCCGTCACGATCTACGATATGTATCCCGCGCCCGGCGGTATGATGGTCGGCGGCATCCCGGTCTGGAGGCTACCGCGTGAGGTGACCAAAGAGGAGTGCGACGAATACCTCGACGCGCTCGGCGTCGAGGTCAAGCTCAACACCACCATCGGCAAAGACATCCAGCTTACCGACCTGATGGAGCAGTACGACGCCGTCTACATCGGCGCGGGCTGCATGCTCTCGAACCCGCTGACCGACCCCTATAACAAGGATGTGCCGGGCGGCGAGCTCTTTGGCGTGGTCCCGGGATTGCCTTTCCTCGAAAAGGTCAACTTTGGCGAGCCAGTCTTCGTCGGCAAGCGGGTCGCCGTCCTTGGCGGCGGTTTCACCGCGATGGACTGTTGCCGCTCGTCCATGCGCTTCGGCGCCGAGAAGGTCTATGTGCTCTATCGCCGCTCGAAGGAAGAGATGCCTTCGGACGAGTACGAGGTGGACGAGGCGACACTCGAACACGTCGAGTTCATCTATCTCTGCTCGCCGATGGAGGTGCTCAGCGAGGATGGCGAGCATGTGAGTGGCCTGAAGATGATCCGCAACCGCCTGGGCGATCCTGACCCCAGCGGACGCCGCAAAGCGGTCCCCGTGCCGGGTTCGGAGTTCGTGCTGGATGTTGACACGGTCATCTCGGCGTTTGGCCAGTTTGCCGATACATCGTGGATTCCCGCGCAGGAGCTCGGGCTGGAGGTCAACCGCTGGGGTATCCCACTGATTGACCGCGACACCTGGATGACGAGCAAGCCCGGCCTCTTCGCGGGCGGCGACTTCACCGAGGGCGCGCGCAACCTGATTTCCGCCATTGCCGATGGCCGCGACGCCGCCTCCTCGATCAACCGCTACCTCGGCGGTGAGGATGCGCCTGCCGAGGCGATTACCGAGATCGAGTTGCCCGACTTCCGCCGAGGCATGGTGGACGACTACGAATCTATCCCCTACCAGACGATTCCGGCGCTGCCGCTGCAGAAGCGCTTCAGCATCACGGCGGAGTCGGAGACCGGCTACAGCCCGGAAGAGGCGATTACTCAGGCGCGGCGTTGCTTGCAGTGCCAGCTCAATATCATGATCGACCCGTCGATCTGCATTCTGTGCAGCGGCTGTGTGGACATCTGCCCCTACGACTGCATCAGCATGCAGGGGCTGACCCGCGTCGTCAAGGGCGATCCGCTCCATCAGCTCGCCGGAACGAGCTGGGAGGGTGGCGCCGACATGATTATCGACGAGGAGAAGTGCATTCGCTGCGGCCTCTGCATCGTCCGCTGCCCGACGGACGCTATCTCGATGGTGCAGTTCCAGACGGGCAGCGCGAACAATCGCTGGAGCGTCTCGAAGTTGCCTGTGCTCAACCAGTCCTGAGATTGGGCCACCCAATTGAGCGCGATGCCGATACCCTCGGTGTCGCGCTCGTTTTTTATGGGCCGGGCGTGGCGCGTTGCAGCACGAGATAGCCATCCTGGGCGAAGACGGTGCGGAAGTGGCCGCTGCTCTGGAGATCGCGCACGCTCTGGTCATAGGCGTGCTGGTCGGTGAATGGGTAGATGAAGCCAGAGGTGTCGAGCACGACGTAATCCGACTGATCCGCGCTGTAAGGGTACTGATAGATAGAGCGCCGGTGGCTCAGATGCGGTACGAGCGTATTCTGCGCCGAGACACTGGCGTTCGCTGGAATCATGGCCACGACCGTGTTGGCCAGATCGCTATGTGGGGTCGCGGTTGGCCAGGCCAGCGCCAGGAACGTTGGCGGATTCCCCAGATTCATCGTTCGTTGCTGGACCAGGCACCCGGCGAACGCAATCGCCAGCAGCGTAACCAGCGCGACCCGCGATACCGTAGGCGTTTTCAGCCGCAGGCGGGTGAAGACGTAGCCGACCTGTTTCCGCAGATTGCTGAAAGCGTCTGGCGCGAGAATGTATCTTCGCTGACCCAGCGCCACGAATTCGAGCAAGAGCGCGATGCCGGAGATCGCCGAAAAGACCATGATAGGCACAATCTCAGCGCTGTACTGGTGCAGCCCCTGGTGCATATTGGCGTCGCTGCTGAGCAGGTTGATCGAGAGCGCGGGCAGGCAGAGAATGAGTGTCAAAGGGCTGGCGAAGCCGAGGAACGAGAAGGCTCCCAGCAGTATGCCCATGTACGAAATTCCGGCATCGTCGAGCATCTCCTCGCGCAGCACCTGAAGGGGATGTGTAACGACGTAGATACCCGCCTGGATCGGACTGTCTCCCAGGTAGCCATAGCGCGCGGCGGTGGGCGAGTGACCCACCGGGCTGGCGATATGCATCACGATGACCGCCACGGCAAGCCAGGCGAGCGATAGGCCGATAACGCCCGCGCCGAGCTTCCAGCGCCGCTGAAAGAACAGGATAGCGAGGCCAATCATCACAATATCGAGCGGGACCTCTTCTTTGGTGGAGAGCGCCAGCACGCAGGCGATCAGCAGCCCGACATTATTTCTGGTCAGCATGAAATAGAGGGCAAAGACCAGGAAGGCCATGGTCAGCGTGACGGCGTGGAAATCGAAGAGGACGGCGCTTTGCAACTGGGGATAGAGAAGATATGCCGCGGCGAAGATCCCGCCAGCCAGCGGGCTGCTCAGGCGGCGGCAGGCAATCCAGAAGACAGGAAAGACGCCGCTGGCCACGACGAGCGTCTGGAGCAGCATCAGCGCCTTGGGGGTCGGGGCGAAGACGTAGAGCAGCGAGAGCGGCAGCATAATCGGCTCGAAGTGGATCGCAAAGCGCGAGACATCGCCCAGGCAGTTGGTGTCGCTGATGCTGTTGCAGATCGTCTGGTGGAGGACGGCGCCGTGCAGTGTATTCCAGAGCGCCTGGTCCATGATGCCCATGTCCTCCGCGTTCGAGCGGAAGGTGTCGAGCAGCGACCATGTGTAGGCGGTGTAGTAGACGACGAAGGCGAGCGCGAGGACCGTCACCAGCGCCAGCGCGATGCGTGGCCAACGTCCGCGCGGCATGGGCGGCAGCTCGCGGTACGGCGACGCCAGGAGCGCGCCAAGCGGGCGGAGCCTGCGAAACCTGGTCTTCGAGGTGGTTTGTCCTGATGGATGTTCTACCACGTCGAGCGGCTGATCTGTACGAATGGCTGTATCGCGCGATGCGCCTGCTATCCCCGAATCAGTCACACCAGAACCCCTTCGCACGCGACACAGCATAGACATAAAAAGAGTGTCACCACTATACCGTATATCCGCCCGTGCGTCACCTGGCGTGCCATTCTGGACATGAGTCGCGTCTTGCACATTCTGGCTCGTCATATCAGACGTAAGAGGTTGACTATAGCCTGTCTGGTTGAGCAGTGGCGCCGCCAGGCAGGGCGATTCATAATAGCCTCAGGCTTGTGAGCGGCGCCAGAAAATAGGGAGATGGTGTATGCCTGCGCGACGGACTTTCCCGCGCACGTCACTCTGGATCGTGATGTTGAGCCTGGTGCTGCTGGCAGGCTGTAGCGGGCTTTCGAGTGGCCAGGCGCCGAAAGGGCTCAACGGCGTCAAGTCGGTTCTGCCTTCGCCCACGCTGACCGCCACGAACGGCGACTCCTCGTGGACTTCGTTGCGCGAAAAGTTGATTCGCCAGACAGTCGAACACACGCTGAGCGGCATGACGCTGGATGAGAAGCTCGGCCAGCTCTTTCTGATCGAGTCTACCTACAAGACCTACTCTCAGGACGTCGACAACATGGTCGTCGGCATGCACGCGGGCGCAATGATCGTCTATCAGCAGAACATCACCGACTGGCAGCAGCTTCACGACATGCTGGCGACCATCCAGGCGCACGCCGCGATTCCCATGCTTGTGACGATGGACGAAGAGGGCGGTGGGGTGGATCGCCTCGGCAACAACAATCTTGCGCCGCCGCTGCCGTCCGCGCAGGCGATGGCGGCCACTGGTAATCCGAAGTACGCCTATGATAAGGGCGTCGCGGCGGCCAAGGAGATGTTGGCGCTGGGCATCAACACCAACCTCGCGCCGGTGGTGGATGTGCGCACCACGCCAGCCGCCATCGAGTGGGACCGCCTCTTCGGCAACGACCCCGCCACGGTGGACCGCTACGCAGGCGAATTCCTGAATGGCTTGCAGGAGAATGGTGTCATTGGCTGCCTCAAGCACTGGCCTGGCATCGGCAGCATCACCCTCGACCCCCATAAGACGCTGCCGACGATGAACCGCACCATGAGCCAGCTGAACTCCACGGAGTTCGCCGCGTTCAAGGGGCTGCTGGCCGATGACCCTGGCATGATTATGGTGACCCACGTCATCGTTCCCGCGATCGATCCAAGTCTCCCCGCGACGCTCTCGCCCAAAGTGGTGCAGGGTACGCTGCGCGACAAGCTCGGCTATCAGGGTGTGGTGATGACCGACAGCCTGTACATGCAGGGTATCGCCATTGACTACACGCTGCCCCAGGCGGCGGTCCTCTCGATAGAGGCGGGCGACGACCTTTTGGAGGGCGCGTACGACACCTATTCGATGCGCGGCATGATTCAGGCGATCAAGAACGCGATGAAGGCGGGCAAGATTACCAATGACCGGATTAACCAGTCGGTGCGGCGCATTCTGGCGCTGAAGGTGCGCTTCGGCATGATTCCGCTCTACGAGCCACACGTGATCCACGGCGACGCATTGCGCACTGGCGTGTCGCCGCTGGCCGACGCCGATCTGCCACGCAACGCATAGTATGTGGACAGCAACTTCAACGGATGCTGATGGCGAAGCTTGGCGTGTACCAGTAGGGCAGCGTTATCAACGCTAGCCCGACGATGAGCGCGTGCGCTGGGTTTACCTCGACAATGTTCGCGCGTTGCTCTTGCGCCACATACTGGCGGCAATCCACAGGCATCCAATGGCAACGAGCAGACCGTGAGCCACGCGGATCGGCTGATTGCCAAAGAACTGTGGGATATACAGCGCAAATGCCAGCGCGAATGGCACGCCACTCCAGCGTGGCAATACGCCCGATCTCCAGATGGCGATGGCGACCATAATGGCGCTTACCGCGATTAGCAGTAGTCCCACCCCGAACATCACCTCTTGTGGCCCACCGCGGACAACGTTGGCCAGGGCAACCAATGTGGCATTGTGCTGTCGCAGGGCTTCCTGCCCGATTGCGTGCAGGCCAAACGCCTCACCGCCGTAGTATGGCAGGGTCAGGCCGATCCCCAACCAGCCGACGACGACGGCTCCGAACGCGAGCCGCTCACCCCTTGTCTCGCGCAGGGTGATATGCAGGCCAAGAAGTCCAAGCCCTATCAGGGTGAAGCCCAGCATGCCCAGGATGTGCGCCACAAGCCACTCGGTTGAGGCGAACGCCGCTGCGCCTTGCAGCGATTTCTCGTCGGAGAATGGCCGGATCGCGGGATACAGGACAAACAGGATGCCGGCTAATCCGAGCGCAGTCGCTCCGAGGCGCACACGAGCGGTGCTCGTCGAGTGAATGGATTCGCTAGACTGTACGGAGTTCATCGTTTTTCTCCTTGGAATTCCCTGGTACTAACTACTGCCGCCAGATGGCCGCCGCCGTGCTGTTTACCAGCGCGATCAGCGCGAAGGCGATACCCCATCCTCGCTGACCCGCGACGACAAGCGCCAGCGCGCCACCGCCGAAAAAGACCGCCTGTAACACGAGATAGGCGACGCCCTGCAACTGCGTCGAGGACTTCGGCGCGCCGAAGATGGCCCATACGACGATAGCTAGCGCTGGCGCTCCCAGGCCAAGGACGAACTTCAGGAAGGTGTTTGGCCCAACGGTGAATCCCCAGTAGCCCAGGGCCACCAGCACGCCAAGCTCCAACAGGAACGCCAGCCCAAGGTTGATGCCTTTCAACGTGGTGAGAATCATCGCTGTTTTCCTTCTTCGGTATCCGCAAGCTCGATCCCGGCGATAAAGAGCTGGATGAGCCAGTGAAAGCTATCGTCGAGGTCCACAGGCATCGCGAAGCCACCGGCGACCTCCAGCGAGACGAACCCCTGCACGATACTCCGCAGGCTGCGAATGGCGTGAATCGTGTTCTGCTCGCCGAGATTGTAGGGGCGGAGCACCGCGTAGATGACGTTGAGAATCTCTTCGGCAATCGCCGCCAGCTGCGGGTCGTCGGCGGCGGGCGCCTGGAGCGTGAAGCGGTAGCGATTGGGATACTCTCTGGCGTAGGCGCGATAGGCGTCGGCCAGCGCGAGAATTGCCTCGGCGCGCGATCTCCCAATGGTGGCCCTGGTGAGATTGTCGCGCAGCTCGCGCGCGCATGAGAGCGCCAACTCGTGTCGAAGGCCTGGCAGCCCGGCCACATGGTTGTAGAGCGAGGGAGTCTTGATGCTCAACCGCTCGGCCAGCCGCCCCAGCGAGAGCTGCTCGACGCCCTCTTCGTCCACCAGTTTCGTGGCCTCTGCGACGACGGCCGCGCGGTCCAGTCCGGCTCTGTGCGCCAAAGTGCTTCCTCCTCGCCTGTCGAAACATGTTAGCTAATGTAAATAGAATATAAACTAATTATATTAGTATTGTCAAGGCATCACCGCAACGAATTGAATATCACTTTTGGCTGCATGCGCCGATGAGTTTCGGTATGACTCGCGGTCATTACGAGTGTGCCGATCAAGAGGTACGCGTCGTGAGCCGCTTTCTGTGGCAACTATCATGAACCCGGCTTGTGAACGGGAGGGGAAATGACTATCAACCGGATGAATGACATGAAGTCGAAACACATTTGGACCCTGGTACTGTGCTCAGTGGGGGCATTCATGGTCGCGTTAGACGCGCTGATCGTCGCCACTGCCTTGAATACGATCCGCCTGCGTCTGGGAGCCTCTATTGAGGAGTTGGAGTGGACGGTCAACGCCTACACGTTGAGCTTTGCGGTCTTGCTCATGCCGGGGGCGGAGCTTGGCGACCGCTTTGGGCGCCGGAGGATGTTCGTCACTGGACTGTCGCTGTTTATCCTTGCCTCGGCGGCATGTGCGCTCTCGCCTGGCGTCGGTTGGCTGATCGCTGCCCGCGCTATCCAGGGATGCGGCGCCGCCCTGGTCATGCCGCTGGCATTGACATTGCTGAGCGCGGCCTTCCCGCCTGAGCAGCGAGGCCGGGCGCTCGGCGTTTTCGGTGGCTCTGCTGGCCTCGCCGTCCTCGCGGGACCAGTTGTTGGCGGCGCCATCGTCCAGGGCATCTCATGGCAGTGGATATTCTGGCTCAATGTTCCCATTGGTCTGCTCGTCATTCCGCTCGTGCTCAGCCGCGTGGAGGAGAGCTTTGGACCGCGCACGACGCCCGATGTCTGTGGCCTCATTCTCGCGACGGGCGCCGCCCTGGGGCTCGTCTGGGGATTGGTACGCGGGAACAGCGCTGGCTGGGGGAGTTTCGAGGTTGTCGCGTCACTGACGGCTGGAGCGCTGCTGGCGGTAGCCTTCGTCATATGGGAGAGGCGTGTCCGCGCGCCGATGCTGCCAATGCGGTTCTTCCGCTCGCGCTTTTTCGCGGCGGGCAATGCCGCCGGTTTCCTCTTCTTCGCGGCGCTCAACGGCTCCGTGTTCTTTCTGGCCCAGTTTCTTCAGACAGAGTTGGGGTATAGCCCATTCGAAGCTGGGGTGCGGATGCTGCCCGAAACCGTGATACTGTTCACGATCACCCCAATCTCAGGTCTGTTGATCAACCGTCTCGGCGAGCGAACGATCATGGTCGGCGCGATGCTTCTGCAAGCCGTCGCGATGATCTGGATCGGCCTGATCGCCAGGCCGGACGTCGCCTATTCCGCGCTCATCGCGCCACTGTTTATCGCTGGATTCGGCGCCGCGGCTATCCCCGCAAGCCAGAGCGCTGTGATGCGGTCGGTCGCGGCGAGCGCGATTGGCAAGGCGTCTGGGACGTTCAATATGCTGCGTCAGCTTGGGGCGGCGTTCGGCGTGGCGATCCTTGCCGCGGTGTTCGCGGGAGTCGGGAGCTTCCACTCCGCCCAGGCGTTCAGCGCGGGATTTTCGCCGGCGATGGCCGCCGCTGCCGTCCTCTCTCTGCTGGGAGCAATTGCCGGGCTGTTGTTGCCCAGAAAGCGCGCCAGAGCTGAGGCGCGCGAGCAGGCTCCCGAGCAGCCAGCCTCACAGCCCGTCTCCATGCCTCAGGCGGTGAGCGCAATTTCGAGCAGGCGTTGAGGCATGTTTAGCTTTGGCCAGACATACTGGACCAAGCAATGAAAGGAACAGGGTTACTATGAGCAAGACCGTTGTCGTACAGTACCAGACGCGCCCAGACGCCGCCAACGAGAATCAGCGACTCGTGGAACAGGTATATGCCCAACTGGCCAGGGAAGATCCTGGCGGCCTGCGCTACGCAACTTTCCGGCTGGCGGACGGTGTGACCTTCATCCACATATCAGTCACCGAGGGCGAGGTCAATCCGCACTTTTCCCTGAGCGCCTTCACGGAGTTCCAGCGGGAGGTTGGCGAGCGCTGTGTGGAATCGCCGCGGTCGCTCGGCGCATCGCTCGTCGGCTCCTATCGTCTTCTGGCGGCGGATTCCGTTCCCGACGATAGTAAGTGATGAGCAAGATGAGCGAGATGAGATGGAATGGCGCGTCCATGCAGGATTTGCGCATGGACCGATGAATTTGGGGCAGGTCGGCGGTCTATACTGTGCATGAAAGCCTCACACGACCAGAAAGAAGGGATCTTAGTGCGCGAATCTGCCGCCCTGCCTCATCCGTCGGACGCGTTGGATCTCGCAAGGATGGGTGATCCAGACGCATTCCAGCGGCTTACAGAACCCTATCGTCGGGAAGTTCAGCTCCATTGCTATCGTATGCTCGGTTCGTTTCAGGATGCCGAGGATCTCGCTCAAGAGACTTTCCTGCGCGCCTGGCGTGGTCTCGATGGTTTTGAGGGACGTACATCCTTCCGTAACTGGCTCTATCGTATCGCGACCAACACCAGCCTCAACGCGCTCGCCAAACGGGCAAACATACGCCGGGCGCTGCCTGAGACGCAGGGGCCGCCAGCCGAAGGGATGCCCGAAGGCGCCCCGGCGACTGAGGCTGCATGGCTCGAACCGTATCCCGATACGGCCCTGGAGGGTATCGCCGACACCGCGCCAGGGCCAGATGCGCGTTATGAGCTGCACGAGTCCATACAGCTCGCGTTTATCGCGGCGATCCAACTGCTCCCGCCGAGGCAGCGAGTTGTTCTGTTGCTGCGTGACGTGCTTGGCTGGTCCGCCGCCGAGACTGCCGTTTTGCTCGACACATCGGTCGCGTCGGCCAATAGCGCGCTCCAACGCGCCCGGGCGACGCTTGGGAAGCAGTTCCCGACCGGACAGCCCGATACGGCGCCTCCCCTGCCAGGGTCAGACGAGCAGCAGCGGACGCTGCTCGACCGCTACGTCCGCGCCTGGGAGGATGCCGATCTCGATGGGTTTGTCGCGCTACTGCGCGATGACGCGACGATCAGCATGCCGCCATGGCCGCACTGGTATCGCGGGCGGGAGGCTATCGGGAAGCTCCTGGAGTGGGTCTGGAGGCCACGGGGAGGCAGCAATTGCCCTCCTGCTTCTCTCCTGCTGCCAACCGCGGCGAATGGGCAACCGGCCTTCGCGGTCTACCGGCGCGATGCGGAGGGAGACGAATGGCGCGCCCATACGCTCCAGGTACTCACGCTGCACGATGGCGCCGTTGCGGCGATAGCGGCATTCCGCGATCCGCGATTCGTCGTCGCGTTCGGTTTCCCAGAGACGCTGCCGCCTGACCCGGCGGGGGTACAGCATGAGCGCGACCATGAGCGCGCCTGACGCCAGCGCGATGCGTTGCTCACATGGCTTGCTACGCTGGCAGTTCAGGCTCATGCATCGGCTTCTCGACACAGTAGCCGACGAGATAACCGCCGAGCAATCCAGCGGACATGCCCCTGGAATCGTCGCCCGCGCGGGCGCTTGCTACGCGCAGATCGCGCTCTGCGAAGACGTGAGCGTCCATAGCGCGCTGGCTGTCGGGCCGCCGCTTGCGCTCACGGCCTGGGCAGGTTGCACTGGTCTGAGCGAACTGCCGCCGCTTGCCGGGCCGATTGATTGGCGCGCATGGATGTCCCGCGTCCGGCTCGCCGATATGGCCGTGCTTCGCTCCTATGCCCAGGCGGTTCATACGATGACCGATACCTGTCTTACCGCCCTGGCTGATGACGCTCACGATGTGCCGAGCGATGTGCTATCAGAGCGCCTGCTTAGCGCGCTGCTGTTGACCATGGCGATGCGGCATGGCGAGATTGCCTGCCTGCTCTCAACGGCGTGGCGAACCGTCTCCAATTGACGAATCCCGTCGCAACGGCTAGCCCTCCAGCAGCAGCGATTCGGGATCCTCCACCAGTTCTTTGATGCGCACCAGAAAGCGCACCGCCTCGTTGCCATCCACGATGCGGTGGTCGTAGGAGAGCGCGACATACATCATCGGGTGGACGACCACTTGGCCGTTCACCGCGATAGGCCGCTCCTGAATCTTGTGCATGCCGAGGATGCCCACTTGCGGTCCGTTGAGGATCGGCGTCGAGAGCAGCGAGCCGAAGATGCCGCCGTTGGAGATCGTGAACGTTCCGCCGCGAATCTCGTCCAGGGTGAGCTGGTTTTTGCGCGCCTTCTCCGCGAAGACAGCGATCTGCTGTTCGATCTCGGCGAAGGACATGCGGTCCGCGTCGCGCAGCACCGGCACGACCAGCCCCTCCTCCACGCCCACAGCGATGCCGATGTCGTAGTAACGCTTGAGCAGCATCTCGTCGCCCTGAACCTCGGCGTTCAGGCGGGGGAACGCCTTGAGCGCGCCGACGACCGCCTTCGTGAAGAACGACATATAGCCCAGGCTGACGTTATAGCGCTGTTTGAAGGCGTCGCGACGCCGCTTGCGCACCTCCATCACGGCGGACATGTCGATCTCGTTGAAGGTGGTTAGCATCGCGGCGTTGTGCTGCGCCTCCACCAGCCGTTTGGCGATGGTCTGCCGCCGCCGCGACATGCGCACACGATCCTCGCGGCGAGATTCGACCGTCACCGGCATGGCAGGCACGGTGGCTGGCTGCGGTGTTGACGGCGCAGGTGGTGTAAGTGGCGCGGGCTGTGGCGCAGATGGCGGCGCAACCGGCAACGCTGGCGCGGATGTCTCCTGCCCGGCGAGGTATGCCTCGACGTCGTCCTGGGTGATCTTGCCGCCGCTGCCCGTTCCGCTGATCTCCTGGAGGTTAATATGCCGCTCAGCGGCGATGCGGCGCGCGAGTGGCGTCGCATGGGAGCCGTCGGCCCCCTCCCCTGACCCCTCTGCCGTGGGGAGAGGGGAAACAAAGGCTGCGGAGCCATTGCTGGCGGCGGGCGCGGCCTGGGGCGCCGTCTTCGCGGAGGCGGATGCCTTGCGCGCTGGTTGCGCCTGCTCCTGGCCTGTGCTTATCTGCGCCAGCGCCTCGCCGACACCGACGGTCTCGCCCTCGTGTTTGACGATGCTGCTCAGGATGCCATCGCCCGGAGCGCTCACCTCGACGTTAACCTTGTCCGTCTCCAGCTCGACCAGTGGCTCGCCTGCTGTGACCGCGTCGCCCTCGTTCTTCTGCCATCGCCCAACCGTCGCCTCGACGATGGATTCGCCAAGCTGTGGAACTGTTATCTCAATCGACATATTGCCCCTCGCGCGTCTCTACCCCCGCTGTCCGCTCGCCGCCGAGCGCCTCGCCGATAATTCGTGCCTGCTCCGCCGCGTGCGCGTTGGGCAGACCCTCCGCTGTGCTTGCCCGCTCTGGGCGTCCCACGTAGCGTAGCGCCACGCCGTCAGACAACTGTAGCTCCAACCGTGGCGCGATGTAGGTCCATGCGCCCATGTTGTGCGGCTCCTCTTGAAGCCAGACGACCTCGGCCAGATGCTGGTAACGCCGGAGCGTCGCCGCTATTGCCTCTTCAGGGTACGGATACAGCTGCTCGACCCGCGCCACCGCGATCCACTCACGTAATGCTGGCTGCGCGTCCAGCGCTGTTTCCAGGTCCACGACGACCTTGCCGCTACACAGAATCAGCCGCCGAGCCGCATCCGCTTCACCATGGAAGTCGTCTAACACGGGCCTGAAAGAGTCTTCGGTCAGATCGCTGAGGCTCGACCCGGCGCGCGGATGCCGCAACAGGCTCTTCGGCGTCATCACAACTAACGGGCGTGGCGCCGTGGCGAGCAGTGCTGCCTGTGCTCGCAGCAGGTGGAAGTATTGGGCCGCCGTCGTGCAGTTCGCCACGCGCAGATTGTCGTCGGCGGCGAGTTGCAGATAGCGCTCCAGCCGCCCGCTCGAATGCTCTGGCCCCTGGCCCTCGTAGCCGTGTGGCAGCAGCAGAACAAGCCCCGGCAATTGACGCCACTTGGCTCGCGCCGCCGCGATGAACTGGTCGATCAGCACCTGCCCGGCGTTGGCGAAGTCGCCGAACTGCGCCTCCCACAGCACGAGCGTGTTGGGCGCGTGGACGCTGTAGCCATACTCGAAGCCGAGCACCGACGCCTCGGAGAGCGGGCTGTTGTAGATCGCGAAGGACGCGTTCGCCTGGGGTATCGCCTGGAGCGGGATATAGGCGGCGCCCGTCTTCGCGTCGTGGAGCACATCGTGGCGCTGGCTGAAGGTGCCGCGCTCGCTGTCCTGCCCGGTGAGACGAATAGGCGCGCCGTCGGCCAGAATCGCCGCGAAGGCTAGCGTCTCGGCGAAGCCCCAGTCGATCCCGCCCGGCTTCTCGATGCCCGCACGCCGTCGTTCCAGCAGCTTTCCCTGCTTGGTATTTGGCGTGAAATCCGCCGGACGCGCCAGCAGCGCCTCGTTCATCGCCCGTAGCTCATCCGCTGGTACCGCCGTCTCGACGCTCGCCAGTGCGGGCGACTGCTCCAGCGCGGCCTGCTCCTCCGAAATATGGCCCGCCATCAGCTCGTCATACGCCTGCTTCAGCCGCTCCTGGACCTCGCGCTGCATCGCCTCGGCCTCGGCGGACGAGACAACGCCCTCCGCCTCCAGCGTCGCGGCATACAGCTCGCGCACCCGCCGATGATCCGAGATTCGGGCGTAGAGTAGCGGCTGCGTGAATGTCGGTTCGTCACCTTCGTTGTGTCCCCAGCGCCGGTAGCCGACGAGGTCAATCAGGAAGTCTTTGTGGTAGCGCTGGCGATAGGCGTGGGCCAGCGCAGCCGCGCTCAGGCACGCCTCGGGATAGTCGGCGTTGACGTGAACGATGGGTATCTCGAAGCCCTTGGCGAGGTCGCTGGCGTAGAGAGTGGAGCGGCTTTGGTCGGCTGCCGTCGTGAAGCCGATCTGGTTGTTGGCGATGATGCGGATGGTTCCGCCGGTCTGGTAGCCAGGCAGCCGCGAGAGGTTGAGCGTCTCGGCCACGACGCCCTCGCCGGGGAAGGCGGCGTCGCCATGAATCGTGACGCAGAGCGCCTTGTCGATATCCTGTTGGGGCGCGCCGCGCTCGTCGCGCTGCTCCTGCGCCGCCCGGCCAAAGCCCTGCACCACGGGGTTGACGAACTCCAGGTGGCTGGGATTGTGGGCCAGCGTCAGCGCCACCTGCGCTAGATCGCGCTCGCGCACCGTCCTGCGCGCGCCCAGGTGATACTTGACGTCGCCCGTCCATCCGTAGTTGATGCCCGCCGAGCCTTCGGAGGGGACCATCTCTTTATCCGGAGCGGTATGGAACTCAGAGAAGATGCGGGCGTAGGGCTTGCCGAGCACGTGGGCCAGCACGTTGAGCCGCCCGCGATGCGCCATGCCGATCAACACCTCGCGCGTATGCGTCTCCGCGGCGGCGTGGATCAGCTCGTCCAGCATCGGCACGAGCATGTCTGTTCCCTCGATGGAGAAGCGTTTCTGCCCGGTGAAGGTGCTGTGCAGGAAGCGCTCGAAGGTATCCACTTCAGTGAGCCGCCGCAGCAACTCGCGCCGGTCCTCAGCGGCGAGTGGCTGGCGGTACGCGCCGGACTCGACGCTCTCGTGCAGCCAGGCGCGCTCGTCCTCATCCTGGATATGGGCGAACTCGTAGCCGAGCGAGCCGCTGTAGATCGCGCGTAGTGTGGCAATAGCCTCGCGGGCGTTGCGCGCCCCGTGCGTATCGCCGCCGGGCCAGACGATGCTCGCCGGGAGATTCGCCAGATCGTCCTCGGTCAGCCCGTGCGCGGCGGGGGCGAGCGCCCGGTTGCCCTGAGGTGGTGTGTCTAGCGGGTCGAGATGCGCCGCGAGATGTCCGTAGGTACGGATCATGCGCGCCAGCTTCGCCGTGCCAACCGCCAGCCGAATCTCGTCGTCGGAGATGCCCTCAACGGTGGTTGTGGCTCTCATCTGACTCCCCTCCCTCTTTAGTGGAGGGGCTGGGGGAGAGGGTGGCGCCGTTCCAATGGCAACCTCTGGCGGTGGGGGCGGTGATGCCCGGTCGAAGAAGGCGCGGGTCGCCGCATCTACCGATGCGGGGTCTTGTATATAGCGTTCGTAGAGTTCCTGCGCATAGCCCGCATTCGGGCCGAAAAAAGTGCTCCAGGCGTCCATGAATCGTGCCTCGATTACGTTGCGTCCCCTGTATGCTCGTGCCGCACGTCGTTGTGCGAGGGGCCAACTTATAGTGTACCACGCGCCACCAGAAGCTGCTAAGCGTTGCGTGTCGTATCATGCCATGCCGTGGAGCAGTGCCGTGAGTTCCTCGCGCAGGGTCTCGCGCCATTCTACAGGAGCGAGTAATTCCGCGCCGGGACCCAGCCAGCGCACCAGCGCGAGCACCAGGTCGCGGTCGCGCTCGCCAATCGTCATGATGACTCTGCCCGCGTCGTCTGGCTCATAGTGGGCGAAGCGATAATACCAGTCCTGTTGCAGGCGCTGTGCCTGCTTCTCGGTGATGCGCAAACGCACGGGAGCGCGCGAACGCCAGGCGGCCATCGCCGTGCGCAGCCAGGCATGCCCAAGCAGATCGCCGATATCGAAGTTGGTGCGTCGCTCTCCCACCCGACTCTGCGAGCGGATGCTCGTCACGCGGTCGGCGCGCCAGAGTCGCTCCTGTTCGTCGTAGTCAGTGTTACTCGTCGCCAGATACCAGCGGCCACGGTCCCAGAAGATGCCCAGCGGCTCGGCCTCCATCGTCATCGGCGCGTCGCGATACGGCGACTGGTAGGCCAGGCGCACGGCGTCGCCGTCGAGGATAGCCTGCAAGAAGCGCGTCACGGTCGCGCCGTTGCGGTGGGGATCGCTGGTGGTGGCTGGCTCGTCCGGCTCGGCGTGAAAGATGTCGGCGGGCGGCATCTCCGCGCCAATGAGCTGCCCCAGTCGTGCCAGCGTCACGCGCAGATGTTCCGGGACCGCCGCCAGCAGCTTCTGGGTCGCGGTGTCTACGTCTGCCTCGAACGGCACGGCGCGCAATGTCCGCAGGATGATAGTCCCCAGCAGCAGTGCGATGGCTTCCGATCGGGTAAACATCAGCGGCGGCAGGAAGTAGCCTTCGAGCAGCCGGATGCCGCCGTTGCGTCCGCGCTCGGCGTAGATCGGAATACCTAGCAGGCTCATCGTCCGCAAATCGCGATAGACGGTCCGGGTGGAGACGCCGAAGCGCTCGGCCAGTTGCCGCGCGGAGATGCGCCGCTGACTCTGTAGCGCGAGCAGAATGCCCAGGATGCGGTCCAGCTCTTTCATCGCGCGCCTCCAAATTCACCGAAAATATGACATAGAGCTGGCACATTTACCTATCTATACTCTGAATATAGCACGGCTCAGAATCAGATAAACATGACATTTGTGCTGTGAGGCCCGCCCTCTCCCCTAAAAGGGAGGGGGTAGGGAGAGGGCTGTGCGCCAACCAAGGCAATATCAGGGATAGAGAGGTGTTCTTCATGTCGGCGACGACACAGGCGCCATCGCGCGGGCGGCTCTGGGGGCATCGCGCGTTCATGCTCTTTTGGTCGGGCGAGACCGTCTCGCTCTTCGGCACGCAGGTGACGCTGCTGGCGCTGCCACTGACCGCCGTGCTGACGCTCAACGCCACCGCGTCCCAGCTTGGATTTATTCGCTTCGTCGAGCAGCTTCCCTACCTCCTCTTCACATTGCTCTTCGGGGCGTGGGTGGACCGCAGGCGGCGCCGTCCGGTGATGATTCTGGCGAACGCAGCACGCGCCCTCCTGATCGTACTGGTTCCGCTGTTCGCGGTCTTTGGTCTGCTGCAACTCTGGCTGCTGGCGGCGATTGCCTTCGCGGTTGGCATTTTCTCGGTGCTCTTCGACCTGACCTGGCTCGCCTATGTGCCGGCGCTCATCACCTCGGATGAATTCGTGGAGGCGAACGGCAAGGTGGCGACGAGCGCGTCGGCGGCGGAGGTGGCTGGACCGGGTCTTGGAGGCCTGCTGGTGCAGCTGCTCAGCGCGCCGGTAGCATTGTTGGCCGACGCGGTCTCCTACGTCGTCGCGACGATCACGCTGGTGGCGATTCGCGCGCCCGAACCAGCGCCCCACGTCCAGCTGGGCCAGCGCGGGCGGCTGCTGCGCGACATCGGGCTGGGCATCAGCGTTGTCTGGCGCAACCTGAATCTGCGCGCAATCATGGTGATGAGCGGGCTGTGGAATCTGCTCTTCAGCATCGCCGATACAGCCTTTGTCCTCTATGCGGTGCGCGAGCTGCACCTTGGGGCGGGAACGCTTGGCGCGATCTATGCCGTGGGCGCCATCGGCGGGCTGATCGGCTCGGCTGTCTCCACCCGGCTGGGGCAGCGCGGGCGGTTCGGCCCGGTGCTCGGCATCGCCTTCACCTTTGGAACGGTCCCCTGGCTGCTGCTTCCGGCGGCGGCAGGGCCGATACCCCTGGAGGTTGCCCTCTTCACGCTGGCGTACTTCCTCGTGCGGACGGGTCTCGGCCTGTGGAGCGTGCTGGTGCTCAGCTATCGCCAGGCGGTGACGCCGCTGCATCTGCTGGGGCGCGTCGGCGCGAGTCTGCGCTTCGTCTCGTATGGGCTGGGCGCGCTGGGTTTCCTGCTTGCCAGCGGGCTGACCGCCGTTCTCAGCCTGCATGTGACGCTCTGGCTGGCGGCGGGCGGCTTCGTCGCCATCCTGCTGGTGGTGCTGCTGGCGACGCCGTTGCCGCGTCTGCGCTCGCTCCCCACCGCGCCCGACCCCGCGCTGGTGGAGGATGAGCCGACGGTGCTGTCCGAGCCGGTCGGCGTGTGACGGGGACGGCGGCGTACAGAAATCCTCAGCGTCACCAGTTATGGCCACCTGGCTCAGTTGTGGCCAATATCTCAGGTTGGCCATAACTGGACGGGTTGGCCACAACTGTAGCGCGTCTTGGGGGGAATCGAGCGCTGGTGGCCACGCGTGTGAGGAGATGGGGGCATCCAATCCACCAAACTTGCTCAATATACCCAAACGTGCTCATGCTGGGAGAGAGCGCACGTTTGAAAGAGGTTAAGCAAGTTTGCAGCCACAACGCGAAAATGGCCCTCCACCGGTGAGAGCGGAGAGCCATTCCTGAATACAGTCTGGAGGCCGCCAAGGCGGCCTTTGCGGCATAGCCCGTAGCCGCCGGGCTACTCGACGGTGACGGATTTCGCCAGGTTGCGTGGCTGGTCGATGTCGCAGCCGCGGCGGGTGGCGACGTGATACGCCAGCACCTGGAGCGGAATGATCGCCAGCAGCGGCTCGAACGTCTCGGGAGCGACCGGGACCGTCATGACATCGTTGGCATGACGGCTAATTTCCCGGTCCCCATCACTGGCAACGGCAATGACCGGCGCGCCACGCGCCAGCACCTCCTCGACATTCGAGATCACCTTCTCGTACGTGCGCCCCGCCGTCGCAATCGCAACCAGCGGCGTCTGCGGGTCCAGCAGCGCGATTGGCCCATGCTTCAGCTCGCCTGCCGCGTACGCCTCGGCATGCACGTACGAGAGCTCTTTGAGCTTGAGCGCCCCTTCCAGCGCCACAACGCAGGCGGGTCCGCGGCCGATGAAGAGGGCGCTCTGGCTTGCCGCCAGCCGCGCGGCAATCGCTTCCAGCGGCCCCTCGGCGCCATCGGGCAGCACGTAGCGCGCGATGACCTCCTCCATTTGGTCGGGGATTGCCTGAAGCGCCGCCAGCTCCGCCCGCAGCTCGACCTCATGCAGCGCGCCGAAATGCTGCCCCAGCCAGAGGCCTGCCATATAGAGCACGGTGGTCGTCGTCACGAACGTCTTGGTCGCCGTGACGCTGATCTCCGGCCCCGCCTGAAGGTAGAGCACGGCATCGGCGACACGGGTAATGGCGCTGCCGACGACGTTGGTGACGGCGACGATGGGCGCGCCATGCTCCCGCGCCAGGCGTGTCGCGGCGAGGGTATCCGCCGTCTCGCCCGACTGCGCCACCGCGATCACCAGCGTATCAGGCCCGACAATCGGGTCGGCGTAGCGGTACTCCGAGGCGACGCATACCTCGACCGGCACGCGCGCCCAGCGCTCGATGGCATACTTCGCTAGCAGCGCCGCATGCACCGAGCTTCCGCAGCCAAGCAGTGTGATGCGCCGGATGCTGCCCAGCGCGCCCGAGGCCGCCAGGTGCTCCAGCGCGTCCAGTTTCAGGGTCAGCTTGCCTCTGTCGTCCAGCACGCGCCCAAGCAGCGCGCGCCGCAGCGATTGCGGCTGCTCGACGATCTCCTTGACGTAGAAGAAGCGGTGGCCGCCCTTCTCCGCCGACTCGGGGTCCCAATCGACATGCATGGGTTCGCGGGTGATGCGCTCGCCCGCCAGATTGGTGATGACCACCTCGTGCTGGCCAACATCGGCGACCTCGCCCTCTTCCAGCACGATGATCTCGCGCGTGTGGCGCAGAATAGCGGGGATGTCCGACGCGATGAAATTCTCGTCCTCGCCCAGCCCGACGATCAGCGGCCCATTCAGCCGCGCGCCCGCGATGCGGCCCGGGAACCGCCGCGAGACGACCGCGATGGCGTATGAGCCGGTGATGCGCGCCAGCGTATTGCGCACCGCCTCGCCCAGCGAGCTTGCCGCTGGCAGCAGGTCTTCGAGCAGGTGGGCCAATACCTCCGTATCGGTCTCCGAGCGGAAGACGTGGCCGCGCGCGATCAGCTCGTCGCGTAGCTCGGCGTAGTTCTCGATGATGCCGTTATGCACCACTGTCACTTCGCCGCTGCAATCGCTGTGGGGATGGGCGTTGTCATCGTTGGGGCGGCCATGGGTCGCCCAACGGGTGTGGCCGATGCCAACGGAGCCAGCAGGCTCGATAGTCGCGACGGCGCTCCGCAGATTTTCGAGCTTCCCGGCCGCTTTGTGAACGTTGAGTTCACCAGACTCGGAGAGCACAGCGATGCCCGCCGAATCGTAGCCGCGATACTCTAGCCGACGAAGACCTTCCAACAGAATAGGGGTTGCGCTTTTGGTTCCTGTGTAGCCAACGATGCCGCACATGGAGGGCATAGTCCTTCCGCAAACCGCCACTGACCACGTCTTATCCCGGCAGTCGCCCGCCGGATTTCCCCGCGATCTTTGTTAGGGTGGTGGTGTCGCCCACCCTGGAGGCTCCCCGCTGACTGATCCGAACGGCCTCCACCTCGTCAACTGGAACCCCTCCTGCGTCCCAGCCCATGCGCTATTCATCCGCGACAATAAGATGGCAGACACATATCCGCCGCACCTAGTGTAACATAGCGCCGCCAATTTTGTGCGGTCGTAGGACACAGCCGCGAAAACCTGCGCCACATCTACACCCTCGGTGTCATTTCCGACACGCAGACGCTTCCAACTTGCCTCCAATGTAAGTGTGGCAAGCTCTCCCTACGTGTTTGTACGAGATCCACGCACCGATTCCATAGAGATGTCTTGAGATATTGAGTGAGAGCGATAGACCATGCGAGAAACATTGAAGCGTCCACGCGCCGTCGTCGTGGGCCTTGCCGCCATCGCGGCGGCGGTGATCGTCGTCGCCATCGTCGCGTCGATCTACATCTTCGGCGCTGGTGGCGCGAAGACAGGCGCCACCAGTGGGACGGTCACCGTGCCAACGCTCGCGCCAACCGACGGCGCAACCCTGTTCACCATCGATAGCTCGTCATCGAAGGCCACGTTTACCATCAACGAGGTGCTCTTTGGCACCCCAAATACCGTCGTCGGCGAGACCGATAAGGTCGCGGGCCAGATTCTCGTCAACGCGCAGGACCCATCGAAGAGCCAGGTTGGCGAGATCAAGATCGATGTGAGCACGCTGGTCACCGATAACGACCTGCGCAACCGCACGCTACAGGGGCGGATCTTGCAGACCGATACAGCCGCCAACCAGTACGCCACCTTCGTCGCCAAATCGATCACCGGCCTGCCTGAGAGCATCGCGGTGGGGCAGCAGGCTTCCTTCAAGATAACCGGCGACCTGACGATTCACCAGGTGACGAAGACGGTGACCTTCGACGCGACGGTGAAGGTGGTGAGCGACAAGCAGATCACCGGAACGGCCTCGACCACGGTGAAATACAGTGACTTCGGCATCTCGGTTCCCGATGTGCCGTCGGTCACGGGCCTTGGGGACATGGTGAAGCTGGCGCTGGACTTCACGGCGAATGCGGGATAGGCTAGAGGCGGTACCAAAACACTGCTGAGATGACATAGCATGGCTGCATGGCCAAGATTCATCTCACCGATCAGCAATGGGCCTTCATCCAGCCACTCCTCCCGCCCCCGGCTCGCACTGGACGTCCCCGCGCCGACGATCGCCGAACCATCGACGGCATCCTCTACGTGCTCACGACCGGCTGCCGCTGGCAGGACCTGCCGCGTGACTATGACGCGCCGACGACAGTGTGGCGCTGGCTTAAGCGGTGGGAAGAGGAGGGCGTGTGGGAGCGCATCTGGCGCGCGGCGCTTGCTGCACTCGATCTACGTTGTCAGCTCGACTGGACCATGGCTTTTCTCGATGGGTCGTTCGCGCCGGCCAAGAACGGCGGCGAGAAGGTAGAGTTGACGCGCAAGGGCAAAGGCGCCAAGTGGATGCTGGTCGTTGACGGCAACGGTCTGCCGCTGGGGTTCTATCTCGACGGCGCCAACCACCCAGAGGTGCGACTGGCTGAGCAGACGCTGGACACGATTCGGGTAGCTCGACTGCGGGGGCGTCCCAAGCAGCGACCTGAGAAGTTGGTGGCGGATCGTGTGTACGACAGCGCCGCATTTCGGCGTGCCTTGCGCAGTCGTGGCATTCGGATGTGCATTCCGCCTAGACGACGACCAAAGCGCTGGAAACCTAAGCGGGGTCGCCCGGTCGTCGCGCGCAAGGACGATTATCGGCTGAGGTATAGGGTGGAGCGCAGCTTTGCCTGGCTAGGCGCCTTCCGGCGGCTGCTCATCCGCTGGGAGCGCCTCTTCCACCTGTACCGCAGCTTCTTTGCCTTTGCGGTGATGCTGCTCTGTGTCAAGCGCCTGGCACACGTTGAGGCCGAGACGCCCGCAGCGCACTCGTAAGCACGCCCCTGTGTTTAGGTGTTTAGGTGTTTAGGTGTTTAGAGCGGGCAGCACCTCGTTGATTAGCAGGTCGAGGCCGCGCGTCTGCGGGAAATCGACGCTGTCGAGCTTGAAGTGCCGTACCCCTAGGGCGACGAAGGGACGCATCTGCGCGATAATCTGTTCCGGGGCGCCCACGAACCCGAAGTCCTCCGCGTCACGTGTGGCATTGAAACTGTCTCCGGCGAGGGCTTCTGCCTCCCGCTGCGTCGGCGCGCAGGCGCACCCGCCGCTCCATGACCGCCGCACCGTCGAGGGATCACGGCCGACCTCGGCGCAGATGCGCTCGAATTCAGCAGTGAGGACTGCGTACCGTTCGCTATTGGTTGACGACACGTCCCACTCGTCGGCGTATGTGGCCGCAAGGCGCAGCATCCGGGGCTTCACTGCGCCGAGGAGAATGGGCGGGACGGGCTCGGGTCTTGGCTGGCACACCGCGTTGAGCACCTGGTAGTGCTTCCCGGCGAAGGTCGCCTGCCCATGGGTCCACAGCATGGTAATGATCTTCAGCGTCTCCTCCAGCTGGTCAACGCGCACCGGCGCAGGTGGAAAGTCGTAGCCATAGGCCCGGTATTCTTCCTCGTGCCACCCTGCCCCGAGGCCGAGGATGAAGCGCCCGCTGGTGAGCAGGTGCAAGGTGGCCCCCATTTTCGCAAGCAGCGCCGGGTTGCGGAATGCCTGAGCGAGCACGGCATGGCCGAATTTGAGATGGGGATGCAGCGCAGCCATGAACGCGAGTGTGGTGAAGCCTTCGAGCACATCCATGTCAGCGAACTGGAGGTGGTCCACGATCCATGCCGAGTCAAAATGCCCCGTGGCTCGGTCCAGGACCCGGTTCAGATCGGTGACGTAGGTGGCCCTGCGGCGCTGATCGTGCGATTCGGCAGGCATGAAGAGCCCAAACTGGACAGGCGTCACAGATGGCATAGTTCCTCCGCAGGCATCGGTGGTGGAGGCCACTTACCAGACGTCGCGAGGACTCGCCTCTCGGCGTCACCCAGTGGCATGCCGCAGCCTCCTAGTGTGCCCGACTCACCATAGCACATGCCATGCTGCCAGCGTGTCGCCGCTGCCAACGCGAGCGGTTGCTCGCAGGACATGTCTCGTTTTGAAACCGCCTGTAGAAACAATCGAGCGTCGCGGCATGAATGTGCATGGGTTAGCAATAATCGGCCATCGCGGCGAATCGACGCAGGTTCGAGATATTCCAACTTCGCGGCATGAATGCCGCGAAGCCGAATCTACTTCCCACTCCGCGCTGTGCGATGTAAATCCGCCCCGCATCTGCCTACCCCACCGGTCGTGGGCGCCTGGAACGCTGCTCCGCCGCCACCGTCTCGTCTGGCGGTACGAACGCCTCCTGGAAGCGGGCGCGATACGCCGGGAATGTGCCTTCGAGCAGCGCCTGGCGCGCGCCCTCCATCAGCCGGATCAGGAAGCGCAGATTGTGGATGCTGGCGAGGCGGTAGTAGAGCAGCTCGCCTCGGCTCTCGTCGTCCTCGGCGCGGATAAGGTGGTGCAGATAGCCCGCGCTGAACGTCCGGCAGGTGTAGCAGTCGCAGGTGGGGTCAACCGGCCCGGTCTGCTCGCGGAAGCGCGCCCCGCGCAGATTGACGCGCCCGGTCGGCGTATAGAGTCCGCCAGTACGGGCGGTGCGCGTCGGCAGCACGCAGTCGAACATGTCTATGCCGCGTGCGACGCCTTCCAGCAGATCGTCGGGCGATCCGACACCCAGCAAATGGCGCGGCTTGCCATCGGGCAGCTCGGGAACGGCTGCTTCGAGCATCCGCCACATCAGCGCCTTCGGCTCCCCGACGGAGAGGCCGCCAATCGAGATACCGTCAAAGGGCAGCGAGCCGATGAACCGAGCGCTCTCGGCGCGTAGCGCGGCGTCCATGCCGCCCTGAGGAATGCCGAACAGCGCCTGATCGAGGCGTACACGGGATGCCAGCGCGCGCTCAGCCCAGCGGTGCGTGCGCTCGGTGGCGCGGCGCGTCTCCTCGGGTGAGGCGCCATACGGCGGGCATTCATCCAGCGGCAGGATGATATCCGCGCCTAATAGCGCCTCGATCTCCATCACGCGCTCGGGCGTCAGCGCCACCTCGGCGCCGTCGAGATGTGAGCGGAAGCGCACGCCGTCGTTGCTCAACTCGCGCAGTTTGCCCAGGCTAAAGACCTGAAAGCCGCCGCTATCAGTCAGGATCGGATGCGGCCATTGCATGAAGCCGTGCAGTCCGCCGAAGCGCGCCACCAGCTCTGGTCCGGGGCGGAGCAGCAGGTGGTAGGTGTTCGAGAGGATGATGCTCGCGCCGATGGCCTCCAGGTCATCTGGCCCCACCGCCTTCACGGTGGCGTGCGTGCCGACGGGCATAAAGACCGGCGTGGGAATGTCGCCGTGCGGCGTATGCACAATCCCCGCGCGGGCGGCGGTCGTGGCGCACCGCGCGGTAATCTCGAAGGAGAGCGCGGCGGAACCTGGCTGGCCCGTGGTGCGTTGGTCTGAGAACTGATCCATGAGCGTACAATTCCTGATACTCGCGCCATCTAGCAATGGTTGTCACAGCGTCGGCAATGGCGGCTAGCGAACAAAGCTATCCCCGCATGTGTGAGTCGCAAGCTACAGGCCCGCGGCACAGCAACCACAGAGCATCCTACCATACGACGCTACCTGCCTGATGAGTTCGCGAAGGCCTGTGGCTAGCGCGCCGTCTGTTGTTCGGCGTGCTCGCGCAGATAGTCGAGCACTTTGCGGTCGATGCGCGCGTCGGCGGGGTTGTGTAGCAGTCGCTCCTCAAGGTTCTCGCGGCTCCCGAACTGCTCCAGTGCGTCGTACGTCTCGCTGCCCCAGGCGCCGGTATGCGCGCCCTCGTAGTCGCCGGTGATGGTGAGCAGCCGCTGGAGGTCAGTGGCAAGTCCATTATCGATGGAGAGCATATCTTCGGGGAGCGGTTTGAGGAAGAGCAGCTCGTAGATATCAAGTAGATGCGCTAGCTCGTCAATAGGATGGGCCGCATCATCCACGCGCAGATCGATCATGCGGTCGTTGAAGCCACCATAGCCGCCATGCTCACGCACCACCAGCAGCGCTGCCGCCTGCTGGCCACGGCTATCACCGCCCGCCCGCTGGCCCGCCGCCAGCCCGGCGAGCATCCGCCGCCACAGCGAGCCCTTTTCGTTCTGGAAGGTCTCGGCCATGGCCGAAATCGTCGCCTCACCCACCAGGATGTTGCCCTGCGCCGCGAAGTTCGGACCAGCGACGCCGCCCGCCCACGAGTGACATTCGTGGCCAGTCCAGGTGGCGGAATGACCCTGAGCATCCACAATGCCCGCCTGGCGATGTTCGGCCTGGCTATCTGCCTGTATCAGCGCGTCGAGCGCCTCTTTCGGCGATTTGCCCGCCGCCAGCAGGTCCAGTCCACGTGGGCCATAGCTGGTATTCGCCCAGGCCTGAGCCGCGACGGCGCCGACGCCTGCCCGCGCCCAGGGAACCACCGCGCCCACCGCCAGAAACTTCGAGGCGACGGCAACCCCCACATCTCCCGTATGGGGATCACAGGCGGCCAGCGAAAACGTGGTGACCGGAAGATCGTTGCGCAATGCCATAGTGTTGAATCCTCCCCTTCGCAATGCCACATTCGCCCCCGTGGCAGACAGTCCTTTGCGATCAGCGCAGGTGTTCAACGTTTACGCATCGTTGCGAATCGGCGCGCCGTCGAGCGCGCCCAGTGTGTCCAGCGTGAGCGTGGCTGCCACCAACGCGGCGGTTTCGGCGCGCAATATGCGTGTTCCCAGCGTCACGAGCAGCGCGCCATGGCGTCTTGCCAGCGCCGCCTCACCTGCCGAGAAGCCGCCCGCTGGCCCGATGAACAGGTGTACCTCCGCGACGGATGATAGTCCACCCGCCGCGGCAATTGCCTCCGCCAGCGTCGCACGTAGCGGAGCCACCTCAGCCTCTTCCCACGGAAACAGCGCGATACTCCCTGGTGGCATCTGCGCCAGCGCGTGCATCAGCGGGCGGGGCGATCCCAGAATGGGCAGCCGGTTGCCGCCGCACTGCTCCACCGCCTCCGCCAGAATCCGCTGCCAGCGCCGTTGCCGCGCCTCGCCAGTCGTCTCAGCCGCCGCCACCGCGCGCTCCGTAAGCAACGGCTGAATCGCCGCGACGCCCAACTCGGTCGCCTTCTGCAAGACCCACTCGAACGGCGCCGGCTTGAGCATCCCCTGGCAGAGTACCACCCGGCAGGGAAACTCCGCCTGCTCTGTGAGTTTTGTACCCAGGCGAACCACGACGCGTCGCCGCTCCAGTGTCAGCGCCTCGGCGGGATAGACGCCGCCATGTCCGTCGAGCAGTTGAATCATAGCGCCCGGCGCCGCGCGCAGCACATCGCGCACCTGATGGGCCACATCCTGCGGCAGATCGAGCTCGGCGTGCTCCGCGAGCGGCACGTCCAGCAGCACAAAGCGCCCCGCTGGCATCTTGTTATCCCTACTCTCCGCCTTCTCCAGCATCTCCAGCATCCGCCGGAAGGGTACCGACCAACGTGACCCAGTCGCCCTCGACCATCTCGCGAATAGCGCGCAGGCCAGCCGCCCGTAGCGGCTCCTCAGCCTCGGCGCGGCGCTCGGCGATGATGCCGCTGGCGATCAGCGTTCCGCCAGGGCGGACCGCGCGCACCAATGATGGCGCGAGCTGCCCGATCACGCGGGCGATGATATTGGCGACCACTACATCGAAGACGCCGATTTCCTCGCCAAGTGTGTCAAGACCGTCGGGCAGTGGCATGAATGGCTCGCCGTCCGCGCCTTCTAGCGTGGCCATACGCACCTCCATGGCATCGGAGACACCGTTGATCGCCGCGTTTTCGCGCGCCGCCACCACCGCGACCCCGCTGACATCCAGCGCCAGCACGCGCGCCGCGCCCAGTTTGATCGCGGCGGTCGCCAGAATGCCCGACCCCGTGCCAACATCCAGCACAGCGTTCCCCGCCTGAACGCTCTCTTCGAGCGCGAGCACGCAGTTGCGGGTCGTGGGGTGAAGTCCCGTCCCGAAGGCCATACCAGGGTCAAGCTCGACGACCACCTCGTTCTCACGCGGCGAGTACTCGCGCCAGGACGGCTTGATGACCGTGCGGTGTCCCAGATGGAGGACATGGTAGTACTCCTTCCAGGCATTCGCCCAGTCTTCCTCGGCGATGCGGCGCGTCTCTAACTCGCCGATGCTGCCGGAGAGCACCTGTCCCAGATGCCAGACGCCTTCTTCGATGCGCCGCTTCGACTCCGCGCCATCGGCGTCGTCGGGTACGTACGCGCGGACGGTCACATGCGCGTTGGGGACCGGGACGTGTACCTGACCGTCGTCGAGCAAGTTGTAGGGCTGGTCAATGGCGACGCCACCACTAACATAGCGGCTCATCAACTCACTGACCGCCTCGACGGCTTCCGGGGCGGCGCGCACACTCAATTCGAGCCAGAAGGCTGAAGACATGGCAAACTTCCTCACAGCGACGACACACATCGGCAACAAATGCCCCCAACGTCCGCTCCGCACTGGCGGGGGCGAGACTGCGGTCAGGCCGCTGCATTGTCGCCTACTGGGCCGTTCCTCGTCAACCAGTGGCGCACATATTGCGCGATTGCGCTAGTTGGCTTGCCGCGCCTGTATGGCCCTACCCTGTGTTGCCTGTAGCGGGCGCATCGGGCTACAGTGTGTTAGGAGTTCGCTGAGGAGCGCGGAGCGGCCCGGACGGGTCTGCACAGAGATGCATATGCATAGATGCCTGAGAGAGTGAGCGTCACATATGACAACATCACAGCATTCGGCGCGCGAGCAAGGCCTCGCGCGATTGCACACGGGCCAGACCGCACTGGCGGAGGGACGGCTGGAGCGGGCCATCGATGCGCTGGTGGAGGCGGAGTCGATCTTCCGGCAGCTTGATGATCAGGAGCATCTCGCCGACAGCCGTATGGCGCTCGCCGAGGCGCAACGCCAGCATGGCGCCATTGATCAGTCGGCGAATAGCTACTCGCAGGCTATCGAACTCTACCGCGAGGCCAACCTCCCCGCGCGCGAGGCCAGCGCGTCGCTGGCGCTGGGGCATATCGACCGCCAGCGCGGGCGGCTGGAGAGCGCCTGGCAGCACTATTATCTGGCGCTGCGCCTCTTCGAGAAGACAGAGAATGCCAGCGGACAAGCCAGCGCGTCGCTGGCGCTGGGGCATGTCGAACGGCTGCGCGGACGCGATGAGAAGGCGGCGGACTACTACACCACAGCGCGGACCTTGGCAGCCCAGGCTCATGATACGCTCATCGAAGCCGACGCGGCGAGAGGCGAGGGCGATATGCTCACCAGCCAGTCGCGCTATGCGGATGCGCGCGAGGCGATTCACCGGGCGCGCCAACTCTATCAGCAGTTACGCGACCAGTTTGGCGAGGCAGACACCTACGTCGGCGAAGGACGGCTGGCGCTGGAGACCGCCAATCTGGACGAGGCGGAAAACGACTTTGGCGAGGCGATAGCGCTCTCGGAACCAATAGAGTATCCGCTCGGCGTGGCCGATGGCATTCTCGGTCTGGGCGAGGTGGCGCTACACCGTAACCGGCTCGACCAGGCGCTGGCGAGTGGCCTGCGCGCCGAGGAAGATTATCGCGTCGCGGGTAGCTCGCTGGGGCAGGCGGAGGCAAATCGGCTGCTGGGCGAGGTGAACCTGTTGCGTGGCCAGCTCGCGCAATCCATCGCCGTCTTCGACCGCGCGATCCGCGCCTTGCGAACCCTGAAGGTACAGCTTCCCTATGCGCGCGCCACGCTTGGCGCGGCGGAGGCGCATCGCCGCAAAGGGACGCCGCGCAAGGCGGAAGACCTCTTTACCGAGGCGCGTGATCTCGCCCGCGAGACGGGTCATGTTGTCCTGGAAGCTCGCGCATCGCT
>DASUHD010000026.1:0-14398 GCA_036273675.1 Ktedonobacterales bacterium | reverse complement strand
GGATTCTGCGCCCGGCGGAAGGCGAACTCGGAGACGCGGCGGCCCTGCGCGGCGCAGACGACCCGCGCGGCCTTCGTTGCGATCAGCGTTGCCAGGTTGACCGCCTGGAGCAGCCCCGCCTCCATCAGCAGCGCCTCGCGGAAGGGCGCCGTCACCCGCAACAGCGGCTCGTTGGGGAAGGCGATAGATCCCTCCGGCATGGCGGCGATATCGCCCGTGAACCGCAGATCTCCTAGCTCGTCCAGAAATGTGGGGTCGTAGTCACGGATACGCGCCAGAAACGCCAGTTCTTCTGGCGTATAGCGAAATGACTGCACGAATTCGAGCGCGGCCTCCAGCCCGGCCACCAGCAGATACGCGCCGCTGAATGGCGCGGTGCGGGTGTAGAGGTCAAACGTGGTAAGCCCATTGCGGCCCGCCACCCAGCTCACGTACGCTGAGTCGGGGTGGTACATGTCGGTGTACAGCCCTGGATGGTATCCAGGCGCGCGGCGCGGCATCGTCGGCACGCTGGTCACTCCTCCAGTCGCGGGAACTCCTCGCGGAACTCCCGCATCTTCGCCTCGATATCCAGGCGGCGTCGGTGCATCGCGCTCGGCGCGACGATGTTCAGACTCAGGATTTTGCTGTTGATCTCGCGTAGCAAGGCCTCATAGCGGGCCTCGGCGGCGTCACGGGCGACGTTATAGGCGCGGCGGGCGTCGGGATGCGCGATGCGCGGGTCGAGCGCGCGCTGGCGGCGGCGCAGGGTTGCCAGCACGTCTTCCGCCCGCTTCATATCACCATCAATCTCTTTGCCGCGTTCGATCTCCGGCGGCGCGAAGTTGTTGTTCTTGAGCAGACTATACGCGAGGGCGCGATCTCCGGCGTAGGGGTTCTGGTCGAGCGCAAGCGGCTTGCCCTTGCCCTCCAGGTGCTCGAAGTCGCCCCGTTCATGCGCCTCGTTCAGCAGTTCTTCAACAAGGTCGGTCCACTGGCGGCGCGTGCGGTGCTGTTTGCCCTCATGTGGCCCATTGGTAGTTGATTGATTAGATGATTGATCGCTCACGGATGCTCTCCTTTGAGGGCGGAAAACATCTCCGCCGCTCGCTGTCATCTCGCCATATCCGCTGTTCTTTCTTCTCTATCTACTATTGTATCGTGGCTGCCCCGGTTCTCAACAGATGCGTTATGAGTTTCTGCCAGCCTCGCCAATAGTACGCAGCACAGGATCAGGCGTCGATCTGGCAGCGGTGGTATGGTTAGCGATTGTGCGCGAACGGGATATCACGCAGCGCGGGGACGCCATGCAGGCCGGTGGCGGCGCGAATCGCGTTGGCGACGGCGCGGGCCAGCGTCTGGGCGGCCATGCCACCAGCCAGCGCAAGGGGCAGCGCGCCAGCGGGAGGGGCGGTGGCAGCATTCTTGTCGGTGGACAGGGCGAAGACGATGTCGCCGTCGAAGGGGGTATGGACCGGGCGAATCGCCAGCGCCAGCCCATCGTGCGCCATCTGGGCAAGTTTGGCCAACTCGGCTTTGGTGAAGGGCGCGTCGGTCGCGATGACCGCCAGCGTCGTCTGCGCCCCTGGAAACGGAGACTGCTCAGACTCGGTTGATATGGGTTGCGTCTGCGCGCCACTCCGCGCGGCGGCGATATCGTCCGCCAGCCAACGCTGGCCCGAAGGGCTACGGGCGCCCGCCAGCAGCCGTCCCGTTTCGGCGTCATAGATGTCGCCGAGCGCGTTGACGGCGACCAGCGCGCCGATGACATGCCCATCGGGCAGTTGTTCGCTGGCAGAGCCAATCCCACCCTTGACGGCGAGCGCCGGGCCAGCCATCTTGCCAACCGTCGCCCCCGTCCCCGCGCCCACCGTTCCCTGCGCAATCGCACCAGCCGCCGCCTGAAGCGCCCGCATTCCCGACGCCGCATCGGGGCGTACATCGGCGCGGCCAACGCCCAGATCGAAGAGCACCGCCGCCGGAACAATCGGCACGCGCGCCGGACCCGCGTTGAAGCCAATGCCCTCCTCCGCCAGCGCGCGCATCACGCCGTCGGCGGCGGCTAGCCCAAAGGCGCTGCCTCCCGTCAGCACCACCGCATGCACCTCGGTCATCATGCAGCGCGGATCGAGCAGATCGGTTTCGCGCGTGCCGGGCGCGCCACCGCGCACATCCACCGCGCCCAGCGCGGGCCAGGCGCACCGGATGACGGTGCAGCCGGTGCCAGCCTCCAGGTCGGTATCATGCCCGACGAGGATGCCGGGAACGTCACAGAGGTCGTCGTTGCGCTCGGGCATGCCGCACTGCTCCTCTAGTTGATTAGTAGTGGAAAACTGGCCGCAGGCTGAAGACCTGCGGCTAATCGCGCGATACTTGTTCTGACACACGAATCCTGCCCAATCAGGATTAGCCGCGGCATATATGCCGCGAACTGCCCCGACGTTGTTCCTGAGGTCCGTCTACGGATAGATCCCGCGCAGCTGCGTGGCGTCGGCGACCCGCTTGATGGCCACCATATTCGCCGCCGTACGCAGATCGCACTCCTGGTCGTGCGCCAGTTTGGCGACGGCGGTATAGGCGTTGCCCATCACCAGCGACAGCTTCTCCTGCACCTCGTCAGGCTCCCAGAAGAAGTTTTGCAGGTCCTGCACCCACTCGAAGTAGCTGACCGTTACGCCAGCGGCATTCGCCAGGATATCCGGGACGAGCCGCACGCCACGCGCGAAGAAGATCTTATCGGCATCAGGCGTGGTTGGCCCATTGGCCGCCTCGACGATGATGCGCGCCTGCACGCGGGGCGCATTCTCTTTCGTCAAGACACCCTCAGTCGCCGCGGGAATCAGCACATCGCAGGGGACTTCCAGCGTATCCTGGATGCTTATCTCCTGCGCGCCAGGAAAGCCAGTCACGATGCTATGATCCTGCTTGTATTTCAGCAGGGCAGGCACATCGAGGCCGCGCTCGTCGTAGACGCCGCCCGAACGATCGCTGACCGCCACCACGCGGATGCCTTCGGCATGCAGAATCTCGGCGGCAATCGCGCCAGCATTGCCGAAGCCCTGGATCGCCACCCGCAGGTCGCGCAGCGGCATCTTCAGCTCGTCCGCCGCCATCTTCATCACCGCCACCGCGCCGGTCGCCGTGGCCTCGTTGCGTCCCTCGCTGCCGCCGATGGAAAGCGGCTTGCCGGTGACGACGGCAGGCACCGAGAAGCCCGCATGCATCGAATAGGTGTCCATCATCCACGCCATCGTCTGCGCGTTGGTGTTGACATCAGGCGCGGGAATGTCGCTGGCCGGGCCAATCAACACTGAAATCTCGGTCGTATAGCGGCGCGTGAGATGTTCGAGCTCTTGCTCGCTCAGCTGTTTGGGATCGACAATGACCCCGCCTTTAGCGCCCCCAAAGGGGATATCGACCACCGCGCACTTCCACGTCATCCACATCGCCAGCGCGCGCACCTCGTCCAGCGTGACGCCCGCGTCGTAGCGAATGCCGCCCTTGGCTGGTCCGCGATTGATATTGTGCTGGACACGATAGCCCGTGAACATGCGGGTTCTGCCATTGTCCATATGCACGGGGAAGTGAACGGTCAGCTCGCGTTTGGGCATCCGCAGGATGCCGCGTAGGTCTTCGTCGAGGTTGAGCCGGTTGGCCGCCTCCTCAAACTGCGCCACTGCCATCTCGTAGGGATTGGGCCGCCCATTGGACACATCGTTGTGCATAAGCCAGAACTCTCCTCACTCAGCATCTACATGCGTCGAAGAAAATGCGGCCAATTTGCCGCGCTCTGGGCCGACAACACTCCACGAACTATCCCTGTGTATCGCCCGCTCGAAATGCCCCGTAACACGCTGGCCCAGCGCATCTTAGAGACTCTCGAGCTTCTCCACCAGCAGCGGACTCACAGCGTCGGGCTTCGCGCGGCCCTTCGTCCGTTTCATCACCTGGCCGACCAGAAACTGTACAGCACTGGTCTTGCCCGATTTATAGTCCTCGACTGCTTTGGGATTCTCCGCAATCGCCGCCTCGACGGCAGCCACCAACTCGCCTTCGTCGCTGATCTGCGCGATGCCCTCGCGCGCGACAATCGCCCCCGGCGCCTCGCCGCTGGCAAATGCCTTCTCCAGCACATCCTTCGCCTGCTTGCCGTTGATGGTGTTGGCCTCCACCAGTTCCACCAGCTCGGCGATGGCCGCTGGCGTAACCGGGCTGGCGCTGATATCTTTCCCCGCAGCATTCAGCAGCCGCCGCAGGTCACCTGTCACCCAGTTCGCTATTGCCTTGGCCCGCGCGATGCGGTTCTTCGTCGGGCGCGCATGCGCCGCCGCCTCGAAATACTCGGCCAGCGCGCGCTCCGCCGTTAACTGGTCGGCATCATAGTCGGAAAGTTCGTACGTCTCGATGAAACGCTCGCGTTTGGCGTCGGGTAACTCGGGCATCTCGGCGCGAATCCGCTCGACCCACTCCCGGCTGATGACCAGTCGCGGCAGGTCCGGCTCGGGGAAGTAGCGATAGTCATTTGCCTCTTCCTTGGTGCGTTGCGCCACCGTGATGCCCTTGTCTTCGCGCCAGCCGCGCGTCTGCTGCGGGATTCTATGCCCAGCGCGTAGCTCGGCCTCCTGGCGCTCGGCCTCATAAGCCAGCGCCCGCTCCACCGCGCGGAACGAGTTCATATTCTTGATCTCGACCTTCGCGCCAAATTCCTTCTGCCCCTTCGGGCGCACGGAGATGTTCGCGTCGCAACGCAGCGCGCCCTCCTCCATCCGGCCGGAGTTCACGCCGAGATAGAGTAGGATGGTGCGCAGCTTCTCCATGTAAAGCCGCGCCTCCTCTGGCGTGCGGATATCTGGCTCGCCGACGATCTCCATCAGCGGGACGCCTGCGCGGTTCAGGTCGATCAGGCTGTAGGCCTCGCCACGCGCCGCGCGCTCCAGATGGCGTCCGGTGTCTTCTTCCAGGTGGATGCGCGTGATGCCAATGCGGCGGTCCTCGCCGTTGACGTGGATCATCAGGTAGCCGTTGGTGCTGAGTGGCACGTCATACTGCGAGATTTGGTAGCCCTTGGGGAGGTCGGGATAGAAGTAGTTTTTGCGGTCGAACTTCGAGTATTCGGCGATGTGGCAATTGAGCGCCAGCGCCGTCATGATGGTGTCGTCAATCGCCTGCTCGTTGATGACCGGCAGTGTCCCCGGAAACCCCATACAGATGGGGCAGTTGTGGGTGTTCGGCGCCGCGTTGGCGTAGTCGGTCGAGCAGCGGCAGAACATCTTGCTCTCGGTGAGCAGTTGCGCGTGGACCTCCAGGCCGATAGTGACCTCGTACTCCACATCGGTTTTGGGCATAGCGGCAGGCATATATCTTCCTTCGAGCTAGGGTTTCGAGCACTTTCTCGGCCATACATGGCCGGAGTAATTGCGAGCAGAGCCATGAATGGTCACCTCGCCCGGAGGGTGAGCAGGGCCGCTATGCGACCCATACGGGCGTTTGCGCCCAACCATTGACCCCGGCCTTTCAAGGCCGGGACTGCCCTCCTCGCCGGATGCCTTCTCCGTCACGAATACTTCTTCACAAAGCGCCCGATACGTTCGAGCGCCTCACTGATCTTGTCCTGCGCCGTGCAGTAGGTGCAGCGGATGAAGCCCTCGCCGCCCTCGCCGAACGCGCTGCCTGGCACCGCCGCTACCTTCTCCTCGAAGAGCAGCTTCTCCGCGAACTCCTCCGAGGTCATCCCCGTCCGGGCGATGGACGGGAAGGCATAGAACGCGCCGCGCGGCATATAGCAGTCCAGCCCAATCGCGTTGAGGCCGTTCACCATCAGCTTGCGCCGCTCATCGTAGCTGGCGACCATCGCCAGCACGTCGTCCTCGCCATGGAGCAGCGCTTCGAGAGCGGCGGCCTGGCTCATCGTCGGCGCGCACATAATGGCATACTGGTGGACCTTGAGAATCGCTTCGAGCAGATGGGCCGGAGCGCAAAGGTAGCCAACGCGCCAGCCAGTCATCGCGTACGCCTTCGAGAAGCCGTCCGCCAGCACCGTGCGCTCGCGCATGCCCGGCATCGCCGCGATGCAGGCGTGCTCCTCGCCGTAGACCAGGCGGCTATACACCTCGTCGCTGATGACCAGCAGGTCGTTGCGGACGGCGAGCGCGGCGATCTTCTCCAACTCCGGGCGAGCGATGACCGCGCCAGTCGGGTTGTTGGGGTTGCCCAGCAGAACAACTTTCGTATGCTGGTTGAGCACAGCGTCGAGGGCAGCAGCGCGTACCTCGAACTCCTCTTCGACATGCGTACGCACCGGGACGACCTTGCCGCCCGCCAGCGTCACATCGGCCTCATAGGCGACGTAGCCAGGGTCGGGTACAGCCACCCCATCGCCCTGGTCGAGGATGGCGCGGAGCGTGGCGTCGATGCCCTCGCTGACACCGACCGTCACCATCACCTCGGTCGCGGGGTCATAGTGGACACCGTAGCGCCGCTCGATATTCTCGCTGATGGCCTGGCGCAGCGCCAGTGTCCCCCAGTTGGAGGTATAGTGAGTTTCGCCCGCGTTGATGGAGTCTATGCCTGCCTGGCGGATATGATCGGGTGTGACGAAGTCGGGTTCGCCCACGCCGAGCGAGATCACGTCGCCCATCGTCGCGGCGATATCGAAGAACTTACGAATGCCAGACGGTTTGATGGAACGCACGCGCTTCGAGAGCATTTCTCGCCTGACCACGCCCGCCATAGGACACCCTCTTCTCACATCTGGCTCCGGCGACGCTGCCGAAGGCAAAGACACGCGCTGGTTGCCGAAACGCCTTGCTCGTTTCGCCTTCGATATGATAGCACATCCGCCCTCCCCAGAATGGGTCACAAAATGGGTCACAAAATGGGTCACAAAGCAGGTATAGTATTTGATGCAACCTCGTGCAATCCGGCACGTAGCACTTGAAGGGAGAATCACTGAGGGAGAGCCGGAGCGATGAACCACCGGCGGCAGTGACGAGCACAATCTCCTCAGCAAGCATCTCTAGGGAGTGGCAGAACAATGTACAACCAGAATTATTCCAGCCCGACCACACTGGGCATTGACGAGCGCTGGGAGCGGGTGCTCGCATACGCGTTCATCTGGGTATCGGGGCTGATTCTGCTGTTCGTGGAGCGTCGCAACCAGACAGTCCGCCGCCATGCGATGCAGTCGGTGATTATCTTCGGCGGCCTGGCCCTCATTGGCCTGCTTGCCGGATGGCTGAGCCACATCTGGGTGATCGGCTTCTTTTTCGGGCTGCTTGGCGGCGTGGTAGGGTTTGTGATGTTCGCGCTGTGGATTCTGCTGATGATCATGGCGTACTTCAACCCCAACACGATCTTCGTCGGCCCGCGCAACTCACGATACGTCTAATCTCGGCGCACACAAACAACACAAACAACACGCATGGTTCCAGGCGGATGGTAGCCGTACCTTACAGGCTGCCCTCCGCCTGTTTATAGTTGCTGCTTATGCGTAGACTCAGCCTTGGTAGCGTCTATCTAATAGCCGTGACCTTCGGCACGAGCGCATCATGCACAATCGCTTTGGCTTCCTCGTTCCCGCGAATCGCTACCCAGACGACCTGGTGCGGCGATGGAAATTGCATCTCAAACGTGAAGAACGGGCAGCATGCTCGCTCGGCAAGGATGAATCGCACTAGCGTGGGGATGCCATCATCGTCCGCTGGGAAGGAGAAGCGATAGCCATCGGCTAGCTCCTCTACAGTACGCGCATGCGCGAACAACTCCGCATTTTCGTCGCCACGAACCTCCAGCTCAGCCGCTGTAAGACTGCATGCTACTGGGATATCTACAGAACCATCAGACATCGTCAAACGCTCCTTTCTGCCACTGTTATGGGAGAAGATGTAATCGCCTGAGGGTGGTTTTCCCTCGCTCAGCAGCGTACACTCTTCAAGTACACTTGAAGTCAAGGGGGTGAGCAACCCGAATTGCGAAATCTGGTGGACGGAGGGGAGAACTGGCTATGGCGGCGAACGATAGCGATGGATGCGACCCAATCGACGCAGTGAAATCGAGTAACGAGGTTAGCCTGGCGATAGGGGTGGTCGCGCGCCGGGCGGGAATCGCCACCTCAGTCATCCGCTACTACGAGGAAATCGGGCTTTTGCCAGCGCCCGCGCGACTCAACGGGCGACGCCGCTATGATCTCAGCACGGTTCAGCGGCTTCGGGTAATCGCGTACGCACAGCAGGCCGGATTTACTCTCGGCGAGATTCGCGAGCTGTTCTTTGGCTTCGAGGCTGGCACGCCGCCGTCGGTGCGGTGGGGGGGGCTCGTCCAGCGCAAACTCGCCGAACTGGAGGCGCAAGTGACACGCATCCACGCGATGCAAAGCCTGCTACGCGAGGGGATGAGCTGCGGCTGCCTGACCATCGAGCAATGCACGGTCTGGCTCAGCGGCCTCGCTCCGTCCGCATAGGGTAAGCCGCCATATTCTCTTTCGTGCCGCACAATGTGCTACAATGCTTGCTCATCAGGGATTGTTAGGTATCGTTGGGTTCCCTCGGGGGCGCGGCCAGCAGGCGCCGTGGTTGGGGATGTTGGGATGGGGTTGGGGATGTGCCTATCCTCTGGCAGAATTAGCGCGGCATTGTAGGACATTGTGGACGGATAGCCCACAGGGTAGTTCCTGGTAGGAACGCTCTTGCCTCACAAGAGCAGGCCTCGTAGCGCCCCTCACTGTGTCGCATCACACGATGCGTAATGCATGCTCTCACCTGGCTTATCTGCGTCTTCACGGCGCGGCGCCATGTGGAGTACAGAGCATCAGGAGGATCTCGTATGGCTCGTTTGGCTCGTTTGGCAGCCTTCGCATCAGCCGCTCGACACATCCGCACAGTTCGTACACTTGCCCTCACACCAGCCCTCGCTCTGACCCTCACGCTTGCAATGATAGTTGCTTTCGCCGCACCCGCCCAGGCGGCGACCAGGCTTTTGCTTCTCAGCAGTGATCCCTACACAAACACGACCAGCCAGCATGCAACCGAAGTCGAACCGGATACCTACTCCTTTGGGTCGACTATCGTCATGGCGGTGCAGGTCGGTCGCTTTTTTAGCGGTGGTAGCTCCAACATCGGCTTTGCCACCTCTACCAATGGTGGGAGGTCCTGGACCAGCGGATTCCTGCCCGATACTACGGTCTTCGCGACACCAGCGGGAATCTATGCCCGCGCCAGCGATCCATCGGTAGCCTTCGACGCGCGCCACAACGTCTGGCTGATCTCGTATCTCGGCCTCTTTCCCAATGGGAACGGGGCGCAGGTGGATGTAGTGGTAAGCCGCTCGACCGATGGCGGGCTGACCTGGGGCGCGCCGGTTGCGGTGAATGCAACGGGCGCGTTCAACGACAAGAACTGGTCGGTCTGCGACAATAGCGCAACCAGCCCGTTCTACGGCCATTGTTATACCGAGTTTGACGTCCCCACCCACAACGACCAGATCCGCCTGAGCACCTCGACCGATGGCGGCCAGAGCTGGGGCGCGTCGCTCTCCACCCCTGACAACGCCCGTGGCATTGGCGGCCAGCCACTGGTGCAGTCCTCCGGCAAGGTAGTCGTGCCGATCAACGGCTTCGCCAGCAAAGCAGGCACACTGATGTCCTTCACCAGCGAAGACGGCGGCGCGAGCCTGAGTAAAGCGCTGATCATCACCCATATGGACTTCGCGCCAATCCCCGGCAACCTCCGCTCGGGAACGCTCATCTCCGCCGATGTTGACGCGGCGGGGACTCTCTATGTCGTCTGGCCCGACTGCCGCTTCGAGGTGAAATGCGCGACCAACGATCTGGTGCTCAGCACATCGGGCGACGGCGTCACCTGGAGCCCTCCAACGCGCATTCCAGCCGATCCGATTGCCAGTGGCGTCGACCACTTCATTCCGGGCCTGGGGGTAGACCATGCCACATCGCTCGGCGGCGCGCATCTCGGGCTGGTTTACTACTTCTACCCATCGGCCAACTGCACGGTAGCGACCTGCCAGCTTGAGGTCGGCTTTATCGCGTCGGTCAACGGCGGGGCAACCTGGTCTACCCCGCAGACGCTCGCGGGGCCGATGTTGCTGACGTGGCTGGCGAACACCAACCAGGGATTTATGGTCGGGGACTACATGTCCACCTCATTCTCGGGTGGCGTGGCATATCCCGCGTTGGTCTCGGCCAACGCGCCCAGCGGCGGCGTCTTTGACGAAGCGCTTTTCACGGTGGCAGGCGGCATCTCACTGTGACCGGAGGGCGCGGCAGCGCGCATAGAGACGACGTGCTGGTTCGCCCTGATCATGCGCCGACCTATGCCATGTCCGCGACCAACCAATAGTCCGATCTGTGCGTTACATCCTATGCTTCCCTTTCCAGCTAGTGCAGAAGGGGAAGCATTTTGCGTTATACCGACAAGTCCGCGCCGTTGAGCCGCCGCAGGAGGCCCATCAGCAGGGCGATGCGCGGCGCAATCGAGGCGATCTCGACGTATTCGCCGGGGTTGTGCGCCAGCCCGCCGACCAGCCCCAGGCCGTCCAGCGTTGGGATACCCAGGCCGGCGGTGGTGTTGCCGTCCGACGCGCCGCCTGTCGGCTCGCCCCGTAGCGTGATGCCCAACTCGGTGGCGGCCTCGGCTGCCAGCGCGAAGAGGCGGGCGCTCCGCGGACTCTGCGTGAACGGGCGATGCGCGAAAAAGCCCTCTAGCGCGGCGGTGGTATCGGGTACGTTGGTATCGGCGACCACTTTGGCCAGCGCCGCTTCGATGGCCTGGACGCCCTCCTCGTCGGCGGCGCGCACGTCGATCTCGGCATAGGCAGCCTCGGCGACGACGTTGGGACGCTCGCCCCCCTGCACCACACCCACATTCACCGTCACGCCGGGTATCGTCCCGTTGAGCGCATGGAGCGCCACGATGCGGTGCGCCATCTCCAGAATCGCACTCCGCCCGCGCTGCGGCTCGACCCCCGCGTGCGCCGCGACGCCGTGGATTTCGAGCGTGTAGGTCGCTGCCCCCTTGCGCGCGACGGTCACGCGGGCCACATCTGAGGTTGGCTCAAGCACCAGCGCGACATCGGCCTTCTGCGCCTCGGCCTCGATCAACTCATGACTTTCGGGCGAACCGATCTCCTCGTCGGGGTTGCAGATCATCGTCAGCGTCTCCCACGGCGCTTCGTCCCGCTCGACCAGCCCGCAAATCGCGTACGCCGCGACCAGCAGGCCGCTCTTCATATCGAAGACGCCCGGCCCATAGGCGCAGCCGTCGTGGATGTCGAATGGGCGCCGATCCGCCTCGCCATCGGGGAAAACGGTATCCATGTGGCCGATGATGAGGACATGCCCCTGACCAGTTCCAGTGCGGCGGGCGATGAGCTGCGGCCCCATCCGCTCGCCAGGAATCAGCTCTACCTCGCAGCCAGTCGCCTCGAAGAGCGCCCGCATGTATGCCGCCACCTGCGCGACACCGTCGGGCGTATAGGTGCCTGAGTTGATGTTGACCAGGGCGCGCAGGTCTTCGAGAAAGGCGTTGACGGTCTTTTCGGGGACGAGGCTGGACGCTGGAGTGGGGGCAGGATCGGACGAGGGAGAATCCATGATGGCGCTCGCTTTACTCTGGAAGATGTCAGGTCAGGGATATCGCCGGGCGTCAGGATGACGCGCTGGGACGTGGCAGGTATCATACACTATCTTACACAATTGGGGTAGGGGCCGCACGCTCGCTGGCGCGTTGACGCTGATTCTTTGCACGTGATAAGATACCTCAAATACACACGAGATTGAGGAGAGCGGCAGGCGCCCAACATATGCAGGACATGCGGGACACATGCGGCAGGCCCAGTGAACGACGTACCGCGTCGCGCTGGGCGCTTTTTGTATCCTGAGCGCGTGTCGGGCATGCCGCGAGAGCGCCGGTGACGGCAAGGGGGTATGCGCCAACATGACGGCTGAGCACGACTGGGATTGGAAGTTCGGCAAGGAAGGCCTCACCTTCGACGATGTATTGCTGCTGCCCGCGGAATCGTATGTGCTGCCCGGCGATGTGCGCACAGCCACCAGATTCACCACTGACATCACGCTGAACATTCCCATCGCTTCCGCCGCGATGGATACCGTCACCGAGGCGCGGCTGGCGATTGCGCTCGCCCGCGAGGGCGGCATCGGCATTATTCACCGCAACCTCTCCATCGAGGATCAGGCGGGCGAAGTGGATAAGGTCAAGCGCTCAGAGTCGGGCATGATTACCGACCCAATCACCCTTGGCCCGGATGACTCGCTGAAAAGCGCGCTCGATGTGATGAAGAAATACCACATCTCCGGCATTCCCATCACCGACGAGGATGGCCGCCTCGTCGGCATCCTCACCAACCGCGACATCCGCTTCGCGCAAGAGGTTGACCGGCCGATCCGCGAGTTGATGACGCACGAGCGTCTCATCACCGCGCCGGTTGGCACCACGCTGGCCGAGGCCAACGAACTGCTGCACCGCCACAAGGTCGAGAAGCTTCCTGTAGTAGACGAGCATGGTCTGCTCAAAGGGCTGATTACCGTCAAGGACATTCAGAAGAAGATCCAGTATCCCAACGCCGCCAAGGACAGCCAGGGCCGCCTGCGCGTTGGCGCGGCGCTCGGTGTCGGCGGCGATACGTTCGAGCGGGCCGAGGCGCTGATCGCCGAAGACGTAGATGTGCTGGTGGTCGATACATCGCACGGCCATTCGCGCATGGTGATCGACGGCGTCGCGAAGCTGGTGCGGACCTTCGGCGGCAAGGTGCAGTTCGTCGCGGGCAACGTGGCCACGGGCGAGGCGGCCCAGGCACTGATCGAAGCGGGTGTAAATGCCGTGAAGGCTGGCGTGGGACCGGGCGCCATATGCACAACGCGCGTGGTGGCTGGTGTCGGCGTTCCCCAAATTACCGCTATTTTCGACTGCGCCCAGGCTGCCGCGAAGAGCGGTGTTCCCATTATCGGCGACGGCGGCATCCAGTACTCCGGCGATATCGCCAAGGCTATCGCAGCGGGCGCCGACTCGGTGATGATGGGCAGCCTGCTGGCGGGCGTCGAAGAAAGCCCCGGCGAGCTGATCATTTCGCAGGGCGAGCGATACAAAGACTATCGCGGCATGGGGTCGATTGGCGCGATGAAACGCCGCAGCTATAGCAAAGACCGCTACTTCCAGGCAGGTGTCAGCGATGAATCGCGCCTGATCGCCGAGGGCATAGAGGCGCGTGTGCCGTACAAAGGCGCGCTCTCGAATGTCATCTTCCAGTTGGTCGGCGGGCTGCGGCAGGCGATGGGCTACGTTGGCGCGGAGGATATCGAGGCGCTCAAGACGCGGGCCCGCTTCATCCGCATGACCGGAGCGGGCCTGCGCGAGAGCCATCCGCACGACGTGATGGTGACCAAAGAGGCGCCCAACTACGGCATGGGCCGACGGTAAGCCAAGCGATAAGTCGGATAATCGCCATGAATCGCCAGGATGACGCGCGCGACCCTGCTCCATCGGCGGCGGTGCGCGTCGTCTTCTGCGGCATGACGGGCAAATTCTCGCTGACGGTGCTGGAAGGGTTGCTACGGGCAGGCGTCGAGGTGGTGGCGGTCGCGCTCCCCGCGTTACGTGGACGTGCGGGTCAGCCGCCGCTTCTGCTGCCGCGAAGGTCAATGGCGCGTGGGATCATGCTGGCTGGCGGCGCGTCACGTACCATCCTCGATCTCGCCGCCGAGCGCGATATCCCGGTGCTGGAACTGGGCGGACCCAACATCCCCGACGCGCTGGCCGCACTTCACTTCGATGCCATCACCGTCGCCTGCTTCTCGCGCAGGCTGCCCGCGTCGCTGCTGCGCCTGCCCCGGCTTGGCTGCCTCAACGTTCACCCGTCGCTGCTCCCGGCGCATCGCGGACCCGATCCCCTCTTCTGGATTTTCCACGATGGCGACGAGGCAGGCGGCGTTACCATTCACCTGATGGATGAGGGATTCGACACCGGCCCGATTGTGCTCCGGGAAAACGTTGCCATGTCAGATAACACGACCGAAGCGATGCTGGATCTCGTCTGCGCCAGGCGCGGCGGGGAGCTGCTGGCCGAGGCGCTGTTTGGACTCGATGCGGGAACACTCCAGCCCCAGCCGCAGGATGCCTCACGCACCAGCTACCAGTCGTGGCCCACCGAGGACGATTACATCATCACGCCCGCGTGGTCGGCGCGGCGGGCCTATCGCTTCATCGCAGGCGTCGGCGAGCGTGGCGAGGAAATCCGCTTCGTGGCGGGGGATGGCGTGTTTGTGGTACGCGCGGCGTTGAGCTACGAGGCCGACGCGACCCTCGGCGCGTCCTGGCGGCTGGACGACGACACGCTCGCCGTGCAATGCGCGCCCGGTGTGTTGCGCTGCCGGATTGCGCTGTAACACATACGT
>DASUHD010000025.1:0-5178 GCA_036273675.1 Ktedonobacterales bacterium | reverse complement strand
GGTCGTCGTCACGCAGCGCGCCAGCAGCCAGAGACTCGCCAGCAGAGCCGCCAGCGAGAGCGCCCACCAGAGGATGCGCGCCGCCGCATACGGGAGGTAGCCGAACGGGATCAGCAGCGCGGCAGAGGGCGGCGTCCAGCGAAAATCGGATGGCCCATCGGGAAGGTGCAGCACCTGCTTATTAAAGATGCGCTGCAGATGCACGTCGTAGGCCTGGAGCGAGGCTTGATGCGCTAGCGCATAGCCCGCCTCATATGGCCCTGTGAAGTCATAGCCGCTGCTGTGCAAGGGTAGCCAGACGCCCCAGTAGCCAAAGACGCCAAGAGCAAGCAGCAGGGCAACGATCCCCACACCACGCGCGATGGGCCGTGAAAGCATCCTTGTAGCACTCTCCTATAAATCAGGCGTCGGCAGGCCGTTCATGCCCAGTGTATAAAATAGCTCGCCGCCGTGATGCAGGTCATGCTCGATCAGGTGCCAGATGACCCACTGGCGCGTGAACGCCTCAGGCTCGCCGGGGCCTGGCTCGTCATTCGGGAACGTATCGGCCAGATTGGCAAGCGTCCAGCGGCCCAGGCAATCGCTGATGACGCCCCACGACTGTTCCAGCCCCCGCTCCAACTCGGCGGCGTTGCGGCTCGGCTCCCCGCGGCGATCCCAGGTGGTCAGGCTGGCCATGGTCTCGCCGCCCTCGCCCAGTAGCATCGAAAACCAACGCGCCCGCGCGCCGATGATATGCGTCACGATGGCATAGACGTTGCGCAGGTTGGGCGCTGGCCGCAGTTCCAGTTGCTCAGGCGTCAGCGGCGCCACCGCCTCGACCAGATAGCGGGAGTAAACATCCCAGCCCGCATAGACCTGCTTCAAGGTCATCGTCTCGTCGCTCATGAATCGCTACTCCTTACTGTTCTTCATTGTCTTATTTTTCGAGCATCGCGATATGCTCGCGATAGTGCTCGAAGGTGTCGCCCGCGAGGAGGTTGTACAGCACCTCGTCGGCCAGATCCTCCGCGCTCAACGATTCAGCCAGCTCCAGCGCCTCTTGATACGAAGCGTCGAAGGCGGCGCGCACCTCGGCAAGCGGGCGGTCGCGGTTGGCGGCCAGCACCTCGGTGTTGATCCGGTCAATCGCCGCCTGCTCGTCCTCGTCTGGCTGGACGAGGCTCTCCTTCGCGCCGTTGACGTAGGCGATCAGGCGCTGCTCCCAGAACGTGATATGCGCCAGCATATCCTTGGCCGACCACTCGCCGAACCGCTCCGGCTGGACGAGCTGCTCATCGCTAAAGCTGGCAAGCAGCGCGTCGAGTCGCGCGTGCTCCGCGCGCATCCGCTCAGCTACAGACGCCCCGTCGTCGGGCTGGCTATTGTCAGATGACATAGGTGTTATCTCCTCGCTGAGTTGTTCTCTGGTTCCCCCTCCCCTGAAAGGGAGGGGGTTAGGGGGAGAGGGCCGGTGGTGAGTTCCACCCTACGCCTTCATCACCAACAACCAGCATTTCAGCCAATGCTTTGCGTTGCCGTCGTCACGGACAAATCGGCCCAGATCGCCGTCTCGCGGTAACGGTTCGCTTGGCCGCCGCCCGGCAGCAGCTCGCGCCCCAGCGTTGCCAGCCGCGCGCGCCGTTCGCTCAGCGATATCTGCGGCTCGACGGCGACCGGGTCAATCATAACCCACGGCGCGACCGCCAGAAAGCCTCCCGCCAGCGTCGCGCCCGTCACCGTATGGACTGCCTCGTCCACGCCGACAAAGGCGCTGCCTGGTCGTGAGAGCGCAGGGGCATCACACGTCGTAATGCTGGACTGGCCGTCGAAGGTGACATCGAACAGATTGCCGGTCTGCATCGCGCAGACATTGTAGCGCAGATGCGGATAGAGCGGCTGAATCGAGCCGAGGACCGAGTTCAGCCATTCGGCGGGCTGCCACTCCCAGGTCTTCGACGGCGCTGCCCACGCCTGGTCGTTGGCGTCGGGCTGCAAGACCACCTCGACTCCCTGCGCATCCAGGTGGCGCAGATAGTCCGGCGTGAAGGCGTCCAGGCTGATGGCGACGCCGAGGCGACCCGCCGCCGTCGGAATCGCGCGCGCATCGCTCAGCAGTCCCGGCGTCAGGTCTAGCGTCTCGCGCTCGCGGCTGGTCAGATAGACCTTATTCACCCGTTGGAGCAGCGCGCCATCCGGCCCGAAGACCAGCGCGGCGTTATAGACCTCCCGCCCCGCTGGCAGGTAGACCGATTGCGCGCCCCGTCTGCCCCAGCGGGCGATCTCGCGCGGGTCGTCAGACTGGCGCACCCGTGGGGCGAGCGTCGTCGCGACGAGGTGGGTGCGATACTGTGCCGCCAGCCGCGCGAGCGTCTCGGCGAAGGGGCGATAGAGCGCGTCGGTGGCTGCCAGCAGCAGCGCCCGTGGCAGCGAGATGCCCGGCCACATCTGGCGGCAGCGGATCATCCGTGGCAGCAGTCCCGCCGCTATCTCGACCATCGCCGTCCGCGCCGTGGCCGCGTGTCGAGCCAGCAGCGCCCGTTGCCCCGCAAACGCCGCGGGCAGCCCCAACATCTCGCCCAGCACGAGCACGTTAGGCTGGTTGGATGAGAGATACTGCGCGCCCAGGCCGACGATGCGCTCCAGTTCGACGACGAATGCCGCTTCGGTCGCTGCCAGCGTAATCTGGTTGCCAACCGCTACCGCCCGGACGCGCGCTGTCGTTGTCGTGAGTGGCTCCGCCATGGCGATCCAGCTAGGCCGCGTTGGCCGATGCGGCGGCCACGCCACGCCGATAGCGTGCGGCTGCTGCCTCGCCGATGCCGATGCCCGCAAACGCCAGCAGCAAGTGGATGACCTGAATCACCCAGTGGGCCGAGGTGGGCAGCAAGCTCTGCTGTATCAGGCCAAAGATGGCGATAATCAGCCCGACGACAAAGGTGCCGATAACCAGCCCCAGGCTGCCATTCTTCCCTAACCCCTGCGCCAGCCCCAGCAGCCAGATCGCCGCGACAAAGAGAACGCCGACGAGCATATGAATCAGAACCAGCCAGCGCGGCTCGGCGATGCCGAACCAGAAGAGCAGCCCCAAAATCAGGTTGAGCGCGAAGAGACCACGGAGCGACATGCCTGCGATACGAACCACCACGAGCGTTTCCTCCACTGTCACGAGCTATGAGAACAGATGACCTTTGAGAACATTCCGCCCATAGCATACCGCACACAGGCTATCCGAAGGCTCATTGTGTGGGAGGATGCCAACCAGGCAACATACCAGGACGCTGATAGAAGCATTGAAAATCAACCTTCCCTATGGTAGAATGATTTAGTAATCTCTAAATCGTCGGACGCGATTGGTCGATTTTTCCAGACTAGAGAGTGGAGACAGGGCGATGGCACGGAGGCGTAGCACCGTTGCGCGCCGGGTAGAGGCCGCGACGATGGCGGACGATATGACGGATGTGGCGGACGATATTTGCCTGACGCCGGGCGCCGACCCCGAGCGTACCGCGCAGGGTCGCGCGCTCTTGCCGGATGCGCGCTCGCAGGTCGCCCTGGCTGACACCTTCCGCGCGCTGGCCGATCCGACGCGCGTCAGCATCGCGCTCTCGCTGCTGCGCCAGGAGCTATGCACCTGCGATCTGGCGGCGATCACCGGCGTCACCGAGTCGGCCGTCTCGCAACACCTGCGCGTCCTGCGCCGCCTCCGGCTGGTGAAGAGCCGCCGTGAGGGCCGGTTGGTCTTCTATAGCCTCGACGACCTGCACATCCGCATCCTGTTAACCATCTGCCTGCACCACATTCAGGATGATGGGCGGCAGCACGACGGGCTTGAGCGCGTCCTCGATTTCTTCCCTGGCCTGCCGCAAGCGCCCGCTACCGAGTCTGCTTTGGTGAAGGAGCCGGTGAAAGAGGTGGCGCTATGAGCGCGCGCACCATACAACACAGCCATGGCGACAATCACACCCATGTCCACGCAGGCCCAAAGGCCGCACTGGGGACCGCCTTCGCGCTGACCACGCTGGTGCTGCTCGTCGAGGTGGTGGGCGGGATTGCCTCGCATTCACTGGCGCTGCTCTCGGATGCCGGGCACGTGCTGACCGATATCGTGGCGCTGGGGCTGGCGTGGTTCGCTGCCGGGCAGGCCGAGCGCCCATCCGATGACCGCCGTACCTATGGCTACCATCGCGTCGGCATTCTGGCCGCACTTGCCAACGCTATCTCCCTGATCGCGATCGTCGTCTGGATTGCATTCGAGGCGATCCATCGGCTGCAAGCGCCAGAGCAGGTGACGCCGTGGATTATGTTCGTCGCGGCGTCAGTTGGCGTAGCCGTCAACCTCTTCATCGGCCTGCGTCTGCACCATCAGGGACAGCACAATATCAACGTGCGCGCGGCAATGCTCCACGTCTTCGGCGATGTCGCCGCGTCGGCGGCGGTGATCGTCGGCGGCGTGGTCATCGCGCTGACCGGGTGGTATCTCGCCGACCCAATCATCTCGCTGGCCATCGCGCTGCTGGTCGCCTGGGGCGCCTGGGGCGTGCTGCGCGAAACGATTGCGATCCTGATGGAGTCAACGCCACGCGATGTCGATGTGACGCGTCTGCTGCGCGATCTGGGGAATATCTCCGGCGTGAGTGGGGTGCACGACCTGCACGTCTGGTCCATCGCTGGCGGGATGCGCGCCCTCTCGGCGCATATCCAGGTGATTGACCGTCCCATCAGCGCCTGCGATGCCCTGCGCGTCAAGATCAACACATTGCTGCGCAAAGACTATTCCATCGAGCATACGACACTCCAGTTCGAGTGCCGCGACTGTGACCGCTGCGATGGCAGCAACCTCTACTGCCAGCTTGACCCTGGCGAGTCCGCGCACCCGCACCCGCACGGCCACAGCCATTAGCTGACGAATGTGGCTGGCAATTGAAGTCGCGCCTCAATGGCCTGCGGCCACAAAGTCCGCCCGTTGGGCCGCCGCCGCTGCGCGCTCCGAGCCTCTCGGCTCGTGCGCCTGCCCTGCGCGGATTTCCCAGACGCTCGCCCCCGCGCCACACTCAGTCGGGGGCAGTTCTTTGAAACCCGCCTGCGCGGGTTTTGTGGCGGAGCGTGCGTAGCAGGCGAGGCCGTTCAGGCGCGGTTTTAACCGCCAGCCGTCTTGCTCCGATAGCGTAATCACATGGGCAGCGTTAGCCGCGGCAT